>NZ_JBSYVH010000003.1:0-817417 GCF_054114205.1 Rhizobium sp. LEGMi-198b | reverse complement strand
AGCGAATCCAGGGAGAAAGATAGTAGATGCCGAGCGTGATCAGCATCACGATCCATTTGAATCGCCGGAACCGACCCTGCGCCCGCTTTGGAAACACTTTCTTTCGTGCAGCATAGAGTGGCTGACGATTGCGCCGTGCATTGACCGCCTCGGCATCGAGCCGTTCGACATGAGCGTCCCGCGGGTCTGGAGCTGTATAGAGGTTCATCGCTCGGCGTCCTGTTGATGATCCTCATCTCGCATCCGGCTGACCAAACGTCCTTGACGTAGGTCAAGGAATGGCTGACCGGTCTTCAGCTCGGTCAAAAAACGAGAGCCACGCCCCGCAGGGACGTGGCTCAGAGGAACTACGGGGGAGCCCGTAGGGAACGTCCTCTACCTTTGAATGCTAACGGCTCGCGGTATTGTGATCTTTGAGCGAAATCAAACTGGCCATGGAATTGCCGAGCTTCTCCAGGCTGTCTTCCTCCCGCGTGGAAGGGAGCGGATGTGCCCGCGCGGCAACCCGCGTATGAACGATGGCTCGGGGGTTGCCGTACAAGCGGAGAAGGGGATTTTGGTCGTGGGCAGTCATTTCATTCCTCCTATTTTCCACCGCCCAGCGAATGAACAAACACGGACAGCTCCTTCACGGTGGTTTCGCCCAGCCGGGCCGACCAAGCCGGCATCACGCCATGTTTCGGCGCAGTCACCTGGCGGATGATCGCATCCTCTCCCCGCCCCTTTAACCAGATCGCATCGGCGAGATCCGGCGCTCCCATCTCCTGCTTGCCCTTGGCGTCCTCGCCGTGGCAAGCAGCGCAATTGTCGAGGAATACCTGCCTTCCAGCCTTCGCCAGCGCCGGATCGGAAGGTGTGTTCGTCAGTCCCCAGACGTAGGCGGCAACTTGCCGAATTTGCGTATGATCGAGCATATCGCCGAAGGCAGGCATTTCCGACGAATGCGTCTCGGGGTCGGCATCGAAGCGGATGCCATGCGAGACGGTCTTTTGGATCGCTTCGAGGTCGCCACCCCAGAGCCATTCGTCGTCGTTCAGATTGGGAAATCCCGGAGCGCCGGTGGCACCGGAGCCATGACACGGCGCGCAGTTGACCTTGAAGGCAGAGGCGCCGCCAGCGATGGCAAACTCGCGCAGCGTCGGATCGGCATCGATTTCTCTGACGGTTTTCGCGGCGATGAGATCGTGAAACCGAGTTTGTCCGACCTTGGCCTCTTCCACTTGCTGCTGCAGTTCGGCCCGGCTCGAAAAGCCGAGCAGTCCTTTGGTGGTATCTCTGATCAGGGGTATGGAGGGATAGGCGATGGCATAGCCGACGGCCCAGAGGATCGTGACATAGAATGTCCACACCCACCATCGGGGCATGGGATTGTTGAGTTCACGGATGCCGTCCCATTCATGGCCCGTTGTCTCGACGCCGCTGAGTTCGTCTATATGTTTGTCCGACATCTCAATCATCCTTCAGAGGTATGTCAGCGGCTTCGTTGGCGATCTTTTTGCTACCTGGCCGGAGCGTGAAGGCGATAGCCCCTACGAAAAACAAGGCCATTGCGAGGAGCCCCCAACTGTCGGCGAAGTGACGCATTGCAGTATATGTTTCCATGGAAGCACCTCAGCGATAACCGGTGGCATCGTCATAGGTCGAGAAATCAACCAGTGTTCCGAGCATCTGCAGATACGCGACGAGCGCGTCCATCTCGGTCAGCCTGGTGGGGTCGCCGTCGAAATCGCCGACCTTCGCTTTCGGATATCGCGCCAGCAGATCGGTCGTATTTGCGTTCGGATCGGCTTGCGCCCGCATGTCGGCTTCCGCATTCGCCAGCATGTCTTTGCTATAGGGCACGCCGACATCCTCGTTAGCCTTGAGATCCATGCCGATATCCTTAACCGTGACGTCCCTCTCTTTGAGGAAGGCATAAGTGGGCATGATCGACTCCGGCACGACCTCGCGCGGGTTGGACAGATGCTGGACGTGCCATTCGTTGGAATAGCGACCGCCGACACGCGCCAGGTCCGGTCCCGTGCGCTTCGAGCCCCACTGGAACGGATGGTCATACATGGACTCTGCGGCGAGCGAATAATGGCCGTAACGCTCCACTTCGTCCCGGAACGGGCGGATCATCTGGCTGTGGCAGAGGTAGCAGCCTTCGCGGATGTAGATATTGCGCCCTGCCAGCTCGAGAGGCGTATATGGGCGCATGCCTTCCACCTTCTCGATCGTGTTCTGGAGATAGAACAGCGGCGCGATTTCGACGATGCCGCCAATGCTGACCACCAACAGCGACCCGACGAGCAGCAGGGTGGCATTTTTCTCGAGGATCTGGTGTTTCTCTAGGATAGACATCTTGCTTTACCTCACTCGGCAGCCTGGGCGATGAAAGCGCTCGGGATCGCGGCTTCGTCGCGCTGGCGCCCCCGGATAGTCATTGCGACGTTCCAGGCCATGATCACTCCCCCCGCCAGATAGAGAGCACCGCCGACGGCGCGCAGGAGGTAGTAGGGGAACATCGCAGCCACGGTCTCTGCGAAGGAATAGACGAGGAAGCCCTGGCTATTGTATTCGCGCCACATCAGGCCTTGTTGGATGCCGGCGACCCACAGCACCGCCGCGTAGATAACGATGCCCAGCGTGGCGAGCCAGAAATGCCAGTTGACCATGCGGAGGCTGTAAAGCCGCTCACGTCCCCAGAGCTTTGGCGTCAGGTAGTAGATGGCGCCGAACGTGATCATGCCGACCCAGCCGAGCGCGCCGGAATGAACGTGACCGATGGTCCATTCGGTATAGTGACTGAGCGAGTTGACCGTCTTGACCGACATCATCGGGCCTTCGAAGGTCGACATGCCGTAGAAGGCGATCGCGACGATCATCATGCGGATGATCGGGTCGGTGCGGATCTTGTCCCAGGCTCCCGAAAGCGTCATCAGACCGTTGATCATGCCGCCCCAGGAAGGCATCCACAGCATCACCGAAAAGACCATGCCCAGCGTCTGCGCCCAGTCGGGCAATGCCGTGTAATGCAGGTGATGTGGGCCAGCCCAAATGTACATGAAGATCAGGGCCCAGAAATGGATGATCGACAGGCGGTAGGAATAGACTGGGCGGTTCGCCTGCTTCGGCACGAAATAGTACATCATGCCAAGGAAGCCCGCCGTCAGGAAAAAGCCGACAGCGTTGTGGCCGTACCACCATTGCGTCAGAGCATCCTGCACGCCCGAAAACAGCGAATAGCTCTTCGAGCCAAGGAAAGAGACCGGCATCGCCAGATTGTTGACGACGTGCAGCATGGCGATGGTGACGATGAAGCCCAGATAGAACCAGTTCGCCACATAGATGTGCGGCTCCTTGCGCTTCAGGATCGTCCCCAAAAAGGTGACAAGATAGGCGACCCAGACAATGGTGAGCCAGATGTCGACATACCATTCGGGCTCGGCATATTCGCGGGCCTGTGTGATCCCGAGAACATAGCCGGTCGCGGCCATGACGATGAAGAGTTGATATCCCCAGAACACGAACCAACCGAGATTGCCGCCGAAGAGCCGGGCTCGGCAGGTGCGCTGGACGACGTAGAAGGAGGTCATTATCAACCCATTGCCGCCGAAGGCGAAGATGACGGCAGAGGTGTGCACCGGGCGCAGACGACCGAAGTTCAGATATGGCGCAAAGTTCAGATCCGGATAGGCTAGCTGGAGAGCGATGACCACGCCCACCAGAAAACCGACAACACCCCAGAAGACGGTGGCGATAAGCCCATATCGAATGACTTCGTCGAAATAGGGCGTTGGCTCGCTTCTTATACGAGACGCCTCCGGCGAAAAGTCGACACGGCGAACCAGCAGGATCGTGCCTGCCAGAAGACAGAAGAATAACACCCACATATGGGCGGCAAAAAGCTGATCATGAGCGGCGCCGGCACCCACCAATGCCAGAAAAGCGCCGACCGCGACCAGCATGGTTTCAGCGGTGTAATTCATGTCGTCGTCCCCAGAGCGCAGATGACCGCACTTAGGAAGGTCATCTTTCTCGCACTTTGAGCGACAGGTCCCACGTGCGCGGCGACCGATCCTTGATCTAGGTCAACAAACACCGCGGATTCCTCATTGCCGGGCGCGTTGTTGCAAAAACACCGCCCGGCAAGACCACTCCGTGCCATACAGAGAATGCTCGCGGCAATTTGATCAACCTCAAAGAAGGTCCGCCCGCCGGCCCATAAAACCGAACCGACGGCTAATAAGGCTGTCGGTAAAGGAGATATGGAATGCGTTTCAAAATCGGTCTGGTCGTCGCAGCGGTGGCGCTAGCCACTTCGGCTGCGCCACTCTTGGCGGCGGACCACCAAATTCAAATGCTCAACAAAGGTGCTGATGGTGCCATGGTGTTCGAGCCGGGCTTTGTGAAAATCGCGCCCGGCGACACCATCACCTTCATTCCCACCGACAAGAGTCACAATGTCGAAACATTCAAGGGCCTGATCCCAGACGGTGCCGCCGAATTCAAATCCAAGGCGAGCGAGGAATATCAGGCAAAATTCGACATTCCGGGCTTCTATGTAGTGAAATGCACGCCTCATGCCGGCATGGGCATGGTGGCGCTCGTTCAGGTTGGCGATAACCCGACCAATCTTGAGGTCATCAAGACCGCGAAGGTTCCGAACCTGGCGCGCAAGCGCCTCGATGCCGACCTGGGGCAAATCACCCAATAGCGCTCGGCTGGTGCAAACTCGCAAACGAAAGCGGCCGAATTCGGCCGCTTTTCGTTTGTTTGGCGTTACTTGATAGCCATGGTCAGACGCAGGCTCTCCCTTGTTCCTCAAGCAGCCTTGCTATGCGTGCGTCCAGATGCGCCGAGATAAGCGTCGAAGGCCGCGGCAACAGCCCTGACCATGAATCGCGACTCCTGGCAAACCGTGACCTTGCCGCCGTCAATGGTTACGACTCCGTCCGCTGCGAGCTCCAGCAGTCTCTCATTGCCATCCAACAGAAGACCGGCATCGAAGCCCGACCCTTCCGCAACGCGGACCAAATCGACGGCAAAATCGCACATGAGCCGTTCGATTACGCGCGCGCGCAGCCTGTCCTCGTCGGTGAGCCGATAGCCTTTGACCGTTGCCAGAACACCCGCACTGATGCGGTCGGCATAGCTGCCAATGGGAACCTGGTTCTGGACATATCCCATCGGCAATTTTCCGATGGCGGACGCCCCGAGGCCTATCAACGTATCGCAGGTATCGGTGGTGTAGCCTTGGAAATTTCTCCGCATGCTGCCTTGCGATGCGGCAATCGAAAGATCGTCATCCGGCAGCGCAAAGTGATCAAGCCCGATGCGGACATAGCCTGCCGCCACGAGTTCCGATGCGATTGCTTCCGCCTGGGCATTTCTTTCTTCGGCGCGGGGAAGCACTGCGTCATCGATCAGCCGCTGATGCTTCTTAAAGGCTGGAACATGAGCATAGCCGAACACCGCGAAACGTTCTGGCCGCATCCGGATCGCCGTCCGGACGGTTTCGACGCAGGATTTTACTGTCTGATGCGGTAGTCCATAGATCAGGTCGAAATTGATACTGCCGACCGCCGCGCCCCGCAACAAAAGGACCGCCTCCTCTGTTTGTTCCGGGGTTTGCCTGCGATTGATAGCCGCCTGCACAACGGGATCGAAGCTTTGGACACCGAGGCTGGCACGGTCGACACCACTCTCGCCCAACGCCTCCACCATCGCCGCCGAAAGCGTCCGAGGATCGATCTCGAGCGCAACGCTGCTATCATCCCGGAAATCAAACACGCTTCTGAGTTTCTTCATGAGGGCCCGGAACTCGTCCGGCTTCATAATTGTCGGCGTCCCACCACCAAAATGCACGTTCTTGACCTGCGTCGGATGACGCGCGGCAAAGCCAACAAGCTCTATCTCCTGGTCCATCACATCCAGATAGTCGACGATGGGACGATCCTGCCTCGTGATGGTCGTGTGACAGCCGCAATACCAGCACATCGCGCGGCAGAATGGCACATGCAAATAGAGCGAAACAGGATCGTCCTCGGCAAGCTTTGCCAATGCTTCCGCATATGCATCAGGCCCGACCATTGAGGAGAAGGCAGGCGCTGTCGGATAGCTTGTGTAGCGGGGCAATCGCGCCTCACCATATTTCGCGACCAGACGATTGAACATGAATAATGCCCTCATTGAATCCTTGAGAGGTTCTGGCGGCGGCAAACGGTCTTGTCCTTGTCCTATGTCAATGACGGAGCGCGCGACCATCCAGAGAAACGGGGGAATTATTTGCTCCTGGTCAAAGTGTTCTGAACGCACCGGCTTTAAGTTCCGAGCATCTGGTGGCCAAGGCTGCAGTCATGCCAGGACCTCGAAGTCACGCAGCCGAAGGATTGATTCAATGAATGAAGGAGCAATTGAGTTCGTAGAAACGCCTGCCGGTGACGTGCGCATCCTCACATCCGGTGAAGGACATGCACGCATTTTCCGTGTCCTTCGAAGCCTTCCCCCCGGCGGCTTGCTGCGTATTAAGAGCGATCACGATCCTCGCCCGCTCCACTATCAGCTTGAGGCGGGCTACCCTGGAAAGTTCGCTTGGGAGTATCTCGAACAGGGCCCGAAAAATTGGCGTATTGAGATATCACGCCTGGATACCGGATGCGATTGCTGCTGCGGTGAGCATTGAAGGCGGGCGTCTGCGATGCTGGTCCCCGGTGCAACTCTGTCTCGATGGACGATGTCGTATTTCGCCGCTGCGCTCCTGTGTTTACTGCTGGAGCAAACGATGCTTGCAGCGGGCTGGTGGCAGCCGTCCGTCGATATTGGCGAGCCCCGGGTGCTCATCATCGTCCATTTCGTGACCATCGGTTGGTTCGGTCTTTTGATGATCGGAGCTTTGCTGCAGTTTTCACCGGTTCTCACAGGATTGGGCCTGCCGACCGAACGATTGAACCTCGTATGCCTCTTGGCGCTGATTATCGGCTTAGCAACCCTTTCTTTCGGCTTTGAAGCGATAGAACGCGAATGGCCGTTCGCGGGGACATTGATGGTGGCCGCCGTGTCCATGCTGGCGAGCGCGTTCCTCGCCATCGCCATGGTACTGTTCATAGGACTCTGGCGGGGCCGAAGCGTTCATACGGCATCCCCGTTTGTCATGATGGCGATTGTCTGTCTCGCCGCGACCGTTACGCTGGGCGCGATCTTCGCGCTGGTGATCTCCGGCGTGACGCAGACCCGCTACTTGGTCGAATTGGTTCTGGATGCGGTTCCGCTGCATATGAGCTTCGGCCTGGCAGGTTGGATGACATTCGCCGCTATCGGAGTGAGCTACAAGCTTCTTCCGATGTTCCTGCTTTCGCCCGATACTGGAAAATCCGGCCTCGTGCGAAACAGCGGCGCATCGGCCCTCGCCATCCTCTGCCTTGCCCTGGTCCTTTCGACCGCAGGCTCCGGGTTGGTTCAGCCGCTTATGCTCGCAGCCGCGATCACCTTCGCCATAACCCTTACGGCATATCTCGTCGACGTGACTGCAATGTACCGGCGCCGGCGACGCAAAATTCCGGAACTGAACACACTGGGGTCGATTCCGGCATTTGCGCTATTGGCCGCATCGGCTCTGGCCTTCGTCGTCTCGATCCCGCTTGGCCTCGGCCCAAACGTGCGTATCGCGCTGATCTACGTTTTTGCGTTCGGTTGGCTGACAGGGCTCGGTCTGGCGCAATTGCTCAAGATCGTCCCCTTCCTGACTTGGATCGAAGCCTTCGGGCCGCTGCTCGGCCGTCGGCCGACACCGCGCTTGAGCGAGCTGGTCAGAGAACGCCACGCGGCTGTCTGGCTCGCCCTCTTCTATCTCGGAGTGATCCTGGCCGGGGTCGCGATCGCAGGAAATTCCGATAGCGGCTTCCGTGCCGCGGCTGTCTTGCAGGCTTTCTGCACGGCAGCCTTGGCGTTCGAGCTGTTCCGTGCGCGTGCCCTCTTAAATATCGATGGCTCCGCAAAGACCGCACCCTTTCGTCAACCAGCGCTTTTGGTCGCAAAACAAATCCAGAGAGGTAACGCGAATGATGCCGCTTCGTGAACTCGATGTCCGCCAAATCCTGAGGGAAGGAGGGTTGCCGTTCCAGCTCATAATGGACACCATCGCATCGCTTGAGCCGGACGAAGGCCTTCGTCTGCTCGCAATTTTCGAGCCCCTGCCCCTCATCAGACAGCTCAAGCAGCGAGGCTACATCCATGCGAGCAGACAGATTGATGATGACGATTGGGAAATCGTTTTCACTCCGCAAACGGCATCGTCCACCAAAACGCAAGCGGATGCATCGCCGGCCTCGGCCGATATCTGGCCGGATCCGGTCTGGAACATGGATCTTACCGATCTCACGCCGCCGGAGCCGATGGAGCGGATACTCGCTCGGCTGGAGACGATGAAAGCGGGCGAGGTGCTATTTGCACTTCTTAGCCGTGAGCCGGTTTTTCTCTTCAACGAATTGAAATTGCGCGGCCATGAATGGGTTGGGAATTTCGATTCGACCGGAAGCGTTTTTCGCATCATGATCCGCTTCAATCCTTCGGAGGCGGCCGCATGAGCCAGGCGGGAACGATCACCATTCCGGCTGTTGTGCAGTGCCTTCGCGGCATAGAAGATCCGGAGATCGGCATCGACATCGTCGAGTTGGGATTGATATACCTCATCGAGATCCTGCCGATTGGCACCGTGCGGATCGTCATGACGACGACGACAAGGGCCTGCCCCGCCTCCGCCTTCATCATCGACGCCGTGAGGGAGCGACTGCAGGCGATCGAAAGCATCGGCAAAGTGGAGATAGACCTTGTCCACGAACCGCCATGGTCGCCTGACATGATCGGCAAAGCAGTCATCGACCGCTTACCGGCATCAAGCTGCGCGGAAATCTGAACGGGCATTTTTGTCGCGAGGAACAGTGCCGGTGACCGGGTTCGTGAACTTGATCGCCTTCGCCAGACTGGAGCCGGGCGCGTGGCCCGGCTCGCCTTTTTCACCGGAGGGGTTTTCTTTCCTTGCAAAGAAACGGGGCATGTTCGACCGCGAACAACCCGAATGCAGCAGTCCACCCCGCCGCAGCAAGCATCAATATTACGTCGGCATAAGGCGGCATCAATTCGGCGAGCGGCCGCACGACCGCAACCGTCACAAGGATTGTGTAGGACACGGTGGTGGTCAAACTGGCCTTCAGCTTCCTTCCCGTGTGGCCACGACTGGCACGGGTCATGACCGCCAGCATCATGAGGCTGACGACGCCGATCGCCAAAATGTGGAGGATCGCGATCTGCTCCAGGCCTACGGCACCAGCGGCAATTGCGGCAAACCCAATCGGAACGAACAGATAAGCAATATGCAGGACCACAAGCATTGGATCTCGCCAAGTCGTCCATCCCCGCCAGCGCCCGAGGCGTACCGCATTCAGGATTGCCGTACCGGCAGCGAGCAGGCCCGTCGCCACCGTCGTCGGTGCAAGTGTCCAAGACACCAAGGCCAGCATGCCTGCGGCGATCGAGACCGCATCGAAGCGATCGTGGGGCGCGGG
This sequence comes from Rhizobium sp. LEGMi-198b, assembly GCF_054114205.1. Lineage (NCBI taxonomy): Bacteria > Pseudomonadati > Pseudomonadota > Alphaproteobacteria > Hyphomicrobiales > Rhizobiaceae > Rhizobium > Rhizobium sp. LEGMi-198b. Next base: position 807,872 of record NZ_JBSYVH010000003.1, on the reverse strand, counting down.
AAAATCCATGCGGCCGGACCGGTTCAGCCAGTTGCGCGTGAAGCTCGGAAGAATGCGCCCGCCAATGATCGTCACTAGCAAAACATAGGCAGCTAGGCCAAACCGAATGGCAATGTCAGGTGTGACGCCCTTCAAGACTTGAAGGTGAAAGCAAATGTTGGCGACGGAAAGAGCCGCCAGGCCTGCGATAACCTTCAGATCTTTCCATTTCCTGCCGGCTATGACCTCCCGCGCGCAAAGCACGAGCAGGACCGGCAAGAATATGCTGTCGGCAGACACGGCGGGAATTGCGCCAATCCAGTCGATAAGCAGCAACGCTGCGCGGCCCGCGAGCCATATTGCGAACAAAGCCATGAGCGGCCGGCCCGAAATGGGTAAGCGGCCGGTCCAGTTCGGGATCGCAGTGAGGAGGAAGCCTGCGAGAATTGCAGACGCGAAGCCGAAGAGCATTTCGTGCGCATGCCAGTAGATTGCTCCATATGCTTCGGCGATAGGCAGGCCCCTCGAAAGAAACAGGACCCACAAATCGATGCTGATGATCGCCCAGACGGCCGCCGCAAGAAAGAACGGGCGGAAACCATAGGAAAAGAGAACGGGCCGCGAGCGCGACAATCCGCGAACAATATGTTCCCCGGATGTGGCGTGAGGATGCTGTTGCATAAGCGATATCTCCGAATTGGCCATTCAGCCATAAGGGAGCTCACAGCGACCGTCGTTGCGAATACGCAAGGATCGTGTCCCAGGACTTTGGCTGTCCCAATGCTGAATTTGCGCCATGTCAAAGAGGATCGGCACGGATCTTTTATTGTATCGTCGGCGGTCGAGGGGCACTGTCGACGTCAAAGGATCAAGCATGACGAATAATCCGGCCAGCCGCCTTTCCGACTTGTCCGTCAACCGGACCCCGATGACGGCATGCGGAAGCGGGGCTGGATGTTCACGCTTTGCGGCCTGCTTCATCACGCATTCGGAGCCGCCAATAACAGAGGCCCATTCCTGGTGAAAATCGACCCGACAGTACTGAAGTCTCTACCCTTGTTCGATCGGATGTCGGACCGTGACCTGAACGCAATGCTGGAACATGCCGTTTCGCGTCGCGTCATGCCGGGCGATGCCGTATTCGAACAAGGCGCCCCGGCCAAGTCGTTCTTTCTTCTTCTCCATGGGCGGCTCAAAGTGACCCAGGTCACTCCAGACGGCCAGCAAATTATCGTTCGGATGGTCCATCCGGGCGATTTGTTCGGTTTTGCGATGGCGCTCCAGCGCGCCGACTATCCCGGCACCGCCATAGCGGCGGCCGAAAGCCTCACTCTGGCGTGGCCCACGGAGATGTGGTCACGGTTCGTGGAGCAGAATCCCCGTCTCGCCGTTACTGCGATGCAGACCATCGGGCAGCGGCTGGAGGAAGCTCACACCCGCATCCGGGAAATGTCGACGGAAGAAGTCGAGAGGCGCGTTGCGCATGCGGTCCTGAGACTGTCAAGACAGGCAGGCAAGCAGGTGGACACAGGTATCCGTATCGATTTTCCAATCTCGCGGCAGGATATTGCGGAAATGACTGGCACCACATTGCACACGGTCTCCAGAATCTTGAGCGCATGGGAGGCGAGAGGCATCGTGGAAGGCGGCCGGCAGAAGTTGACGATCTGCGATCCCCAAAAGTTGCTCAATCTTGCCGATCGGGCGCGCAGTTGAACCGCGATTGAACGCCAGCTTCTGGACCGAAAAATGCATGAATTCATAACCGCCTTCGTGGCTTTCGTCACCTTTCACTCGATCCCCGCCATTCCGGCCATCCGCGGGAGCATTGTCCAGCAAATAGGCCGGCCGGCCTATTTGCTTGTCTATTCCGCGGCATCGATCGCGGCATTGATATGGGTATTCCGCGCCACACTGGCTTTGGACTATATCCCGCTCTGGGACTTTCAACCCTGGCATGCCGGAGTGACATTTGTTCTGGCTCCAGTCGGGTTGTTCCTGGTCCTCGGCGGGCTTCTGAGCCGCAACCCATTGTCGGTATCCATGCGCACAGCGGGACAACCCGGAGCGATCGTTCGCATAACACGCCACCCGGTCCTTTGGGGATTCGCTCTTTGGGCCATTGGCCATCTGGCCGCGAATGGCGACTTGCGCTCCCTCCTGCTTTTTGGAGGATTCGCGTTCTTTTCGCTCGGCAGCATTCCGATGGCGGAGATGCGCGCCAGGCGTCGCTTGGGAACGACATGGAAGAACGTGGCGGCTCGGACCTCTATCGTGCCCTTAGGCGGTCTTGCCCGCGGGAATAGGTTGAGTGTCGACGCGCCGATCCTGATTGGCGCGATAGCGGCGGCCGCCCTCACCATCTGGCTGCTCCTCTGGGGCCATCGCTTCCTTTTTGGCGCCGACCCGCTGTCGATTTTCATGTAAGGCGCTGGCCTTCGTAAACTGGGCGCTTACGAAGGACGAAAGGTCGCAACGATTGCCGGGTCAGTTTCGATGCGGCCGGCGCCGATCAAATCAAGACAATAGGGCACCGCCGGAAACACTGTGTCCAGGCAAAGGCCGATCGATGACGGTTTTCCCGGCAGATTGATGATCAGCGTGCTGCCGCGTATGCCGGCCGACTGTCGAGAGAGAATTGCCGTAGGCACGCTCTGGAAACTCGCCCGTCGCATGACCTCGCCGAAGCCCGGCAACTCCTTTGTGATCACGGCGCGAAAGGCTTCCGGCGTCTCATCCCGTGCAGACGGACCGGTTCCGCCGGTCGTCAGGATAAGATCGGTCCGCTCTTGATCGCAGAATTCGATCAGCGCCTCGCGGACGCTTTCGAAACCGTCGGGGATTATCTTCGAAATAGCTATCCACGGCGATGTGATCGCCCGATTCAGCCAATGCCGGATCGCCGGGCCCCCGAGATCGTCATATTCGCCGCGGCTTGCTCGGTCGGATACGGTGAGGATGCCAATGCGCACCATGGATCAGCCTCCAAGCGCGGACATATGACGGGCAAGCGTCGGCGTTCCGCGGCGATCAATTCTGAAATCATGGCCGCGCGGCTTCGCCTTGATGGCCGCGTCGATGGCCGTGTGCAGCGCTTGGTCAGATTCGAACCCGCGCAACGCTGGACGCAGATCAATCTTGTCCTCCTGGCCGAGGCAGGTATAGAGCACGCCGGTCGCGCTGACGCGTACGCGATTGCAGGTCTCGCAGAAGGAATGACTCATCGGCGTAATGAAGCCGATCCGTCCGCCAGTCTCGGCCACACGGACGTAACGCGCCGGCCCGCCGGTACGTTCGCGTATGTCGGTGAGCGTCCAGCGCGTCTCGATCAGCCGCCTAAGATCGGTCAGCGGCAAATATTGATCGGTCCGGTCCGCGCCAACATCCCCAAGCGGCATGGTCTCGATCAGCGTCAGGTCCATGCCGCGGCCATGAGCGAAGGCGATCAGGTCATGGATCTCGTCTTCCGTGACGCCTTTGAGCGCAACGGCATTCAGCTTGACGGCAAGGCCCGCGTCCTGTGCCGCCTGCAATCCGTCCATCACCACACCAAGGCTTCCTCGCCGCGTGATCTCCCGAAAGCGCGTCGCGTCAAGTGTGTCCAGGGAGACATTCACACGCCGAACACCCGCGCGCGCCAAAGCTTCGGCATACTTGGCAAGCAGCGTTCCGTTCGTCGTAAGTGTCAGTTCCTTGAGCGCTCCTCTCGTCAGATGTCGCGACAACGCTTCGAACAATGTCAGGATATCCTTACGCACTAAGGGTTCGCCGCCGGTGATGCGGATCTTCGAAACACCGCGCGCGACAAAGGCCGAAGCCAAACGATCCATTTCCTCCAGCGTCAGCAGATCCCTACGCGGCAGGAAGGTCATGTTCTCGGCCATGCAATAGACGCAGCGCAGGTCGCAGCGGTCGGTTGCAGACAGCCTGAGATAGGTGATCCGGCGACCGAAAAGATCGGTCAGTGGGCAGGACGAGGCATTGGTGACAAAAGATGCAGTCATGCCGCCGCCCCGGACAAAGCCTTTTCGAGAATGGCGCGAAGGGCTGAAAGACCCGGATCCTCGGCGCGGTTCATGATGCCGATCAATTGAACGAAATGATCGTCGGACGCCGTCTCCATGAAAGAACGGACGACCATGGCGAGATAGGCCGCCGGTTCCACTGCTTCCAAACTGGCCGCCTCTTTGAGCCGATCTGCGAGGCCCTCCATCCCGAGCGTCTCAATGACCGTCGCCGCGGTTTGAGGATTGTCGAGCGAGGCAATAAGTGTTCCGAACATGCTTTTTCCTCACTGCACCAAGGGTGTTGTGGCACCTTCAAGAGCAATCCCGCGGATATCGGCGCGCCCGATGAGCAGCGAAATATACTGCGCGGTCGCCTGTCGGAGTACATGCTCCTCCAGATAGCGGGCAATCCGATCCCTGACCGCCTCGAATGGTAGACGCCTGCCCTCGATCCTCCTCACCAGTCGGATGAGATGGACACCGTAGCGCGTCTCAACCGGGGCCGATATCTCCCCTGGGGTAAGCCCGGCTAGCGCTGCCTCGAATTCCGATGTCGTTTCCACGGGGCTGATCTGACCGAGGCTGCCGCCGACTTCCCTTGATGGGCAGTCGGAACAATCCCTGGCGAGGGCAGCAAAGCGCTCCGGCTGCTCCGCCAGAACGGCAGCAAGCGAGGCAGCCCTCTCACGGGCTTCACCAAAAGCGGCGCCATCCTCTCTTCTTGCGGCAATCAGGATATGATCCGCCTCGTAGAGCGGCGGCGTGACAAAGCGTTTGCGGTTGTTCTCGTAGAAACGAACCAGCATTTCATCGTCCGCCTTCGGAGTTTCCACTTCGCGTTCGACGAGCGCGCGCAGCAATGCATCCTCTTCGGTCTCCACCCGTCCGTCCGCGTCTCTTTGCGGTTCGGCGGTCATGCCGAGGCGACTTGCTTCCTGCATCAGCAACTGACGGATGACGAGCGCCCGCGTTGCCGCATACCAAGCCGCACCAGGATTGACGGCAGGAAAATTCTGCGTCTCCGCGGCGATGTCCTTACGGGAAATCGAAACGCCGTTGACGCTCACCGGCGGCATGGTGAGAGGTTCGGACGATCCATTGCGGGCCGGGGCAGACACATGCTCATGTCGATGGTTATGGCCCTCACGGGCGCGCGCTGCCGTGCGATCGATGACGATAGAAACCATGTTTGTCACTCCGCCGGATGTCTGTAGGAACGGGCCGGATGCCGCTCCCGCGTGAAACGGCTGCGCACGACCTGATACCCTGGGCGGCCGAGATACCAGACCGGTGCGCTCCAGACATGGACCAGCCGGGTAAAGGGAAACAGCAGAAAGATCGTCATGCCCAGCAACAGATGCATCTTGAAGATTGGATGCACGTCCGCAACGTAAGCGGCCGAAGACGGCTGTAACGTCAGGATGCCTTGCGCCCAATTCATGAACTTCACCATTTCATGACCGTCCATATGGCCGAGGGACACGAAAATCGTGGAGAGGCCGAGCGTCAGTTGCAACCACAGAATGAGCAGGATCGCCATGTCGCCGAAGCTCGAAGTGGCTCGGATGCGCGGATCGAAGAACCGGCGATGGGCTAGAAGGGATATCCCGACAAAGCAGGCGATGCCGGCGATGCCGCCGACGACGATCGCGAGCCCCTGCTTGAAGCTGTGAGCGATACCGAGCGCATCGAAGACGGCAATCGGCGTGAGCAATCCGCCGGCGTGACCGAAGAAGATCACCAGTATGCCGACGTGAAACAGGTTCGAGCCCCACCGCAACTGGCTGCGACGAAGCAACTGAGAGGAGCCTGTCTTCCAGCTATATTGTTCGCGGTCGAAACGGATCAGGCTACCGAGCAGGAACACGGTGAGGCAAAGGTACGGATACCAGCCGAAAAACACGGAATTGATGGTCTCGGACATCATCGTTCCTCCTTCAACGGGCATTGGCGCGCACGTCGCGACGTGCTGCACGGAGACGGGTCTGAAGCCGTTCGCTGGAACAGCTATCCATTCCACCGCTTCCAGGGCCAAAGGTGACAGCCGTCTCCTCCCATTCCGAGTCGAGCGCGGCGAGATCACCAACCAATGCTTCGCCGGCATCGGCGTTGGAGATTTCGGCAGATGCACCCGCCATCACACGGATCGCGGTCAGAACGGCAGCATATGGAGAATTCCGGGACAAAAGGCGTTCTTCGAGCGCTCCCAGAATGTTGGCGGTCTCGGCAAGAAGATTCAGTGCCTCTTTGCGTGGTCTCGTCGACAGATATTCCAAGAACAGCGGGAGATAGTCCGGCAGTTCGTTGGCGGCGAGTTCCAGCCCGCCTTTCTCATAAAGCGAGGCGAGATCGACCATAGCCTGACCCCGATCCCTGCTCTCGCCATGCACATGCTCGAAAAGATGCAGCGAGAGGCGGCGCGTTCTGTCGAAGAGTTCGACATAGCGCTCCTGCAACTCAAAAAGATCGAGCGAGACAAGGTCGTCGAGAAGCGGCCGAAGCGATTTTGCAGCGGGGGCCGGCAGGAGCCCTTCGGAGACGATCACGCCTTCGATCTCTGACACCGCCGCGCAAAGCTCCTCTGTCGGATAGGTTAGAAGAGCGGAAAGCGCCCGCAAAGTGAGAATTCCATGTTCTTCGGCCATCATGCGATCTCCATCGGGTTCGATGCCTTCTTCGTCTGCTTGGTGCCGAAGAGATTGGTTTCGCTCGTGCCGCCGGAGCAACCGTTGCCGAAGGAGAAGCCGCAGGAACCGCGCAGGTCATAGGCGTCTTCGCTCCATTCGCGGCGCGCGGTCGGGATGACAAAGCGATCCTCATAGTTGGCGATCGCCATGATCCGGTACATGTCCTCAATGTCGGCTCCGGTAAGCGCAACCTTCTCGGCAATGCGTTCATCGATACGGCCGTCGATGGACTTGGCTCGCATATAGGACCTCATGGCAAGCATGCGCTCGAGAGCCAGCGCCACGGGTTCCTCGTTGCCCGCGGTCAAGAGGTTGGCGAGATATTGCAGCGGGATGCGGAGGCTCCGCACATCCGGCATGTCACCGTCGAGGCCCATCTTGCCGGAGGCAGCAGCCGACTGGATCGGAGAAAGCGGCGGCACGTACCATACCATTGGCAGCGTGCGGTATTCCGGGTGCAGCGGGAACGCGACTTTCCAGTCCATCGCCATCTTCCAGATCGGCGACGTGCGGGCCGCCTCGATCCAGGTCTCCGGCACGCCGTCGGCGCGCGCTTGCGCGATCACCTTCGGGTCCTTCGGATCCAGGAACAGGTCGAGCTGTGCCTGATAGAGGTCCTTTTCGTCGGGAACGCTGGCCGCCTGCTCAATGCGGTCGGCATCATAAAGAAGGACGCCGAGATAGCGGATGCGGCCCACGCAAGTCTCCGAACAAACGGTCGGCTGGCCTGCCTCGATACGTGGATAGCAAAAGATGCACTTCTCCGATTTGCCGGACGACCAGTTGTAATAGATCTTCTTATAAGGGCAGCCGGAAACGCACATGCGCCAGCCGCGGCACTTATCCTGATCGATCAGAACGATGCCATCCTCTTCGCGCTTGTAGATGGCACCCGACGGACAAACGGCCGCGCAAGCCGGGTTGAGGCAGTGCTCGCAAAGCCGCGGCAGATACATCATGAAGGTATTTTCGAACTGCCCGTAGATATCCTTCTGGACCCCTTCGAAGTTCACGTCCTTAGAACGCTTTTCGAACTCGCCACCAAGAATTTCTTCCCAGTTCGGACCCCATTCGATCTTCTCGATGCGCTCTCCGGACACGAGCGACCGTGGCCGGGCTGTAGGAAAGGCCTTCGATTCCTTCGCCGTGTGCAGGTGTTCGTAGTCGAAGGTGAAGGGCTCGTAGTAGTCGTCGATTTCGGGCAGATCCGGATTGGCGAATATATTGGCCAAGATGCGCCATTTCGCGCCGATCTTCGGCTCGATCTTGCCGTTCCGCTTGCGCCGCCAGCCGCCGTTCCACTTCTCCTGGTTTTCCCATTCGCGGGGATAGCCGACGCCGGGCTTGGTCTCGACATTGTTGAACCAGGCGTATTCGACGCCTTCGCGGCTGGTCCAGACGTTCTTGCAGGTGACCGAACAGGTGTGGCAACCAATGCATTTGTCGAGGTTCAGCACCATCGCGATTTGTGCACGGATCTTCATTCTGCGGCCTCCTTCGGCGCCTTGGTTGAATGCAGCGGCTCCTCAAGCCAATCGATGTTGGACATTTTGCGCACAACGATGAATTCGTCGCGGTTGGCGCCCACGGTTCCATAGTAGTTGAAGCCGTAGGCGAGTTGGGCATAGCCGCCGATCATGTGGGTGGGCTTCAGCACCGCGCGCGTCACCGAATTATGGATGCCGCCGCGATTGCCGGTCATCTGCGAGCCGGGCGTGTTTATGATCTTTTCCTGCGCATGATACATCAGCATCATGCCCTGCTTGATGCGCTGGGAGACAACGGCGCGCGCGGTCAGCGCACCGTTTGTGTTGAACACTTCCACCCAGTCGTTGTCGACGATACCCGCAGACTTCGCGTCCAGTTCGGAAATCCAGACGACCGGCCCGCCGCGATTGAGGGTCAGCATCAGCAGGTTGTCGGTATAGGTGGAGTGAATGCCCCACTTCTGATGCGGCGTCAGGAAATTGAGGACAATTTCCTTGTTTCCGTTCGGTCGGTGGTCCTTGACGGCCGCGATCGTCTTCAGGTCGATCGGCGGCTTCCAGGTGACGAAACCTTCGCCGAAGGCCCGCATCCAGAGGTGATCCTGATAGAGCTGCTGACGGCCGGTAAGCGTGCGCCAGGGGATCAGCTCATGAACATTGGTGTAGCCGGCATTGTAGCAGACCTTCTCGCTCTCGATGCCCGACCATGTGGGCGATGAAATGATCTTGCGCGGCTGCGCCTGGATATCGCGGAAGCGGATCTTTTCGTCTTCCTTGGGAACGGCGAGATGGGCATGGTCGCGGCCGGTTGCCGCAGACAGGGCATCCCAGGCCTTCACCGCCACCTCCCCGTTGGTCTCCGGTGCGAGCATCAGGATGACCTCAGCCGCATCAATGTCGCTCTCGATTTTCGGCAGGCCCTTTGCCGCACCCTCCGAATGCACGCCGTTGAGTGCCCCAAGCGCTTCGACCTCGTGTTGCGTCTGCCAGTTGATGCCCTTGCCGCCATTGCCGACGGATGTCATCAGCGGCCCGAGCGCCGTGTATCGTGCATAGATATTGGGATAGTCGCGCTCGACGACGGCGACGGACGGCATCGTGCGGCCTGGAATGGCTTCGATCTCACCATGCTTCCAGTCCTTCACATCGAAGGCCTGGGCCATCTCGCCGGCACTGTCATGCTGGATCGGTGTGAGGACGACGTCCTGTTCGATGCCGAGCACCTCCGATGCAACCCGTGAGAAGGTTTTGGCGAGGCCCCTGTAAATTTCCCAGTCGGAACGAGCTTCCCACGCCGGGTCGACCGCCGCCGACAGCGGATGGATAAAGGGATGCATGTCGGATGTATTGAGATCGTTCTTTTCGTACCAGGTCGCGGTCGGCAAGACGATATCCGAATAGACGCAGGTGGTGGACATGCGGAAATCGAGTGTCACCAGCAGGTCGAGCTTGCCGCGCGGCGCGTCGTCGTGCCAGACGACCTCCTTGTTGCGCACCGCGCCTTCTGTCCCGAGATCCTTGCCCATGACGCCGTTTTCGGTTCCAAGCAGGTGCTTCAGGAAATATTCGTGCCCCTTGCCAGATGAGCCAAGCAGGTTCGAGCGCCAGACGAACATGTTGCGCGGCCAGTTCGCGGGGTCGTCGGGGTCGTGGCAGGACAGTTCCAGCTCGCCGGACTTGAGTGCGCCGGCGACATAATCCCTTGGCGCCAGCCCCGCGGCTTTCGCCTTTGCGGCGATGTCGAGCGGATTTTGCTTGAGCTGAGGCGCCGATGGCAGCCAGCCCATACGCTCAGCCTTGACGTTATAGTCGATGAAGCTTCTGCTCCAGTCGCCTTCCGGTGCCGTCGGCGAGAGGATCTCCTCCGCCGTCAGTGTCTCGTAACGCCATTGATCCGTATGCGCGTAGAAGAAGGAGGTAGAGTTCATATGGCGGGGCGGCCGGTTCCAGTCGAGCGCGAAGGCCAGCGGCGTCCAGCCGGTCTGTGGGCGCAGCTTCTCCTGCCCCACATAATGCGACCAACCGCCGCCCGACTGGCCTATGGCGCCGCAGAACACCAGGAGATTGATGATCCCTCGGTAGGTCATATCCATGTGGTACCAATGATTGACGCCCGCGCCGAGGATCACCATCGAGCGACCGTTGGTCTTTTCGGCATTGGTGGCAAACTCGCGCGCGACAGTAATGATCGCATCACGTTTCACCCCGGTGACACGTTCCGCCCAGGCCGGCGTAAACGGCATGTCCTCGTCATAGCTGCGAGCAACGTTGGCGCCGCCGAAGCCGCGGTCGAGACCGTAATTCGCCATCATAAGGTCATACGCGGTCGCGACCGTCACGGGCTCGCCATCCACACCGGCGATGGTACGGACCGGAACGTTGCGGGTCAGGATTTCGTCATGTGCAGTCGCAACGAAATGTTCGGTGGCACGTCCGCCGAAATAGGGGAAATCGACCGCCCTGATTTCCGCTCCGTCCCCTGCAAGCGTGAGCTTGAGGCGGATATCGCGACCGTGGCCATCCTTCTCCTCAAGGTTCCATTTCGCCTGTTCGCCCCAGCGGTAGCCGACCGAACCGAGCGGGGCGACCAGATCACCGGTATTCTCGTCGATGGCAACCGTCTTCCATTCCGGATTGTTGGTCTCTCCGAGCGCGCCTTTGAGCTCCGAGGCGCGAAGCAGGCGCTCAGGCACCAGCTTGCCGTTCCGCTCGGCAAGACGCACCAGGAACGGCATGTCGGTGTAGCGCCGCGTATAATCGTCGAAATAGGGAACCGAACGATCGAGATGGTATTCGCGCAGAATGACATGGCCCATGGCAAGCGCCAGCGCGGCATCCGTTCCCTGCTTTGGATTGAGCCAAATATCGCCAAACTTGGTCGCCTCGGCATAGTCCGGGCTTACGACAGCGCTCTTGGTGCCCTTGTAGCGGACCTCGGTGTAGAAATGGGCGTCCGGCGTGCGGGTCTGTGGTACGTTCGAGCCCCAGACGATGATGAAGCCGGCATTGTACCAGTCGGCCGATTCCGGCACATCCGTTTGCTCGCCCCAGGTCTGCGGGCTTGCTGGAGGCAGGTCGCAATACCAGTCATAAAAGGACATGCAGACGCCGCCGAGCAGCGACAGATAACGTGACCCGGCTGCATAGGAAACCATCGACATGGCGGGAATCGGCGAGAAACCAATGATGCGGTCGGGGCCGTGCGCCTTGATCGTATAGGCATTGGCGGCGGCGATGATCTCGTTGACCTCATCCCAGGTGGCTCGCACAAAGCCGCCATGGCCGCGGATCGAGATGTAGGACTTTCGCTTCTCAGTGTCTTCTACGATCGAGGCCCAGGCCGCTACCGGCGACATGGTTTTCCGTGCCCTGCGCCAGAGCTTCAGCAGCCGGCCGCGGATCATCGGATATTTCACCCGTGCACCGGAATAAAGATACCAGCTATAGGAAGCACCGCGGGCACAGCCCCGCGGCTCGTGGTTCGGCAGGTCGGGTCGCGTGCGCGGATAGTCCGTCTGCTGGGTCTCCCAGGTGACGATCCCGCCCTTGACATAGATCTTCCATGAACAGGAACCCGTGCAATTCACCCCATGGGTAGAACGGACGATCTTGTCGTGCTGCCAACGCTTGCGGTAGCCATCCTCCCAGGAGCGGTCCTCGCTGGTGACGATCCCATGCCCGTTGGAGAACTGACCAACATTCTTGCGAAAGAAGGTCAGACGGTCGAGGAAGTGCGACATATATTTCTCCCTGTTATTCGGCCGCGGCGGCTTGGCCGGCGGTGCGGCGCTTGCGCCGCTCGATGTCATGAAGAAGGCCGCCCTTGCGGGTGTAGACGACCCAGGTAAGGACAAGGCAGCTCACGTAGAAGACGAGAAAGGCCCAGAGCGCTGTCTCGGCGCTGCCGGTCAACGCGATCGAGGTGCCAAAGCTCTTCGGAATGAAGAAGGCTCCGAAAGCGGCAATCGCCGAGGTGAAGCCGGTGATGGCGGCCGCCTCCTTCTCCCCTTGACGACGACGCATCTCGGCGTCGGCACCGGGCATCAGCCGCTCCATCTCCCTGGCGCTGATCGCCGGTATCATCTGGAAGGTGGAGGCATTGCCGACGCCAGTGGCGAAGAAAAGGACGAGGAAGCTGGCAAAGAAGCCCCAGAAGGCGCCGGGCTGATCTCTCATGCCCGTGAACCACAGCACGCCCGCAACACCGGCCATCATCAACGCGAAGACCCAGAAGGTGACGCGCGCGCCGCCATAGCGATCGGCAAGCCAGCCGGTAGCTGAGCGCGACAGCGCGCCGACCAGCGGTCCGAGAAAGGCGAACTGCAACGCATTGATCTCCGGAAACAACATCTTCGACAACAACGGGAAGCCCGCGGAATAGCCGATGAAGGAGCCGAACGTACCGGTGTAGAGCCAGCACATGATCCAGTTGTGTTTCCGCTGGAAGATGATTGCCTGCTCTGCGAACGAGGCCTTGGCCGAGGCGATGTCATTCATGCCGAACCAGGAGGCGCAAGCCGACAGCACGATGAAGGGCACAAAGAAGAAACCGGCATTCTGCAGCCAGAGCGGCGCAACTCCGGCTGTGCTGGCTGCCATTTGAGGTGTACCGCCGAGCGGCCCGAAGAGACCTACTGCAATGACAAGCGGCACGGCGAACTGCACGACGCTGACACCAAGATTGCCAAGTCCGGCATTGAGCGCAAGCGCATTGCCCTTCTCCGATTTCGGGAAGAAGAAGGAGATATTGGCCATGGAAGAGGCGAAATTGCCGCCGCCGAAACCGCAAAGCAAGGCCAGGATCAGGAATACGACATAAGGCGTTTCGGGATGCTGCACGGCGTAACCGATGCCCACCGCCGGGATGATGAGTGACCAGGTGGTGAGCGTCGTCCAGAGCCTGCCGCCGAAGATCGGCACCATGAACGAGTAGAAGATCCGCAGCGTAGCACCCGACAGGCCCGGCAATGCGGCGAGCCAGAAGAGTTGGTCGGCGCTGAAGGTGAAACCCGCGAGCGGTAGCTTGGCGACCACGACCGACCAAACCTGCCAGACGGCAAAGGAGAGAAGCAGCGCCGGGATTGACAGCAAGAGATTTCGGCGAGCGACTGCCCGGCCGATCTTCTGCCAGAACACCGGATCTTCGGGGCGCCAGTCGGTCAGCACCGCCTTGCTCGGACGGGTCTGAACCACTGGTTCAGGCAATCCCTGCATTTCCGGGAAGGGCGGCAACCGAGAAAGGGGCACGCCGGCGGCCCCGCGCTCCATCTGGCGGATCGCAAGATGCATCCAGACGAGCGCACCGCCGACAAGCACGAAGAGCGCCATAAAGCAGCTCGTCCACAGACCCGTTAAGTCGAGCAGCACGCCGAAGAGGATCGGCAGGACAAAGCCGCCGAGGCCCCCGATCATACCTACGAGGCCACCGACCGAGCCGACATGGTTCGGATAGTAGGCTGGAATGTGCTTGTAGACGGCTGCCTTGCCGAGCGCCATGAAGAAGCCGAGCACGAAGATCGTGACGACGAAGCCGCCAAGGCCCATTTCAAGATGGAATGAGGTCGTACCGTTTGCGCCGTGGACCACATAGTCGGTCGGCGGATAGGAGAGTATGAAAGTCGCCGCTGTGCAGACAAGGAAAGTCCAATAGAGGACGCGGCGCGCGCCATAGGTATCCGACAGATGACCGCCATAGGCGCGCAACAGGCTCGCCGGCACCGAGAAGAAGGCAGCGATCATGCCTGCCGTCTCGATATTAAGGCCATAGACCTTGATCAGGTATTGCGGCAGCCAGAGTGCCAGTGCGACGAACGCACCGAACACAAAGAAATAGTAAAGTCCGAAGCGCCAGATCTGCACATTCTTGAGCGGTTCGAGTTCGAGCCAGGCGCTCGTCGGCCGGATGCCGGAGCGACGCCGCTCGGCGGTTACCGGATCATCCTTGGTGGTCAGCCAGAACAGAATAGCCATGACGGCAAGTCCGGCAGCCCAAATCTGCGCGACCGCCTGCCAACCGAAGGCGACGAGGACGAAGGGAGCAAGGAACTTGGTGACGGCCGCGCCGACATTGCCGGCGCCGAAAATGCCGAGTGCGGTTCCCTGTTTTTCGGGCGGATACCAGCGCGACACATAGGCAACACCGACGGCGAAGGAGCCGCCTGCGATGCCAATCCCAAGCGCGGCCACCAGCATCTGCGGGTAAGTGTGCGCATAAGATAGCAGGAAAGTCGCGGCCGCACCGGCGAGCATGGTTGCGGTGAAGACGAGCCTCCCGCCGTAAAGGTCGGTCCAAATGCCAAGCAGGACGCGGATCAGCGCGCCGGTGAGGATGGGTGTGCCGACCAGAAGCCCGAATTCAGTTTCGCTTAGTCCGAGTTCCTGTCGGATGCGGATGCCGATGATCGAGAAGATCGTCCATACCGCAAAGCAGGCCGTGAACGCGGCTGTGCTCATTCCCAAAATTTGACCGGCCTTGGGTCGTGCCGTTTCCTGTGTCATGGGCTGCCCTCGATGAAAAGTTCGCGCTTGGCGCGGTTGGGAGCTATCGACAGCAGGATGGCAACACAGTCAGTTGCACTCCTTGATCCACATCAATCATCGGCGTGATTTTTATCACATACTGTTTTGATGTGAGCCGCGTTGGGCGGCCGCCGAAGGTGAGCGCACGGGTCCCGTTCTGTTCTAAGAATCGCGGACCGTTGCCGGTGGGACGGAGATCGATGAGAAAAGGAGAGTACGGCGCATCATTCCGGGGCATGCTGGAAGAACTGCCATTGTTTCAGTCGCTGCCCGACGCAACACGAAAGGAGCTGCTTGGCAATTCGGTACAGCATAGCGTGGCGCCAGGCACCGTGCTTTTTGAGCAGGGTGACATACCAAACTTCCAGATCGCACTTCTTTCGGGGTCGGTCCAGTTGTTTGGCCAGTCGCGGGAGGGACGCGAGGTATTGATCGAAGCGGTGCGCGAGCCGGGGCTCCTCATTCCCGCTGCCGTCGCAACGGGCGCGCCCTACCTCATGCAGGCGCGTGTGCCGGAACTCTCGCGTTTTCTGCTAATCCATGCAGAAACATTCCGCCGGGCCGTGGCGCGCGAGCCGTTGCTTGCGCATGCCGTGATCGGAAGCCTTGCTCATCAGTTCCGCCGAATGGTGCGGCAGATCAAGAATCTAAAGCTGAGGTCTTCCACCCAACGCATTGGCTGCTACCTGCTCACCTTATCGGCGCGGCAGGGAACGCCCGACAAGGCCATCCTTCCTTATGAGAAGACCCTGATCGCCTCCGAACTCGGCGTTACCCGCGAATCCTTTTCCCGTGCTCTGTCCGGTCTCGAAAAGGCGGGGATCAGGGTCGATGGTCAGACGATCGCCATCCTTGATTCTGCCAGGCTTGCGGCCGAGTGCGGCTTTGATTCCTATATCGACGGCAGCGACGAATTTGACCTGACCCAACTTCCCTATCCACTTTAGCCGGTAGAAAACGCGAGGCCGAGGCTTGACCCTTCTCGTCGCCCAAAACTTTCCCTCAAGCGCGCTAAAGGCTTCCAGCCAACAGCCGGAAGCCTTTGCATAGCGCTTGAGAGGAGATCAGAAGAAGCCAAGCGCCTTCGGGCTGTAGCTCACCAGCATGTTCTTGGTCTGCTGGTAGTGATCGAGCATCATCTTATGTGTCTCGCGACCGATGCCAGATTGCTTGTACCCGCCGAAAGCAGCATGGGCGGGATAGGCATGATAGCAATTCGTCCAGACGCGGCCGGCCCGGATCTCCCGCCCGAAGCGATAGGCGCGGTTGCCGTCGCGGGTCCAAACGCCGGCACCGAGGCCGTAGAGCGTGTCGTTGGCGATTTCCAGCGCCTCCTTCTCGTCCTTGAAGGTGGTCACGGACACCACTGGGCCGAAGATCTCCTCCTGGAAGATGCGCATCTTGTTATGACCCTTGAAGATCGTCGGCTTGATGTAGTAGCCGCTTGAAAGCTCACCACCGAGATCATTACGACCGCCGCCCGTCAGCACTTCGGCTCCTTCCTGCCTCCCGATGTCGAGATAGGAAAGGATCTTCTCCATCTGCTCGCTGGAAGCCTGGGCACCGATCATCGTAGCGGAATCGAGCGGGTTGCCCTGCTTGATCTGCTCGACCCGCTTCACGGCCTTTTCCATGAAACGATCGTAAATGGATTCCTGGACCAACGCCCTGCTGGGGCAAGTGCAAACTTCGCCCTGGTTCAACGCGAACATGGCGAACCCTTCGAGCGCCTTGTCCAAGAAGTCGTCGTCTTCCGCCATCACATCCGCAAAGAAGATGTTCGGCGACTTGCCACCGAGTTCGAGCGTGACGGGTATCAGGTTCTGGCTAGCATATTGCATAATCAGCCGACCGGTCGACGTTTCGCCGGTGAAAGCAATCTTGGCGATACGCGGGCTGGTCGCGAGCGGCTTGCCGGCCTCCAGGCCGAAGCCGTTGACGATATTAAGCACGCCGGGCGGCAGCAAATCCCCGACGATTTCCGCCCAGACGAGCAGCGAAGCGGGCGTCTGTTCGGCGGGCTTGATAACGACGCAATTGCCGGCCGCAAGGGCAGGCGCCAGCTTCCAGGCGGCCATGAGGATCGGGAAGTTCCACGGGATAATCTGGCCGACGACGCCGAGCGGCTCATGAAAATGATAGGCGACGGTATCTTGGTCGATCTCGCCGATCGAGCCTTCCTGAGCGCGAATGCAAGAGGCGAAATAGCGGAAATGGTCGATCGCGAGTGGAATATCGGCGGCCATTGTTTCGCGAATGGGCTTGCCGTTGTCCCACGTCTCCGCCTCGGCAAGCGTTCCGAGTTTGTCTTCCATCCGCTGGGCGATCTTCATCAGAATGTTCGAGCGCTCAGCGGCTGATGTCTTGGCCCAATTGTCCTTGGCCGCGTGGGCGGCGTCCAGCGCCGCGTTGATGTCGTTCTCGTCCGAGCGTGGAATCTCGCAGATCTTGCCGCCGGTCACCGGCGTGATGTTGTCGAAATATCTGCCGCCGATCGGCTCGCGCCATTCGCCGCCAATATAATTCCCATATTTGAGCTTGAACGGAGATTCGACGATTTTCTGATGCAGCATGTCATCCTCCCTTGGTCGACAATTCCGGGCTGCAAACCCGATGGGAGAAATCTGCGCGTCTTTATCGCCGGACGACAGGGTGCGTGGTCCATACCGCAGCGCACAGTGTCGCAACTCTGCGACACTTTCGATCGGTCAATGCAGATCCAGCTTCCTCATCTTGCGATGAAGAGTGGCACGGTTCATGCCAAGGGAGAGTGCGGCTTGCGTCACATTGCCATTGGCGCGTGACAGTGCCCTGAGAAGAGCGGCACGTTCAGCCTCCTGAAGAGCTTTTCCATCGTCCAGATGCTTTTCCCGCAATGCATCGGTGGCTGGGACGCCAGCGGAAATGCGTTGGTCGTCGAGCTTCAACGCCACGCGCGCGGCTCTCGTCGCACCAAGCACCATGTCGTTCCGATCGACGGCGAGAAGCGCCGAGGTCGAACCGCTATCGGTCGGAACCAAAACAAAACGAGCTCCGGCAAAGGCGCTGCGGAAAAGACCGAGTTCGATACGCATGGCCGCCTCGCGAACCGTTTGGGAGATGATCGCCAGCGTCACCTCGTTGACATCCTCGCGGCATGTTGAAACGTCCAGCGCACCGGCCATCTGGCCGCGATGGTCGCGGATCGGCGCCGTGGTACAGCTCAGATTGATATTGGAGCAGAAAAAGTGCTGATCCCGAACGATCGCCACCGCCCGATCGTCAGCAAGCGCGGTGCCGATGCCGTTCGTGCCGATGCTCGCCTCGGTCCACACCGAGCCGGTCCAAAGGCCGAGATTCTGGAACTCCTTATCGTCGCCTGCCGTGCCGCGTCGCTCCAGCGCAATGCCGTCACGATCGGTCAGAAGCAGGCAGCAGCCAGCCTTTCCGACTGTCGAGAAGAGCCGACCGAGTTCATCAGCCGCTTCCACCAGCAGCCTTTCCGACTGTTGACATGCCGTTCGAAATTCCTGGTCGCTCAGACGAACAGGCAACCGCTTTTCCTCCGGTGCCAATCGATGCATGGTCATGCAGCGCCGCCAGGAGGCGACGATCGTAGAACTTGCAGCAACAGACTGCGCGGATGCATAAACCTGATCCGCATGCGCAGAATGCTCGTACATTGGGCTCCTCCCACCGAACGTCAGATCAATTCTTGCTAAAAAAGGGCGACGTGGCAATCCTGAGCATGCTGCCGCCAAGACCAGTTTCCGGCCCAATGGATCGCTGTGTCCCAGAGATCCGCCAAACATCTCGAGCGGCAGACAAGCACAGAGCACGTCATGTCAGCCGTATTCCTTGGCACGTCCGCTTATGCACAATTTTCCAAAATGTAGATCAGGCGATAGCGAATACCTTGATCCTCATCAATGTGCCCTTGATCAAATCTGATTTGGTAGAGAAGCCCCAGAGGCATAGTTCCAATGGGGCAGTCGAGCCGCCGCTTTCACCACGTTGGGGGCAAATGGGAAAGCGGCGGTTCGATTTGGGAATGACTGTCAGGAGCGGGAATCGATGCCGCGTCTCCGGATCCTACGCGGCCACGGCGACGGCAATCAGCTTCAAGCCGTTGAAATGGGGACGTCTCAGCGATGCTCCATCATCTCGTCCTACCATGGCCGCGATGACGAAATTTCGAAGCCGGCACTAAACAATAGCGCGCATGAAACGCGCCCTTCAGACCGAACGACGTCCATTTGGCATCAATCCCGATCAGACCTCAAGAACTGCGGCAGCTTCACGAATTCGGCTTTTGGCACGGGCTTGCTGTACAAGAACCCTTGTGCCGCGTCGCATCCGTTAGCCCTTAGGAACGCCGCCTGTTCGACCGTCTCGACACCTTCCGCCACGACGTTTTGCCCAAGGCAACGGGCGATCGAGAGAATGGCCTTGACTAGCTCTGCGCTGCGCTTGTCTCCACTGCTGATGAATGATCGATCGATTTTCAGGGTGTCGATGGGAAAGCGAGCCAAATAATTCAACGCCGAATAGCCGGTACCGAAATCATCGATGGCAATTGAGATTCCCATCGTCCGAAGGGCACAAAGAGTGGCCAGTGTCTCGTATTGTTGATCCAGCAGAAGGCTTTCCGTGATCTCAATCTCGATCCACTCAGGGTGGCAGGCGGTTTCATCGAGAATCTGGGTTACCATCTCCAGCAGATCAGATCGCTGGAACTGCCTGGATGAGACATTGATCGCCATTTTGTGAGACGCTGGGCTGTCGCCGTTCAATTCTGCCGCGGTTCGACAGGCTTCGCGAAATACCCATCTGCCCAAATCCGCGATTAATCCAGTGTCCTCGGCAATCGGAATGAACTGAGCCGGAGGAACCATGCCCATCTTTCCGTGATGCCATCGCAGGAGAGCCTCCGAGCCGACTATCCTGCCGTTTTCGACGAGTACCTTGGGTTGGTAGTACACTTCCAGTTCGCAGCGCTCGATGGCCCGGCGCAATTCCGATTCCAGCATCAGGCGGTGTTGCGCGTCTGCTGTCAGTTGCCTCGAATAAAATTGGAAGCCTCCCCGCCCAAGACGCTTTGCCAAATACATTGCGGAATCGGCATATTTGACGAGATCGTTTGCATCAGTGCTATGCTCGGGATGGAGCGCGATCCCGATGCTGCATGAGACGAAGACTTCCCTGCCGTCGAGCAGGAAGGGTTCGTCGAATGTTTTGAGCATCTTGGTGGCGATATCGCGCAAATCGTCCGCGTGCCGGATGTCTGGCAAGAGGATGGCGAATTCATCGCCGCTGAGACGGGCCACGGTGTCGGCGCTGCGCACGCTTGCCTGGAAGCGTCTGGCCGCCTGACAAAGCAGTTCGTCGCCGACGGGATGTCCCATCGTGTCGTTTACGGCTTTGAAATGGTCGATGTCCATCATCATGACGCCTACAACTTGGCGATGGGACTCAGCATCTGCCATCGCTTGCCGCAACCGCCCAAAGAACAGTTCCCGGTTGGGCAAGTCCGTAAGCGAATCGTAGAAGGCCATCCGATGAATTTTTTCGCGGGAGGCGTTCAACTCGGTAATGTCGCGGGCCACGCCGAGAACACCCGTTGTCTTTCCCTCGGCGCCAACGATTGGGACCTTTCGTGTTTCCAGAAGTATGCGTTGTCCACTGTCGTGGTGTGTGACCCATTTCTCATTGATCACGACGCCTCCGGCACGGATCGCTTCCAGCTCCCTTTCGCGGAAAAGGCGTGCGACGTCGGCGTCAAACAGGTCTAGATCCGTTTTGCCAACAATTTCGGACTCCGACTTGCCGATCAGACGCTCATAGGCGTGATTGCAAAGGAGATAGGCGCCCTCGATATCCTTCAACCATACCATGTCGGGTATAGTCTGAAGTACCGTGAGGAGGCGTGTTCGCGCTTCATCTAGAATATGCTCTCCCAGCTTCCGTTCGGTAACATCCCGTGACAGAACAAGAAACGTTTGGGAGGATGTTTCACTGCCCGCTTTCTTTGCAACATGATGCTCGAACCATCGGGACTCGCCGTTCTGTTGGACGATGCGAATGACGTGACAATCGCTGGCGCCTTTCTCGTCGGCCTCGCGGATGGCGCGCAACGCAGCCGCCGCGTCTTCAGGCGGGAGGACGTCGTTTACCGTTTTGCCCAGCAGTTGTTGTTTGGTCGCAGCCAGAAGTTCCGGATGCTTTGTCCATATCTGGAGATACCGTCCGTTTCGGTCCATCTCAAACAGAATATCAGGGATGGCGGCGATGATCGTTTCCGCGAATTCAAGCGCATCTTCAAGCCTCTGCTTCTCGTGCCGGCTAGACTCGTCCACGCGGGCAATCGCGCCGGGCTGAGCAACTGCATCGCTATCCGCAAACGAACCATCCGCCTGCCAGTTATGGGAGAGAGATAGCAGCATCACATGGATCCTCCTGCCGGCAAAGGGACAGGAGGTGTCATACATCCGGTCGAACTTTCATCGGGAAGAACCGCACAATTCATTCGAGCGGAGTTGAAGGCTCAGCGAATTCATCGATCAGGAAAGAAGATGAATAGGCGCAATGCAGTTTGAGTACAGAGTCCTTAACAAAGTACATCGCCGATTGCGGCAAACACAACTTGTTGCGCAATTTGGACTGCAGATCGTAAAATGGACAGCCTTGCGCAGGCAACCGCAACCATGCACAAGTGCGCGCTTGGCGGAAATTCCTTCTTCTATTGCTCCCTGAAGAAACGTCGTCTGTGCGCTCGCTGCTACAGCCGACAGCGCTGCAAGGTAGCCTAAGCCCCGACGGCGTGCTATTCTGTCACAAACTTTAGGGTGAAAGCTATGCGCCGGTTTCTTACATCGGTAGCGTTGTTTTTTGCAGCGACAATGGGGGCCGCGGGCGATCCCTTGTTCGATGCCGTTTCAGCGGGAAACACCGTTGCCGTGGAACAGTTTTTGGCTTCGGGCGCCGATGTCAACAGCCGCACTCACGACCAGGCGACACCACTCATCAACGCCGCGCTCGAAAATCAGCTTGCCGTAGCCGAGCTGTTGATAGGCAGAAATGCCGATGTCATGGCAAGGAATGCAGGCGGCTTTACACCCCTTCATGCCGCGGCATTTTCGGGTAGCCTACCCATCTGCAAGCTGCTCCTGGACCACGGAGCAATTCTCGACGATGCATCCAACAAAGCCGGTGTTACGCCGCTCATGGTTGCGGGCGAAGAGAACCACGTCCTCCTCGCGGAGTTTTTGCTTGCGAAGGGGGCTGACGTCACCCACGCCGAGGTTCACGGCTACGCGCCGATCACGAGGGCCATGTGGAAAGGCAATGTCGATATCGTCCGTCTGTTCAAGCGGCATGGCGTGACGTGTCCTCCGGCCAGCGTTCTCGGCGAGGATAATTACGCTAAGTGCATGGAAATCCACGATTAAACAGGAGGCGCAGATGCACTTTGGAAACGGGGGACAATGCATTGGTCACTCTTTGGCAATGATCGGTCTGGCTGTCGCAGGCGCTGTCAGTGGATCACCAGCCATGGCCGACGACTCGGTAAACACGGGGTACTTCGGCGGCGTCGCCATCATGGGATACGACACGGTCGCCTACTTTACCGAAGGCAAAGCGACGAAAGGCTCGGAAAAAATCTCCTACGAATGGATGGGGACGCCGTGGCATTTCGCCAGTGCTAAACATCGCGAGATGTTTATGAGCGAACCGCTTAAATACGCGCCTCAATACGGCGGCTATTGCGCGGGCGAAGTAAGCAGCGGGTCCGTCACGGTCAACATCGATCCAGAAGCCTTCAAGATTATCGAAGGCAAGCTTTACCTGATGTATGACCAGGCGTATGCGGAGGAGTTTGCCGCGCATCCGGCGGACACTGTGACCAGGGCCGATGCCAAATGGCCGAAGGTCGCGGCCGATCTCGAACTGGATCAGTATCACTGACCACTAAAAAGGCTCTATTGGGCAGGCGAAAAATAGAAGACCTTGGTCGAATTCACGTAAGCAT
The DNA here is from genome assembly GCF_054114205.1 of Rhizobium sp. LEGMi-198b. NCBI lineage: Bacteria > Pseudomonadati > Pseudomonadota > Alphaproteobacteria > Hyphomicrobiales > Rhizobiaceae > Rhizobium > Rhizobium sp. LEGMi-198b. The sequence continues at coordinate 785,185 of NZ_JBSYVH010000003.1, read as the reverse complement.
AGCTGGTTTCGTCGGCCGGATTTGCATGTCTATAGACCGGGCCGCAATCGGGTCGGCCAAATGCATTTTCACTTTGCTCGCAAAGCAGGTCCCCTTTGACAGAAACCTTCTCGGTCATCATCTGGGATGCCGAGCGGAATGCGGCCTTGCCGTCCAGTTGGACTTGCATGAGCGCAGGGCTTTCGGTCGGCTCGGTCTTTCCCCGCAGAAGTTTGCCCATGACGGCGGCCGCGATCTCGGGACCCTTCAACCGATATTGCTCGTCGCCCTGGAAGCCGAACGGCCATTCCGGCAGCCCGGCCTCGCGCAGCGCGTCTAGGATAAATGCCAAATCCTCTTCCCTGAAATGGGCATTGCCGAGCCGCCAGGCCGCGATGCTGTCGCGCCCCCCGAGAAGACGTTCGGCTTCGGCGACAGTCGCTCGAGCCTCATCAATGCGACCGACACGGACATAGGCCATGGCGAGTGGGGTAACGAACTCGCCGTTGCCTTGAGAGCCGTAGCCCGCGCGTTTGAAACTATCTATCGCCCTCTCGTAATCGCGCTGCAGATAAAAAATCATGCCAGCCGTGTATCGATCGATGGCGGAGAGGTTCGGATCGAACCTGAGCGCCTTCTCGACGGCCGCAGCGGCGTCGGCGTGATTGCCCGAGATCATTTGAACATATGCGACCGCCATATGGGCTTCGGCATCGGCGGGGCCGAGCGACACGGCCTTCTGCGCCGAGGCGATAGCCTGCTCGTAACGTCGATCCACGACCTGCATGATGGCGAGGACCGCATACGGCGACGGTAGTTCAGGATCGAGGGCAAGAGCGCGACTTGCCTTGTCATAGGCCCTTTTTCGCGCCAGGGCGCTCTGGAGGACGTCATCATACGCGCTTCGCCAGACATAGGCCGTCGCGTGCGCATCGGACGCGAAGGCTTCGGCAAAGCCGCTGTCCAGTGCCTCAGCCTTGTCAAACAGCGCCAATGCCTCCAGCATCAGGGAACGACGTCCGGTACGGGCCGCCTGCTCGGCACGCAGATAATAATCATATGCCTCGAGATTGGCGGTCGGCGGACGCGCAATTCGCTCCGCCTCGGACGACGTCAGCTTCAGACCGAGTGCATTGGCGATCTGGCGGCTCATCGAGTCCTGCACGGCAAACACGTCCGCCCCGCTGCGGTCAAACCGATTGGCCCACAGATGGTCGCCGCTGTTAGTATCGATCAGTTGCGCGTTGACGCGCATCAGGTCGCCAATTCGCTGCACGCTGCCCTCCACAACAAAGCGCACGCCGAGATCACGGCGTATGTCTGCCAGAACGTGGGGCTTACCCTTGTAGGCAAAGACGGAATTCTGGGAGATGACGTCAAGTTTCGACAGCCTGGTTAGATCGGTAATCAGGTTGTCGGTAATACCATCGGCGAAATAATCCTGAGTTTGGTCACTCAAGTTGGCAAAGGGCAGCACTGCGATCGATGGGCGTTGCTTGTAAAGCCATTGCCATGCGACGACAGCCGCGGTGGTTGCGATCAATAGCGCTGCGAGAGCCAACAGCGCCATACCTCGCGACTTTGCCCGAGGGGCAAAGACGACCTTGCCAGTGTGGACTGGGTCAAGCAGAACGCGGTAGACGCGAACCCGATCCGCTATGTTCTTCAGCCGATGCTCGCCGAGCGCCGAAAAGCCGACATCGACCTTGTGTGCGACTTGGTCGAATGCGGCGCCGGATATGAAAATTCCGCCAGGTTCGGCAATGCCTTGCAGGCGGGCGGCTATGTTGACGCCGTCGCCATAGATGTCATCGCCTTCAACAATGATGTCGCCGAGATTGACCCCGATGCGAAACCGAATGCGCTGTTCCTCGGAAACTCCCTGGTCTCTGCTGGACATACTCCGCTGGATTACGGCCGCGCATTGAACCGCGTCCACAACACTAGCAAATTCGACCAGCGCGCCGTCGCCCATCAGCTTGATGATCCGGCCATGGTGCTCTTTGATGGCGGAATCGATGAGGTCCCGACGGCATGCCTTCAACCGCTCAAGCGTACCGCCCTCATCCACTCCCATGAGGCGACTATAGCCAACGACGTCAGCGGAAAGTATCGCGGCGAGACGCCTCTCCATTTCTCTGCCCACCCCTTCGATACAGAGAGCTGAGCATCCTACCACGGTCTTAGGCGCGCTGGCACCGGAGCCCGGTCGTTTACGGCATAACTGTCGTCTCTGAATAGAAGAAGCTGGCCCCAAACAAAGACCGGAAGCCTTTGCGCCCCTCGCTTTCTCAGTAACTCCGGAGATGCCAGGGGGACCGGAAACCGGTCAGGGGCCAAGAGGTTGAATTGATCAACTTTGGCCATGAATGCCGGTCCGCAGCGCGCACGGATCCACTTGCATTATCCGCCTTCGGGGCAGCCGGAAAGGGTATCGCAGTCCCGCCATCAAACATTTAGTTCGTTGACGGTTCTCAGCTTGATGCATCCGCTGTGGCGCTCTTGTCTTGATCAACGATAGTTCATATTGACTAACGTGCTGGCCACCTAAGAAACGAGTTGTTCATGACTTTCGTCTCCCGCCTTCGCGTGCTTGTTGGTCTCGGTTGTGGTCTTTTTTCGACGGTCTGCCACGCGCAATCTTTTGATTGCAGCAAGGCACAGACCGTTATCGAAAAGGCGATTTGTACTTCTCCAGCCCTAATTGCTCAGGATACCGCCTTGGCGGTCGCCTATCGTCAGGCGCTGATGGATCTAAGCGGAGACCCGACAAAACTGAACGACCTGCGCCAGCAACAGCGCCGCTGGTTGGCGGACCGTAATAAATCCTGTGTGGACACCGACCCGGTCCGGCTGTCGACATGCCTGGCAACAAGCTATCAGACACGTCTTGCGGCGCTGAAAGCTACGAGCGCTCCTCCAAGCCAGCAGCCTCCCGAAGCTGCCCAGGGCGTCGAACCTGCGGCATCAACAGCACCGGCGACACAGTCGGCGGCGGCACAAGATACACCCGCGCCATCGGTTGCCGCGGCATCTCAACCAGCGTCCCCCAAAGCCCTGCCCCGGCCCGTGTCGCAGCCGCATTTGGCGTTGGATCAATTGCCTGCCGATCAAGATGGCAGCACCTTGCTAACCGTCGACACGCCCGGCCATATCACCATCCGCACACAGAGCACGTCCGGTGTGGCACTGCAGCTTGTCGATATGATCGCGGGACCAGGGGACCGCATGGGCGCACCTGGCGTCAGCGACGGCCGGATCGATGCGCTGCTCGACAAAGGCATCTATAAGATCCGTGTGTTCGGAGCCAAGGGAGCCGCTGGCGAAGCCAAGCTTACCGCACAAGCCTACCAGGAGCTTGAACAGCCTGACGCCGCTTTGACCTCCATCACCCCCATCCATGCCGATCTAAGCGACCTGCAACAAAGATCCTACTGGATCGACATTCCCGAATCCGGGCGCGTCGATATAGAAGCGGTCGGACGCTCGCTTCAGGATCTGCGCTTGTGGCGAAACGGCACCGACATTGTCGATCTCTCTCCGAAAATGTCGATCTTTGAACTGAAGCCGGGTCTCCCCATGACCCGGGCAACGCTGACGGGAACGGTCGAGCCCGGGCATTACCTCGTGACGGCCTATGGCGGCCAGAAGCTTGTCTGGACCAACTCGGACATGGCTGAGCCATTCCATATCCGCACCGGCACGCAGAGGTCGCTGGCCGGAGGGATTGCCGAAGGCGACATCGGGCCTTTTGGGTCGATACGCTTTGACGCTCCGGCGGATCTCGATACCTTCCGGCTCGAGCTGCCGCAATCGGCACCGGCGGTGCTCCGGGCCGGTCGGATTTCCAGCACGGCGACTAGCTTTCAAAGTGCTGCAATCGGCAAATCGAATCGTGAACCGACCGCCACGCTTTCGCTATCGACGGACAGTCAGCCGAGCATTGTCGAAGTCTCCGGTTATGAAGGCCAGCATTTCCAGGTTCGGGGGCTGCGGTTCAGCAACCAGACCCAATTCGACGGCTCGGTGCCCAATCTCATCAGTCTCGACGTTGCTGGCGAAGGCGGCGATGAAATTCCGGCCACGGCTCTGCTCTTGCGCCAGGATGCCAGCGGCAAAGCCACCATCGTGGCCTCTGACACGCCTCATCTGGGTCCAGGCCAGGCTTGGCGGCGGCGCTTCAATTTGCGCGGGCCGACCTCGCTGCTGTTCGAGATGACACAAGCAGGCCAGATCGCGATCCGCACCTCGGGCGTTGCCGTGCATGCCGACATCAGCCCGATTCTGGTTGGCAATGCCCCGCGCGCCGATGGCCGCAATCCCGATCGTTTCGATCTAAACGCCGGCTACTATCTGCTGCGCCTGCTGCCCGACAATGATGCAATCGGCATCGTCGACCTCACCTTCGGCACACCGGGTCTTGCGCCGCCGCCACAACCCGCCGCCCCGGCTCGCACGACTATTTCGTTTGGCATCCGGGAAGCCGAAAAGGCCACGCGCTATGAGATCATCACCAATGCCGCGCCCGGCCTGCTGACCGGGCCTCGTGCCGTTGCCCTGCCCGCAGACCTGCAGGCGCGGCCCCTGGCGCTTTGGCAGCCCACAGATGCTTCTGCTCAGCCGCAGCCCCTGCAGAACCAGCCCAATTCGAATATCCCAGCGCCCGTGCCGCAGGTGAAAGGCAGCGCCTCCGATGATGCGAATGCCCTGTCGCGACCGGCATCACCAGCAGATTTGCGCATCGACGTCCATGTGCCCGCCGGGGGGACTATCGCCGCCGTCGACATGCACAATATGCCGGTCGCTTTTGCTACCAGCAACCAACGGGTAGATGCAAAAGGCCGGACGTTGACGCTGCGCTTCCCTGCTCCGGCCGCTGCCCGGTCCATAGTCGTCACCTGGCAGGCTGATGCCGCTGCGGCGCGGAAGAGCGTGCAGCCAGCACCCGCATCTCCGCTGATTGCCGGTCAACGCCTGTTTCTCGATCTCGCCGAAAACGCGCAGAAAACCTACCGGGTGGATGTTGCGGAAGGGGGGCTTTATCGCGTCGAGACCCTCGGCCGTTTGCAGACGTCACTGCGTCTTGGCACGTCATTCCTGCCGGGGCTGGGGGAAGCGTCCGATAATGGCGATGGCCACAACGCGCTACTGCAAACCTATCTGCGCGCGGGAACCTATCAGGTCGATGTGTCCGCGCAGAATTCTTCCGGGCATCTTGGCATTGCCGTTACCCCGGCTTCGCTTTTGACGGCCGCAACCCTGGTCGCCGACGGCACCAGCCGCGGAATTCTCTCCGGCGGACGCGGCGCCATCGTGCCGATCGAGATCGCGAGCGCGGGATCGTATCAGCTTGATCTCTATTCCCTTGGCGGCGATCTCACCGCTCGCCTGGAGGATGAGGAGGGTTGGCCACTCACCCCGCCAGGCCCACTCTCCAGCCTTAATGAGGATTTTACGCCCGGGCACTACCGCCTCGTGATCTTGCCGCGCGACGTCGACACGCGGTTTGTCGCGCGGCTGAGGCCCGTGATCGACCCGCCGCAGCTACAGGGCCACGGACCACACCCGCTAGCCTTCAATCAGCCCCAGGCATTTCAATGGCGCGAGCCTCAGAGCAAGGGCGACGCGCGGGTTCCCGATAGCTGGACTTTCGATCTCCTTGCCGATGCGGATATCAGCATCGATCTGACCGAAGGCATGATCGGCACCCTGTTTCGCGACGATAAGGAGCAGATCGCCCGCTTCGTCGCCGCTCCGCGGTTCACCGGCAAGTTGAAGGCCGGACATTATCGGATCGATCTCATGAGCCTCGCTCACGATGACCGATTGGATTACCAGATTTCCCTGAACACCAAGGACCTCCAGCCCGGCGAGGCGCGCTTCGTCAACCTTCCCGCCGAGCTTTCCTTCAATGTCGGGACGGACCGTGTCGTCAGCCTCGGTACGTTCGGCCACAGCGAAATCAAGGGCGTGCTGAAGGATGAACATGGCACCGTCCTGGAGCGGCTGACTGGGCGCAGTGATGACTGGAACATCGCGCTGTCGACCCGTCTACCGGCCGGATCCTATACACTCGCCCTCGATCAAGCAGCAGCCGCGGGCACGGGCAACCAATCGGATGACAATTCCGACAATTCGGAAGCAGACTCCAACGGCGATGGCCAAGAGGCAGCAGGCGACGATCAGGCCAATGCCTTGGACATCGAGGTTCAATTCGCCCTGCCGCAGGAGCAGCTACAGCCAGCGCTTGCCGAGAATGGCACAGCCGAAGTCACAGGCGCTTCCGTCTTTATATTTCCCCTGCCGGCCAATGGAAAGGACCAACTGGCGCTGGTGGCGGCTCAATCCACCAGCGACCTTGTTCTCTCCGTCGAAAAGCGGGACGGCGACGGCAATTGGAAGCCACAAGCCTTTGCCCGTGGCCGCTCGCCCGTTATCGCCTGGCCTGCATCCGAGAAAGAAGCACAATGGCGCGCATCGGTCTGGACCCTTGATGGCGGAACCGCACCCATCAAGATCGCCGCGCGCAGTATCGCCCGCGATATGCATGAGCCCGGCGATGTCTCTCTGGAGCCCACCACCATCGACGGCCTTGGGCTTTCGCTGAACGTCGGACTCGCGCATGCACCATCGGCAGGCATTGTAGACCTCGGCGCCACTGCGGATTTGCTTGTGGGCGCAAGCGCCGATCGCCCGCTTACGGCAGCCACGTCAGGATTGTTTGCTCCGCAGTCGGATCGTCTATGGCTAGTCTCGCGCGCAGCAGGACATGTGCAGGTCAGCCCTGCACAGACCAATGCCGAGATCGCGCTGACACTTGCGCCGGGAGATCAGGCGGTTGTTCCCGCCACATCTCCGATGCCAGGCAAAGTAAGATTGTGGCGCGCGGATTCGGCCTTTGGACAGCCGGGACTGACGGCCGGACGCGGTATGGGTGTCAGCCTCAACAGCGCTGTCGCCCTCGCCGATAACCGGGATCTGCGTGTCTGGAACGCGGCAAGCGACGAAAGCCTGCAGATGCGGCTTAGGCCAATCGATGCGGCGGAACTCGAGGTGGTGCAGCTAAATGGCACCTATACGGCGACCATTCCAGCCCTTAGCGCGCGGCCGGTGAAGCTGACGAATGGGGTGAAACGGCTCACGCTCGACCTGGCGCCCGGGATCGCCGTCGTTTCTGCCCCTTCAACCACTCAGTTGTTGAACGTCTGGTCCGGTGCGGCGCCCCTGTCGCGCAGCATCGCGACGTCAGCCGAAGAAATCTGGCTGGTCAACCTGACGAATGATGCAGCCTCCGCGCGCGTCAGCCTGTCGCCGGGACAGGCCATTACCCTCGGCAACGATCAGATCAAGCGCCGCTTCTTCGGCACGGTCGGATCGGAAGAAATCGCGGTTGATGCCATGAAGGGAGATGTCCTGAACGTCTCCGGCGGCGCGGCGACCTTTGTTGAGGCCGACGGTCGGGTCTTACGTGGCGACCACATCCCGGTGTCCGGTCCCGGCCAGTTGATCGTCGATCACAATGCCGGACTTGTGGCCCTGTGGCTGGAGCGTGGCGGCAAGTCGCCCTGGCCGAAGCCCGAGCCAAAAACGACGACCCTGCCGCAGAGCGTAACGCTTGAAGGCGAGGCCATGGCCTTCCGCCTCGATCCGGATCCGCCGATCGTGCTTGATGTCAGCACCGACGCCCCTGTCATTGTCGGATTGGAGCAAAATGGTCACCGAGACTTGCAGCTTTTTCCGACGGGCGCCGAATTCCACCGCTATCTCGCGGCGGGCGAGGCGGTCCTGACGCTCTATTCCACGCACGAAGGCCCCTTGTCGGGCAGTCTGGATATGACGGCAACACCGGTCGTCCCGGTGAATGACGGCGTCGGAGCCCCGGTGGTGCTAGCGCCGGGTGCGACGGCCTTGTTTGGCTTCGAGGTCAAGAATAGCGGCAATATCGGTGTCGGCCTGCGTTCCGATCCGGACCTTGCCATCGGCCGCCTGCTGGATGCCAAAGGCCAGGTGCTCGGCGAAGGCGTCAATCAGCTCAAGCAGCTAACGGCAGGCTATTACCTCCTGGAGGCGCGTGCACCGGCCGACGCACCGACGCTCGTCGTCAGGCCCTCGGTGGTTGGATTATCACCACCGCCAGCAGGTCCGCCGCCTGAAATTATCAATGATTATCTGCAGCGCGCCGGTTTGAAGCCCACGGGATTGAAGTGAAAACCAATGAAAAAGATTGTATTTCTCATTGCCCTCGCCCTTGCGTCTTCAACGCTGATCTCAAGCAGCCACGCGCAGCAAAGCGCTACTTCGCCGACGCTGGATGTTCTGCAACGCGCCGACGGCGTCAAAATCGTGCCGGAGAAGTTCCTTCGCGCCTATGATCCGGTAACGATCTTCTTTCCCACGGACACCGGCCCCGCAACCGGTGGCCCGGAAGACTCGCCCGAGCGTTTTGTGACGATGGAACCGGCGGCCGCCGGTGCCTGGCAATGGCTGGGCCCGCGCGCCCTGCAATTCAGGCCCGCCGACAAATGGCAGCCTCTCGCACGCGTCAAGATCAAGATGCTGGGTCACGAAAAGGACGCTGGCGGCGAGACGGAATTGATACCGCTGCTGCCGGTACCGGTATCCACCGTCCCGGCCGCGGCCGGTGATCCCATCAACGAGCTTGACCAGATCACGTTGACCTTTGCCGAACCCGTCGACGTAGCGGCGCTGAGCCGCCTTCTGTCGATAGAACTGCGGCCGGCGCCAGGCATCGGCGACGAAGGCGGTTTGATGTTGGGAGCGCAGGATTTCGATATCCAGCCGCTTGAACGCAACAGCCGCAGCGACCAGCAATCCTATATGGTGAAACTGCATGCGAGCGTGCCCGATGGCCGCATCGCCATTCTGCGGCTGAAGCTTGCCGATACGCCAGATTTCAGCGATCAGACCTTTGAGCTGCGTGTGCGCACCGCCGTGCCCTTCACCATGATCAGCTCCGATTGCGGGCGAGGCTTCGACGCCACCACAAGCGATGGCATCATGCGCTGCACGTCCAACGCCACCGTCAGCGATTCCGGCGGTGCAGTCGATGATAATGGCAACCCCGTCGACAATGCCGATGCGGCACCGGCCACGCGATCGGGCGAAGCTCGTGGGTTGATCTTCCGATTTTCCAGCAATCCAGTGGCTGGCGAACAATTGTCTGTGCGGGACTCGCTGCGCATTTCTCCGCCCGTGGACGATCTGACGGCAGATGCAAGCAACGGGCGTCTTTATATCCATGGCCGCTTTCTTACAGACAAGATCTATACACTCGATGTAGCCGCCGGTGCCCTGACCGACGACCGTGGCAGACCGCTGGCTACCGGCTTCAGCCGGAAATTCGCCTTCGCGCCGGAACAGGCCTCGCTTGTCTGGGACGCGTCGCAGGGCGTGGTCGAGCGCTTTGGCCCGCAACTCGTGCCGTTGCGCGGGCGCGGCTATGACAGGGCCGATGTGCGCATCCATGCGATTGATCCGCTATCCCGCGATTTTTGGCCTTTCCCGCAAGCCGGCCTCGATACGAACGACGACGAAGCACCACCCTTGCCTGGCAAGGAGCCGCAGAAATGGGCTGAAAGCGATGAGATCTCAGCCGACGCGATCCAGGCACGCGTCAAGGCCCTGGGTTCGCCCGCTATTTCCCAATTCATGGACCTGCCGATTCACAGAGGCGGCGTCGACACCAAATTCGGCCTGGATCTGAAATCCTCTTTTGCCAGGATTGCCGGAGCGGACCAACCCGGGACTTATCTCGTCGGCCTGCGCGCGGTAGACAGTCAGACCCGCCATTGGCTTCGCGTGCAGGTCACCGACCTGACCTTGAGTGCGGTCGAGGAGCAGGACCGGGTTCGCTTTGCCGTCACCTCTCTTGCCAAGGGCAATCCGATCGACGGCGCACAAATTCGGCTCGACGGCTTGAGAGACGGCAAGTTCGTCACACTCGCAACCGGCACGACGGACGCGCAAGGCTTCTTCTCCTGGGAGCTGCAGCAGCGCGCCGAGGCTAAGATCCGGCGTGTCGTCGTGACGAAGGGGCTCGATACTCTCGTCATCGACCCCGATAACGCGCCAGCCCAATATGCCCAGGATAATTGGACCAAGCCGTCGACCTCCTGGCTGGATTGGACCACCAATCCAGAGGAAAATCGCGCCGAGCAGGCCCGCACCCTATGCCACGTCTTCACAGAGCGGCCGATCTACCGACCAGAGGAACCGGTTCATATCAAGGGATATGTCCGCAGCTATCTCGGCGGCCACCTGACGCTGCCGACACAAGGCGGGCAGATCGTGATCACCGGCCCCGACAAGCAGGAATGGCGCGTACCCGTAAAGCTGGACGCCTTCGGTGACTTCTACCACAAATTCGACGCCGAGACGCCGGCGACCGGTGACTACAAAGTGCACTTCGAACCGGGTGACACGGCGCAGGCCACGGACCAGGCGCAACCGGAGCAAAAATCCGGTAATGACGACGAAAATGCAGACGATCAACCAAGCGACAGCAACGCAGATGATGGTCAGGCAGACGACGCTCAAGCCGATTCTGCGCAGACCGCCGATAGTGCCGATGACGCGGCTGACAACATGACCCAATGCGGCAGTATCTCCTTCAAGAAGGAAGCCTATCGCCTGCCGACGTTTGAAGTCGTGCTCAACAATCCGCAAACGGTGCCGCTCGATTCCTCCTTCAACGTTGACCTGATCGCGCGTTATTTTGCCGGCGGTCTGCTGGCAGATCGCCCCATTCGCTGGCGAGCCGTGCAGTATCCTTACAATTGGACGCCGCCGGGCCATGAAGGCTTCCTGTTTTCGACGGATTCCCGCTATTCCGGCGGCGATGAATTCAAATCCTCGCCGGCGCTTGAGCGAGATGGCAGCACGGATGCCGGCGGTGCCTCGCGCATCAGCTTCGACACGACGATCGAGCCTACGGCCCAACCGCGCCGCTACATGATTGAGGCGACCGTTACCGGCGACGACGATCTGCAGGTCCGCAGCATCACCAACGTCTATGCCGTCCCGCCCTTCGTGCTTGGTCTCAAGGTGCCACGCTATGTGCCAAAGCCCGGTGCCATCGAGCCTGAGATTCTTGCTGTCGATGGCAATGGCGATCCCGTCGCCGGGCTGGAGATGACGGCGCGCCTGATCCATCGCAACTGGACGTCGACGCTGCAGGCGAGCGACTTCAGCCAGGGCTCGGCGAAATACGTCACGCAGGAAATGGATGAGACCGTCCTGGAGCGCAAGATCACCAGCACGAAGGACATCCAGACCCTGGCGCTCGAGGCGAAGGATGCGGGCGTCTATATCATTCAGCTCGAAGCCAGCGACCGTATCGGTCGCCGCCAGCAGGTCAGCGTCGACTTCTTCGTCGGCGGCACCACGCCGGTCACCTGGGCTCAGGCGCCCGCTCGCACCGCGGTCGTCACCACGGACAAGGACAGCTACATTCCCGGCGAAACCGCCAACCTGCTGATCCAATCCCCCTTCCAGACAGCGCGCGCCCTGGCCGTCGTCGAAGAGCCCGAGGGGAAGTTCCGCTATGACTGGGTCGATATCGCCGATGGATACGGCCATTATGCGCTGCCCGTCCGCAAGGAATATATGCCGGAAATTCCCGTGCACTTTCTCATCATGCGCGGCCGGCTGGAGACCAGCATCCCATCGCCGAACGCGCCCTTCGACCAGGGCAAGCCTGTGACAATCGCCGCGACGAAGACGGTGACGGTGAAGCCGGTGAAGAACACCGTCACCGTTACCATGGATTATCCAAAGAAGGCCCGCCCCGGCGATGAAGTGGAGGTCACGCTGCATCTGGCCGACGACACGGGCCAGCCGATCGCTGGCGATGCCACCTTCTGGATGGTCGACCAAGCCGTGCTGTCGCTTGCAACCGAACAACCGCTGGACCCGCTGCCGAATTTCATCGTCAAGCGCCAATCCACCATGGCGCTGCGCGATACCCGCAACATGGCCTTCGGCATCATTCCCCTGGATGAGGTGCCGGGCGGCGACGAGCGCGAAGACTGGGGCACGGACAACAATATTTCCGTCCGCAAGAATTTTACGCCGGTGCCGATCTATCTTCCCGACGTAAAGGTCGGTCCGGATGGCACCGCCAAGATCAAGGTGAAGCTGCCGGACTCGCTGACTGTCTTCAAGCTGCGCGCCAAGGCCGTCAGCGGTCCCGACCGCTTCGGCTACGGTACGGGCGAGATGCTGATCCGGCAGGAAATAGTGGCCCAACCCGCCCTGCCCCGCTTCCTCCGGTATGGCGACCAATTCGAGGCAGGCGTCATTGCCCGTGTCGTCGAGGGCGGTGGCGGCACCGGCGCGGCATCCATCGTTTCCGATGGACTGACATTGGAGGGCAATAAGGATTTCTCGTTTAACTGGGAACAGAACAAGCCGGCTCATATCGGCGTTCTCGCATCGGTGCCGGAGCCAAAGCCCGGCAAGGACGACGTGCGGCTGCGTTTCGGAGTCGAGCGGGTGGCCGACCATGCCCGGGATTCAGTCGAAGTTGCGCTGCCGTTGAAATTCGACCGCGTGCCGATCAAGCATTACGAGATCGTCGAAATCCCGGCCGGCGGTTCGAAGACGCTGTCGACGCCGCAGGAAAACGTCCGCCCCGGATCGTTTCAGCGCGCGATCACGCTCGCTTCCGATCCGGCATTGGTCAAGCTGGTCGCCGGGCTCAACACTCTGGTGGAATCCCCTTACGGCTCCACCGAACAACGGATCTCCTTGGCCTCCTCCGGCGTGGCCTTCAAAAGTTTCGAACCCATTCTGGCGGCGGCGAAGCTTGACAAGCGCATCGACGGCGACGTGCACAACACGGTGTTGGCCATCAGCCAGGCGGTCGATGCCGATGGCCTTGTAGGCTTCTGGCCGCACAGCAAGGGCAATGTCTCGCTGACAGCCTGGGCCTATTCGTTCCTGGTCGCAGCCGAGAAGGCAGGCGAGCCCACCGACAAGGCGCTGACCGACCGCCTCGCGAGCGTGCTGAAACTATCGCTGCGCTCGGATTATCCGCATCTACTCACCGGCGACGAGATTCGCGAACGGGTCGAGGCTCTGACGGCGCTCGCCGAAGGCGGCAAGCTCGACCCTGCCTATACGGCGGAACTGGCCCGTTCGGCTGCCCTGATGCCGAATGTCAGCGTTGCCCGAATGACGGCGGCGGCCGCCGCCGCGCCGGATGCCGACCCACGCCTTGTCGGCGGTTTGGCCGACGCCATGTGGTCGCGCGTACGCATCCTCTCTCGCGATGGCCAGTTGGTTTACAATGGGCAGGCACAGGATGGGGGCAATCCCATTATCCTGCCTTCGGAAACCCGCAGCCTGGCCGAAATGGTGCGCGCGGCGGCTTTGACCTCGGAAACGGATCCGCGCTATCCCGCCTTGAAAACCGCCCTGTTGCGATTGGGCGAAGGTGACGGCTGGGGCTCGACCAACGCCACTTCGGCGGCAATCCGAGCACTTTCAGCCGCTTGGCAACGGCCGACGACGCCGTTGCCGTTGACGCTTAGTCAGAACGGCAGCGTCCAAACGCTGACGCTGGACGCCAACACACCCGTGCTGCGTCAGGTCACGCTGGATCCGGGCGCCATCACCATCAGCAATACCGGGTCTACATCTGCGCTTGCTTTGGTGGAAACCAGCTATCTGTCGGCCGAAGCCGGCTACAAGGCGCAGGTCCAGAGCCGGGGCTTTGCCCTTACCCGCACGCTCTACCGCGTCCCCGCAGGCAACGCACCGCTGGAAAAGCTGGCCCCCGATGCCAACGGTGCCATCCAGCTCAAGGTCGGCGATGTCCTGGAAGAGAGGGTCGAACTGGTCGTATCTGAAGATCGGACCCATGTGGCTCTCACTCTGCCGCTAGCGGCAGGGCTCGATCCTCTGAACCCCAATATAGCCACGGCCCCGGCAGAAGCGACGCCGGCAATAGCGTCGACCTTGCCGACCGATTGGGTTTCCTATGGCGACGACCAAGTATTCTGCGCTTCCGACAGGCTTCCGAAGGGTAACTATATCTTTGCCTACCGGACGCGCGCCTTGATCCCCGGCTCGTATACGCAGCCGCAGGCCTTCGCCGAAACCATGTACCAGAAGGGCGTGCAGGGAATGAGCGCGGCCGTGCAGATCGTGGTGGCGAAATAAGCCGCCACGATCGGATGGATATCAGACAAGGAGCCAGGCAACCGGGCAATGACATTTTTGGGAAGCCGCCGATCGAAGCTCGTTCTTTTCCCCCTGCTGATCCTCGCAGCTGGTGCCTCGGTCTTTGCCTGTCTCATCAATCAGCGCGCTCACCTGGATGCACCCGCCCCGACACCGATACTTTATGATCGCGGCGGCGCGTTCCTCGCCCAGATCGGCCATGCCGACAAGGAGAGCGGGCGCATCGATTATGGCTATTGGCCGTTGGAGCAACTGCCTGACCGCGTCGTGAAGGCAACGCTTGCACTCGAGGACAGGCGGTTCTACGGGCATGCTGGCGTCGATCCCTATGCCATCGGCCGCGCCGCCTGGCAAAATCTTGAGGGCATGGGACGCCGCTCGGGCGCCTCGACCATTGCCATGCAAGTGGCGCGGATGCAGCGGCCGGAATCGCGCACCTTCATGCACAAGATCCTCGAGGCCGGCACCGGTGTGTTGCTGACCCTGCGCTACGGCCGCGAGGCGATGCTGGCGCAATACTTACGGCTGGCACCCTACGGCAATGGCAGCCACGGCATCGCCCATGCGGCACGGCTCTATTTCGACAAGCCGGTGGCCGATCTTTCCTGGGCTGAGATCGCACTGCTATCAGCCATCCCGCAATCACCGACCCGGATGAACCCGCTGCGGCCGGAAGGCTTGCGCCGGGCGATTCAGCGCGGCCACCAAATGCTGAACACGCTGGCGCAGCAGAAGATCATCAATGCCGACGAGGCAGAAATCGCCCATCGCCAGCTCGCCGACATGCGCATGCCCGACCTGCCGCGCCGCCCGGATGCTCTGCATCTCATATTGCGCTATCACGACCTCATCGAGAACGGCCAGATAGCACCAGCCTCCGCAAATACGCCGCTGATCCAC
The DNA here is from genome assembly GCF_054114205.1 of Rhizobium sp. LEGMi-198b. Taxonomy (NCBI): domain Bacteria; kingdom Pseudomonadati; phylum Pseudomonadota; class Alphaproteobacteria; order Hyphomicrobiales; family Rhizobiaceae; genus Rhizobium; species Rhizobium sp. LEGMi-198b. The sequence continues at coordinate 770,101 of NZ_JBSYVH010000003.1, read as the reverse complement.
ACGACCATCGACCTTGCGCTGCAGACAGACGTTACCGCTCTCGCACGCCAATATCTCGATGGCTGGCGCTCCGCAGGCGCACAGCAGGTCGGCGTCATGGTGGTGTCGCGTCAAACGGGCGAGGTCCTCGCCCAGGTGGGTTCGAGCAATTATTACGGCAGGCATGCCGGCGCGTTCGACTACACCCGGACACAGCGCTCGCCCGGGTCGACACTCAAGCCGTTCATTTATGCGCTGGCCTTCGAACGCGGCGTGCTGAAGCCGACCGACATGTTGCTCGATTTGCCGGAAGGCGCGTCGGGCATCGGCGATGCAGACCGCGAATTCCTTGGGCCAATGCTGCCGCGCCAGGCACTGGCCAATTCGCGCAACGTGCCCGCCACTAATCTGCTGCGCAGCATCGGTCTTGAGACGACATTCCGCTTTTTGCGCGATCTCGGCCTGCACGACCTTGAAACCCCAGCCGATCATTTCGGCCTCTCGATGGCGATCGGCTCGCTGCCGACACGCCTGGACAGGCTGATGCGGGCCTATGGCGCGCTGGCCAATGACGGCCAATTGCAGGATCTGCGCTGGGCGCGCGAGCAGCCGCAATCCCAATCCGTGCGGATCATTTCGCTCGATACGGCCCGGTTGATCACGTCCTTCCTCTCCGATCCGCAGGCCCGGCTGCCGAGCTTCCACCGCTATGGCACGCTGGAATATCCTTTCCCCGTCGCGATCAAGACCGGCACCTCCCAAGGCTACCGGGATGCCTGGGCGATGGCCTATTCCGAAAAAGTCATCGTCGGCGTCTGGATCGGCCGCGGTGATGCCGGCACCATGAGCAGGATGACCGGCGCCGGAAGTGCCGCCCGCCTCGCGCACGCGATCATCGACCGGGTTCATGGCAACAAGCCCGGAGACATCGCCGATGCGCGCTTTCCGACGCCGCCAGACCGCAAACCGATGGAGGTTTGCGTCGTCAATGGACAGTCAAATGACAACACCTGCAGCCAGACGCTGGTGGAATGGCTTAAGCCTGACGAGATGCCGAAGGTGGCAGCGCCGTCGCTTCGTCCGGACGCCAACCTCAAATCTTTGCCGATCAGTGCAGCAGCCGGGAGGAGCCATTCACTCGCCGGTGCCGATGCCTCCGACCCGCAGATCCATCTCGCCATATCAACACCTGCGCGCAACAGTCAGATTTGGCGCAATCCGGAACAGCCCGCCGCCTTCGACCGTCTGCCTCTGAAGGCCGATGTCCAGCCGCATGTGCCGCAAATCGTCTGGTATGTCGACGGCCAGCCCTTCGCCGTCACCGACCCCGACCGGCCTGTCTTCTGGCCCATCCAGAGCGGCGAACACCGCTTCCAAATCCGCCTGCCCTACCGCGACGAAACCTCTGCAGTCGTACCGGTGTATGTGCAATGAGACCGGTTGAAAACCAATCGCCTTAGCGCAGGTCCGCCGTCTGCGAGAGAAACCATTCCACTAGGATGTTGAGCTTATCCTGTTCGGTTCGACGCTCGTTGGCCACCAGAAAGAAGGCGCCTCCCGTCTTCACCGAAACGTCTAACGGCCTCACCAGAAGCTTGTTTTGAAGCAAGAGCTGGGCGGAGAAATTCCATCCAAGGGCAATCCCCTCCCCCGATAGGGCTCCCTGCATGACCAATTGATAGTCATTCAGCACCATGTTTGGTGCTGCATCTACCGATCCCGCCCCCACGAGGTTGAACCACTCTCCCCAACTGAGCCGCTTGCGGTGCGGATCGAACGAGTGAAGCAGGTGATGGTCGGACAAATCCGCCACAGCGGTAACGGGAGCATGGTTCGACAGATAGGCGGGCGAGCATACAGGGAACACCACCTCGTCAGAGACAAACCAGCGGGACGGCGGAACAGGCCATTCATTCAGAGAGCGTTCGATGGCCATATCTGCGGCCGCCTAAATCGTCGCTTCCATTCCTAAATGCCCGCTGCGGCGGGCCAAGATGAAGGACGCCGAGATCGTCCCACCTGCGATTAAAGCGTTCGGTGTACCTTTCGCAAAAGATAGCCCCCTTCACCGGCTCCAAGGTGGAACAACATCGTCGGCCCCTTCGCTACCCACCGCAATCCAGGTCCAGCCACATCGCCTTATCGAAATCCTCGACGGACGCGACGCCCGTCTTGATGAGGTGGATCGCGTTGACAAACCAGCTCAGAGGATATCTCCCATCGCCACTCCGCGAGGCTGGTGTCCTTGTTCCGAAGCAGCAAGATCCGTCAGAACGAAATCGATGAATTCCTGCACATGCGGCTTGTCCAGGGATGCTCGGTTCACCTTCAAATAATATCCCCGATCGACGCGAAGAGGGGCATCGAACAATGTGCGGAGCGCGCCTTCGTCCAGCAGCGATCGTACGAGATGATGCCACCCCAGAACGATTCCCTCGCCCTTGATCGCTGCGTTCACGAGAAGCGGATAATTGTTGCTGATCATGATGGGCGATAAGTGCGGCACATCGAGACCGTTCGCCCGAAACCAATCGTCCCAAGTGACTGGATGCCAGCCGATGGCATCAGAAGTCCAGTGCTTGCGATGCAGGTCCAGCAAATCGGCGTGCCCCAGGCTTAGGGGGTCCGGAAATGGCCCGTGGCGTTCGAGATAATTCGGGCTGCAAACCGGTTGAACAATATCCGGAAAGAGATAACGGAGATTTTCCCCGACCTCGCAGCGTTCGTTTCCACAAATCAGGGAAAGATCGACCTCGTCGAAGTTCCTCAATGTGTCGTCCTCGTCCGACGCCAGAAGAACGAACCTCACGTCAAGCCGCTCGGAACGGAACCTGTCCACAAGGGATTTCAGCCAGAAAGCGATCGCCGCATTGGTACCCGAACAGGTGATCATGGGAAGATCAGACGGAGCATTAATATCGTTGATCGCATCGCAAATCTTGTCCAGCCCGCCGCTGACGGCAGTCAAGAGCCGTTGGCCATCGAATGTCAGTTCGAGGCTGTTGTGCTTGCGGATGAACAAGGTAACACCCAGCGATTTTTCGAGGCCGCGGATCTGCTGACTAATGGCGGCCTGGGTCACGTTGAGCTCGTTCCCGGCGAGGGTAAAGCTGAGATGCTTCGCCGCAACTTCGAAAGTGGCGAACGAACCGAGGGAGGGAAGGTAACGGCGTTTGATTAGCATCCAATAACATCGTCGTCAGAGGGATCGTCGATAACAAAGTCGCATGTCTTTTCCGACACGCAAAGGCCGCTGCGACATTTCATAGTCGCGACAGAAGAACTATGTCGCGAGGCATCCGAATTGCGATTCAGCACCGATCTTGGGCTATTGAGACTTTCTGTGTGAGAGTGGGATGCGACACTCCACCTCACACAGAAGCCTATCACGCAATAGCCACTAACGGCTTTGAACACTTGCCAAAACAATCTGCCAGCTAGTGCGAATACCCCGCGGCCGTTTCACTAAGGCTTTTCCCTCTTGTCTCAGGCGCCCACAATTGAGACACCAGCGCGCCGCTGAAGACGACACCCGCCGCGACCAGCATGGCCGCCGAAACCCCGAATTTCTCCACGCCTATCGGCAACAGGAACGTACCCATACCCGCGCCGATCCGGCTGACAGCGGCGGCAAAACCGGTGCCGACGCCACGAACCTCGGTGGGGAACACCTCGCCGGGATAGATACTTGTCAGCGTCCCATTCATCGCATTCAAGAACGAGAAGACGAGGAAGAGGCCCAATACCACGGCTGGAGGCGCGCTCGACCACAGGCCAATGACGAGGAAGACGACCATCGTGATCCACTGCGGCGGGACTGTGAACAACCGGCGACCGGCCTTGTCGATCAGCGCCACCGTGACGGCGACCCCGATCACAGCAACCATCGACAGTCCCACACCACCGGCGAGCCCGCCGTTGAGGCCGTAGTGCTCCAACACATTGTCTGCGAAGGTCGCGATCGCGAAATATGGCAGGACGTTGCAGAACCAGAACCACGAAACGAAAGCAGTCATTCGCCAGTACTTCGCGGAGAAGAGTTCCGAGAACTGGCCATGACGAACCTCTTCGTTCTCCATGTCCGCCATATCCCCGGCGCTCTCCAGATATTTGCGCGCGATGGCGCGGGCCTCATTCTTGCGGCCCTTGCTCCACAACCAGCGCGGCGACTCCGGCAGGCCGAGCCGGGCGACGAACAAGACGACCGCGATAAGCGTGCTCGTGCCGATGATGAAACGCCACGGCAGCGGTGTCGGCAGGTTCAGAATGTAGCCCGCCGTGTACCCGATCATGAATCCGCCATACCAGGCGAGGATCGTGACGCCCATCAGCCGCCCCCGCAAACGGGCGGGCGCAAACTCCGACATCAGCGGCCAGCCGACCGAGTACTCCGCACCTATGGCAACGCCCATCAGCAGCCGCACCACAAACAACATCTCAACCGAATTGATGAAGAACTGCATCGCCGATGCGATCACGAACAGCGCCATGTCGATCATGAAGAGCGGCTTTCGGCCGAACTTGTCGCCAGCCCATCCGCCGAGCGGCGAGCCGATCAATATCCCGAACAGCGCAGCGGACGCGATCAGCCCCATGTCGGCCGTCGACATACCCATATCTTGCTTCATCACGGTGGTTACAGGGCCGATGACCCCGAGGATGTAACCATCGAGCAGCATTCCGCCCGTGAGAACGGCTATCATCCTTATCATGAAGCGTCTTTTGAACGCGGTGGATGTGTCCTCCCCGATGGTCACGCCTGCAACGGCTGCTTCCCTCTCCAGTAACATTGTCTCCTCCTTTGGCTAGCGATAAACATTTCCTATTGCTGCGGCTTGTCTCAGGGATGGGGATGCCACACCGGCCGATCCAGTGATCGCCAGAGGGGCTCTTCCCAAATGCACTGATTTCTCAAAGGCCGCGGTAACTTCGTGGACAGCGGCTACGTCGAAGCCATCGGTGCGCATAGGGTCGATGGCTGCCGCGGCAATATCCCGACAATCGAGGAACATGTCCGTGATGCCTGCTGGACATCGGTGCCGCCCCTTCGTCCAGGCAAGGAAACGTCGCCGATCGGCACGGTATGCGGTCAATCTCCGGACACGACGATGTCGTTCAGATCTCGGCAATGAGAATGGAATTGCGGATTACAGCCATGGGTATGATGTTGATGGCAAGGCCCGTCGCAATGTGATGCCTGATCATTGGCACTCCTCCGAGTGGTAAAATTCCTGATGAGCGACGGTCCGACAATGTTGCATTTTGGGTATTGGGGCCGGTTATGGCAAACGAGGATCTTCATGAGCGCGGCATAAGGCGCGCGTTATCCTGTCCGCTCCGGGCCAATGTTGATATTAGTGGGAATGTTCAAGCGTAATGAATAGGATTTAGCGCAGCCGCCTGATTATACAGTCCCGTAACAGGTTTGGCACCGCAACGGCAACGTTCGGTGCTTTCTTCGTAGGTTCTCTGCTATAGCCACGCGCCGGCAAATCCCGCCCGGCGCAGTCCGCGGACGACTGGCTCGCAATTGCGCGTCAGTTTCCAGAGGAAACCGGTTCTATAGTTCTCGATCATCAGCGCCACCGGACCCTGATCGATCCCAAAATGGTAAGGGCTGGTCCACCACCCCGTTGGGCTGTTCTCATCCTTGAACGTCTGATTGAAAGATGGCTTGAAACCATAGAGCCGCGTCATCCCCAGCTTCAGGGCAGCGAAATTGCGGACGGTTGGAATGACGATCTCAGGCGCAAACGGCAGGGACGCAACGACGACCCAGGGCGAGACGGTACCATCGTCCGGTCCGAAGGGTGCGCCACGCGCGACATAGTCGAAGAATTCGCGGCGCTGACCGCCAATATCCCTGGTCAGCCAGCCGGGGCCGTCGCTTGCGGTGAATCCCCAGCAGTGCTCGCCATATCCCTCGAACCCCAAGGGATTCCGGATCGCATATTCCTGCTGTACGAAGGTGGCTTGCCGACTGTTTTGGAAATAATCGCTGTCATGCTCCCGCATGAATTCATCGCGAATGTCTCGGAAATCGATCCACATATGCGAAAGCTGATGCGTGAAGAGAGGACCGGAATAAAGCAATTCGCGCCCGAAGATGTTTCGCCACTCGTAGCTTTCCGTGTAAGCTGCATAACTTTCCGGCGGTAGCGGATGGGTCGGCGAGCCAAGTCCGAGTATGTAGAGAAGCAAGCCTTCGTCATAGCCGCGCCAACGATAGGGAATGAAACCGTTTTCCGGTCGCCAGCCATGGGTCAGCGTCGCGCCGTGGTCGCACGCCCAGTTCCAATCCGCCCGCTCGTAAAGCGCCGTGGCGAGTTGCCTGACCTTCACCTCATCTTCCGAGTCCCCATCGAAATAGGTGGCGACGGTCAAAGCACCGGCAAACAGAAAGGTCGAGTCGATCGTCGACAATTCGCATTGCCACACCCGCCGCCCTGTCTCGATGTCGAGGAAATGATAGAAGAAGCCCTTGTAGCCCGAGGCATCAGGTTCCGGCCCCTGGTGGCAATGCATCAGAAATTCCAGTCGCCGCCGAGCGATCTTGGCGGCAAACTCGCGAATGACGACGCCGCGCTCAACCACGACCGGGATAGTGGCAAGCCCCATGCCGACAGCGGCGATGCTTGCCGGTGCGCCCGCTTGTGTCTTGTCGCGCACTAGCCCGTTGTCTGGGTTGGTGCATTGGAGATAGTAAAGCAACGTCGTGAACTGAAGGCGACCGAGATCCTCTTCGGTTGGCATTCGGTTCAGATCGGGATCGGTCGACTGTAGTTCCGACATGACCGACCCATCACCAAAACGCAATCGGAAGGCGGACGGCTGGTTGGCCTCCAGATGTTTCAATTGCGGTCGACCGCAACATATGTCCGCCTCCTTGTTTAACGGTCATCGGCTTATCGCCATTTAAGTATTGTCGCCTTCCGTGGACGTCGTTCCCTTCACCTGCTCCATACTCTTGACGCCCCATTTCCAGCCGCTGATCTGAGGCATGTCATCGCCATGCTCCTCGATGTACTGCCGGTGCTCAATCAGCTTCTCGCGGATCGCCTGCTTGAAGTAGGCCGCGCGAGCGCCGAGTTGCGGCAGTCGATCGATGACATCTTCGACAAGGTGGAAGCGATCGAGCTGGTTAAGAACGACCATATCGAACGGCGTCGTCGTTGTTCCCTCCTCTTTGTATCCTCGAACATGCAGATTGTCGTGGTTGGTGCGCCGGTAGGTCAGGCGATGAATCAGCCAGGGATATCCATGGAACGCGAAAATGATCGGCTTATTCTTGGTGAAAAGCGCATCGAAATCGCGATCGGGAAGCCCATGCGGGTGCTCGTTCGAAGGCTGCAGCTTCATGAGGTTGACAACGTTGACGACGCGCACCTTCAATTCGGGGATATGCTCACGGATGAGTTGGACTGCCGCAAGCGTCTCCAGCGTCGGCACGTCGCCGCAGCATGCCATCACGACGTCGGGCTCCGATCCCCGATCGTTGCTGGCCCACTCCCAAATACCGACACCTTCGGCGCAGTGCTTGATCGCCTGATCCATTGTCAGCCATTGCGGAGCCGGTTGCTTGCCAGCCACGACGACGTTCACGTAGTTGCGGCTGCGCAGGCAATGATCGGTGACGGAAAGCAGCGTGTTTGCATCCGGCGGCAGATAGACGCGGATGACCTCGGCCTTCTTGTTGACAACGTGATCGATGAAACCGGGATCCTGGTGGCTGAAGCCGTTGTGGTCCTGCCGCCAGACGTGCGAACTCAGGAAGTAGTTCAGCGAGCCGATTGGCCGTCGCCAGGGAATGTGGTTGCACACCTTCAGCCACTTGGCATGCTGATTGAACATCGAGTCGATAATGTGGATGAAGGCCTCGTAGCAAGAGAAGAAGCCGTGGCGCCCCGTCAGCAGATAACCTTCCAGCCAGCCTTGGCATTGATGTTCGCTCAGCACCTCCATTACACGACCGTCGGGCGACAGATGATCGTCCTCCGGATAAATCTCCGCCATGTAGCAGCGGTCGGTGACCTCCAGCACGTCCTGCCAGCGGTTGGAGTTGTTCTCGTCAGGGCTGAACAGCCGGAAGTTCTTGCTGCCCATGTTCAGCTTCATGATATCCCGCAGGAACTTGCCCATGACGCGAGCGGATTCCGTCGTTGTCGATCCGGGGCTCGGCACCGAGACGGCGTAGCTGCGGAAGTCCGGCATCTTCAAATCGCGCAGCAGCAGCCCGCCGTTTGCATGCGGGTTGTCGCTCATCCGGCGATGACCGCTTGGCGCCAAGGAGGCAAATTCGGCGCGCAACTTGCCATTCTCATCGAAGAGTTCTTCAGGCTTGTAGGTTTTCATCCAGTGTTGAAGGATCTGGATGTGCTCCGGTTTGTTCATGTCGCCCATCGGAACCTGGTGCGACCGCCAATAGTCTTCGCATTTCTTGCCGTCGATTTCGCTTGGGCAGGTCCACCCCTTGGGGGTGCGGAAGACGATCATGGGCCAAGCCGGACGGCTGACATTCCCTTTGCCTCTAGCTTCCGCCCAGATCCTCTTGATCTCCGCGATCGCCGTGTCCATGGCTGCGGCCAGTTGCTGCTGAACCTGGTCGGGCTCATGCCCTTCGACGAAGAGGGGGGCATAACCCATCCCCTCGAAGAATTTCCGCAGTTCCTGCTCTGGAATGCGGGCGAGGAAGCACGGATTGGCGATCTTGTAGCCGTTGAGATGCAGGATCGGCAGCACGCATCCGTCACGCGCGGGATTGAGGAACTTGTTGCTATGCCATCCCGTGGCGAGCGGCCCTGTCTCCGCCTCTCCATCCCCGACGACGCAAGCGACGATAAGATCCGGGTTGTCAAAGGCTGCGCCGTAGGCGTGGCTCAGGGCATAACCCAGCTCACCCCCTTCATGAATGCTTCCAGGCGTTTCCGGAGCGACGTGGCTCGGAATGCCGCCAGGAAAACTGAACTGCTTGAACAGCCGCTGCATGCCCTCCGCGTCCTGCCCGATATTCGGATAGACTTCGCTGTAAGTCCCTTCCAGATAGGCATGTGCGACGAGCGACGGTCCGCCATGGCCAGGCCCGATCACATAGATCATATTGAGGTCGTCGCGCTTGATCACACGGTTCAGATGCACGTAGAGCATGTTCAGGCCGGGCGACGTCCCCCAATGGCCGAGCAGACGCGGCTTGATATGCTCCCGCTTCAGCGGCTCTTTGAGCAACGGATTGTCGAGCAAATAGATCTGCCCGACAGACAGATAGTTCGACGCCCGCCAGTAGGCGTCCATCAAGCGGAGTTCCTCGGCTGATAGCGCACTTTCTACCTGGGACTTGCCTGAAAATTTCTCGTTTCTCACTGCGGTTTCAAGTGAAGTCATCTGAGCCTCCCATCAAAATGGCAATGCAGAATCTCTCCAGTTACTGTCACGCAAGCGAATGCAGCCTCACTACTCTACGATCATCGATCTTGCTGTTTCCATATGTGGAAAATGTCGTCGATGCTCTCCGGGCTCTCCATGGAATAGTGGGCGCTGCCGGCTTTAGCGGCCAATCATGGCTCGCCGCGTGCATGCCGTTAGAGGGACACCCATCACCTCATTTTTCACGGCTCATGTTCGGCTTGGGGAATTGGAACTTCCATGGCGAGTGGGCAGGGAACTGCCGAACGACATCGCCTCCATCACCCATACCATTTCGAATTGCCCCCATCCCGTTTGATTTCAGAGATATTTCTGCAACTTACCAAGCGTAAGCGGGGCGCGACAGAGGATGAGCCGAAGGCGGCGCCTGTATCATCGGAGCCAAGTGCCATGCTGGCCATTAACCCAACGCCCGATTGAAAAAATTCCACCTTCGGATCAGATCGCCCTCACTGATGAGCCCTGCCCTTCAGCGTTAATGACAGGAACGCCGCCTTCGTGATGATCGAACTTGAGCTTGGCCGCCTGTCTGACGCCGATGTCAGGCAGCGGTTTCAAAACCTTGATCGTCATCACATCTTAGGCGAGCATTCCAGTCTAGGCCAACCATACCCCACGTTGCGCCATTAGTGAAATCTAAAGTAAACCTGTTGGAACCATTCCGCAACTGCTTCCATGCCGGGTTTTTTCGTGTTGAGGGCCATTTCCCGCCGATCTGCCCGGCCCGCACTATGGATCGAGAGCGGCCGGCCGACCCCTCGCCGCAGTCATTTTGCAATTGAATTCGCCATAGTCTTCTCCTTATATAGGACGAATTCTAAAATCTCGGAGAGACCCATGCGGCAAGAAGATATCGAGGAAACCGTCGCCGAGAGCAGTTACAGGCAGATTCGTGCCGATATCATCTTCGGACGGCTTTCGCCGGGGCAAAAGCTGAAACTGGAAAATCTCAGAGGTGCTTATGGGACCAGCGTCAGCACGCTTCGCGAAATCCTCAACCGGTTGACCTCGGAGGGCCTCGTCGTCGCGGAGGGTCAGCGGGGCTTCGAGGTGGCGGGGGTCTCCGTTGCCGATCTCAGGGAGATTGCCGCACTTCGGCTTTTACTTGAGGAACATGCGCTGGAGCAATCCTTCGAACAGGGCGATGTGGAATGGGAGGCGCAGCTCGTGTCGGCCCATTACAAGCTGGCGCGCATGGAAGCGATGATGGCCTCTGGCGATACAGCCCGGGCCGAAGACTGGAAACGTTATGACTGGGAATTCCACCAGGCGCTGATAGCCGCTTGCGGCTCGCGGCTGTTGATGGAAACGCATTCCTCCGTCTTCGACAAATATCTGCGCTATCAGATGGTTGCGCTCTCCTATCGCGGCGGCGTTGCCGAAGAGGAGCACAAACAGCTATTGGACGCAGCACTCAGGCGCGACAGCAAGACGGCCAAGACGATCCTTCAGCGCCATATCCAAGCGGGCGTCGAGCATGCGCTCGGCAAGGGCCTGCTCTCCTCATCTGCCAGACTGACGAAATAACAATGGCTGCGCCGCGCAACATAGACAAACCGATGCTCAAGGCCACGGCCGAAGCCTGGGAGACCATCAGCGATGTTGTCTTCCGGCAGATCCGGCAGGACATCATTTCCGGGGCGTTGGCGCCTGGGACCAAGATCAAGCTGGAACAAGCCAAGGAGCATTATTCGATCAGCGTCTCCTCATTGCGCGAGATTCTCAGCCGCCTTGCCATGGAGAATCTCGTACTTGCCGAGGGCCAGCGTGGCTTCGAGGTGAGCCAGGCGTCGCGCAAAGAGCTGGAGGAGCTTGCCGATCTCCGCACCGTGCTCGAGACACATGCGATCGGGCTATCCTTCGCGTCCGGCACATTGGAATGGGAAGGTCGCATCGTCGCCGCCCATCACAAGCTCGCGGCGGCCGAACGCAAGCTGCTGGCGGGTGACGCTTCGCGCACCATCGACTGGGTGCGCTACGACTGGGAATTCCATCAGGCGATCGTCTCGGCCTGCAATTCGGCAACACTGATGGCCACACTTTCGTCCGTCTTCGACCGCTTCCAGCGGTATCACATGCTGGCGCAGAGCTTTCGCGGCAAGGCGGTGGTCGACGATCACAAACTGCTATTCGAGCTTGCACTGAAGCGTGATGTCGAGGGCGCAAGAGCGGTCATTCGCAGGCATATCCAGAGTGGTGTAGAGCACGTGCTGACCAGCGGCCGGATCGGCTGAGGTCACATCGCATCCTTCGGAACCCCCTCGGGCCGCATCTGCTTCTTCAGCGCCGCAATCCTGAAAATCGCATTTGGTGCCCCATAACCGCGGTAAGCACGACGTTGCACCACCTCGAAGAAGAATCCCTCGCCATAGGTGCCGCTATAGAGCTGGAAATACTCCCCCTCATCATCGCGGTCATACAGAATGTTTTCTTCCTTCAGCCGTTCGGTGAGCTCCGGCTCCAACCCGAAGCGGGCTTCGACGTCGTCGTAGTAATTGGGCGAGATCGGCAGGGGCTTAAAGCCATTGGCGCGCAGGCGTTCGGCGGTTGAAAAGATATCATCCGTCGAGAAAGCCAGATGCTGGATCCCGGAGCCGAATTTTTCGGCAATGAAGTGGCCGGCGAGTGTGCGGCGGTTTTCAGCGCCGTTCATGGTTATGCGCAAGCTGCCCGACTGGTTTTCGATTGCCTGGCTGCGCACCACGCCGGAGGGATCGATGATATCGACCATGGGGGTTTTGCGGGTCTCGAAGATCGAGGTGTAGAAGAGCAGCCAGGTCAGCATCTCGTCATAGGCGACGGTCTGGGCGATATGATCGATCTGCCGCAGGCCGGCGTCCGTGGTGGTCCCTTCTTCATTCACAGATTCAAAATCGATCTCCGAGAATCGCCCGAGCGGGCTCTTCTCATCGATGAGATAGATAAGTCCACCGCCGACACCGCGGATCGCCGGCAGTTGCAGCTCGCCCTCTGCGACGGCCTGGGCGAAGGGTTCGGCATCGAGCGCCAAGGCGCGGGCATAGGCCTGCCCGGCATCATCGACGATAAGCGCCATCGCGTAGGCAAACGTGCCATGAAGGGCATAGGCGGCATTGGCAAATCCGGCGGGATCGACATTGACGAGGATACGGATCTCGCCCTGCTGGAAGAGCGTCACCTTCTTGGAACGATGCACCGCCACCTTGCGGAAGCCGAGCGCCTCGAGGATGCCGACGAGCTCCACGGCCTCCTCGTCATCGGTCGCAAACTCGATGAAGCCGATGCCTTTGACAGCCGCACGCGCAGGCATCTCGATGCCGACAGGCGTCTCCACCTTCCGGCGGATTTGGTCGGCCAGGTAGATCAGTGAGCGATGGCCATCGGCGGCGATCGCCCGCGTCGAGCCGCCGCGGAACTGGTCGTTGAAGATCTCCAGCGAGAAGAAGCCGTCATAGCCGGTGGAGGCCACCGCCTCGGTGAATTCGGTAACGGGAAGATCACCCTCGCCCGGCATGTTGCGGAAATGCCTGCTCCAGTAGAGCAGTTCCATATCGATCAGCGGTGCATCGGCAAGCTGCACGATGAAGATCTTTTCCTTGGGGATCGAGCGGATGGAGTTGATGTCGATCCTGCGCGACAGCGAGTGGAAACTGTCGAGAATCAGCCCGACATTCTGGTGGTTGGCGCGGCGCACGATCTCCCAGGCATCGCGGTGGTCGTTGACAAAGCGCCCCCAGGCGAGCGCCTCGTAGCCCACTTTCAGCCCACGTTTTGCCGCCCGCTCTCCCAGCTCATGAAAGTCGGCGGCGGCCCGGTCGATGCCGCCAAGGGCTGCCTGCGAGACATTGGAACAGACGAGCACCATGTCGGTGCCGAGCTCCTGCATGATGTCGAACTTGCGCTCGGCACGGTCGAACGTGCGCCCGCGCAAGGTATCCGGCATGCCCTCGAAATCGCGGAAGGGCTGAAAGAGCGTAATCGTCAGGCCGAGATCCCGCGCCATCCTGCCGACATCGGCGGGACTGCCGTCAAAGGCCAGGAAATCATTTTCGAAAATCTCCACGCCGTCGAAGCCGGCGCGTGCAATCGCTTCCAGTTTTTCCGGCAACTCGCCTGAGATCGTGACAGTCGCAATCGAGGTCTTCATGGCTCTCAAATCCTCCTCGTTGGGCCGCAACGGACAAAATCATCGACCCTTATGATGGGCATTATGGTGAATGTCGTGAGGATTTCAATTCAATTGACTAAATCAAAAGTATCATATGATTTTAAAAAACTATGTTGATTTATGGGTTCTTCTCTGGCAAACATTATTGGGAACAGTCGGGAGAGGATGACTGTGAGGTCGCTTTCTACGACCGTCTAAGAGGGAGGATTTTATGCTGAAGTCTTTGCTGACGCGGCGTGGCGCCATGCTGGGCGCCGCCGCTCTCGTGGCCGCCATCGGGCTTGCAAACCCCGCTGCCGCCGTCACGCCCGAAGAAATCAAGGCCCGCGGCAAGCTGATCGTCGGCATCCAGGGCGATAATCCGCCATGGGGCTTCGTCACCAGCGCCGGAAAGCAGGATGGGTTTGATGCCGATATGGGTGCGCTCTTCGCCAAGGAACTCGGCGTTGAAGTCGAATTCGTTCCGCTCGAAGTCAATAACCGCATCCCGGCGCTGACAAGCGGCCGCGTCGATGTGCTGTTTGCGACCATGGCCATGCTGCCGGACCGCGCCAAGGCCGTCCAGTTCAGCCAGCCTTACAATGCCAATGCCATCGTTCTGATCGGCCCGAAGAACAAGTCGATCAAGACCAACGAAGACATGGCGAACCTGACCATATCCGTTGCCAAGGGTGCGGCGCAGGACACGCAGGTCACCAAGAATGCGCCGACTTCCGCCACCATCCGCCGCTTTGACGGCGATGCGGCCAGCGTCCAGGCACTTGTTTCCGGCCAGGTCGATGCCCTCGGCGGCAACATCTTCTACATGGACCGGGTGGAAAAGGCCCGCCCCGGCGAATTCGAAAACAAGCTGGAGTTCCAGAAGCTCTATAACGGCGCCTGCACGCGTCTGGGCGAAAAGGAAATCAACGCCGCGCTCAATACATTCATCGACAAGATCAAGGCCGATGGCGAATTGAAGAAGATCTACGACAAGTGGATGAAGGTGCCGGTTCCGGAATTCCCGAAAAGCCTCGACGGTATTCCGTTCGCGGCGAACTGAGCAACACGCTCCAGGCAATCCAAGCAATAAGGCGGGCATTGCAATGCCCGTCCACACCACCTTTTTGCCCAAGACCAAGAAACTAGGCTACCCCGGGTGAGGTGCATATGACCAGAACCATCTTCGTCCTCAACGGACCGAACCTCAACCTGCTGGGCGAGCGCGAGCCGCATATCTATGGCTCGACGACACTCGCAGACATCAAGCAGATGTGTCTCGCCAAAGCCGACAGCCTCGGCTTTACGATCGATTTCCGCCAAACGAATTTCGAAGGCGAGCTGGTAGAAAGCGTGCATCAGGCCCGGAAAGAGGCCTGCGGCATCATCATCAATCCCGCCGCCTATACGTTCACCTCGATCGCGCTGCTCGATGCGCTGAAAACCTTCGAGCCGCCGAAGATCGAGCTGCATATTTCCAATGTCCATGCCCGGGAGGAAATCTACCATAAATCCCTCGTCTCGCGCATCGCCACCGCCATCATGATCGGCTTTGGCGCCCGTGGTTACGAGCTTGCCATAGAGGCGATGGCCGGCATGGTGGTGGCAGCGAAAACATGAACTATCACCTGGATTTCACGCCCGTCATCGATGGCCTGCCGAGCCTGCTGCTCGGCTGTCTCGGCACATTCCTGCTTGCCATCTGCGGCATGATTCTCGCTGTCATCATCGGTATCGGCGGCGTGGCGCTCAGGGATTCGCCGATCAAACCCGTGCGCTGGCTGGTGATCGGCTTCGTGGAGCTTATCCGCAACACGCCCTTCCTGGTGCAGATCTTCTTCCTGTTTTTCGCCCTGCCGCTGATCGGCATCCGCCTCGACCCGACGCCGACGGCGATCATCGCGCTCGGCATCAATGGCGGCGCCTATGCAATCGAGATCATCAGAGGCGGCGTGCAATCCATTCCCAAGGGGCAGATGGAAGCGGGCCTGGCGCTCGGCCTGCACAAGGTCCAGGTCTTCCGGCTGATCATTCTGAAGCCGGCGCTGAGGGCGATCTACCCCTCGCTGACCAGCCAGTTCGTGCTCCTGACGCTATCGACCAGCATCGTCTCGGCGATCTCGGCTTATGAGCTCACCTCGGTGGCACAGCGCATCGAATCCG
The DNA here is from genome assembly GCF_054114205.1 of Rhizobium sp. LEGMi-198b. NCBI lineage: Bacteria > Pseudomonadati > Pseudomonadota > Alphaproteobacteria > Hyphomicrobiales > Rhizobiaceae > Rhizobium > Rhizobium sp. LEGMi-198b. The sequence continues at coordinate 754,413 of NZ_JBSYVH010000003.1, read as the reverse complement.
ACAGCTTCCGCAGCTTCGAGGTCTATTTCACCATCACGGTCTTCTACCTCGTCATTTCCTGGCTGATGATGCGCCTCTTTGCGCTTTTCTCGGCCCGCTATTTCACCTATCCGGTCAATTGAGGGCACCATGGGCAGCGAAGAATTCATCTTCCTTCTGATCGGCCTGAAATGGACCGTGCTTCTCTCGGCCGTCGGCTTCGTCTGCGGCTGCATCGCGGGCCTCGGCGTGGCACTGGCGCGCACCTCGGGCATACCGCTTTTGGAGCGGGCGACGGCGACCTACATTGCTGTCTTTCAGGGCACTCCGCTCCTGATGCAGCTCTTCGTCACCTATTATGGGCTGGCGCTCATCGGCCTCAAGCTCGATGCCTGGGAAGCGGTGGCAATCGGCCTGACGCTGCATGCCAGTGCCTATCTCGGTGAGATCTGGCGCGGCTCGATCGCGGCCGTGCCGCGCGGCCAGACGGAAGCGGCAAAGGCGCTCAGCCTGAAATATGTCTCGCGCATGAAGGATGTGATCTTGCCGCAGGCAATCCGCATCTCGCTGCCGGCGACGATCGGCTTCCTGGTGCAGCTCATCAAGGGCACGTCGCTCGCCTCCATCGTTGGCTTCACGGAACTGACGCGCGCCGGCAACATCATCTCTAACCAGATCTTCCAGCCGCTGACCGTCTTCGGCATCGTCGGCGCCCTTTATTTCCTGATGTGCTGTCCGCTGACGATCCTCGGCGCGCGTCTGGAACGGCGCTTCAACGCCGCCCACGCGCGATAATGCAGCCACAGAGATCGATGGAAACCAGACCATGACGACAGCAACCGCCCCAGTATCGAACACGACCGCTGGCGAAACCATGATCACCATGCGCCATGTGGAAAAATGGTACGGCGCCTTCCAGGCTCTCCACGACATCAACATCGAGGTGCGCAGAGGCGAGCGCATCGTGCTCTGCGGCCCCTCCGGCAGCGGAAAATCGACCCTGATCCGCTGCATCAACCACCTGGAGACCTATGAGAAGGGCGAGATCCACGTCGGCGGCATCCTGCTCGGCAATCAGGCGAAGGCGATCGATGCGATCAGGCGCGAGGTCGGCATGGTCTTCCAGCAGTTCAACCTCTTCCCGCATCTGACGGTTCTGCAAAACTGCATGCTGGCGCCGATGCGCGCGCTTGGCGTTTCGAAGTCTGAGGCGGAAGAGCGGGCGCGCAGCCTGCTGGCCCGCGTCAAAATCTCCGAACAGGCAGCCAAATATCCCGTGCAACTATCGGGCGGACAGCAGCAGCGCGTGGCAATTGCGCGCGCGCTCTGCATGCGGCCCAAGGTGATGCTCTTCGACGAGCCGACCTCGGCACTCGATCCCGAGATGGTCAAGGAAGTACTCGATACGATGATCAGCCTCGCCGAAGAAGGCATGACGATGATTTGCGTGACGCATGAAATGGGCTTTGCCCGCCAGGTTGCCAACCGGGTGATCTTCATGGCGAGCGGCGCGATCGTCGAGGAGGCCTCCCCCGCCGAATTCTTCACCAATCCCCACCATGAGCGCACCCGCAAATTCCTCGGCGAAATCCTGCGCAACTAGGGTCGAAAGGAAGCTTTCATGCTAGATTCGTCGTGCACACGCCCGCTCGAAATTGCCGTAGTTGGCGCCGGGCTGATTGGCCGGCGCCATATCGAGGGCGTGTTGTCAGAGCCGCGCACGGCACTCGCCGCCGTCATCGACCCCTCGCCCGCCGCCCGTGACGAGGCGCGGACCAACGGCATCACCTGGTTTGCAAGCCTTGCCGAAGCGCTGGAAAAAGGGCGTCGCCCCGATGGCGTCATCGTCGCAACGCCGAACCAACTTCACGTCGCAAACACCACTGAGGTGGTTACCTCGGGCATTCCTGTTCTCATCGAAAAGCCAATCGCCGACGATAGCGAGGCGGCCGCCGGCCTCGTCAGCCTCGCCGAGCGGGCCGGCGTACCCATTCTCGTCGGCCATCACCGCCGTCATAACCCTTTGATTAGGCAAGCCAAACGCATCATCGACAGTGGCCGACTCGGGCAGATCCGCGCTGTTCACGGCAGCTTCTGGGTCGCCAAACCCGACGATTACTTCAATGTGAAATGGCGCCGAGAGCTAGGCGCCGGGCCGACCTTCATCAACCTCATCCATGACGTCGATCTCTTCCGCTATCTCTTCGGCGAAGTGGAAAGCGTGCATGCGGTGGAATCCAATGCCGCAAGGGGTCATTCGGTGGAAGACACCGTCGTCGTGCTCCTACGTTTTGAGAGCGGCATTCTCGCAACACTTACCGCCTCCGATGCCGTCGTCTCACCCTGGAGCTGGGAGATGACGGCGGGCGAAAACTCCGGCTTTCCGCAGCAGGACCAGTTCTGCTATCAAATCGGCGGCACGGAGGCCTCGCTTTCGATCCCGCAGCTTGCACTATGGCGTAACGCGCTGCGCCCCGACTGGCGCGAGCCGCTTGGCGAAGAGCGTCTTGCCGTGATGCCGGCCGACCCCCTGACCCTGCAGCTCCAGCATTTCTGCGATATCATTGAAGGCAGCGCCACGCCGCTCGTCAGCGGCCATGAGGGGCTTGCGACACTGCGCGTCGTCGAGGCTATCAAGCAATCCGCCCGCTCCGGAAAGACTGTGTTCCCTAGTCAAACGAGAAGTCATGCCCATGATTAGCGGAACCACGCGGCTGATCGCTCATCTCGGCTACCCGACGGAAAGCTTCAAGGCGCCGCTGATCTATAATCCCTTTTTCGAGGAACAGGGCATCGACGCCGTCGTCGTGCCCATGGGTTGCAAACCGGCGGATTACCCCGATTTCCTGAAGCTGATCTTCCGTCTGTCAAACGTCCAAGGCGCCCTCATCACCATGCCCCACAAGATCGCTACCATGGCGCTCTTGGACGAAATCTCCACCAACGCCCGCGTGGCCGGCTCCTGCAACGCCGTGAAACTCGGCCCCAACGGCAAACTGATCGGCGACATGTTCGACGGCGAAGGCTTCGTGCGCGGGCTGAAACGCAAGGGCCAGACGATATCAGGCGCCAAAGCCCTCATTATCGGCGCCGGCGGCGTCGGCTCTGCCATCGCGGCATCGCTCGCCAGCGCCGGCCTCGCCCACCTCGCCCTCCACGACGACAACAAGGCGTCCCTTGATGGCCTGAAAACCCGCCTCAACACCTACTACCCGGCAACCCAAGTCACGACAGGCTCAAACAAACCTGATGGCTTCGATATCGTCATCAACGCCACACCGCTGGGGATGCGCAAGGACGACCCTCTGCCGCTGGATGTGACGCGGCTAGCCCCCTCCACATTCGTCGGCGAAGTGGTGATGAAGGAGGAGATCACGCCGTTTCTGGCCGCGGCACGCGAGAGAGGATGCCGGTATCAGGTCGGGACGGACATGTTGTTTGAGCAGATACCGGCCTATCTTGAATTCTTCGGCTTTCCTACAACGACGGCAGACGAACTGAGACGAATTGCTCGGCTTTGAGAGCCATGACGATGATGCCAATTGGGAGCGTGTTGCTCCTTCCAGCTCGTCAAACGGTCAGATGGCGTCGGGCTTCCGGCGTCTCAAGCGTTTCCGCCTGCCCCTCGTGGACAATTTCGCCACGGTTCATGATATAAACGTAATCCGCAAGCTCCCGACAGAAATCAAGATATTGCTCGACTAGCAGAATTGCCATCCCGGTCGAGTCACGCAGATATTTGATCGCTCGGCCAATATCCTTGATGATTGAGGGCTGGATTCCTTCCGTCGGCTCGTCAAGGACGAGGATCTTAGGCCGCGTCACCAACGCTCGGCCGATCGCTAGCTGCTGTTGCTGGCCGCCGGAGAGATCGCCGCCGCGCCTGGAAAGCATCGATTTTAACACCGGAAAGAGCGTAAAAATCTCTTCAGGAACGAAGCGGTCCTTGCGGGCGATCGGCGCATAACCTGTTTCCAGATTTTCCTTGACCGTCAGTAGCGGAAAGATTTCCCGCCCCTGCGGCACATAGCCGATACCGAGCTTGGCGCGAGCGAAAGGGGCCATACCGTTCAGCGCAATGTCATTGAAATTAATCGTGCCATCGCTCAAGGGGTGCTGTCCCGTGACGGCGCGCAGCAGCGAACTCTTGCCGACGCCGTTGCGCCCGAGCACACAGGTGATCTTGCCCATCTCCGCCTTGATCGAGATGCCGCGCAGCGCCTGAGCGGCGCCATAATGCAGATTTGCGTTTTCGACTGTCAGCATCTCATCGCCCCAAATAATTTTCGATCACCTTCGGATCGTTGCTGACGAAATCGATCGAGCCTTCGGCCAGCACCGAACCTTCCGCCAGGCACGTCACCTTGACGCCAAGATCGCGGATGAAGCCCATGTCATGCTCGACGACTACGACGGAACGTGTCTTGGCGATCTCCTTTAGCAGCACCGCCGTCTCGGCCGTCTCAGCGTCGGTCATGCCGGCCACAGGTTCGTCGACCAAAAGCAGCTTCGGGTCCTGGGCGAGCAGCATGCCGATCTCCAGCCACTGCTTCTGCCCGTGCGAAAGATTGGCGGCCAGCTCGTCGCGCCGGTGGGAAAGGCGCACCGTGTCGAGGATTTCGTGGATGCGGTCGCGGTCTTTGGGCGTCAGACGATAGAAGAGCGTCGAAAAAACGTCGCGCTTGCGGTTGAGCGCCAGTTCGAGATTGTCCCAAACGGTATGGCTTTCGAAGACGGTCGGCTTCTGGAATTTACGACCGATGCCGAGCTGGGCGATATCGGCCTCGTCCTTCTTGGTGAGATCGATCTGGCCGTTGAAGAACACCTCGCCCTGGTCGGGCCGCGTCTTGCCGGTGATGATGTCCATCATCGTTGTCTTGCCGGCGCCGTTCGGGCCGATGATAGCGCGAAGCTCTCCTGGCTCGATGACGATCGACAGGGAATTAAGCGCCTTGAAGCCGTCGAAGGCGACCGAGACGTTGTTGAGATAAAGCATGCTGTTGGGCTTGATGTCCGGGATCATGGTCTCACTCCGCCGCCTGGATCGTCGTCTTGCCGGCTTCGGCTTCATCTTCGTCTGCTTCAGGCTTCGGGCTCACCGGTTTGCGACCACTACCGATATGCTGCGCTATCGTGCCGACGATGCCCTTGGGCAGGAACAGCGTCACCGCGACGAAGAGGCCACCGAGAGCAAAGAGCCAGAAATCGGGAAACAGACCGGTGAAAACCGTCTTGCCGCCATTGACGAGGATGGCGCCGATAATCGGGCCGATCAGCGTCGCCCGGCCGCCGACCGCCGTCCAGATGACCACTTCGATCGAATTGGCGGGCGCGAATTCGCCGGGGTTGATGATGCCGATCTGCGGCACATAGAGTGCGCCGGCAACGCCGGCCATCATCGCCGATACCACAAAGACGAAAAGCTTCATGTGCTCGACTCGATAGCCCAGGAAGCGCGTCCGGCTTTCCGCATCGCGCACGCCGACCAGTACCTTGCCGAACTTCGAGCGCACGATGGCCGATGACAGCATCAGCGCCAGCGCCAGAAACAACGCGGTGGCGGCAAAGAGCACGGCGCGGGTGCCGTCGGCCTGGATGTTGAAACCGAGAATATCCTTGAAATCGGTCAGGCCGTTATTGCCACCGAAACCCATGTCGTTTCGGAAGAAGGCGAGCAGCAGCGCATAGGTCATCGCCTGCGTGATGATCGACAGATAGACCCCGTTGACGCGGGAGCGGAAGGCGAACCAGCCGAAGACGAAGGCGAGCAGACCAGGGGCCGCCAGCACCATGATCATCGCAAACCAGAAATGATCGAAGCCGTACCAGAACCAGGGCAATTCCTTCCAATTCAGGAAAACCATGAAATCCGGCAGGATGGGATTGCCATAGGTGCCGCGCGAGCCGATCTGCCGCATCAGATACATGCCCATCGCGTAGCCGCCGAGCGCGAAGAAGGCGCCGTGACCGAGCGAAAGAATGCCGCAATAGCCCCAGACGAGGTCGAGCGCCAAGGCGAGCAGCGCGTAGGTCAGATACTTGCCGAACAGCGACATCAGGTAGGTCGGCACATGCAGCGGACTGCTTTCCGGCAGAGCCAGGTTCGACAGCGGCACGAGCACCGCGACGGCCAGCAGGATCGCGATGGCGATGCTGATACGCCGATCGAGCGAACGAAGGATAAAGGCCGTGATCATGCTTCCACCGCCCTTCCCTTAAGGGCGAAGAGCCCGCGCGGACGTTTCTGGATAAAAAGAATGATGAGGACAAGAACCAGGATCTTACCGAGCACCGCCCCCGCATAGGGTTCGAGGAACTTATTGAGGATGCCGAGCGAGAAGGCACCGACCAGCGTTCCCCAGAGATTGCCGACGCCGCCGAAAACGACAACCATGAAACTGTCGATGATGTAGCTCTGGCCAAGGTTTGGCGAGACGTTGTCGATCTGCGAGAGCGCAACGCCTGCCATCCCCGCAATGCCCGACCCCAGGGCAAAGGTGAATGCATCGACCCAGGGCGTCCGAATGCCCATGGAGGACGCCATGCGCCGATTCTGCGTCACCGCCCGCATCTGCAAGCCGAAGGCCGAGCGCTTCAGCAGCAACAGCAGGGCGACGAAGGCGCCAAGCGCGAAAACGATGATCCAGAGGCGGTTCCAGGTGATCGAGAGATAACCGAGATCGAAGGAACCAGACATCCAGGAGGGATTGCCGACTTCCTGATTGGTCGGCCCGAAGATCGAACGCACCGCCTGTTGCAGGATCAGCGAGATGCCCCAGGTGGCGAGCAGCGTTTCCAGCGGCCGGCCATAGAGGAAACGAATGACGCCGCGCTCGATGACGAGGCCGACGGCGCCGGTGACCAGGAACGCGACCGGCAAGGCGATCGCCAGCGACCAGTCGAAGAGTTCCGGATAAGAGCTGCGGATAACGCTCTGCACCATGAAGGTGGAATAGGCGCCCAGCATCACCATCTCGCCATGTGCCATGTTGATGATGCCCATGACGCCGAAGGTGATGGCAAGCCCGATGGCGGCAAGCAGAAGCACCGAGCCGAGCGACAGGCCGTACCAGACGTTCTGCACCGCATCCCAGATCGCCAATTGGCTTTGGATGCTGGCTATAGCAGCCGCGATATCGGGCTTCAGGCTGTCGTCCACGGAAACCGAGGAGAGAACCCCGATCGCATCGCGGCCGCCTTCGTTCCTGATCGTCTCGATCGCTGCCTTCTTCTGCTCCGGCGAACGATCGGAGCTTAGCACGGCAACCGCGCGCGCCCTCTCGAGCACGCCGCGGATTTCGCCATCCTTTTCGCCCTGCAACGCTGCTTCCAACGCGTCCAGCGAATCCGCGCTCGGCGATTTCAGCACGGATTGAGCCGCCTCCAATCTGACGCCGCGATCCGGGCTCATCAGCGTCAGGCCGCCGAGCGCCGCACGGACCGAGCGACGAAGATTGTTGTTGATCTTGATCTTGCTGAGATTGCCCTTGGCTTCCTGGCCGGCCGCCTGCCCGGTCAACGGATCGACCAAGGCCATGCCATCACCGGAAGATTTGGCGATGAAGACTTGATTGTCGGATTTGCGGACATAGAGATCGCCGTCCGAAAAGGCTTGCAGCGCCGGGACTACCTTGGGATCGCCGGTCTTGGCCAGGTTCTTCACGATCTCGTCGGCCTGCTGGAAGTTTGCCGGACCTAGCGCATTGATGAGGCTATGCGCATCCTCCTCGGCGCGCAGCGCGGTCGCCGCCAGCACCAGCATCAGGCAAAAGCCGGCGGCAAACGCCAAAGCCTTGCGGTAAATGAATTTGTCGAACATCGCACGTCCCCTCATGCTGTCGCGGGCAGAGGAGCCTGCCCGCGACGATCTGCGCGCATGATCCCGAAAAGTGCGAAGCGGTTTTCGGGATCATGCGACGTCAAGGAATTATTCGAGGCGGCTTATCGCCGCCTCGATATCGGGCGGAACTCAGGAACCCTTGCCGCCGCACTTGCCCGTGGAAACGTTGAAGTTGCCGCAGTTCATCGGCATGCGCCAATCCGAGATCAGGTCCTTGCTGTCAGGCAGGTAGTCCGACCATTCCTTGCCGACCACTGCGGGGGTTTGCGAAACGACGTCGAACTGGCCGTTTTCCTGCACTTCGCCGATCAGCACGGGCTTGGTGATGTAATGGTTCGGCATCATGGTGGCGTAGCCGCCGGTAAGGTTTGGAACGGAAACGCCGACGAGTGCGTCGATCACCTTGTCCGGATCGGTCGTACCGGCCTTTTCGACGGCCTTCACCCACATGTTGAAGCCGATATAGGCGGCTTCCATCGGGTCGTTGGTGACGCGCTTGTCGTTCTTGGTATAGGCATGCCATTCCTTGATGAATTCGGCATTGGCGGGCGTGTCGACGGACTGGAAATAGTTCCAGGCAGCGAGATGGCCAACCAGCGGCTTGGTGTCGACGCCGGCAAGTTCCTCTTCGCCGACGGAGAAAGCGACGACCGGAATGTCTTCCGCCTTGACGCCCTGGTTGCCGAGCTCCTTGTAGAAGGGAACATTGGCGTCGCCATTGATGGTGGAGACGACGGCGGTCTTCTTGCCGGCCGAACCGAAGGCCTTGATCTTGGAGACTTCCGTCTGCCAGTCGGAGAAGCCAAACGGCGTGTAGTTGATGATGATGTCTTCGGCCTTGACGCCCTTAGACTTCAGATAGGCCTCAAGGATTTTGTTGGTCGTGCGCGGATAGACGTAGTCGGTGCCTTCCAGAACCCAGCGCTGCACGCCTTCATTCTGCATCAGATAATCGACAGCGGGGATCGCCTGCTGGTTCGGCGCTGCGCCAGTGTAGAACACGTTGCGCTCGGACTCTTCACCCTCGAACTGCACGGGGTAGAACAGGATCGAGTCCAGTTCCTTGAAGACCGGCAGGACCGACTTGCGCGACACCGAAGTCCAGCAACCGAACACGGCCGAGACCTTGTCCTTCTGGATCAACTCGCGTGCCTTCTCGGCAAACAGCGGCCAGTCGGATGCCGGATCGACGACGACCGGCTCCAGCTTCTTGCCGAGAACACCGCCCTTCTTGTTCTGCTCGTCGATGAGCATCAGCATGGCGTCCTTCAGCGTCGTTTCCGAAATCGCCATGGTGCCCGAAAGCGAATGGAGAACGCCGACCTTAATGGTGTCGTCGGCGGCAAAAGCTCCGTGGAATGCGGTCGTCGACATGATGGCGCCCAGAAGCGCGCCGGAGACAAGAGTCTTCAGTTTCATGCGTAGTTCCCCTCTTTTTGTCTGCCCGCAACAGTTCGTAAACAAAGATTAACCGTTGCCTGCCGCGACTATCCGGCAGCGCCAGGGGATTCCACATACGTAATATGACGTAGGAGACGGGGCGAAATGTGCAGCATATCCGCAGTCCACGCACTTAAGGGCCGCTGCATTCCGTGTTACGACGTCGGTTAGATTTGAAGACTGCTGAAGGGTGGGCATGGCGGCGCGGCAACGCATCATTCCGGTGAGACGCGAATATAACCGCTGGGTGGCAAACCAGACGTTGGAAGACTATGCGCTGCGCTTCACCGCCAAAAGCGCCAGGCAATTTTCCTCGCAGCGCATTTCGCAGACGGCAATCGGCGCCATCTCCTTCCTGGCGCTGGAGGCAATCGGCGGCGCCACAACACTCTCCTACGGCACGACCAACGCCTTCTATGCCATCATCGTCGCTAGTATCGTCATGCTGGCGATCGGCCTGCCGATCAGCCGCTATGCCATCCGACACGGGGTCGATATCGATCTCCTGACCCGCGGCGCGAGCTTCGGCTATATCGGCTCGACGATCACCTCGCTGATCTATGCCGGCTTCACCTTCATGCTGTTCGCCATCGAGGCATCCATCATGTCGGGGGCGCTGGAGCTGACACTCGGCATACCCCTGTGGGTCGGCTATATCGTCAGCGCCGTCATGGTGATCCCGCTGGTGACGCACGGCGTCCGTCTGATCAGCCGGTTCCAGCTCCTGACCCAGCCGTTCTGGATCGTCCTCAACATCCTGCCCTTCGTCTTCATCGCCTTTTCCGATTGGGGGAAATTCGACCTCTGGCGGGCGTTCGCCGGTATACATCACGCGTCCGAGGCATCGGGAACGGCCGCTCCCTTCGATCTGGTGGAATTCGGCGCTGCTTCCGCCGTCATCCTGGCGCTGATGTCACAGATCGGCGAACAGGCCGACTTTCTGCGCTTCCTGCCGCCGGAAGGCCGCCGCAAATGGCGGCATCATCTGGTGATCTTTCTCGCCGGTCCCGGCTGGGTACTCATCGGCGCGCTGAAGCTGCTGGCCGGCTCCTTCCTCGTCGTGCTGACGCTAAGTTCCGGCGTGCCGGCCGATCGCGCCGCCGATCCGGCGCAGATGTATCTCACCGCCTTCGGCTACATGATTCCCTGGCACAACGCCGCGCTGCTGTTGATGGCCGCTTTTGTCATGATCTCGCAGCTCAAGATCAATGTGATGAATGCCTATGCCGGTTCGCTTGCCTGGTCGAATTTCTTTTCGCGGCTGACCCATAGCCATCCCGGCCGCGTCATCTGGTTGGTCTTCAACGTTGCCATTGCCCTGCTGCTGATGGAACTTGGGATCTACAGGCTGCTGGAGGAAACCCTCGGCATCTTCTCCATCATCGCCATGGCGTGGCTCTGCACGATCTCCGCCGATCTCTTCATCAACAAGCCGCTCGGTCTTGCCCCTCCCGGCATCGAGTTCAAGCGCGCCCATCTCTACGACATCAATCCCGTCGGCCTGGGGGCCATGGCGCTCTCGGCGGCGATTGCCCTCATCGCCCATTTTGGTGCGCTTGGCACCATCGCCGCCTCGCTCGCCCCCTATATCACCTTGGTCATTGCCCTCATCGCCTCGCCCACACTCGCCTGGGCGACCAAGGGAAAATTCTATCTCGCCCGCAAGCCGCGCCAAAGCTGGAAGAACCTCGCCACCATCACCTGCTCGGTTTGCGAACATCCTTTCGAGCCGGAGGACATGGCCTGGTGCCCGGCCTATGCCGCGCCGATCTGCTCGCTCTGTTGCTCGCTGGACAGCCGCTGCCACGACATGTGCAAACCGAAGGCGCGGCTTAACACGCAGATCGGCACGGTCGCCAAGACTCTGCTGCCGGAGACCGTCGTCGCCAAGCTCGCCACCCGTCTCGGCCGCTACGGCATCGCAGTCGCGGTGGCGTTGACGGCCGTGGGCGCCATCCTGGCAATGATCGCGCATCAGGTCGGCTCCGCCTCGCCCGAGACGGCGCAAGTGGTCGACCGCACCATCCTGATCGTCTTCTTCGTCTTCGCCGTCATCGCCGGCGTCGTCTGCTGGTTCTACGTGCTCGCCCACGACAGCCGCGTCGTCGCCGAGGAGGAATCCTCCCGCCAAAACACCCTGCTGCTCAAGGAAATCGCCGCGCACAAGAAAACGGATGCGGCTTTGCAGAGCGCCAAGGAGGCGGCCGAAGCCGCCAACCGCGCCAAGAGCCGCTACGTCGTCGGCTTGAGCCACGAATTGCGCACGCCGCTCAACGCGGTACTGGGCTATGCCCAGATCCTCGAGCATGACGAGACCATTCCCGCGCCCCGGCAATCCTCGTTGAAGGTCATCCGCCGCAGCGCCGAACATCTCTCCGGTCTGATCGACGGGCTACTCGATATTTCCAAGATCGAGGCCGGCCGGCTGCAGGTTTATTCCAACGAGATCAACATCCAGGACTTTCTCGACCAGATCGTCGACATGTTCCGCCCGCAGGCGCAGGCCAAGGGTCTTGCCTTCATCCATGAACGTTCCGCCGCCCTGCCCGATTATGTCCGCACCGACGAAAAGCGGCTGCGGCAGATCCTCGTCAACCTGCTCTCCAACGCCATCAAGTTCACCGATGCGGGCAGTGTGCGCTTCGAGGTCGGCTATCGCAGCCAGGTCGCGAGTTTCACCATCGCCGACACCGGGCGCGGCATCGCCGAGAAGGATCTCACCCGCATTTACGAGCCCTTCCAGCGTGGCGAGGCCGACAGCGTCCGCCCCATGCCGGGCCTCGGCCTTGGACTGACCATTACCCGGCTGCTCACCAATACGCTCGGCGGCGAGATCTCCGTCGCCAGCGAAAAGGACAAGGGTTCGGCTTTCAAGGTGCGCCTGATGCTGTCGGCGGTGATCCGGCCGATGAAGCCGCCGGCGCAGGAACAGCGGATCGTCAGTTACGAAGGGCCGCGCCGTACCATCGTCGTCGTCGACGACAATGAGGATCATCGCGAGCTGATGCGCGAAGTGCTGTCGCCGCTCGATTTCATCGTGCTGACGGCCACCGGCGGGCCGGACTGCCTGACGTTGATCGAGGGCATCAAACCGGATCTTTTCCTGGTCGACATCTCCATGCCCGGCATGAACGGCTGGCAACTGGTCTCGCGGCTGAGGGAGAACGGCCAGATGGCGCCGATCCTGATGCTGTCGGCCAATATCGGCGACCGCGCCGCCGCCAAGGACAGCGACGACAGCCATAATGATGCCATCGGCAAGCCGGTCGATATCCGCCAGCTTCGCGACAAGCTGGCGCTCCATCTCGGCTTGAAATGGATTTATGCCGACGGCTCCGCCCCGGTCGCACTGAGGCCGCCAGCGCCCTTGATAAGCCCGGGGCTGGAGCATGTACGCGAACTGATGCGGCTTGGCGAAATAGGCTATATCAGGGGCATCGAGGCAAAGCTTGCCGATCTCGCCAAGCTTGATGAAAACAAACCCTTTACCGACGCCATGCGCATTCATGTCCAGGCTTTCGATCTTGACGGCTTCCTGAATGTGCTGCGCACCTTCGACACTGAAAAGGTAGAACAGATTGGCTGAGCCCGCACTTCCCCGCGACATAGTCTTGCTGGTGGACGATTCGCCGGAAGCTCTTGGTTTCCTGACAGATGCGCTCGAGCAGTCCGGCTTCTCCGTGCTGATCGCCACCTCCGGATCGGCGGCGCTGAACATCGTCGAGCGCATCACACCCGATCTCATCCTGCTGGATGCCGTCATGCCGTCGATGGATGGTTTCGAGACCTGCCGCCGGCTGAAGGCCAATGCGGGCATCGCCCAGATTCCCGTCGTCTTCATGACCGGATTGACCGAAACCGAGCATGTTGTGCATGCGTTGGAATCCGGCGGTGTCGACTATCTCACCAAGCCGATCAATGTCGATGAACTGCGCGCCCGCATCCGCGTACACCTGCGCAATGCACGCTCCGCCCAGAGTTCTCGGGTGGCACTGGATGTCGCTGGAAGACATTTGATGGCGGTTCGCCGCGATGGCTCCGTTCTTTGGTCGACCCCGCAGGCAACTCGCCTTGTCAATGCCGCGTCCGGCACCGATGAAGGCTTGAACAGCCTGGCCGCACCGATTGCCGACTTCATATTGGCGCGTGAAAATGCCGGGGCTGTTTACGACACGACATTCGCCGTGAAAATCAAAGGAGAAGCGGCGCTGCAACTTTCGTTTTTGGGCACGATCGGAACCGACGAGTACCTATTTCGATTGACCGCTACGAAACAAGTGCCTGACAACGAGATCCTGCGGCAACGTTTCAAGCTCACGCAACGAGAATCTGAAGTGTTGCTTTGGATTGCCAAAGGAAAAGCCAACAAGGATATCGGAGAGATACTGGGTCTTTCCGCCAGGACCGTGAACAAGCATCTGGAGCAGATCTATATTAAGCTCGGCGTGGAAAATCGCTCTTCAGCAGCGGTGATGGCGGCATCCGCGTTTCACGAAAATTGAAATGTCAACTTTTGAGCTGATGGAACGCTCGTGCTCCCAACCTGCTTACCGCCGGGTGGGCCGGCCGGAAGACCAGTTCCATCGTCCACAGTATTCGCCCGAGTTGCGCGGCTATCCGGCAAGTGGTTTCGCTCACCGCAGCAGCGACGAAATTGGAAATGCAGTGTTAACGATTGCTCAAGCACAATGGTAAGCTATTAGAACCTTTCGCCACTTTGATTCCGATACCGCGAGCGGCATCACACGGATGATTGTCTCGACGTCTCGGGGAGACACCCGCATGCTCCCAAGATTTAGCATTTTCAAGCACCTCGGCTTCGCTGCCGTGGTGGCATCGTTCTGCGGTGCGGCTCCGGCATTTGCCTCGAGCAATGCATCAGCCATTCCAGGCTGGCTGGCGGGATATGTTGGCGAAGGGAACGGGCAGATTGCTCCGGTCGTGCTGGAACGGGCTCGGGCACTTTATCTGGAAAAGGTTGCAGAGGGACGTGTGAGAAACACATGCTATTTCGCGATGGACGCCACGCGTCCTAACGATCGTACCGGCGGAACGACAGGCGGCCGGTTCTACATGATCTGCGAAGCATCCCGGTCATTCCGCGTGATATCGTCAGGGCATGGTGGTGGCCGCAATCTGCAAGGGGTCGCCAACTTTTCCAATGGGCGGGAGTGTGCAAAAAACTTCGGCAACGCAATGGATTCCAATCTGACGGCCGGCGGAGCGTATCTGACGAATGAGATCAAGACGACCTTCAAAGGCTATTATCGTGCCTCTCCCAATCAGGATGCAGTTCTGACCCGCTCATTCGTCCAGTTCGACGGCATCGGCGACACTGCAAACGCCAGGCAGCGTGCCATTGGTGGCCATGCCGCGGCGCTCGTCTCGGGGATATGCATGCAGAAAAAGCCGGAAAGCCCCTACGCAAATCGTCAGGGGTACGTCCCATTCGGCAAACTGGTCACCTATGCGGGCGGCCGCAGCGATGGCTGTACCAGTTGGTCGCCGGAAGATGCCGCGCAAGTGCTGTCGATGGTCAAGGATAACCCGACGACCCTTTATATCTATCCGGAGGCCCGTGACATCAGCGCCGTTGCGCGTGCCATAGCATCAGGCCAATCGCCGGCCAAAAACGGTTCTTACTGGAACGCCTCTTGCCTCAGCGAGATCGGCGCGCCACAGTTCTGGCCGAAGGAGAAGCTCGAGCCAATCATCGCCCAATACAAGCAAGATCATCCAGCGCCGCCACCGCGCCCCATTCCCCTTTGCGAAGCTGTGTCCAACTGAGAAGCGGCACGTTCCGGGTAGGACGGCTCTCCATCGATGAAGTTTGCGTTTGCCGAGGCTTGGCGTGCGGACAGCAAAATCGTTCCAAGCAGTCTTCCATCTTTAAGATGATCTTGTTTGCCGCGGCTGATTGCGTCCTCTAGCGTCCCCGTTAGTGCTGGCCGCTGAGTTTGCCGCGTTTTGGCTTGCCCGCCCTGCCCTGCCTTTGAGGATAGTGAAGATAAACCATGACCGTCGCACAGTTACCAAACGAGACCGCACTGCCGACACTCGATCTCTCCCGCTTCTACGGCACCTCGGAGGATCGCCAGGCTTTCGTTGCGGAGCTGCGCGGCGTCCTCCACGACCATGGCTTCTTCTACCTGCAGAACCACGGCGTCGATCCGGACTTGATCCGCGATGTGGTGGCGACCGCGAAACGTTTTTTCGCGCTGCCGCTGGAAGAAAAGCTCAAGATCGAAATGGTGAAGTCGCCGCACTTCCGCGGCTATAACCGTGCTGGGCAGGAACGCACTCGTGGCCAACAGGATTGGCGAGAGCAGCTCGACATCAACACTGAAAGCAGCCCCTTCGAGATCGGTCCGGACACGCCAGCCTGGCGGCGTTTGCAGGGGCCAAACCAGTGGCCGGAAGCGCTGCCGGAACTCAAACCGTTGTTGCTTGCCTACCAGGCGGAGGTCACGCGGATCGGTATCGATATTCTCAAGGCGATTGCGGTGGCTCTCGGCCAATCTGAAAACGTCTTTGCGGAGATCTATCAACCGCAGCCTTCACAACTTTTGAAAATCATCCGCTATCCCGGTCGCGACGCTGCCGAGACGGACCAGGGCGTCGGCGCCCACAAGGACGGCGGCTTCGTGACCGTATTGCTTCAGGACACGGTTCCGGGCTTGCGCGTGCGCACGGAGGACGATCTTTGGATCGATGCTCCA
Organism: Rhizobium sp. LEGMi-198b; assembly: GCF_054114205.1. Lineage (NCBI taxonomy): Bacteria > Pseudomonadati > Pseudomonadota > Alphaproteobacteria > Hyphomicrobiales > Rhizobiaceae > Rhizobium > Rhizobium sp. LEGMi-198b. The sequence continues at coordinate 738,435 of NZ_JBSYVH010000003.1, read as the reverse complement.
CCGGTTCCCGGCACCTTCGTGATCAACACCGGGGAACTGCTCGAACTGGCGACGAACGGTTTCGTGCGCGCGGATGTGCATGACGTCGTTGCGCCGCCGGCGGGCGTCGAACGCTTCTCGGTGGCATTCTTCCTCGGCTCGCGACCCGACGCGACAATTCCGGTCATCGATCTTCCAGATGATTTGAAGCTTGCCGAGCGAGGCGTCTCGGTCGATCCGCTCAACCCCATTTTTCGGGAGGTCGGTATCAATCAGTTGAAGAGCCGCTTGCGTTCACATCCCGACGTCGCCCTCGCCCACCATGCCGATTTGCTGACGACGGAGCAGCTTGCTGCCGGCAAATAGGCTGATCGTAATCTTACAAAAGCTTCACTCGCGACGGAGCGCAGTTTGATCTATTAACGTCATTGCTCGGTTGGCGCGAAGCCGAACTGCGTCTCATGAAGGACCATGAGGCGTGATGCGCCTTGTGTTTCTTCTGGAGGAACCGCTGATGCTGACGGACGACAAGACATCATCGATCCCATTTTCACTGTTGAATGTGACCGAGCGGCTGAATTGCATCGACTTCCTGACGACGACAATTACGGATCTTATCTACACCGTCGCGGCCGATACCGATTCAAACACCGTGTTGACGCTCCTTGAGATCAACTGGATGCTCACGGTGATGCGCGAGGAACTCGCGATGTTCGACAATCCGTCAAGCGCCGAGATTATCGACCGTGCCTTTGGCCTGATCCGCGCAATGCAAACGCTGGCAGACGATCGCCCTCTTCCTGGAACCTTTCATTAGCGATCTCGCCTCAGATTCCGTCGTTCGTTAGGTCTTACCACTGATCGTCGTAGGGTTTGGCGCTCGACGCTTGCGAGCCGTCAGGACCCTTAGTACAAATGTTCAGGATGTTCTTGCGTGAGTGATGATCATGGACGTCGAAAAGGCGATCGCGCTGATCTCTGCGGCCGGTATCGAACTAACGGACAGGCGCCGCATAGCCACCGATGAGGGCTGGTCCCTCAGCTTCTCAAACGGAACTGAACTCCAAATAAGCGATACCGGCAAGATGGCGGTTTCTGGCAAAGGCGCCGAGACCGTCGCCCGTCTGCTCGATCTGCCCAGCAAGCGGCATCGAGCAAAACACGACCGCTCACGTCCTCACTCCAACGGTTCGTAGCCATCGGTGAGTGTTCCGAGGAAAGATACGACATCGTCGATTTCGGCGGGAGAGAGCGCCGGCTCGTCGCCTGCCTTGCGGTCGAAAGGTGGGTCGGTGTTTACGTTGGCTTTTGCCGCCTCCGGCAGATCATCGTATTTATCGACGCTCCCGTCGGGTTTGCGGGGATACCAGCGCTCCGGACGGGTCTCCCGTTCCACGTAGAAGCGTACGGCGTCCCGCAAAGAATGAATGTCGCCATTGTGGAAGAAGGTCTTGCGAAGAGCGACGTTGCGCAGCGTTGGTGTGCGAAAGAGCCCGCAATAATCCTCGCGTCCAATGAAATCTGTGCGCAAGGGACCGCATAGGCCAAGATCGTAGAACGCCGGATCCTTATTCGCAGGAATGTCGCGATTACGGGGCACGCCGATGGCGATCAACCCATAGTCGGTGAACTGTGGCGGCGTGCCATCATTTCCACGCTGACTGACGTGACAGGAAGCACAGTTCCCCTTCTCGGCTGCATTGAACAGGTCCAACCCCCTTGCCTCCTGTGGCGTGAGCTGAGCCTTGCCGGCCAGTACTGCGTCATACTTGCTCGAATAGGGATAGAAGGTCCGATAGTCCTGCTGAAAGACTTCCAGTGCCTTAACCCCGGTGCGAAAGACAATCGCTGGATCATCGGCGGCCTTTGAGCGGGCAATATCGATGATTGCCTTGCCGTAGCCCGCCGCGAGTATGTGGCCGGCGACCTCGGCTTCGCTTTTATTGCCCATCTCGAAATCAGAAAGCAGGGGAATCCTGGCTTGCTCCCAGCCGCGATCGACCCGGCCGTCCCAGGTCAGACCACCCGTCGGCCCATTGTCGATGCTTTCGTCGGCTTCGTCCTCGGATTCGAAAAAATGCTCGGTGAAGGGCGGCACCACCTGCAGATATTTGAGCGAGGGCACCGCCCGCAGTCCGGCCCGATGCAAGTCGCCACCGCCAAGCTGCACCGCCAGGTCATTATTCGGCCCAAAGGCGTGGCTTGGGTCGTGGCAGGAGGAGCAGGCCATTTTGCCTGACGCTGACAGGGAGGGATCAAAGAAGAGGGTTTTGCCGAGTGCATACAAGGCCTGTGTTTTCAGCCGCACATCGGCCCGCGACAAAGCTTGGCCTGTGTGGACCGAGGTCATCATGAGCAACAATGAAGCGGCAGCACAGATCCCCACCCACTGTCTTATACGCAGTTTGGATTGCATCGCTGTGCTCGCGTCCCTTCACTGCAATCTCAGGTCTCCACCTCAAGATCGATAGCTGGGTTTTAGAATCATTTCAATTAGGACTTGCGTTAGCTTCTACCCCGGATAAGCTGCCGCGTCAGGTGGAGGCACGCCCACCCGAACCAGGGGAGATCAGTTCAAATGAAATCGATCACTGCTGCGGCCGTCTGCGCGTTAAGTCTTTCTGTGACGGCTTTTGACCCTGCCATCGCCGGCGCCTCTGGCGCAAAGGCGGGACCTGCGCGGAATTCCGCCAGTGATCTGAAGCTGATCGACACCGTGGTCGTGATCTACGCGGAAAATCGCAGCTTCGACAATCTCTATGGCAGCTTCCCAGGGGCTAACGGGATTTCGAAGGCGCCGGCAAGCGCACGCATCCAGCGCGATCGCAACGGCAAGCCTTTCCGTGAGTTGCCACCGATCTGGGAGGGTCTCACCGCCAAAGGCGTGACACCACCGGTGACCCAAGCGGAGACCGAGCATCTCCCCAATCGGCCGTTCCGCGCGGACGATCCCAAGGGGTTCAACCTCACCTCGAATACGATCACGCGCGACCTCTGGCACCGTTACTATCAGAACCAGATGCAGATCGACGGCGGACGCAACGACAAATTCGTCGCCTACGCCGATTCAGGCGCGCTGGCGATGAGCTTGTGGGATGGGTCGAAGACGGCAATGTGGAAGGTGGCCCAGAAATACGTGCTGGCCGATAATTTCTTCATGGGCGCTTTCGGCGGTTCCTTCTTCAACCATCAATGGCTGATTTGCGCCTGTGCGCCCTATTATGCCAATGCCGACACCAGTGCCGCCAAGCCTTCGATCGCAGTGGTCGAGCCGGACGGGGTGACGCTCAAGGCCGCCGCCAATTCGCCAAAATCGGCGATCGACGGCATTCCGAAATTCGTCGGCGACGGCAATCTCACGCCCGATTTCTACGCCGTCAACACTATGCAGCCGCCCTATCAGCCGAGCGGTAACGGTCCCGCGCCGGATGGCGACAAAACATTGGCAGACCCGAACAAGCCAACGACATTGCCGCCACAAACTGAGCCAACCATCGGCGATATGCTCAGTCTCAAGCACGTGACCTGGGCTTGGTATGGCGGGGCTTGGCAGGAAGTGCTCGACCACGGCAACAAGGAGCCAGTGCCGAATCTTCAATATCACCACCAGCCTTTCAACTATTATGCCAATTTCGCTCCCGGCACCGCAGCCAGGACCGAGCATCTGAGGGATGGCGGCTTGGCCGGCGCTGAGTTCATCAAAGCGATCGATGCCGGCACGCTGCCGCAAGTCTCTTTCTATAAGCCGCAAGGCAACCTTAATGAGCATTCTGGCTATGCCGATATTGAGGCTGGCGACGCCCATATCGCCGATCTGATTGGGCATCTTGAAAAGAGCCCGCAATGGCCGCATATGCTGGTCGTTGTCACCTATGACGAAAATGGCGGCCTGTGGGATCACGTGGCACCGCCTAAGGGCGACCGTTGGGGACCGGGTTCGCGCATTCCAGCAATTATCGTCTCGCCCTATGCGCGGCACGGCTATGTCGATCACACGCCCATGGACACGACCTCGATCCTGCGTTTCGTCACGCGCCGCTTCGAGCTTCCGACGCTGCACGGCATCACTGTGCGTGACGCTGCTATCGCTGCCCATAAGCAGAAGCCACTCGGCGATTTGACCAGCGCACTTGTGCTCGAGGACAAGTGAGATGTAGCGGCGGTTTTGGTTCCATGTCTCAGTGAAATGACGGTCCCGTGGCTTTCGTGCGACGTTTGCCTGTATCTCTTCGGTGAAGATCGTGGCTCAGACGTTATATATTGAAGAGGCATTGGACGAGCGTCATGGACTGGTAAGGCCCGCTTTCCTTAAGCGAGACATCAGCTTTGTCAGTCGCTGTTCTCTCCCGACTTGACTATCACCAGTCTGATCCGCGCAATGACTATCCATTTTACGAAAAAGCGCCCGAGTTGCCTCTGATTGAAGGCACTTTTTTACCTTTATGACAGCTTCATGACAGCCTGAGCGCGATCTAAGTCTCTGATACTCGCGCAATATTCGTTGACGCATTGCATGACGCTGCGCGCAATTTTCGCTTCTGCCGGTCCTATGATGGTAACTTGCAGATCATTTGAGTGATTACAAATGCTGTCGGCTATTTCATCCCGTATTGGCACAAAATTAGCGGTGCTTTCCGCAATCGGCATTCTCATGGTCGCGACCATGCTTCTCGTCGTCTTGTATGGTGGCCAGATGATCGGCGAACGCTCGGCGCTTCTGAAGGATCAGCTTATTGTTTCCCGCAATTTGGTTGATGCGAAAGCGTCGCTGCGTGGAATGCAGATCGGCGTTCGCGATCTCCGCTTGGCCTCGTCACCGGAAGACCTAGCTAAGGCCGTGGACTATTTGGCAGCGCGCCATCATTCGGTGATCAACTATCTCGATCAAGCGTCAGCCGAGGTAAAGCTACCCACTGATCGGGACCGAGTGCAGACGCTCAAATCCCTGAGTGAAAATTTCTTTGCCATGACAGCCGAACTCGTCGATGTCATGAAGACGAAATTACAGAGCCAAGATGCCTCCCCCGCCATCCAAGCCAAAACAGCGGAGATCCAGGCAAAACTTCTGCCCATCTCCGATCAGGCAGCGAAACTATTCGACGAAGGTGTTGAGGCGGCAAAAAAAGCGGCGAGCCAGGCTGACGACGACGCGAAAGCGGGTGCAACGCTGATCCTGGTGCTCAATCTTGGAATCGGATTGCTGGCGATTGTCACACTGATCGTCTCCGCCCTGTACGGTTCAAAGGCGATTGCACGCCCAATCAACGTTTTGACCAACAGCATGAGCAAGCTCGCCGCGGGAAATCTCGACGCAGGAGTTCCCTACGCCAACCGCCATGACGAAATCGGCGCGATGGCGCACGCGATCGAGGTGTTCAAGCAGAATGGGATCAAGGTTCGAGATTTGAACGCCCAGGAAGCCGCGTTGCAGACCAAGAGCGCCGATCTGCAGACGAGTATCGCTGCAGTTGTGTCCGCCGCTGTTGCGGGCGATTTCACGCAGCGGATCACGAAGACTTATGACAATCCGGACCTCGACCATTTTGCGGCGGGCGTCAACGAACTGGTGGCCTCCGTCGACAGTGGCATTGCCGAGACCCGCCGGGTTATTGCAGCCCTTGCAGAAGGAGATCTGACCGAAACGATGAGCGGAGATTTCCAGGGAGCATTTGGCGAACTGAAGGACAACGTCAACGCAACGATGATCAATTTGCGCTCCATACTTGGCGAGGTATCCCGCGCAATCGAAACGATCAACAGCAACGCCGGAGAGATGCGGACCGCATCTGACAGCCTGTCCAAGCGCACCGAGCAACAGGCGGCCTCGCTCGAAGAAACATCCTCTGCACTCGAGGAGATCACCGTTGCCGTGAAGAATTCCACCGCCCGGGCGTCGGAAGCCAGCCATATGGTCGACGAAGCACGCAAGAGCACGGAGCAATCAAGTTCCGTCGTCAAGGAAGCCGTTGCGGCGATGGGCAGGATCGAGCAAGCCTCAGGCGAGATTGGTCAAATCACCAATGTCATTGATGAGATCGCCTTCCAGACAAACCTGCTTGCACTAAATGCCGGCGTTGAGGCCGCCCGTGCCGGGGACGCTGGCAAGGGCTTCGCTGTCGTTGCTCAGGAAGTCCGCGAACTGGCACAGCGATCGGCAAATGCCGCCAAGGACATCAAGAGGCTGATCAATCGCTCCGGCGAGGAGGTCAGCTCTGGCGTAAAGCTTGTCACAGCGACGGGCTCGGCGCTCGCAGCGATTGAAAGTCAGGTCGTCAAGGTGAACGAGCATGTGTATTCCATCTCGACTGCCGCGCGGGAGCAGTCGACGGGTCTTTCCGAAGTCAGCATCGCTGTGAACCAGATGGATCAGGCCACGCAACAGAATGCGGCAATGGTGGAGGAATCGACTGCTGCCACCAACGGCCTGGCAGACCAAGTCAGAACGCTTCGCGATCTCATTGCACAGTTCAAGCTCGGACCAGCGATGGCGTCGCGTCTGGTTGTTGGGACAGCGAAACCAGTTGCGTCGCCGGCACGGGCACTCGGCCGTAAGCTAGCCAATACCTTCTCCGGCAACACGGCGGTTGCTCGCAAGGCCGATTGGGAGGAGTTTTGATGCAGGACTGGCTGCCCCCTAGTTTCGGCATCGCAGCGGGATACAGAAGTAGGTAGCCACAGACGAAACGGCGACTATATATTTGACAAACCCAACGGAATGAGCGATAACAAACTCAAGGAGTTATCACCATGTCCCTTTTGTCCCGTGCCTATTTCCATGATGAAGCCGCTGCTTTCGAGCATGTGGAAAGCATCCTGTGGCCTCAGGGTCCGGTTTGCCACCATTGCGGCTCCATGGATAAGCACTACAAACTGAATGGCGTTCGTACGAAACCTTCGAAGAAGAACCCGGAAGGTTTAGAGCGCCACGGCCTTTACAAGTGCGGTGCTTGCCGTTCGCAGTTCACGGTTCGTATGGGTACGATCTTTGAGGAAACCCATCTGCCACTGCATAAGTGGCTGCAGGCGATCCACCTGATGTGCTCTTCCAAGAAGGGCATTTCCGCTCACCAGCTCCATCGGGTTCTGGAATGCACTTACAAGACGGCTTGGTTCTTGGCTCACCGTATCCGCGAGGCTATGCGTTCCGACGACTTCACTCCCATGGGTGGCAATGGTAAGGCCGTAGAGGTTGACGAAACCTACATTGGTCGTCTTGCTGGGATGGAAAAGCAGAAAAGCAGCGCTGCTCATAAGAACGTGGTGCTGACGCTTGTTGAGCGGGGCGGCATTGCCCGTTCGTTTCATATTGATAGCGCATCGGTTGCCCGTGTCGTGCCAATTGTGAAGGCGAACATTGCCAAGGAAAGCATTCTGATGACCGACGAGGCCCGTCAGTATGTAACCGTTGGCAAGACATTTGCCATGCACGGCTCTGTCGAGCACAGCGCCAAGGAATATGGTCGCACCGAATATGTCGGCGCTGAAAAAGTGAAGATCAACACCAACACGGTTGAAGGTTATTACAGCATCTTCAAGCGCGGCATGAAGGGCGTATATCAGCATTGCGCGGAGCATCACCTGCACCGTTATCTAGCGGAATTCGACTTCCGCTATAGCAACCGTATTGCTTTGGGCATTGATGACGCAAGCCGCGCTCTTAACGCCTTAGTGGGTGCTAAAGGAAAACGGCTCACGTATCGCAGACCTGCTGAAGTCTAAGCAGGATCACTACAGGCGTCCGATGCAACTTTGGCTTCCTCATTGGAAAGGGATTCACAAACAGAAACGACGGTGATAGACTCACCGTCGCCTTAGTTTTCTAGCTCTGGCCCACTTTGAGGCTCTTCAACCCGCCCGGTTGTAGGGCCTCTTCGTTTATCCCGCGCCGTGTCCGTGAGCCGCGACACAGGCTAGGGAAACTCTTCTGGTCATCACCGAATCCTTTCCTTAACGACGCTGAACATGGAATCAATTTACGGGCCTGTCAACGGGTCTATTTTGACAGTGGCGTAAAACCATGTTCGGTCTCCTATTGACGTATCTGAGCGCAAAGGCCATATTCCAGCCGGTCAGAAGAATCGGGAATATGTTTATGGCTGAAGCTCAAAGCGCTGGTGCATCAAAAGAACGAAGCCCGTCCTATCCTTTTATTCCGCTTGGGATCGTACTCCAGCGGTTAACCGCTTTTGACCAGACGTTCGGGCGTCACGCCACGCCCGCGAATAAGGTCGGACTAGCTTGGGGGATGAAGGAAAAGAGCAGCCAAGCGGCTCAAGTCCTCGCCGCACTCAAATCATTTGAGCTCGTACGCTACGAAGGCGGCGGCGAAAATCGTATCGTGCACATGACAGATGAAGCGCGCACATATCTTCGTGCTCAACAGGAAAGCGTTAAGCAGCAGGTTGTTAAAGCTATCGCGCTTAAACCCAAGCTGCTTAACCAGTTTTGGAATATTTGGGGACAGAAGCGGCCGATAGACGCCGTTTGCCTTGATGCGTTAGTCCTTACGCATCGGTTTACGGAAAGTGCTGCTCAGAATTTTTTGAAAGTCTATGACGCTACTATTGCCTTTGCTGGGCTTAAGGATTCTGATACGGTCACATCGCTTTCCGAAGATGAGGATATCGATGACGCTCCCCTAGCATCCTCTGTTAAGGTTGGCGATCTTGTCCTGATCGAGATTGGAGGCATGCTTCAGTTCAAGGAACCGAGGCGTGTCCGAGCGATTCAAGAGTACCAAGGACAAGATTGGGTATTCATTGATGGGAGCGAGTCAGGTTTCGAAATGAGCCAGGTAGTTTTGCAAGATGCTGCGCCCGTGGCGAAGATACCCCCTCGTTTGGCAATCGAGACGGCATCAGAACCCCGTGGGGTTGTTCCTGATGGATGGAGTGAGGAAACCTTGATCGATGATGGCGGAGACGAAATTAAAATTCGCTATCTCGGGAAGGCTTCTGTGGACCGCTACAAATTTATCCGCGATTATCTGGACTTCAAGATATCGCGCTTGGAGACGCGAAAATCCAAGGCAGTTAATGAAGAAACCAAGTAGTACGTCTCAGGTCGACAAATTCCGCGAAGCCGCCCGCGAACTCGAAACGGACGATGATGAAGCGCGGTTTGACCAGCGGCTAGGCAAGATTGCCAGATCGCCGCCACCAAAAGACGAGAAACCGGAAACCAAGAAGCCCGCCAAATGAGCGGGCTTTTTTAATGGAGGAAATCATGGGTTCTGATTTCAAGAAGGCAGTCGTCTGCTACGGGCTTGAGGACGCTAAGCTCAAAATTCAAGACTTGCTCAGAATCTACGACGGTTCCGAGCCTTTGAATCTCCAGCTAAAAAGAGCTGATGCTTATTTTATCCTATGGATTCACGACAACTACGAAGAGCCTTCCTCTCCTACTTAAAATGTTCGTTCTGCTCGATATGTTGGGCTGGCCTTACAAGCTTAAATCGAGGATGCCTACATCCTCCGCATGGTGGGAATGTCTTTCCAAAAACACACGTAACCTCATGATTTTCGGCATGAGATGGATCGTGTGTCACCTGATAAATTCCAGAGCGCAATACCTTGTCGCCCGGTTTGAAAATGTCGCCAACTTTCGCAGTCTCAGCCATCCCGAATCTCCTCAACTAAATGGAGACTCACATATACCACAAATTCGCGTGGGTGTGTGAAGTATATAATCGCCGACGAAACACGACCCAACATAGCTCGGGTTGTGCTCGCTTTAGAGTTTTGAGGTGCGGCACGGGCGTCATCATACGTGCTGCAGAGGAATCCACAAAGAACAGATCCTCGGTTCCCTTCAGTGATGACGTTCCATGTTCTTGAAGGGTACCCGAACCGACGGCCTTCTCGTCTCAACGGCGGGTGTCTAAGCGTTGTGAATTCAACACGGTATCAGCATAAAACCCAGCCCCATGGGCTGCCCGATCCAGCTCCTCGCGGAAATCCGGGTGGGCCAGCGCAATCAGTGCCCTTGCTCGCTCGGCCACGGACTTGCCCTTGAGGTTCGTCCATCCATATTCCGTGACGACGATATGCGTGTCGTTGCGCGATGTCGTCACCGGCCCGGTCAGTGCCGGAACAATGCGCGAGAGCGTGCCCTTCGCCGCGGTGGAATGACAGGCGATGATCGACCGCCCTCCCCGCGAAGCATAGGCGCCACGCACGAAATCGACCTGACCGCCGGATGCACTGAACTGCCTGCCGTTCATGAATTCCGAATTGCATGCCCCATTCAGATCGATCTGCAGCGTCGCGTTGACTGACACAGCCCGGTCGTTCCGAGAAATGACGAAAGGATTGTTCACATAGTCGACAGGATGGGCTTCAATGTCCGGATTGTTGTGCAGGAAGTCGTAAAGCGACTGATCTCCCAGCGCAAAGGTGAAGATCGACCGCCCGACATGTGTCTGCTTGCGGCTATTGTCGACGACGCCCGCCTTGACCAGATTGGCAAGGCCCACCGTCATCATTTCCGTATGGATGCCAAGGTGGCGATGTTGCGAAAGCCGCGAACACACCGCATCCGGCAAGGCGCCGATACCCATTTGCAGGCAATCGCCGTCTTCCACCAGGCCTGCAACGATCGCACCGATGGCATCGTCCACTTCATTGCTCGGAGCGGCCGGCAGGATCGGCAGGCCGACGTCATTTTCGACCACCGCCGTGACGACCGATACGGGGATCATGCAATCGCCCCGCACGTAGGGCATCTTGGCATTGACTTCGAGGATCAGCCGAATTCCTGGCTTTCGCGATACCGTGAGCGCATAGTCGGTACTTGCGCCGAGGCTGAAATTGCCATCCGCGTCCATCGGCGCGACTATTGCAATCAGGGTATCTACTCCGACGTGCTCCACCAGAGAGCGCGGCACCTGGCTGAAATGGCAGGGCACCAGGTCGACAGCCGGCAATGCTTCCGCCGATCGCCTCTTGTCGAGCGCACGCTCCACGCCTCCGTGAAAGTAACTGATCGGAATGATCCGGTGGCAGAGGTCGAAATCGAAGACGCTGGTTCCCGCAACGCCAGTACAAAGAAGATAGTGGAGCCGCACATTGTCGACGGCTCCCGCCCGAGCTCGCTCGGCCAATGCCGCAAGAATTGCAGGCGGCTGACCGGCAGCTATCGGCATCGCCACCTTCGCGCCAGACGGGATCAGAGCGACGGCCTCCTTTGCGGATCTCAGCCGTTCGCGATACTGCATCTGATGGATAGTCGTCATTAGGCCCTCCTCCCGCTGCTATTTTTCAGAATAAATCAGCATCGATTTCCATGTTCACATCCTCACCGGCATTTACGACGGTTGCGGGCGTTTTCGTCTGCCGCAAAACACGCTTTATCAAAGCAGCGATCATGCCCTCATAGCAATTCCTGCACAACATCCAGCGAGGATACGGTTGAGCGCATGAAGGCGAAGAATTTCGCTCGATCCATGAGGTTTTCTTTCTTAAGAGGGATACGGCCGCGTGAAGAGCCAGCCATACCGCGATGTGTCTTCAGTTTGGTTTCATCTTGCGGTGGTATCAAACCCTGCGCGAACCAAACGCCCACCCGGTAAATTGTACGCGCAGCATGAGCCATAACCGGTGCTCTGGTCCTGCCTCACTGCCACGAGGCAGGACCTCTTCATTCGACTGCGTCTCTTCCGAGGGGACAGCTATTTCCGTCCCCTTGCCATACGTTGGGAGGCCGCTAGGTCACATTACCCAGGCCAGCACTCGGAGGGATAAGTTGGTGTATGATTGGAGCGGCGTCAGGACACGCCGGATAAAGGTACTGAAGGTGGGAATTTCACTTATGATCGCGGCCGCTGCTCTGGCAGGCCCGGCGATGGTGCTGCTTCGGTCGCATCATTGAAGCCCAAGTGCCACATGCCCATGGGCGGCCTGCACAGCCGCGATCCGAAACGGCACACGCCTCAGTGGATATTAATCTCTCATTTCTGACGCAAGGAGGTTTGCTCTGGTTTAAGCACGCAGCCGGCGATCTACTGTACGTGCTGAAGCGGGGCTCCCATGCGACGGCCGGGAGTCCCGAAACAACCTTGGTCGGGAATGCGGGACTCCCGTCATCGAGCCTGGAGTTTCGCGGCCGCTATTAGGAAGTCATCGATCTGCTGGGAGCGCCTAGTGTTGATGCCGTTTGAAGCCACGTACCAAGGTTAAGCTGCAATCGGCGCATCACCAGCAGATGCCTGAATGCCAATTGCTCCGATCACCGCTTGCGCACGAACTCGGTGCGCAGGACCAACCCCTTGATCGCGTCATGCCGGCAGTCGATCTCCTCCGGGTTGTCGGTGAGCCGGATCGACCTGATGACCGTCCCTTGCTTGAGCGTCTGGCCGGCTCCCTTTACCTTGAGATCCTTGATCAGAACCACGGAGTCCCCATCGGCCAGCACATTGCCGGATGCGTCGCGGACCTCCGCAGCTTTCGCGGCCTCCGCGGCGATCTCCGAAGCCGGCCGCCATTCGCCGCTCACTTCGTCGTAGATGTATTCATCGTTCTGGTCGCTCATGTCTGCCCGCCGGGTTGCCTTGTTAACTGTGTCAGTTGCCGTCACGCTCGTAGCATGGGCGGCCAAACTTGTGTGAGCCCTCTATCTTGCAAGCGCCATAAAATCAAATCGGCTAGCGTTGTTCGAACTCGGTCGGGTGGTTGCATCAGCCTCTGGAGTGCTTCCTGTTCGGTAACTCCTGTGGAACCTGGCCCTTGTCCCACACAAAAAGCCCCTATCCGGTTAGGGATAGGGGCCAGTTGCCATGAAGTGCTTGATTTCAATCGTCGGAGGCACGTCCGACCATTGAATTAGAACATGATAATGTCGTTTGTGATATACACCCTTTGGCCTGCGGATAGGGCCTGTTCGACATAGGGGCCCTATTCTTGATGGTGCGTGTCGACCGATTTTCGTAGTGAGAAACGCGACGACAGCACCCGTTAGCGAAATTCCGGATGAGCGCAATCAGCGCTCTTGCCCGCTCGGCTACTGCAGACCGAACTTCCGAACGGCAAAATCCAGAAAGCTTCGCAGCTTCGGCGTCATCCGCCTGTCAGGTGCATAAAGCACATGCAACGGGCGGGCAGGCGGTTCGTACTCTGGCAAGAGCCTCACCAGGCGCCCGGCCCGGATTTCTTCGACCACCAGCTCGTGCGGCTGCAGTAGTACCCCCATACCGGCAACGGCAGCGGCGCGTAGCGCTTCGCCGCTGTCGGTCGAAAACCTGCCAGCGATCGGGACGGATATGACGCCACCCGGTCCCTCGAACGCCCATTGCGTTCTAAGTGATGTGTGCGAAAACACCAGGCACTCGTGCTGTTGCAGGTCTTCCGGTTTCGTCAGTTTTTCGGCCGACTTTAGATAGGAGGGTGCGGCACACAAAACCAAACGAAGAGGCGCCAGCCCTCTCGTCAACAGTCGGCTGTCCGGGAGCTCTCCAGTCCGGAAGACAACATCGAAACCCTCCTCCACAAGGTCTACGGTGCGGTTGGTCAGGCTGAGGTCCAATGACACTTCCAGGTGCCGCTTCAAATATTCCGGTATTTCAGGCGCGAGCGCGTGACTGCCGAAAGTGATCGGTGCACTGACGCGAAGTCGTCCTCGCGGGATTGAGCGGGTTTCAGCAATCAGCGCCTCGGCCGCCTCCATCTCCGCCATGATGTTCTTGGCATGATCGTAGAATATGCGGCCACTGTCGGTGAGGCTTTGTCTACGCGTGGTGCGGTTCAGCAGCTTGATGCCGAAATCCTGCTCCAGCGCCCTTAGTTGCTTGCCTGCCAATTGGGATGACATACCGAGTTCCGCGGCGGCAGCCGAAATCGAACCTGCTTCGACGGCTTTCACAAAAACCTGCATGCAAGCCAGTCTGTCCATTTGAAACTCGTCGTTTGTTATCATGATCCCGTTCGAACATTTATTCCCAATATTTTCATATGTACAAGTGCCTTCCATCTGATCGCGTTGCCTTCCGCAAAGCCTGCGGTGGGCCCAATTCAAAGGAGCACTTGATGTCATCATTCGCGAAAAAAGCAGTTGTAGCCGCCGTCATGGGCAGCACTGCGCTGGCCTCAAACGCAGCACCCACCAGTGCGTCCGAGGTCGAAAAGCCTGTCGTTGTGCTTGTGCACGGCGCCTTTGCCGACGGATCGGCATGGAACAAAGTCATTCCACTCCTCCAAAAAGAAGGGCTGAAGGTTGTTTCGGTGCAGAACCCGCTTACGTCGCTGGCAGATGATGTAGCAGCCACACGGCGCGCGCTGGACACGCAGACCGGTCCGGTCGTTCTGGTGGGTCATTCCTGGGGCGGCGTCGTCATCACGGAGGCTGGCCAGCACGAGCATGTCAAATCGCTGGTTTATGTCGCCGCGTTCGCTCCCTCAGAAGGTCAATCGGTTGCGGATTTGTCCAAGGACTATCCGGTTCCCTCGGGTTTCGCCCACATCATTGCGGATAAAGAGGGTTTCCTGACACTCAGCCTCGAAGGGGTCGCACAGCACCTAGCCCAGGATCTTCCGGCGGATGAAACACGGCTGATGGCGGCCACGCAAGGTCCTGTCCGCGGCAAGAATTTCGAGGAGAAAGTAAGCGATGCTGCCTGGAAGACGAAACCTTCATGGTACATCGTCAGCGAGCAGGACCGCATGATTCAGCCGGATCTCCAGAAAGCGATGGCAAAGAAAATCTCGGCCCATGTCGTGAGCTTGCCGGCAGGACACACGCCGCAACTATCGCAGCCTGCGGAAGTAGCAAAAGTGATTCTGGCAGCGACGGCCGATCTGTCGAAATAGTAACATGATGCGCGCTAGCATCAGCGTGCCGCTGTTAATCCATGCCTTTCGTGAGCGCAGTGCAGTCTGCGCTCACAGAGCGCACGCTTGGCAGCGTTGCGACGACTTTGCCCATCGCCAACCGGGCGCCCTCTGACGGCCTTCTGTTCAAGCGTCCACTTAGATGCAGGCCTTGCAGGGATTTGGCTTCCGCTCTGATCATTCCGCTCCACTAACAAGCGAAAGCTATAGATGACCGCTCTTGAGGAACACGAACCGTGATCCCAAGATCAGCGATGCTGAAACAGCTTGAAGTGCTCGATTTAAGCGGACATTCGATTGCCGAGGACAAATTTGTATCGCTCTGGCCGGATGAAAAATTCCGACCACTCAGCGCAGGCACCATGATCGAAATAAGAGGTTCGTTCGAGGACAAGCAAGACCGCATTTGCGGCAACGCCGATCAAGGACGATATTCGAGATGGGACAGCGCGCGCGCCGATCGCTATCTCGGCGGAGCCAATATCGGCGCCCGCTTTGTCTTTGAGGAGGGCATAGGTCGGTCGTTGTTCGGCCGTTTCCAGATCCAGCTCGGCCATGACGGCGGGCATGAGGCTTCGGCCTAGGGCTATGGGCTCGTCATCTACCATGTGAAGGCGCTCCAACAGCGCGCATTTTGCTCCGAACAACGAGACAAACGCCGACGGTGTTTCAATCGCGGTCAGTTCGACGATCCGCATCGTGGCATCGAAACCCTGCACTTTCAGCGACTCGTGAAAGCTGCGCAGGGTATCGATCTGATGGCGGACCTGCTTGCCGGCGACGAAAGTGCCCTTGCCTTTCCTACGCTCGATCAGCCCGTCCTTATCGAGCTGCTCAAGCGCAAGGCGGACGGTGACGCGGCTGACGTCGAAGCGCACCATGATCTGCGATTCCGATGGCAGTCGCCCGGAGGGCTCATATGTCCCTTCAGCGATCTCGCGACGAAGGCGATCGGCGATCTGGAGATACATCGCCACCGGGTTGTTGCGTATCAGGCTCATCTATTTTCCATCGAGGTTAAAAAGACCACGGACTCTTACAGCTTTGGAATACCGTTCTCCTTTGCCGCCGGACAAGGGAAGGCTCCGCGTTGATAACTTGTATTATAATGTATTAAAAACTGGGGCAATTCCAACGTCGGATTATTCGAACGCGATATGGCATTTGTTTCCCCAGCACGGCAGCTTTCACGCGGCGCGACCTTTTCGGTGAATGGCATGGGTTTCGCCTATCCCGAAAGCCGACGCAGTATATTCGAACGGTTTTCCCTGGAAGCCCCTCCGGGAGAATTTGTCGCGGTCCTCGGTCCTTCGGGCTGCGGCAAGTCGACATTGCTCAATCTATTGTCCGGGTTCCTGCATCCACAAGCCGGTCATATCACCATAGACAGGGCGCCGGTTGTGCCGGAGCATCCGGCACTCGGATATGTGTTCCAGTCACCCAATCTTTTCCCCTGGCTGAGCGCCCTGGAAAATGTCCGCTTTGGCCTTCGTATGAATCGCAGGGGATCGCCACAGGAGCAAAAGGCCGTCGCCCTGCATTTTCTGCGGCTTGTCGGCCTGGGAGAACATGCGGACGAACCGCCTCACCGATTGTCGGGCGGCCAGCGTCAGCGCGTCGCGCTTGCGCGCTCGCTGGCACTTGAGCCGCGCCTTCTGCTCATGGATGAACCGTTCGCAGCACTCGACGCCATGACGCGCTCTTCCCTCAACGACGAACTGCTCCGCATCTGGTCGAGCTTGGGCCAGACCGTGCTGTTCATCACGCATGACATCGACGAAGCGATCTATCTGGCGGATCGCGTCCTGGTCCTCGGTCTGCCTCCGACCGGCATCACGGCAGAAGTGACAATCGATTTGCCGCGTCCTCGCGACCAGCGAGGCACGCGAGCCAATCCTTTGTTTGCGCAACTGCGCGAACGGCTCGCCGAGCAAATCGCCGCCGTCATGATCAGCAATCAACGCATTACCTGAAGGGAACCATCCGATGAAACGCATTCTACCTGCAGCTCTTCTCGCGCTTGCTGCTGCCTGGCCCGCTGGTGCGCAGGAACCCCCGCCGCTTCGCATCGGCTGGGTCCAAGCCATGGCAAATGCGCCGGCCCTCATCGCCGGGGAGAAAGGCTACTTTCGGGAAGAGGGATTGAACGTCGAGCTCAAGGGTTTTGGCGACGGCCCCGTCATTCAGCAGGCGGTAGCGGGAGGGGAAATCGACGTGGCCTATATCGGCGCCCCGCCCGTCTATCAATGGGCCGCGCGCGGGCTCGAAGCGAAGATCATCGCCAAAGTGAACTATGGTCAGGCAGCCTTGATCGCAAAAGCGGATGGCTCCATTCAATCGCTCTCAGACCTCAAAGGCAAGAAACTCGCTGGCGTCAACAGAGGAAGCGGCATGGACGTGCTGCTGCGCGGCTTCGTCCTGAAGGAGACTGCCGGCCTCAATCCGGACACCGACCTCCAATTATCGCAGATGCCCGTGGGCAACATGAACTCCGCCCTTGATACAGGCGTGGTGGATGCAGCCTTTTCATGGGAGCCATTCATCAGTCAGTCTGTGCTTCGCGGCGCTGGTCGGGTCGTATTCGACGTGAATGGCGCCCTGCCGGGCTATCCATGGTATGTCGTGGCAGCACCTGCAAAAACGTTGAAGGAGCGGCCGGACGACCTCGTCAAATTGCTGCGGGCCAATGCCAAGGCCATCGCATTTCTCCGGGAGAACCCCGAGGAGGCCAATCGGATCATTGCCCGGAGTTTCAAGCTGGAATCGGTGAACGCCGCGGACGGAAGCGTGGTTCCGCCGGAAGCGATCGTTGCGGAAGCCAGGAAACGCCTTGGCTGGTCCGCTGAAATCGAGCCGTCCGACCGCGCCTTCATCCAGCGCCTCATCGATTACTCAGTTAACCTCGGCATTCTCAATAAGCCGTTGAACGTCGATGACATCATTGACGACAGTTTTGCCGCGAAAGCGGCCGCTCAGCGGTGAGATCCGATCGATGAAGACATTGACAGCGCGGCGGCGTTTTCCGCAGCCGTCCTGGCGCTGGGCAGCGCTTCCCTTCCTGCTTGCCGTGTGGTGCCTCGCCGCCAGCAGGGTTCCGTCTTACGTGCTGCCACAGCCCTGGGAGGTGGCAGCCGAGGGATTGCGCTGGATCCAGTCCGGCGAGCTCAGCCGCCAGTTTCTAGCCAGCTTGTTGCGTGAGTTCGGCGGCTTCGGCGCAGCTATCCTGGCGGCTCTGCTCATAGGGGTGTCCGCCGGACTTTGGCGGCCGTTCCGGGAGTTCGCCCAGCCTTTGCTCGGTCTGTTCATGGCGATCCCTCCGATTGCCTGGGCGCCGCTCTCCCTGATCTTCTTCGGCCTCGGCTATCTCTCGATCGCCGTTGTCATATTCATAGCGTCGGCTTTTCCGATGGCTTTGACGATCCAGGAGGGCGTGCTTTCCATCGGCGGTGGGGAGATACGCGCAGCCCGCATTCTGGGTGCCAAACGGTTTCAACTGCTGGCCCACGTGTATTTTCCTGCCTCCCTCCCCTTCCTGATCGCCGCATTGCGCATCGGCTTTGCGCAGGCATGGCGCGCGCTCGTCGCCGCCGAGATGATCGGCGCCTCCCAAGGGATCGGCTGGATGGTCGCGATGGGCGGGCAGGTCGGCAATTCGGCGCAGGTGCTTCTCGGCATCGCGCTGATCGGACTCATAGCGTGGCTCATGGAGAGCCTCGTATTTCGACGGATAGAGCGCAGCTACGAAGGCTGGCGCGGACAATAACGGACTTCTCCCATGACAGAGACTTTGCAGCACAAGGCATCCGAGGCCACCGCCCATTCCCCGACGGGCCTTGCCGCCTATTTCGACACCCTCCCCTTCCTCGGCCGTCTCACCTGTCAAAGACAGACGCTGACCGCGGGCGAGTGGACCGAACTGGAACTCGTCTATGAAGTCGGCGCTGTCGGTCTTGCCGATGGGGCATGGCTGAAGCTCGCCTTCAAGTTCTATTCCGATTGGGCACTGTTTCAGACAACGGACCCGACTGGCGCCAACTACGTTTCCGCCGAATATCACGCCGGGCCACTGGCTCCTGGCCAGAGTCCGGCAACTGTGCAGGCGCTGAAGGTGCGTTTCGATCAGAAGGGACACGAGCGTCCTTTCCAGAAGGCCGTTATCGTCGATGTCGTCGATGGCTACATCAATCCCGGCGACAGGATCGTCATCCGCCTTGGAGATCGACGACAGGGCGGCGCCGGTACGCGAGTGCAGACGTTCGTGGAAAAGGCCTTCCGATTCCGGCTGTTCATAGATCCGCTGGGCAGCTCGAAATTCGCCGAAGTGCCGGGCGACTGCAAGCTCGAAATCCTGGCCGGCCAGCCCCACGCCCTTCAGGTCATTGCGCCGCGCCTTGTTGGCCTCGGCCAATCCTTCGATGCGATTGTGCGCGTCGACGACATATGGGGAAACACCTGCCGCGATCGCAATTTGCGGGGCACGCTCGTGATCACCGCTCCGGACGCGACCCAACGCACAGAGCCGATCGCGCTAGCCGCGGAGGACTGGACATTCGCGCGGATTTCCGGGCTTTCCTTCACCGAAGCCGGCGAGTGGAAACTGGAAGCATGGCTCGACGGCGAACCCTTTGTCGCAGCGGCCATCGCCTATGTCCAGAGTGAAGAAGGCGCATTGCGTCCTCTCTACGCGGATCTGCACGTTCATTCCGACGACACTGTCGGAACCAACGACGCGACTTACAATCTCACCTACGGACGAGACATCGCCGGGCTTGACGTAGTGGGCTACACCGTCAACGACTTCAACATCACCGAAGCGAATTGGAACAAGGCCGTGGAAATTATCCATGGCCTCAACGAGCCCGGCCGCTTCGTCTGCTATCCGGGAACAGAATGGTGCGGCAACTCTGCAGCCGGCGGCGACCGCAACGTCGTCTTCCTTCGTGATGGCAAGCCGCGCTTCCCCTTTGATGAAAAAGGGCAGTCCCTCCGCTCTTTCGAATGGAATGAGACGACGGCCGGAACGATCCGACCCGGCGTGTGGCCAGTAGACCGGCTCCATGCCGCCTATGAGGACGATCCGGAGGGCCATTTGCTGATCCCGCATGTGGGCGGCCGGCGCTGTATTCTGGATTGGAACCATCCGGAGCTGGAAAGGCTCATCGAGATCGGTTCCGCCTGGGGGCAATTTCACTGGCTCTACACCGAGGCGCTCGCACGCGGATACAGGGTCGGCGCCTCGGCCGCGAGCGACGAGCACCAAGGCCGATGCGGCGGCGGCGCGCCGGCAACCGGAACTTTCGGTTCGCGCGGCGGGTTGACGGGCGTCATCGCAGACCGTTTCGACAGGGCCGGCGTCGGCAGCGCACTCAGGGCACGGCGCACCTTCGCCACGACAGGCGAGCGGAGTTTCGCTGTTCTGTCCCAGGGAAAGCATTTCATGGGCGACGCGTTCAACGCGGAACCTGACGAGCCGCTCTCCTACCGTCTGCTCGGCCATGCCGGCTGGGAAGAGGTTCAACTCTATGATGGCGATCGCCTCGTGTGGAGCCGCGATCTGCATGCAGAGGCCGGCCTCAGCGAACGCAACGTCCGTATCTGTTTCGGTGGCGCTCGCATCAAGGATCGCTATCGGGCAGCCTATTGGAGCGGCGATGTCGCCGTGACTGGCGCGGCGCTCCTTGATCTGTATGGGGTCGGCTTTGACCATCCTGAACAGAGCGTGTGGCGCACCGGCCTCGGCAAGCTCGGCTTTAGAACGGCAACGCACGGCGATATTGACGGAATTGAGCTCACGCTTTCGGACCTAAACGACGCTCACATTACCATCGACGCCAAACTCCACGGCTACAGCAAGATCGGCGACCCGCTTCAGCCACCACCGCATGTGCATGCCCCCGAAGCAAGGCTGGAAGTCAGTGGGAAAGATCTGATTGCAAAGGGCTCGATCACACTCAATCTGCCGGGCGTCGAGCTGCGTCTGATCGTGGAAAGGGTTACAGACCAACCGCTACCAAGAGATCTTGCGGGCGAGATTTCGTTGCACAAACTTGAACTCGATCCGGGACGAGAACACCCGTTGTTCCTGACGGCGCGTCAGCGGGATCAATCTCGAATTTGGACGTCTCCGTTGTTCTTGAAGTCTCGGTAGTTGATGCTCCTAGTTGATGGTGCAGGTCATATTGGCATATTCGTCAGCGCCCCCGCCATGTGTTTGGCAGAGGCCGCCGTATTTGTTTCAGGCTTGCTTTGCCACGAGCCTTGAGGTCTCCCACACCGCTACGACGCGAGAGACCTCTTCGGACCGTCGTCAACTCCACGCATGCAGCGGGGGCTTTTCGCCATTCAGGAAATACCTTCCGAGAATGGCGTATTTCCAGCGCACAGGGTCATGGAGCGTATGGGTGCGCGCATTGCGCCAATGGCGATCGAGATTGTGCTCGGCAAGCGTTGAGCGGGTGCCTGCCAGTTCAAACAGCTTATTGGTCGCCGCAATTGCGATTTCGGTCGACAGGATCTTGGCCTCAGCCGTTACGATCTGCGCTTCGGCGACCGTCTCCGCATTGGGGTTCAGCACGGCGCGGTCGATTGCATAGCCGGCTTTTTCCAGAAGCGCTTGCGCGGCATGCAGGCGCAGCGTCAGGTCGCCGACGGCCTGGATTGTATAGGGATCCTCCCAGGCATGATCCTGGCCGCTATCCACCCACGCCCGACTCTTGGTGCGCACGAAGGCGACCGTCTCGTCAATGGCGGCCTGTGCGATACCCGTGTCGACGGCAACCTGGATGATCTGGAATATGGCGCCATCGGCGGTCGGCACTTCATAGCCCTTGTATCCGGGCACGAGATGGGTCTTCGGCACCTTGACGTTGTCGAGCAGCACGGTGCCGGAGAGCGTTGTTCGCTGCCCGAACGAGGACCAGTCATCGATGACAGTCAGCCCTGGCGCATCGCGCTCGGCAATCGCATACCAGGCCCGCCCCTCGTCATCGAGCGCGACAATCGGCACCAGATGCGCGAGCAGTGCGCCGGAGGAGTAGAACTTGCGCCCGTTGACGACGACGTGGTCGCCGGCATCGGTGAAGCGCGTCTCGAAATCGACCGCCCGTTTGGAACCGAATTCCGAAAAAGCGTTGCCGAAGCGGGTGCCCTTCAGCACCTCGGCAAACAGAAGTTTCTGTTGGGCGGGATCCGATGCGGTCCGGATGGCAGCAACGACACCCAGATGGTTCTGAGCGATCTGCCCGATCGAGGAATCCGCTGCCGATATGATCTCGATGACCTTTGCGAGCGTTGCGTACGAAACCTCCGGGCCGCCGAAGGCTTTTGGCACATTGATGGACCATAGGCCGCTTTGCGAAAAGGCATCGAGCTCGGCGACAGGCCAAATGCGTTCGCGGTCGCGCTTGGCCGAGTCCTTCACGAATTCGGTCGCAAGCCGGCGGGCAACGGCGATTGCCTCGGCATCGTCCTTGATGACATGGGCAGGCTCGGCCGGGCGAGGAACCGCCGGTACGGCCTTGGCGGCATTTTCGGTATTGACCTGTGAGAGCGTCATGATGGTTTCTCCTTGTTGAGGATGGCGGCCGATCAGGCCGGTGGGAGGTTTGTTGCAGCGGGTGTGGGTGCGGGTGTCGATTTCTGACCGAGATAAAATGCTTTGACGTCGTCGCGCCCGCGCAACTCGGCCGCATCTCCCGAAAGCACGGCGGCACCGTTTTCAAGGACTGTCGCGCGGTCGGCATAACGCAGGGCGATCGCCGAATTCTGTTCGGCGACGAGAATGGAAAGACCACTTTCAACATTCAGCCGCCGCAGCGTCTGGAAAATGTCCTGCACGACGATTGGCGCCAGCCCCATGGACGGTTCGTCGAGCACCAAAAGCTTTGGACGTGACATCAATGCACGGCCGATCGCCGCCATTTGCTGTTCACCGCCCGAGGCGAGGCCGGCCAATGCTCGGCGCTTCTCCTTCAGCCGGGGAAAAATTGCGTAGATTCTCTCCAGATCGGCGGCGATCTCAGCGCGCGAGCTGCTCCGTCCGAGACCGCCGGAAATGAGATTTTCCTCGATGGTCAAATTGCGGAAGCAATGCCGGCCCTCGAGGACCTGCACGAGACCGGCGCGCACCAATTCGGCCGGCGTTGCCGATGTAACGTCACGGCCATCGTATAAGACGCCTCCAGCGGTAATCTCGCCGCGCTCGGCCGGAAGCAGATTCGAAATCGCCTTGAGCGTCGTCGTCTTGCCGGCGCCATTGGCACCCAGCAGCGCCAGAATCTCGCCGCGGCGCAATGTGAAGCTGACGCCGTGAAGCGCCGTGATTGCTCCATTGTAGGTCGCTTTGATCCCGTCCACGCTCAGCAGAACGTCTTTTCCAGCCATGGTCCACCCAATCTCAGTGTGGTTTCGTATGCGAGCCGGGCACCGGCAAAAAGCAGCAGGGCCGCGCTGCCGATGCCCAGCCACCGGGGCTCAGTTCGTCACGGCCTGTGCGTCTTCAGACGTGCGCAACTTGATGCCCTTTTCCTTGGCGTAGGCTTCCGAGGATTTCTCGATGATCGGCCTCAACAGAGCCCAGTCCGGCGCAATCCAATCGGATACGACGTTCCACTTCTTGCCGTCCCACTGCTGGAAGGTCACGTAGCCGTTGCCCTCGTGATTGTCCCAGGTGACGTTGATGGAATGGAACAGGCCCTTGGCGCCGAGCGCCTCGACGCGAGCCGGATCAAGCTGCAGGTGCTCGAAGCCCCAGCGGACCTCGTCGCCCGTCAGAGTCCGATGTCCGAACTTTTCCTGGGCAATACGGATCGCCTCGACGTTCAGGATACCGTTGACGATACCGAGATTGTGGTAGACGGAGCCGATGCGCTTCTTGTCTTCCAGATTGCCCTTGCCGTTGTCATAGAGCGTCTTCACGATCTCTTGGACGATCGGATATTCCGTGCCGGAGGCTTGGGTCGTGATGGCGGTATATCCCTTCGCGGCGTCGCCTGCCGGGATCACGTCCTCTTCCGAGTTAGACCAGACGTTGCCGATGATATGGTCGGCAGGAAAACCGGTCTTGGCCGCGGTTTTCAGGGCGACCGGGTTCATGACACCCCAGCCGCGCAGCACGACGTAATCCGGCTTGGCGCGGCGGATCGTCAGCCATTGTGCCTGTTGCTCGTTGCCCGGATGCGGCACTTCGATCTGCTGCAGTTCGAAGCCATATTTCTGCGACAGGAGTTCATAGATCGGGATCGTTTCCTTGCCGTAGGGCGAGCCGTGATAGAGCACGACGATCTTCTTGCCCTTCAGCTTGTCGAGACCGCCGAGCTTCGAGGCGATGTAGTTCACGATGCCCGAGGTCTCGCTATAGGGATTGAGCAGCAGCGGAAAGACATAGGGGAAAACGCGGCCATCAGTGGAATCCGTGCGACCATGGTTGATGGTGATCAACGGCACCTTGTCCTGCGTGATGCGGTCGATCATGGCATAGGCGATACCGACGGAAAGCGGGTTCCAGGCGGCAATATTCGGATTGCTCTTGAGACGCTCGTAGGCCTCGACGCCGCGTTCAACCTCGTATTGCGTTTCCGCTTCCGACCAGGTGAGCTTGACGCCGTTGACGCCGCCATCCCGCGTGTTGATGAGGTTCAGGTAGTCGATAAAACCACCGAAGAAACCTGTGCCGCCGGCCGCATAGGGCCCAACGCGATAGCTTTGCAGCGGGAAATATTGTTCATCGGCATGGGCGGCCGGTATCGCGGCCGAGACGGCTAGTCCAGCCGCAATGACGGCAGCCTTCAATTTCGCAAGCATGGTCATGTTTGGATACACTCCGGGTATTGTCCGGTGTGATGGCCGGAACTGGGTTGAACGAGCAGTGGGTTTGGTATTTTCGGAGCTTGTGCCCCAGCTTGGTCAGGCCGGCCTGTCGATGGCAGAGCCCAACCGCCTTCGGATCTTGCCCCAGAGCGAGGAAAGCCCGTCCGGTTCGAGGATCAGAAACAGAATGATCAAGGCGCCGAGCACGATGCGCTGGCTCATGTCGAGCACGCCGGAATCGAAGACATCGCCGAGCAGGAACGAGCCCAGTCGGGATAGCACGAGCGGGAAGACGACGATCAGAGCGGCGCCGAGAAAGGCGCCCCGCGTCGAGGCAAGGCCGCCGATGATGATGATGAAAAGGATCTGGAACGATCGGTCGAGGTTAAAGCCGGCCGGCTCGACGGTCCTCAGATAGGCAAAGGCCCAAAGCGCTCCCGCAACGGCGATGATGAAAGAGGAGATAGCAAAGGCCAGCAACTTGGTTCCCAGCACGGGCACACCGATGATGCGCGCCGCTGTCTCATTATCCCGAACGGCGATGAAGTTGCGGCCGGTTTGAGAGGTCGTCAGCCGATGCGCCAGGAAGGTCAGCACCACCACGATCGTAAGTGAAAAGAGATAGCGACCTACCGGGCCTGTAAATTCCACGCCCGCAAGCGTCAGAGGCGGCGCATCGATGACCCCGGAGGCAGAGTCGTTGGAAAACCAGCTAAATTTGGTGAGAGCCCACTGCACGAAGAACTGCGCAGCCAGCGTCGACACAGCAAGATAAAAGCCCTTCAATCTGAGGCTAGGCAAGCCGAAGACGATACCGATCACCGCCGCCAGAAGGCCGGCCAGCAGGATGCTGATGATCAAAGGCAGGCCATCGACGCGCAGATTGAAATTGTAAGCAGCAAAGGCACCGACGGCCATGAAGGCGGCGCTTCCGAGCGAGACCTGGCCTGCATAGCCGGTAAGCAGATTCAGCCCGAGGCCGGCAAGGCTGAGCGCCAGGAACGGCAAAAGGATCGCCTCGAACAAATAGGTCGAACCGACAAAGGGAACCACGAGGTACGCGCTGGCAAGGATGGCAATCGGTGTCAGCCAGCGGCTGAAGAGCCATGTGGGATGAAGATCGACGGTGACGACAGCCATATCAAATCCTTTCCACGAGCTTTTGCCCAAACAGGCCGGAGGGGCGGATGAGCAGGAAGGCGAGTGCTGCGACATAGGCAATCCAGCCTTCGATGCCGCCGCCGAAATATTCGCCGATATAAACTTCCGCGAGCTTCTCGGTCGCGCCGATCAGCAGACCGCCGACGATCGCACCCAAAATGGAATCAAAGCCGCCGAGAACGAGGACGGGCAGCGCTTTCAGCACCACCAGCGACAGAGAGAACTGCACGCCGAGCCGCGCGCCCCATAGCAGGCCAGCCACCAGTGCTACGACACCGGCAGCCGCCCAGACCGTTGCCCAAATCCAGGGCAGTTTCAGCCCGACAGCAAGCGCGGCGAACTGATCGTCCGCTACAGCCCGGAATGCCAGCCCAATTCGGGTGTAGCGGAAGAAGGCGGACAGCGCCGCCACCATCGCGGCAGCGACCGCCGCCGCAAAAAGATCGAACTGGCTGATGAACACGCCGCCGATGTCGAAGGGAACATCCTCGATCCCGAGCTCCAGACCGTGGACCTGCGTGCCCCAGATGAGTTGAGCCGCCCCCTCGATGATATAGGAGAGCCCGAGCGTCGCCATGAAAAGCGTAATCGGCGGCTTGTTGGTCAATGGTCGCAGCACGGTACGCTCGATGGCAATGCCGATCAGCACCATGACAGCGAATGTAATGACGAGCGCCAAGGCAAAGGGAACGCCACGCTCAAGAAGGCTGACAAAGGTCAGCGCGGCAAACAGCAACATTGCCCCTTGAG
Organism: Rhizobium sp. LEGMi-198b; assembly: GCF_054114205.1. Classification (NCBI taxonomy): domain Bacteria; kingdom Pseudomonadati; phylum Pseudomonadota; class Alphaproteobacteria; order Hyphomicrobiales; family Rhizobiaceae; genus Rhizobium; species Rhizobium sp. LEGMi-198b. Next base: position 711,919 of record NZ_JBSYVH010000003.1, on the reverse strand, counting down.
CGAAATTGAGCACGCCCGACGTCTTGTAGATCAGCACGAAACCGATGGCTACGAGCGAATACATAACGCCCGAGAGCAAGCCGCCAACCAGCACTTCGATCAGAAACGGCCAGTCGAAATCTGCCATCAGATGCCCTCCCCATCCTCGTTTTCCGCAACGACGCCGAGATAGGCGTCGATGACGCGCTTGTCGGCACGAATTTCGCCCGGACTGCCGTCGGCGATCTTGCGGCCGTAATCGAGGACCGCGATCCGGTCGGAAAGCTGCATGACCACGCCGATATCGTGTTCGATGAGGATCACCGTGGTGCCATACTGATCTCGGGCAGCCCGGATGAAGTCGGCCATGTCGTTCTTTTCGCTCGCCGTCATCCCCGCCATGGGTTCGTCCAGAAGCAGTATCTTCGGTTCGGCCACCAGGGCGCGGGCGAGCTCGACGCGTTTTTGCAGCCCGTAGGGCAGCGTGCCTACGAGACGATGGCTGACCTGGTCCAGATGCAGGAACTCGAGAATACGGGCCGCCCGCTCGCGTGCATCCGCCTCTTCGCGGCGCGCGCGGCCAAGCCCGAGGATCTGTTCGGCAAAGGTCGAGCGTACGGTATAGGCTCGACCGGCGATGACGTTATCGGTGACGCTCAAGCCCTTGAACAAGGCGAGGTTCTGGAACGTGCGGGCAACGCCAAGCGATGCCAGCAGTTCCGTCGGCACATGGCGATAGGTGTTGGAGCCGATACGAATATGGCCATGGTTCGAGCGATAGACACCGCTGATGACGTTGATCAGCGAACTCTTGCCTGCGCCATTTGGACCGATGATCGCCCGGATCTCCCCCGGCTCAACAGAAAGGTCTACATCGACCAAGGCAGCGACGCCACCGAATGACAGGCTGATGCCATGCAAAGAGAGAGCATGGGTCTCTTCGTCATGCTGCGGGATGCCGCCGGTCTTGCCCGGTGGCAACGCGCGTGCAATCTGGTCGCCGGAGCCCCGCAGCGTACCGGGATCCAGCACGTCAAGGGAATAGGTCGCGGCAGGCATTCAGTGTCCTCCATTCGGCTCGGGCGCGGCTTGAACATGGCACGCCAATCCCGTTGGCGTGGACCAATCGGCCCACGCACCCATCATGTTTCACTTACGAGGTATTTTGCTGCAGCGAGCCTATTCGGCCGCCACTGGCTGGGTACTAGCAGCCTCTTCGAGCTCACGAACCAGCGGGATCACATGCTTGCCGAAATACTCGACCTCCTCTTGGAAATGCAGGAAGCCCAGCAGGATCAGATCCGCACCCGCCTGCCTCAGCGCCACAACCCGCTCGGCAACCTGCCGTGGCGTGCCGATGAGGTTCGAGCGGAATCCATCATTATATTGAACGAGGTCTTCGAAAGAGGATTTCGCCCAGTTTCCTTCGCCTTCCGGCGACGCCTTGCCGGCGTTCTTAACTTCATGCCCGAAAGCATTGACCGCCTCGGGATTGGCCTTCTCGATGATCTCGGCAAGCACTGCCTTGGCTTCTTCCTCCGTTTCGCGCACGATTGCGAAGGCGTTCACCCCGATCCGCACGGAATGGCCATTCTCCTTGGCCTTCGATTGGATGTCGTCAACCTGCTTGCGGATCTCGGCCGGCGTATTGCCGTTGGTGAAATACCAGTCAGACACCCGGGCCGCCATGTCGCGAGCGGCACGGGAGGAGCCGCCCTGGAAAATCTCCGGCTGCGGGTCGATCGGCTTCGGCTTCAGCGAATAATTGTTGAAGCGATAGAAATCGCCGCGGAAGGTGAAATTGTCCTCGGTCCAGATGCCGCGAAGTGCACGGATGAACTCCTCCGAGCGACGATAGCGCTCGTCATGATCGAGCCAATGCTCGCCAATGGCGGCGAATTCGCCGCGGAACCAGCCGCTCACGATATTGACCGCGACGCGCCCGTTGGTCAGGTGATTGATGGTCGCAATCTGCTTGGCGGCAAGGGCCGGATTCCAAGGACCGGGCAGGATCGCCGCGATCACCTTCAATGTCGTGGTCGATTCAAGCAGGGCGTGACTAAACGAGACGGACTCATGCTGAAACTCCGCTCCATAACCTGCCGTGAAACGGATCTGGCTCAAGGCATATTCGAAACCGCTCGCTTCGGCGATCTGCGCAAGCTTCCTGTTGTATTCGATCGTCCAGCTCGTACGCTGTTCGATATTCGAAATCACCAGGCCTCCCGAAACATTCGGCACCCAATAGGCAAATTTGACCGGATCGTTCGCGGCATTGGAAAAAGTCATGTAAAGCTCCCTCTTGAATTTCGTTCTATGGGCTAGGCTGCCAATCCGCTGTGTTTTCCCGGGGCGGCGGTCGCTCCGATGTCGAGCGCTGGCGTGATTGTCGCGACCTCTTCGACGGCTCGATCGATGCGCTCGAGGACGGCGGGATTCGTGAGTTCGTGATCGGCGAAGTCGGCCTCAAGCGCATAGATTGCGGTCGGGACGGTCAGCGCATTGAAGAAACCGAAGAGCGGCCGCAATTGGTGCTCAAGCATCAGGCCATGCAACAGTGTCCCGCCGGTTGCGGCGAGAATGACCCGTTTGCCCGCGAGTGCTCGATAATCGACGAGATCAAAGAGATGCTTCAGCGCGCCGCTGTAGGACGCGCGATAGACAGGCGATCCGACAACTATGATATCGGCGCCTTCCACCGCGGCGATGATCGCCTTGCCTTCGGTATCGAGTTGATCCGCTCTAAGCGCCCGAAAGAGCACGGGGGCCGCGTCGACAAGCTCGATGGACTGCACATCGCCACCAACGCGCTGCCGCAGCCGATTGGCGGCGACGTTCACCAAGGACGCCGTCCTGGATGGTCTTTTGACATTGCCACTCAGCGCAAGGATGTTCATGACGATGATCTGTCCGGTTAATTAGATAATTTACCCTATATATTTAGTAGATTTTTGATAGGCGAAGATGTTCTAATCTTCGAAGCAAAGTGGATTGAATTCCTATTTTCAGTGGCGGCTTATCGGAAGAATTTTCTCAAACCCAAAGCATCAGGGATAGCGGATGTGCTGAAGAATTGAGGCCAGAGCGCGACCAGGGAACTGAATGACATATGGAATTGGAAGCGCAATCGTCTTAAGAGGTCCGGCAACCTCTCAAGCGCCTGCTCGCGATCTGAACGCCACGGCCCTCAGATGTCGAATGCTTCTTTCAGATTGAAGCCCTTGCGTTCACGCATGTCGAGATCGGTCTCGATATGGGCGATGTGCTGCAGCATAAGGCGGCAGGCCCTGTCCGAATCCTTCTGCTCAAGGGCATCGACGATTTCGCCGTGTTCGTGATGGCCGCAGCTCGAGGCGGTCGACTGGCCATAGAGCGCGATCACCAGCGAGGAGCGGGCGACGAGTTCCTCCATGAAGCGCTGCATGATGGCGTTGCCTGATATCACCGCGATTGCCAGATGAAAATCGCCTGAGGCCTTGATCTCCGCGCGGCGGGCGGCCGATCCGTGCTCTTCGACCAGCCGACCTTCCAGCAACAGAAGCTGCCGCAGATGCTGGATGTCCGCCGGCGAGATCCTGGCTGCCGCCTCAAGCAGGATGCCTGGCTCGACGAGCCGGCGTGCGGCGAAGATCTGCCGTGCCTCCTCCGGGGACGGATAGGCGACGAAGGCGCCGCGATTTTTCTCGACACTGACAAGCCCTTCATAGGAAAGCGCCTGCAAGGCGGCACGCGCCAGCGTGCGGCTGACATTGAAGAGATTGCCGACATCTGCCTCGGAAAGCTTCGCGCCAGGAGCAAGGCGTCTTTCAACGATCGCGTCGCGAATGGCGTCGCGGATCTGCTGCGTGCTTGTTTCGGCTGAATCGTCGGCGGCTTGGAGGGCGCCCGCAGTTTGCTTCATGAAATACGACCTGATTTTCCCTGAACATACCCAGGTTCGTCGCAAAAATCCAATAGATTTGAGTGCAGTTACGACGTCAAATTGTATACAATCATGTGATTATTTTGTGTACGAAAGCCTATTTGATGTGCACTCGTCGAATTACCGATGATATCCATTCAATCTAAGAATTCCAAAAACTTCGATTGTTATCAATAGTTTGCTGCAATGCACCGAAATTGGCATGGCTCGTGCATTGTCTCTTTTAAACAGAGGAAGGCATGATGTCGAAAGCGGCAGAGATCGATATAGTATCCGTTTCGAAGATCTATGGCAGCACGACAGCCGTGCATGCCATCAGTCTGAAGATTCCTGCCGGTTCTTATTGCTGTTTTCTCGGTCCATCGGGCTGCGGCAAGACGTCGACCCTTCGCATGATCGCCGGGCACGAAAGCATTTCGTCGGGCGATATCCGCCTCGGAAACACCGTCGTCACCGACTTCCCGCCAGCCAAGCGCGGCACGGCCATGATGTTCCAGTCCTATGCGCTCTTTCCGCATCTCGACCTCATCGACAATGTCGCCTTCAGCCTGAAGATGAAGGGCGTGGACAAGGACGAGCGTCGGGCCAAGGCGCTTGAGATGCTGAAGCTGATGCAGATGGAGGCCTATGCCACACGGCGTCCGGCGCAGCTTTCCGGCGGGCAGCAGCAACGCGTGGCCCTCGCCCGCGCGCTGATTACCGATCCGGAAGCCCTGCTGCTCGATGAGCCGCTCTCGGCGCTCGATCCGTTCCTGAAGATCCGCATGCGCGCCGAGTTGAAGAAGCTGCAGAAGACGCTCGGGATTACCTTCGTGCATGTGACGCACAGCCAGGAGGAGGCCATGGCGCTCGCCGATATCATCGTCATCATGAACGATGGCCGGATCGAGCAGGCGGCGACGCCCCGTCAAGTCTTCGAGCGTCCTGCGACAGCCTTCGTCGCCCGCTTCATGGGAGACCATAACGTGCTTTCCGGCCGGGTGGCATCCAGCGAAAACGGCGTGCTGACGATGACAGTGCCCGAGGGGCAGAGTTTTTCTGTGTCAGGAACCGGTAGGGACGTGGGCGAGGCCATCGATATCGGCATCCGCACAGACCGCGTGCGCCTGCAAGTGGCTTCCGAAAAAACCCTCGGCTTCAACGGCATCGTCTCCAACATCGAATATCGCGGCGCGTCGGTGAAAATCACCGTCAACGGCGCGGGCAGCGACGACTTCACGGTCATCGCGAGCGACGGCGATTACTTCGCCAAACCCGTATCGGTCGGCGATGCGGTGTCTCTGAGCTGGGCTCCGGAGGACGTCGTCCTCCTTGGCCGGGTTTCCGCATGAATTCCAAGCATCACAACAGGGGAACTGACATGACGACTGAAACGAAGACCATTAAGGCGGCCAAAGGAATTTCCCGCCGCTCGCTTTTGAAGACCGGCGCTGCCGCCGCCGGTGCGATCGCCGGCTCCGGCCTCATCACCGGCTTTCCGACCATCTGGGCGCAATCGAACATCACGCTTCGCCAGTTCGGCACCGGCGTTTCGAACATCAATGCCATTGCCGAAAAGTGCAAGGCCGATCTCGGCATCACACTGGAAATGACGGCAACCGACTCCGACGCCGCCGCCCAGCGCGCCGTCACCCAGCCTGACAGCTATGACATTGCCGACATCGAATACTGGATCGCCAAGAAGGTCTTCCCGACCGGCGTTCTGCAACCGATGGACGTCAAGAAGCTCAAATATTACGACAAGATCGTGCCGCTGTTCATCAACGGCAAGCTGAAATCGGACAGCGTCATCGCCCAGGGCACGGCGCCGCACACGGTCGGCTTCGTCGAAGCGCAGGGCTCCAAGAAATTCGCCAAGGAGCCGACGCAGTGGATGACGATGGTTCCGACCATCTACAACGCCGACACGCTCGGCATCCGTCCGGACCTGACCGGTCGTCCGATCACAAGCTGGGCCGACATTCTCGATCCCGCTTTCAAGGGCAAGACCGCGATCCTCAATATCCCGTCGATCGGTATCATGGATGCCGCGATGATCATGGAAGCGGCCGGCAAGATCAAATATGCCGACAAGGGCAACATGACGAAGGCGGAGATCGACAAGACGATCGACTTCCTGATCAAGACCAAGGGTGACGGCCAGTTCCGCGCCTTCTGGAAGTCATTCGACGAAAGCGTCAACCTGATGGCGTCGGGCGAAGTCGTCATCCAGTCGATGTGGTCGCCGGCCGTTGCTGCTGTGCGCTCCAAGGGGATCGCCTGCACCTTCCAGCCGCTCAAGGAAGGCTATCGCGCCTGGGGCGGCGGCCTTGGCCTCGCCTCGCATCTGAAAGGCGCGCAGCTCGACGCCGCTTACGAATACATCAACTGGTACACCTCCGGCTGGGTCGGCGGCTACCTCAATCGCCAGGGCTACTACTCGGCCTGCATGGAAACGGCCAAGCAATTCATGTCGGCCGACGAATGGGGCTACTGGATCGAAGGCAAGCCGGCGCAGGGCGATATCCTGTCTCCGGAAGGCAAGGTCATGGAGAAGGCCGGCGCCGTTCGCGACGGCGGCTCGTTCGAAGCCCGCATGGGCGCGGTCGCCTGCTGGAACTCGGTGATGGACGAAGACCGCTACATGGTCCGCCGCTGGAACGAGTTCATCGCCGCCTAAGCACCATCCTCAAATCAAATCCTCTCCCCGCAAGCGGGGGGAGGAAGCCGCTAACGGAGAGACCGGGACATGGCGACGATCGCCTCCTCAGAAACAGATCAGGCACCACGGAAAGCAGGTGGCCATTTCGGCGTGCCGCTATGGCTCGTCTCCTATCTGCAGGCAGCGCCGCTCTTTCTGATCCTGGGTTTCTTCTTCCTGCTGCCGATCGCGATGATCGGTGTCGTCAGCTTCTGGGACTATGATTTCGCCGGTCTCTATCCCGCCTTTCTGACCACGAATTACACCGATACGCTGGGTTCCTGGGTCACTTGGAAGACCTATCTCAATACGCTGAAATTCACCGCCATCGTCTGGGTATTGACGCTGGTGATCGGCTTCTGGGTTGCCTATTTCCTCGCCTTCCACATCCGCCGCACATCGACGCAGATGGTGCTTTTCCTCGTCTGCACAGTGCCTTTCATGACATCGAACATCATTCGCATGATCTCCTGGATTCCGGTGCTCGGACGCAATGGCCTCGTCAATTCGACCCTGATCCAGATGGGCCTCATTCCGAAGCCAATCGAATGGCTGCTCTATTCCGATTTCGCCGTCGTGCTCGCCATGGTGCATCTCTATACGCTGTTCATGGTGACACCGATCTTCAACACGCTGATGCGTATCGACCGCTCGTTGTTCGAAGCGGCGCGCGATGCCGGCGCCAGCGGCTGGCAAATCCTCTGGAACGTGGTGATCCCCCTTGCAAAGCCCGGCATGGCGATCGGCACGATCTTCGTCGTCACCTTGGTCATGGCCGATTTTTCGACCGTGCAGGTCATGTCCGGCGGCCAGAGTGCTTCCATCGCTCTGATGATGAAAAATCAGATGTCGCTTCTGCAATACCCAGCCGCAGCGGCAAATGCGGTGGTGCTGCTGGTCCTCGTCCTGCTGATGGTCTCCGCCATCCTGCGGGTCGTCGATATCCGCAAGGAGCTTTGAGATGAACGGCGAAAAGCGCGGCCTGGAATTCTATGTCCTGGCGATCTTTTTCATTGTCTTCGTGCTGTTTCTCTACGGCCCTCTTTCGGCGATCCTCATCCTTTCCTTCCAGGGACCGGATGGCGGCCTGACCTTTCCGCTGAACGGTGTCTCCTTGCATTGGTTTGCGAACCTGTTCGAGAAGCAGGCGGTCGGCGATTTCGGCGCCTCGTTCCGCCGATCCCTCATGCTCGGGCTGATGGTGATGGTCGTCACCGTCGTCGTGTCGCTGCTGGCAGGCCTGGCCTTTCGCCGCCGCTTTCGCGGATCTTCATTGCTGTTCTACGCGACGGTCGCCAGCCTGGTGGTTCCGTCGATCATCATCTCGCTCGGCATCGGCGTCGTTTTCCAGCAGGGCGGTCTTGCTCCGACCTGGTATTCCTCGGGCTTCGGCGCGCATCTGACCTGGACGCTGCCCTTCGGCGTGCTGATCATGTTCGCCGTTTTCAACCGCTTTTCACCGGCTTACGAGGAGGCTGCGCGCGATCTCGGGGCGACCTCATGGCAGACCTTCCGCCATATCGTGCTGCCGATGATCACCCCGAGCCTGATCGGCGTCGGCCTATTCGGCTTTACGCTGTCCTATGACGAGTTCGCGCGCAGCCTGATGACATCCGGCACCTACAACACGCTGCCGCTCGAAATCTACGGCATGACCACCAACGTCACAACGCCCGTGCTCTATGCATTGGGAACGGTAACGACCCTCTTTTCCTTCACCATCATTCTCGTGGCGCTCGGCATCATGGCCATGCTTGGCCGCCGGCAGGCCAAGAAAAGCTGAGATCATGCGTTTATTGCTCATCAATCCGAATACCAGCGCGTCGATGACCGAAAAGGCTGCGATTGCCGCCCGCGCCGTCGCTGCGTCCGGAACGGACATCATTGCCGCCACGTCACGGATGGGACCAGCTTCCATCGAGGGATATTATGACGGCGCGCTCGCCGTTCCCGGCCTGTTGAGCGAACTCAGGGAACGACTGACGATGGGCTATGATGCGGCGATCATCGCCTGTTTCGATGATACCGGCCTCGAGGCCGCCCGGTCGTTTTGCGATGTCCCCGTTCTGGGGCTTTGCGAGTCCGCCGTCGCGATCGCTGGCTTTCTCGCCCAGCGCTTCACGGTCGTGACGACGCTGGAGCGTTCACGCGTACTGATCGACAATCTCGTTCAACGCTACGGCATGGGCGGTCGGGCGAAGGTGCGTGCTTCCGATATCGCCGTGCTGGAACTCGAACATGCCGCATCCGGGGCGATCGGCAAGTTGCGAGCGGAAATCGAACGAGCGCTGGAAGAAGACGGGGCGGAGGCGATCGTGCTCGGCTGCGCCGGCATGACTGATCTTGCGCACGAGTTGCAGGCGATCTACGGCGTCCCGGTGATCGACGGCGTCGCGGCGGCGGTGAAACAGGCGGAAGCACTGGTGTCGCTCGGCCTCTCCACCAGCAAACGCGGCTCCTATGCCTCGCCGCTGCCGAAGCCCTTTAGCGGCGCGATGAGCGATTTCGCGCCAAGGAAACTAGCTGTCTGAAGGCCGGCACGAAGATCATGCCCTGCTCGCTCAATCAGTAAAGTAGAGCGGCAGTTTCTCACCAACAAAGCGCAATGCGTTATTTTCCGATGCAGCTCTTTGGCGGAGCCATACTCTCGCGCGGGATCAGCCTGCTGCGGATGACAACACGCCTGTCCCGCTCCTTCTTTTCCTGTCCGATGGCATCAAGCAGGCGCGCCACGGCAACCTGTCCCATCTCCTCGAATGGCTGTTCGATCGTCGAGAGCGGCGGAAAGCAAAACTCGCATACCGGTGCGCCATCGAAAGAAACCACCGACAGATCCTCGGGAATTCGCAACCCCGTGTGCTGTATGCGACTGATGAAAGAAATCGCCATGTCATCGCTTGTCGCAATCACCGCTGTCGGCTTGTCCTTCAGCCGCGCGAAGTCGGCCGCCGCCTGAATGCCGATCTTGAAGCCTTCCTGGTAGTCGAGGTTACCGCCGGATCGCGACACCGCCTCCTCAGAAAGCTCGGCATCGCGCAAGGCTTCGATCACGCCGCCATAACGTTCAACGTCGTGATAATTGCCCTCCGGACCGGCGATGTAGAGAAACCGTTTATGGCCCAGTCTGATCAGCTCGGTTGTCACGTCCCGTACCGCCTCACGATCATTCGTCACGACACTCGGCACCCCGGCGCCGCTCATATCGAGCAACATGGAGACGATCGGCAAGCCCGCATTGGCTAAGGAGCGTCCATCGACCTCAGGCAGTTTCGACGACAGGATGATGGCGCCGCGAATGGTGCCGCCGAAGGCCAGGTCGAGAATATGTCTTTCCGATTCCGCATCGCGGCCCAGATTGGCGATCATCAGATTGTAGCCATTCTGCAGCAAGGCCTTGTTGATGCTTTGCAGAACTTGGGGAATGACTTGGGAAACGCCGTAATAGAGTGATCCGGGAAGGATGATCATGATGGTGCTGGATTTGCCGACCCTGAGGCCGCGGGCCATAGCATTCGGCGTGTAGCCCAGTTGCTTGGCGGCCGCATCGATCTTGACGCGAGTCTTCTCGTTGACGCGCCCGGGATTGGCAAGTGCGCGGCTGACCGTGGAAATTGCCACTCCAGCCAGCCGCGCGACATCCGCCATTAAAGGCCCTGATTGCTCCTCCACCGGCATATCTTTGTTTTTTTTCAATTTTTCCTTCCTTCCCGATGCCTGCTGCGCCGGATGCTACGGTAATCGCAGCCATATAGCAAACGATTGCCAAAAACCGCTTGCATAAAAAAACGACTTGTCTACTATCTGGGCATGGCAAACGATTGCCAATGACAGCGCATTGAAATCATTATGGATTATTCGTTGTGGACCTCAACTCCACAACCGATCCCCCATGCCCGGAGAACAGATAGCGTCATGACCTCAACCGAACGGCTTCGCTTTGGCGTCGATCTCGTCACCTTTTTCCACCCCGGTTTCTGGGGCGTGAAGGATTACGACAGCATCATTGCACTCTCCCGAAGCGAACCCCGCGTTTTTTGGGACAAGATCCTTGATGCCGTGCAGGCTTCCGGCGTTAGCGGCGTGGAGTTGACCTTTTCGCCGTTCAACTGGCAGGACGCGACGAAGACCTACGGCTCGGTGGAGGCTTTCGCCGCCGAGCTTTCCAGGCGCGGACTGACACTGGCGAGCGGCTTTTTCGCAGAGCTGGAAGCGGCGGGCGATTTTACGGAGGCGAACGCACAGGCTGCCATCATCGAAAAGGCGGAGAAATACGCTGAATTCCTCAAAGCCTGCGGCAGCGATATCATGGTCATCGGCGCGCCGCTGCGTCAGACGCTCGGCGCCCAGCCGGTGCGGTTCTTCGATTTCGAGCAGGCGCGCAAGATTGCCGATTTCCTCAATCGCCTTGGCGCAGTTCTTTATGCGAAGGGCGTGCGGCTGGCCCTTCACACCGAGGCGCACTCGATCTTCGCTGCTTCCCGCGATGTCGATCTGCTGATGCTGCTGACAGACCCGGCTTACGTGCATATGTGCCCGGACACAGCCCATATCATCGTCGCCGGCTCGGACCCGCTGCAGGTCGTCGAGCGTCATCACGAGCGCATGATCATCGCCCACTGGAAGGATGCACTCGGACCTATGCCGGCCGATACCCCGATCGACGAGCACATCCATGATCGCCATCATCCCTATTTCTGCGGCTTCGGACTCGGCCGCGTCGATTGGCCGGGCTGGATCAGGCTGTTGCGAGACCGCGGCTATGAGGGCTGGGCCATTCTCGAGCTCGATGCCGCACCGGATCCGGTCGCCGACATCGCAAATGGGCTCAAGCTCGTGCGGCAGGCGCTTTTGCCGACCTATCGCTGATTTTCATGACCCGAAAACCAAAAGCCCCGCCAAGAGGGCTTTCTTGAAGAGGTGGAACGATGAAAAATACAATGAAGCTCCTACTGGTGGGAGCCGCCGTGCTCTCGGCAGCCATTTCCTCGGCCCGTGCCGAAGACAAGCCGAAAGCCGAGGTGATGACCTCCTGGACCTCCGGCGGAGAAGCGGCAGCTCTGGACGTCATTAAACAGGAGTTTGAAAAACGCGGCGGGATCTGGAAGGATTCGTCCATTGCCGGTTTCGGCGCGGCCGATGCAGCGTTTCAGAACCGCTTGGTCGCTGGCGATCCGCCGGCCGCCAAGCAGACCGTGCTCGGTCTCGCCAATGCGGACTTCGTCAGTCAGGGCCTTCTGAGCCCCATCGATGGCATCGCGAAAGCCGGAAAATGGGCGGATGTCCTGCCGAAATCGATCGCCGACCTCATTTCATACAACGGCCAGGTCTATCTTGCGCCCACCGGCGCCCATGGCGAAAGCTGGGTATTTTATTCCAAGGAGACCTTCGCCAAGGCCGGCGTGAGCGAAGAGCCCAAGAGCTGGGACGAATTCTTCGCGGCTCTCGACAAGCTCAAGGCCGCCGGCGTACAGCCGGTCGCCTGGGGCGGCCAATCCTGGCAGGAATCCAAGGTCTTCAACATGATCCTGCTGACACAGGTCGGCATCGACGGCTTCCTGAAGATCTATGTCGGCAAGGACAAGGGCGAGGCATCGACGGAAGGCGTGAAAAAGACGCTCGATATTCTCGGCAAGCTGCGTGCCTATGTCGATGAAGGTGCCGCAGGGCGCAACTGGAATGACGCAACTGCCATGGTCATCACCGGAAAGGCCGGCGTGCAGTTCATGGGCGATTGGGCCAAGGGCGAATTCGTTGCCGCCGGCAAAGCGCTCGGCAAGGACTATGGCTGCATGCTCGCCCCGCAATCGCCGGGGATGGTCTATGTCGCCGATTCCTTCTCATTCCCGAAGATCGCCGATGCGGCTTCACAGAAGGGTCAGACACTGCTCGCGGAGGTCGCCATGGATCCTGCCATCCAGGTCGAATTCTCGCTCAAGAAGGGTTCCGTGCCGATGCGCACCGACGTCGATAAGTCGAAGCTCGATATATGCGCGCAGAAAGGACTGGAATTGATGAGCGCGGGCAAGATCGTGCCGGACCAGGCTCTGATCCTCTCCCCGCAGCAAGCCGGCGCACTCAACGACTTTGTAGACGAGTTCTGGACCAACCCTTCGGAAGATAGCGCCTCCGGCGCCGAGAAATTCTTCGCGATCTTCGAATAGGGCCTCGTCAGGCGCCGACCGGCAGGGACGCCGGTCGGCTCCGCCTATTCCTTTTGAGAGAATTTGTTGAGAGAGTTTGCCGATGCAAGCCAAGCGCAGACGTTCCCTTGCTGCGACCTGTGCGCTCCTGCCGACATGGCTCGCCGCGATTTTCGTCTATATCGGCACCATGGTCTGGTCGGTGCGGCTGTCCTTCACGGATTCGACGATCTTCCCGTCGTCCAATTATGTCGGCTTTGCCCAATATACCAGGCTGTTTAAGAATTCGCGCTGGCTCGCCTCATTGGAAAATGTGCTGATCTTCGGCGCGCTCTATGTCGCAGGCTGCCTCGTCCTCGGCTTCGTGCTGGCAGCCGCCCTTGACCGCAAGGTCCGCTTCGAAAGCGTATTCCGCACTATTTTCCTCTATCCCTATGCCATGTCCTTCGTGGTCACAGGCCTCATCTGGCAGTGGATGCTGAACCCGACCCTCGGCATTCAGGCCACCGTCCGGGCGTTTGGCTGGCAAGGCTTCGTCTTCGACTGGATCGTCAATCGTGACATGGCGATCTATACCGTCGTCTTCGCCGGTGTCTGGCAGGGGGCTGGCCTTGTCATGGTCATCGCGCTCTCCGGCATGCGCGGCATCGGCGAAGAGCAATGGAAAGCCGCCCAGATCGACGGAATACCGATCTGGCGCATCTATCTCTCCATTATCCTGCCGCAACTTGGGCCGGCGCTTGCGGCATCGGGCATGCTGCTCTCCATGGGCGTGATCAAGACCTATGATCTGATCGTGGCGCAGACCGGCGGCGGACCCGGCTATTCGACGGAAGTGCCTGCAAAATTCATTATGGACAATCTGTTCGAACGCCAGAACCTCGGACTGGCGAGCGCGGGAGCCACGGTCCTGGTGCTCTCCGTCATCATCGCCGTTGCACCGTTTCGCTATGCGCTTGCCATGCGCGCCAGAAGAAGGGGAGCGCATTGATGGCAGCCCTTCACGCCCGCGGCCCGAAACCTTCGCGACTGACAGCCGGCCAGATCGGGCTCTATGCCTTCCTGATCCTTTCGGCGCTGTTTTTCCTGTTGCCGCTCTACACGATGCTCGTCACCTCCTTGAAAACGATGGAGGAAATCCGTCAGGGCCGTATCTTCGCCTGGCCCAGCGCGGTCACTTTCGATGCATGGAAGACAGCATGGTCGGGAGCCTGCATGGGCACGCAATGCCTTGGCGTGCGCATCGGGTTCTGGAATTCGGTGAAGATCACCGTACCGGCCGTGGTGATTTCCGTCTTCATCGGTGCGATCAACGGTTATGCCCTATCCTTCTGGCGGCCGAGGGGATCGGGCCTGCTCTTCGGACTTCTGATGGCCGGCGGCCTCATCCCCTATCAGATCTTCCTTTATCCGCTGGTGCGCCTGCTCGCCAATCTGAGCCTTTATAACTCGGTGGCAGGTGTCGTCCTGGTTCATGTCATTTTCGGACTGCCGCTGGTGACACTGTTGTTCCGCAATTATTTCGTCGCCATCCCCGAAGAACTCTGCAAGGCGGCGCGCGTCGACGGCGCCGGTTTCTGGCGAATCTTCGTCGAGATCATGCTGCCCATGTCGATACCGATGGTGGTCGTCGCCTCCATCTTCCAGTTCACCGGCATCTGGAACGACTTCCTGATCGGCCTGGTCTTTGCTGGGCGTGACAATCTGCCGATGACGGTGCAGCTCAACAACATCGTCAATACCACAATGGGCGAGCGCGCCTACAACGTGAACATGGCCGCCACTATCCTGACAGCCGTCGTTCCACTCGCCATCTATTTCTTCTCCGGCCGCTGGTTCCTGCGTGGTGTCGCCGCCGGCGCCGTCAAGGGATAACGCCATGCAGCCTGCCGTATCCGTAAAAGACCTCAAGATTGCCTATGGCGACCATACTGTCATCGAGAAGCTCTCCATCGACATTGCTCCGCGCGAGTTTCTTGTGCTTCTGGGGCCGTCCGGCTGCGGAAAGTCGACGCTGCTCAACTCCATCGCGGGTCTTCAGGACATCAGCGATGGCGAAATCTGGATATCGGACAAGAACGTCACCTGGGCCGAACCGAAGGACCGCGGCATCGGCATGGTGTTCCAATCCTATGCCCTCTACCCGCGCATGTCGGTGCGCAAGAACCTGTCCTTCGGCTTGCGCGTGGCGGGCCTTCCCAAGGCCGAGATCGAGGCGCGCATTGCCCGAACCGCTTCGCTTCTCCATCTCGACACACTGCTCGATCGCCGCCCTTCGGAACTGTCTGGCGGCCAGCGCCAGCGCGTCGCAATCGGCCGCGCCCTGGTGCGCGAGGTCAACGTCTTCCTATTCGATGAGCCGCTTTCCAATCTCGATGCCAAGCTACGCAACGAATTGCGCGTCGAGATCAAAAAGCTGCATCAGAGCCTGGGCAACACGATGATCTATGTGACGCATGACCAGGTCGAAGCGCTGACCCTGGCCGACCGCATCGCCATCATGAAGGACGGTGTAATCCAGCAGCTTGCCAGCCCATCCGAGATCTACCATCGCCCCGCAAACCTTTTCGTTGCCGGTTTCATCGGCGCACCGGCGATGAACTTCATCAAGGGCGAGATCGCCATCAAGGCGGAGACCCCGGTCTTTGAAAGCAACGGCCTGACCATCGACCTGACCGATTATCCATTTCTGGCACCCGTCACGCCAGGTCCTGCTACGCTCGGCATCCGGCCGGAACACATCGCGCCGGACGGCGCTGCAAGCGGTTGGCCCACCATTCCCGGCATCGTCTCGGTCGTCGAGCCAATGGGAGCTGACACCGTGCTGTGGTTCGACTGGGCGGGACAAAGCCTCTCCTACCGCATCATGGGGGATGCCGCACTCCAGCCGGGCACGACGATCAACCCAGGGCTCGATGTCACCAAAGCCTCCCTCTTCGACGCTGATGGCGCCCGCCTCTAAAGCCACTTTCACCTCATACGGAAGCTACCCATGTCTCAGACTGTCTACGACGCGCTGGTGATCGGTTCCGGCGCCGCCGGCTCCTTCGCCGCCAAAGAATTGACCGCTCAGGGGCTTTCAGTGCTTTTGCTCGAAGCTGGTCCCGCAGTAAGCCAGAAGGATTTTGATCCGACTCGCAAGAAACTGCCGGCCAGCAGCATCAACATATGGGAGCGCGCACGCGCGACGATAAAGGGCCAGCCCATCCAGGCGCGCGCCGCCTTCTTCACCGAGCGTTTCAGCCATTTCTTCGTCAATGACCGAAAGAACCCTTACACCACGCCAAAGGATGCGCCGTTCCTCTGGATCCGCGGCAGGCAGGGCGGCGGTCGCCTGCACAGTTTCGGTCGCGTGCTGCTGCGCTGGACGGATGACGACTTCAAGATCCAGTCGCGAACAGGTAAAGGCGTGGACTGGCCGGTCAGCTATGACGATCTCGTGCCTTACTACGAGGAGGTTGAAGCCGGCCTTGGGCTCTACGGCAATCCTGATGGTGTAGAGACGCTGCCGGACGGCATCTATGCGCGCCCGGCAAAACTCACACCGGCCGAACAAATCTTCAAGAGCGAAGTGGAAGGTCGCTGGCCGCAGCGGCATGTCGTGTCCTGGCGCTATATCGCGCCGGACGCAGAGCGTACGCCGAAACCCTTGAGGGAGGCGCTCGCGACCGGGCGGCTGACCATCCGCCACGATGCGATCGTCCGCCGCATCGCGACGGACGAGCGAGGCACCCGGGCAACCGGTGCCGAGTTCATCGATCGCGTCACCGGCAAGGTCGAGACCGTGCATGCTGCCCTCGTGGTGCTGTCGGCTTCGCCGATCGAAAGCGTGCGGCTGCTTTTGAATTCGGCATCCGCCAGGCACCCAGAGGGACTGGGCAACAGCTCTGGTGCGCTCGGGCGTTATTTCATGGATCAGTTGCCATGCCTTGCCTTCGGCTCCTTCGGCAAGGCAAAAGGATGGGCGACCGACGATTCCGCCCCGACCGATCCTTTCTACAATCCCTCGGGCGGCATCTTCGTGCCGCGCTTTGGAACCGGCGATGCCGGTCGCGGCGATTTCGACTACCAGGGCAGCATCGGCCGGACGCCGACGCCCGATGACAAGCCGTCGCGGCTGGCATTCTTTGGCTTTGGTCGCATGCTGCCCTACGCGGACAATCGCATTACCCTCAACGCGCGACGCAAAGATGCCTGGGGGATCCCCGTTCCCCATATCCGCTGCCTCATGGGCCAAGAAGAGCACGCGCTTCTCCGCCAGCAGGAAGAGGTGCTCATCGACATGGTGCGAAGCGTCGGCGGCGATCTCGAGTTCATCGGCTCCCCCACCGGCCTCATGGAAATGGGACGCGGCGCCTTCCCCGACGCCGATCCGTTCAGCCGCTTCATGTTCCGAAAATGGTTCCGCAAGACTATGTGCATGGGAGCGGCAATCCATGAAACCGGCGGAGCGCGGATGGGGAGCGACCGGGGGAGTTCGGTGCTGAACCCTTACAACCAGCTTTGGGATGTTCCTAATGTCATCGTCACCGACGCCAGTGCCTTTCCCGGCAGTGGCATCGCGGGCACGACACTTACCGTCATGGCGTTGACGGTCCGCGCCTGCCGGAATCTTGTCAGCCGACACTCAGCAAATGATACGTGAGCCCCGTACGTCAGATCGGGTCAGGTGACCGCAAGCGTCTCGAATATCATCGAGCGGATCCACCGATGGCGCGGATCGCTATGCGTTCGTTCATGCCAAACCGCGATCTTCGAGAATCCAGGAATGCTGACTGGCGACTCCTTCACCAAAATGCCCTCGACGCCTTCAACAAGACGTCGAGGAACAACGGCGATCAGGTCAGTACTGCGTAAGATTTCGGCAAGGATAAGGAAGCTGGTTACGGAAAGCGCGACCCGCCGTCGGCGGCCAAGGGAGGCCAAAGCGTCGTCGGTGACGCCCCAGAAGCGCTCGCCGGAATAAGATACGAGCGCGTGGTCCAGTGCGCAAAACCGGTCGAGATCGATCGGCCCACAAGCGTCTGGATGTCCCTCGCGCATGGCGCACACGTAGGTCTCGTCGAAGAGATGGCGCGCATGCAGGTCCGGCGGCGCAGTTTCCGGCGTCACGAGCGCCAGATCGAGATCGCCACGCTCGAACTGCATCTGTGCCCTATCGTGCTCCAAGGGCCGCACGGCCACGCGTACACCTGAGGAGACTGCCCTTAGCTTCGGCAGGAAAGGGAGGACAACAGCATGCAGCGCGTAATCTGTCGCCGCGATAGACATTGTGAACTCCGCCGTAGCAGGATCGAATGTCGGCGGCTGAAGCAATGCTTCTACGTCGCCCAGGACTTGTTTAACCGGCCCAGCGAGTTCCATCGCTCTCAGCGTCGGCACAACCCCGCGCTGGGTTCGGACAAAGAGCGGATCATCGAAGCTCACTCGCATTCTCGTGAGCATACCGCTGACCGCAGGCTGAGTAAGGCCGAGCCGTTCGGCGGCGCGAGTAACACTGCGTTCGTCCAATAGGGCGTCAAGCGCCTTGAGGAGATTGAGGTCCAGGGATCTGATATCTCGCATTCTTATATCCATCATCATAAATGCCAATTTCCCTTATGTCTGCATATTTGGCATTACGGAGCAATACGAAACGAGCACGACCTCCAGCAGGCCGCGGTATGAGGAACTTCCGAATGATGAATGCAATTCAATGGCCGGAAGGCTATCTTCCAGGCTTCACCGAAAACTTCTCCTCCAACGAGGTCATCGCCGCCGATCTTCAGGTTGCTGATGTCTGGCCACAGCTCAGTCAAGCCACGCTCTGGCCAAGCTACTATCCCAATTCCGCGAATGTCCGCTTCTACGACGGCAAAGGGCCGGAACTGGAAGAAGGCGTGCGCTTTTATTTTGAGACCTTTGGATTTCCCGTCGAAGCTGAGGTCGTCGAATACGTGCCTCCAACGAAAGGAAAGCCGGGTCGTGTCGCCTGGCATGGCTGGGCTGGTGAAGGCGAGACCCGTCTTGACGTTCATCACGCATGGCTGATCGAGGAACTGCCGGGCGGGCGGGTTCGCGTTCTCACCCAGGAGACACAAAAGGGCAAGCCTGCCGAAGATCTGGCAAAGACCAAGCCCAACCCCATGATCAACGGCCACCAAGACTGGCTGGATGGTTTGATCGCTGCCGCTCGCACGGCCACGAGATAGTGGCAAGACAGCGCCTATAAGAAGCGAATGCCAAGATCCACCCCCCGCTCGATGGCGCGGATCGATTCATCGTCATCGCTGACGGCCGCCGAGCAACAGGCGGCCGACGTCGACGATGCGCTCAAGACCAATCCAAAGTCGCAGCCGCTGACCCAGTAGCCCATCCCGATTTACGTCTTCTGTTACGTCCGCAACGTCCGCGTTTACCGTAACGTACTTCCACGGGAACCTTATCGGGAGAAGTGTGGCGTGGTCGAATACGACATCCAGTTTCGGCAGCGCCAGACACTGCCCGACCAAAGGAGACCGTAATGTTGAACGACCACGACATGGCGAGGAGGACGTGATGAACACGGCCTTCTCTCGACGCCTCCTCGGTGCCACCGCGGCTCTCGCTATGACGCTCGGCGCAATTTCGCTTGCGTCATTCCCGGTCCATGCACAGCAGGCTGCACCGTCTGCAACAACGCCGGCGACGGACAATGCCGGCTCGAAGCCCAACATTCTCGTCATCTTCGGCGACGATATCGGCCAGACGAACATCAGCGCCTATTCCTTTGGCGTCATGGGCTACCGGACGCCGAACATCGACCGCCTCGCCAAGGAAGGGACGATGTTTACGGACTACTACGCCGAAAACAGTTGCACGGCAGGGCGCTCGACCTTCATCACCGGTCAGGTCTGCCTGCGCACAGGCCTTTGCAAGGTCGGTATCCCGGGCGCAACGGTCGGCCTCCAGCCGCGCGACATCACGATCGCGCAAGCCCTGAAGCCGCTCGGCTATGCAACGGGCCAGTTCGGCAAGAACCATCTCGGCGATCGGGACGAATTCCTGCCGACCAACCACGGGTTCGACGAGTTCTATGGCAATCTTTACCATCTCAATGCCGAGGAGGAGCCGGAACGGCCCTACTATCCGAAAGATGACCAGGAATTCGTCCGCACGAACTCTCCGCGCGGCGTTCTCAAGGCGTCATCGGACGGCAAGATCGAAGACACTGGCGCTTTGAACCGGAAACGCATGGAGACGGTCGATGACGAAACGACGGCGGCCGCCATCGATTTCATGCAGAGGAAGGCAAAGGAGGGTAAGCCCTTCTTCACCTGGATGAACACGACCCGAATGCATGCTTTCACCCACGTCCGGCAATCAATGCAGGGCCAAAGCGGCATGCCCGGCAACGACTATGCCGACGGGATGATCGAGCACGACGGCGACGTCGGCAAACTGCTGAAAGCACTGGACGATCTCAACATCGCCGACAATACGATCGTGCTATACACGACCGACAACGGCCCGAACCAATGGTCATGGCCGGATGCCGCAACGACGCCGTTCCGAAGCGAAAAGGATACCAACTGGGAAGGCGCTTTCCGGGTACCCGCGATCATCCGTTGGCCCGGCCATGTAAAGGCGGGTGAAACATCCAATGAGATGGTATCCGGACTTGACTGGTTCCCGACGTTGCTCGCGGCTGCCGGCGATCCCGACATCAAGGACCGCCTTCTCAAGGGAACGGCGATTAGCGACAACCAGTTCAAGGTCCATCTCGACGGCTATAATCAGCTTCCATATCTGACAGGGCAACAGCCGAAATCGGCCCGTACCGAATTCTTCTACTTTGATGACGACGGTCAGCTTGTCGCCTATCGCTTCGGCGACTGGAAGCTCGTCTTCTGCGAACAGCGTCAGCCGGGCGGTTTTCAGGTTTGGGCCAATCCGTTCACATGCCTTCGCGCTCCGAAAACCTTCAATCTTCGAATGGACCCTTATGAGCGGGCGGATATCGTTTCCGACCAGTATTATGACTGGTACGCCAAGAATGCCTATCTCGTGCAGTATGGCGTCTGGCGGGTGGCTCCATTCCTGCAAACTTTCCGCGAGTATCCGCCCAGCCAGCGGCCGGCCAGCTTCAGCGTGGACCAGATGATCGACGCACTGATGAAATCGCTGGAACAAAGTCCGGCGACAGCCAAGTAGTTCGGCGAACCCCATCGACGGGCGTGGCCTGAAGGCCTCGCCCGCTTCCAATATGGACGGGACGAGCATGACCGCACGTGACGACATTATCGCGCTGAGCGCACGGATTGGCCGGTCGATCATCGGCCAGGAGGCGATGGTCGAGCGGCTTCTCCTTGGGCTGCTCGCCAATGGCCATCTTCTGGTCGAGGGCCTGCCGGGGTTGGCGAAGACGCGCGCCATCAAGAGCCTGGCGAGGAATCTCGACGCCGAGCTCTCGCGCATCCAGTTCACACCGGACCTGCTGCCGGCCGATATCACCGGCTCGGAGATCTATTTCAGCGAGGGCGGCAGGGGCGAGTTCAAGTTTCAGCAGGGACCGATTTTCGCCAGCCTGATCCTCGCCGACGAGATTAATCGCGCGCCCGCAAAGGTGCAGTCGGCCTTGCTGGAAGCGATGGAGGAGCGGCAGGTAACCGTCGGGGGCAAGAGCTATCCTCTGCCCGCGCTTTTCATGGTGATGGCGACGCAGAATCCGATCGAGCAGGAGGGTACCTATCCCCTGCCCGAAGCGCAGCTCGACCGCTTCCTGATGCATGTGGAGGTCGGCTATCCCAACGAAACATCCGAAGGAGCAATCATGCGGCTCAATCGCGATGAGGAAAACGAAGCGCATGGAGAGGGCAAGCCCACGCCGCAGCAAAGGCTTGATCCGCAAGCAATATTCGAGGCACGCAAGGAGATAGGAGCGGTTGCCGTCTCCGATCCCATCGAGAAATACATCGTCGCTTTGGTCTTCGCCACGCGATACCCCGACAGATATGACAAGGACCTCGCCAAATTGCTGCAGGTCGGTGTCAGCCCGCGCGGCGTCATCGGTCTCGACAAAGTTTCCCGCTCCTATGCCTGGCTGAAGGGTCGCGACTATGTCATCCCCGACGACGTCAAGGCTGTTGTCAGCGACGTTTTCCGCCATCGCCTGATCCTCTCCTACGAGGCTCATGCCTCCAACACCGCGCCGGATCAGGTCATCGACCGCATCGTCGAACTCGTGGCGGTTTCATGAGGAACGGCCATGGCTCGCAACGAAGGCAGCACAGGCGTCCATGTCAGCACCGAGCAGCTCGTCGCTCTCGAGCGCCAGGCTCGCGACCTGACCTTCGTCCAAAAGGCGCGGAGCCATCGTCAACTTTCCGGCCGGATGCGCTCGTCGATGCGTGGCCGGGGCCTGAGTTTTGAGGAACTGCGCGACTATCTGCCGGGGGACGACATCCGCACAATCGACTGGCGGGTCACGGCACGCACCAGCAGGCCGGCAGTCCGCGTCTACACGGAAGAGAAGGAACGGCCAGCGCTGATCGTCGTCGACCAGCGCATCAACATGTTCTTCGGCAGCCGACGGTCGATGAAATCGGTGACCGCAGCGGAGGCGGCCATGCTCTGCGCCTGGCGGATTCTCGGCTCCGGCGACCGGGTCGGCGGCTTCGTGTTCAACGACAGCGAGATTGTCGAGCTCAGGCCGCACCGCAGCCGGGAAGCCGTCATGGGCCTTGCCGACAGGATTGCCCGCCAGAATACAGGGTTGAGCGCTGCCTATGCCGGAACGCCCGGTCTCGCCGCGCTCGACGCCGTTGCTGCCCGCGTCGCGAACATCGCTCATCATGATCATCTCGTCGTCTTCATCAGCGACTTCGATGGTCATACGGCGGCGACACGCAACACGCTGCTGCGCCTCTCGGCACATAACGACGTGATCTGCCTCCTCGTTTACGATCCCTTCCTTCTGCAGTTGCCGCAATCGGGCAACATCGTGATCAGCGGCGGCAGTCTTCAGGCAGAACTGATACTCAGACAAGGCGACGTCCGGCAAGCGATCGATCGCTTCGCACGTGAGCGCGGCCGGGAACTGCGGTCCTGGCAACGAGAGCTTGGCCTTCCAATGCTGCCGATTTCAACCGCGGAAGAAACCGCGCCGCAGCTCCGCCGCCTGCTGGAGCAATCCGCCTGGCGGCAACGGAGGCGATGACCATGGGACCAGCCACTCCGACGACCGATCCGATGACCGAGATCGCCCTGCGATCCCTCAGGGACATCGCCGTGCCACCGCCGATCTCGTGGATGCCGCAGACCTGGGGATGGGCCGTATTGGCGACAATTCTCGTCGTCGTTCTCTTGGTCGTCTTTCTGCGCTGGCTGAAGGCCTATCGCGCAAACGCCTATCGACGCGAGGCGCTCGCCCGGCTCGCCGAGATTGAAGAGAAAATCCGCGATCCGGTCGCGCGAGGAGACGGGCTGCGCGAACTCGCCGCCCTTCTGAAGCGCGTCATGCTGGCCGGCTGGGGCCGGCCGGCCGTGGCAGAGATCGCCGGCGCGGCCTGGGTTCGCTTCCTGAGCGAACATGGCGACGGGGAAGCGAGTACCGCCCTGGAAAGACTGCTCGACGATCTTGAATACCACGGCAATGCAGAGCCGCCGCCGGATGTCGTCGACCAAGCGGTCCCGGCCGCACGAAGCTGGATCGGACACCATCATGTATCAGCTTGACCATCCGTGGCTGCTGTTTCTTCTTCCCGTGCCGCTGTTCGTCTGGTGGCTTCTTCCAGCGCATCGGCAAACGTCGGAGGCCGTTCGCATCCCCTTCTTCGAGCAGGTTGCAGACGCCGCCGGCATCCGTCCGACGGAAGGTTCGGTCATCCCGCGCCGGACTTGGCTACAGTTGATCGTCGAGACGCTCGCTTGGTGCCTGATGCTGCTCGCCCTCGCGCGTCCGCAATTCGTCGAGCCGCCGATCGAGAAGGTCGAGCCGCAGCGAGACATCATGCTCGCACTCGACCTATCGCAGTCGATGGATACGAAGGATTTCCGCGCCGCGGACGGAAGCACTGAGGCACGCGTCGATGCCGTTAAGAAGGTCGTCTCCGATTTCGTATCGAAGCGACCCGGCGACAGGATCGGCCTCGTCGCCTTCGGCGATGCGCCATATCCGTTGGTCCCCTTTACCATGGACCATGCCACCTTGCAGACGATGATCGCCGAGATCGTGCCGGGCATCGCAGGTCCCCGCACGTCGCTCGGCGACGCCATCGGGCTGGCGATCAAGATGTTCGAAAAGACGACCGTTCCGGAGAAGGAATTGATACTGCTGACCGACGGCAACGACACCGCCAGCAAGATGCCGCCTGCCAAGGCTGCCGGAATCGCCAAGACCAAGGGGATCGTTGTTCATACCGTCGGAATCGGTGATCCGGCCGCGACCGGCGAGGACAAGCTCGATACGGAAATGCTCCGAAAGATCGCCACAGGCACCGGTGGGCGCTACTTCTTTGGCGAAGATCAAACCGCGCTCGCCGCCATCTACGACGTGCTCGACCGGATCACGCCGGTGAACCAGAAGACGCTCTCCTGGCAACCGCGCATAGAACTCTTCTATTGGCCTCTTGGTGCATCGATCGCACTCATCGTGGTCTATTATGGACTGTGCGGCATCCGCAGCCTCCTGCATAGAGAGGTGGCGGCATGATAGAGGACTTCCATTTCCTGCGTCCATGGTGGCTGCTGGCGCTTGCGCTTCCGGTCGCGTTGCTCTGGCTGTCCTCCCGCTCCGGCGATGCCCGCAACCGATGGAAAGGGATCATCGCGCCGCACCTGCTCGACAGCCTCGTCGTCAGGGGAAGCGGCGGCTCCCGGTTCCGACCTTCCTGGCTCCTTGCCGCCGCGATGGCGGCGGCAGCGATCGCGACATCAGGACCAACCTGGGAGCGGGAGGTTCCACCGTTCGTCGAAAATACGGCGCCACTCGTCATCGCCGTCGACCTGTCGGCGACGATGAATGCGATCGACGTTACGCCTTCGCGGATCGAGCGCGCCAAGCTGAAGATCAGGGACATCATCGCAGAGCGGCAAGGTGCAAGGACGGCTGTCGTCGCTTATGCGGGAACGGCACATCTCGTCCTTCCTTTCACAGAGGACGCCTCTCTCACCGAAACCTACACGGATGCCCTGGCGACGCGCATCATGCCCGTCCCCGGCAAGGATTCGACCAGGCCGCTCCAGCTTGCCGAAGAGCTCCTCTCGAAGGAGGAGACGACCGGCACGATCCTGTTCATGACAGACGGTATCGAGGAGAGAGCATTTGAAGCTTTCAAGCGCGGAGCGGGCAGCAGCATTGTCGTACTCGGCGTCGGCACGGCGGCAGGCGGTCCCGTCAAGACACCGGACGGTGGCTTCGAGACGGATGCGGGCGGCGGACGCATCTTCGCCAAGCTCGATGTCGAGGGTCTGAAGCACCTGCATACGCAGACGGGCACGGAGGTCGCGACGATCACCGACGACGACACGGACGTGCGCTGGATAATGCAGCGCATCCGGACGAATTTCGAACAGAAGCAGGCTAAGGAAGGCGATCGCTGGCGCGATATGGGATGGTGGGCGGTCATCCCCCTCGTCATTCTCTACGCGGTATCGTTCCGGCGCGGCTGCGTCGTGCGCTTTGCCGGCATCGTTCTTGCTGGGAGAATGGTGATACCCACCGAGGTCGATGCCGGCAGCCTTGCGGACATGTGGTTGACATCAGACCAGCAAGGCCGGCTTGCCTACGAGCGCAGCGATTATGCAGCGGCATCGGCGCATTTTCTCGATCCGATGTGGGAGGGCGCCGCGCTCTATCGCGCCGGCAAATACGCGGAAGCCGTCGACGCCTTCGCCGCCGTCGACACAGCCGAGAGCTGGTATGATCAGGGAAACGCGCTGCTCCACCTTGAAAGGTTCGACGAGGCGGTCGCGGCTTACAAGAGGGCGCTGGATGGACGAAAGGGCTGGCCGGACGCGCAGGCGAATCTCGCAATCGCCGAAGCGCTGCTAAAGGCGAAGCAGGAGGAGGAACAGGACGAGCAAGGGGAGCCGAACGAGAAACCCGATCAGGTGCAATTCGACGACAAGGGCAAACAGGGCAAGCAAGGAAGGATCGACATCGCCGAACAGACGTCGGAGATGTGGATGAAGAATATCCAGGTGAGCCCGGCGGATCTCATGGCACGGAAGTTCTCCCTCGAAACGCGGGAAAAGACGCCATGAGATCGGCAGCCATGGGCCTTGCCCTCTCTCTGTTGGCCGCCACTTCCTGCTTGGCGGCGGAACCTTTCGCTCGTGCAAGCGTCGATGACGACGGCCAGATTGTGCCTGGCCAGCAGGTGCACGTCATCGTCGACGTCTTCGTTCCGGATTTCTTTACCTCGCCTCCGCAGTTCCCGCTGTTCGACCTTCCCAACGCCGTCGTCACGCTCGCGAACGAGCGCCCGCAAAATCTGCTGCAGACCATCGATGGCGTTCAATATTCCGGAATTCGCAGGACCTATGCCGTCGTTCCGGAGGTGTCGGGAACGTTCACCCTGCCGTCGGTGCCGATCGAGCTCGGCTATTCGGAAGACGGGAGATGGGTCAAGGGAACGGTGCAACTCCCCTCCATCGGCTTCAATGTCATCGGTTCGGTATCCGGACAACGGACACCGGTCTTCGCCGCCCGCCAGATCGCGCTCACCCAGTCCTTTGACCGGAATCCCTCACAGCTCAAGGTCGGCGATGCGGTCGTGCGGACCGTGACCGTCTTCGGCGAGGATACACAGGCCATGATGATACCGCAGGTCGTCATCGGCGAGGCTGCCGGTCTCAGGCAATATCAAAAGCCACCGCAGATCGCGGATAACATCGTGAGCGGAAATACGACGGGAAGCAGGCGCATAGAGACCATCGTCTACACGGCGGACAAGGCCGGCACCTTCCGCATCCCCGCGGTTTCCTATCCATGGTTCGATGTCGACGCGCATCAGGCCAGGACCACCACGTTGCCGACTGTGGCCGTCACCGTCATCGATGCACCGGCATCGTCCGACATCATCGCGCCCGAGCTTCGGCAGGAGACGGCGCCGAGCCGTTCCCGAACCTTGACGGCCGCGGCACTGGCCTCGGGCTGCGCTCTTTGCGTTGCCGTCCTATGGGCGGGTCGGCGCTTCCTGCCACGGTTTTCAAACGGAATGCGAGCCTGGCGTCGCCCGCGCCCAAACTCGGAACACGTGGAATTCAAGCGGCTGATGAACTCAATCGCCGGTGATGAAGAGAGTGCCGTCTATCAGGCTTTGATGCGCTGGACACGAGTGGTCGGCTATTCCTCGATTTCGACATGGATGACCGCCTCGTCCGATCCCGACTTGCGATCGCAGATAGAGGCCATAGAAAAAGCCCTCTTCGGTTCCGGAACCGATGGCGCTCCATTCGACCGGCAGGCGTTGGCGGATGCTGTTCGCAGGTCGCACATCGCAAAACCTGCTCCAGGCAGCTTGCGGGGCGGTGCCCTGCCACCGCTCAATCCAGGCGCGGCTTCGCCCACTTCCGTAAATTTACGCCGGTGGTAACATTTGCCGCCGGGCATTTACCGTAACGTACTTCCGAACAGCCGCATCGAAGGCAAAGCTGTTCTTTCAATTTCGGAGGCAAGGATGGCTTTGGCATTCGAAAACGAGCGGACAGCGGACGGCGGCCCCGAGGGCATGGTCTGGATCCCCGGCAGGACCTTCACGATGGGATCGGACAACCACTATCCGGAGGAGGCCCCTACCCATCCGGTAAGGGTCGACGGCTTCTGGATCGAGGAAACGCCGGTGACGAACCGGAAGTTCATGGCATTCGTCGACGCCACCGGCTACGTGACTTTCGCCGAGAAGGCTCCCGATCCCAAAGACTATCCGGGCGCACGCCCCGAAATGCTGAAGGCAGGATCGCTCGTCTTCTTTCAGCCGAAGAATGTTGCTGGCCCGGACATAACGCAGTGGTGGAAATTCAAGTTCGGCGCGAACTGGCGCCGTCCGCTCGGCGGACTGAGTGACCTGCGTGGGAAGCTGGACCATCCTGTTGTCCATATCGCCTGGTGCGATGCCAAGGCCTATGCGGACTGGGCAGGCCTCGATTTGCCGACCGAGGCGGAGTGGGAACTTGCCGCCCGCGGTGGCCTTGACGACACCGAATTCGCCTGGGGGGATGAACTCATGCCCGACGGTCGCCCGATGGCCAATACGTGGCAGGGAACATTTCCGACGCTCAGCACCAAGCCCGCGGGAAAAGAACGGACCTCGCCCGTGCGCTCTTTCCCCCCGAACGGCTACGGCCTTTACGACATGATCGGCAATGTATGGGAGTGGACCTCCGATTATTGGTCAGCGCGGCACACCGAACCTGCCGCCAAATCCTGCTGCATCCCGAGCAATCCCCGCGGCGGACCGGCAGACGCGAGCTACGACCCCATGCAACCGCAGATCCGCATCCCTCGGAGGGTGCTGAAGGGCGGCTCGCATCTTTGTGCGCCCAACTATTGCCGTCGTTATCGCCCCGCCGCCCGCCATGCCGAGCCGGAGGATACGTCCACAAGCCATGTCGGCTTCCGCTGCGTGAAAAGAACGACCGCGTGACAGGAGATATCCGATGAGACCGATCCGGAACACCGAAACGATCCTCGCCTCGCTGATTGTTGCCGTGTTTACGCTGGCGGCGGGCTTCGTCAGTCCCGCCTTCTCGCAGGAGTCGCTGCCGTCATGGAACGACACGGCCGCGAAGAGCCGCATCATGGCCTTCGTCAAGGCAACGGTGACGGATGGCGGCGAAGGCTACGTCGCGCCTGAAGATCGCA
Organism: Rhizobium sp. LEGMi-198b; assembly: GCF_054114205.1. Taxonomy (NCBI): domain Bacteria; kingdom Pseudomonadati; phylum Pseudomonadota; class Alphaproteobacteria; order Hyphomicrobiales; family Rhizobiaceae; genus Rhizobium; species Rhizobium sp. LEGMi-198b. The sequence continues at coordinate 683,372 of NZ_JBSYVH010000003.1, read as the reverse complement.
TCGCCGTCTTCGACAATGACGGTACGCTCTGGGCCGAACAGCCCTATTACGTCCAACTCGGCTTCATGCTGGACCGGGTGAAGACATTGGCGCCGCAACACCCGGAATGGAAGGAGAAAGAACCGTTCAAATCCATCCTTGCCGGCGACCTGAAAGGGATCGCAAAGAGCGGCGAGAAGGGCATCGTCGAACTCGGCATGGCAACGCATGCCGGAATGACGACCGACCAGTTCGCCTCGATCGTCACGGACTGGTTCGCAACGGCGAAACATCCGAAAACAGGCAAGCCGTATACCGAGATGACGTATCTGCCGATGCGCGAACTGCTCGACTATCTGCGCGCCAACGGCTTCAAGACCTACATCGTCTCCGGCGGCGGCGTGGAGTTCATGCGGCCGATTACGGAAAAGGCCTATGGCATCCCGCCGGAACAGGTGGTGGGAAGCACGATCACCACCGAATTCGATATCGTCGACGACGTACCTGTCCTGAAGCGTCTGCCGGAGATCGACTTCATCGACGACGGCCCTGGCAAGCCTGCCGGTATCAACAAGTTCATCGGGCGCAAGCCGATCTTTGTTGCAGGCAATTCCGACGGCGATTACGAGATGATGCGGTGGACGACCGCGGCGAAGAGCCCGGGCTTTGCGATGCTGATCCACCATACGGACGGCGATCGCGAATATGCCTACGACCGCCAGTCCGCGTTTGGGAAGCTGGACAAGGCGCTCGACGAAGCCGGACGCCGCAACTGGCTGGTCGTTGACATGAAGAATGACTGGAAGAAGATCTTCGCTTTCGAATAGTCAGGGCTGATGGCGGCAAGCCGGGGGCCGGGCCTGCCTGCCCTCCCCCGGTCAGAAGTGGAATACCGCACCCACCATCGGGCCGTGCTCCACGATATCCTCGGTGAGGCTGCCATTGCTGTAGTTGACGCCAAGCGCTCTGTAACCGGCAATCGCGGAGCCATGGCAGGCAACAGGTCGGCGGCGTGAGAAGCCACCGGAATAGTAAGAGCCACTGCCGACAGGCGGCCTTTCTCCGACATCCCCCGCCTCTAGGATGCGCTGGCAAGCCGGTCGGCGGCTTTGAAGTCCGCACCGGCCTTCGTCAGTCCGTCCTTGAGCTTTGCAGTAATGGACGGGTGATAATGTCTCTGCTCCATTCTTTGATGAAACAGGCGAATGAAATCCGGATCCTGATTCTGCATGGCTGCGAGCCGCGGGGCAGCCTGGCTCGATCCGAGCTGAGCCAGTGCGGCGATCCTCAGCACCTTCAGCACATAGTCGCCGCGATGCACCTGCTCGGCCAGCAACGAGGCCTCGGACCAGTCGGACCTGCGATAGGCGTCGAGAGCGAGAACGATAACCGCATCGCCTGGCACGGTGTCGACATTGCGCCCGGCATCCCGTGCCAGCGAGACGCCTGCGTCGAAATAGCCGGAGGCAAAAAGAACCGTGGCGAGCGTTGCGCCAACATCCGGATTGTTCGGATTGAGGGACATGGCCCTGTTGCCTGTGTCTATTGCTGCCGTGTTCCAGCCCGCGGCAAACTGCGTCATCATCAGGGCGACTTGCGCCCGGTCGGAACGCGGCGCAAGCGATACGGAGCGGTTTGCGAGTTTATAGGATCTGGCGAGCGTCGCCTGGTCGATCACACCCTCTTCTCCTGTCAGCAGCGCCCTTGCGAGCGTTGCGCCGGCGTCTGCATCGTCCGGACTTTTCGCTATTGTCCGCTCCAGACAGTCCATCGATCTCGCAATCACCGCTGAGTCTCGGTCCTCGAGCGCGCGCTCTGCGCGGAGCACGCAAGCGTTTCCAAGCGAACCTGCAGCGCTTCCATAGGTCTCCGCGTTATTGATCACGCTATCGCTCGAGGCAAACCTTCGGGCTAGAGACGCCGCGAGATTCATGCTAACGGCCGCGGGGCTCTTGCCTGCCGTATCCTCCCTTTCGACCCCGGACCGAAGCACTTCGCCGGTCGCGAGGTTCGCTATCTGCCACCAGATGCTTCTATCGTTCCCGTCGCCATAATACTTCATCTCGATCCGATAGGCATTTGCGTCGGAAGAACGGTGGGCCGCAAACTGCAGTCTGTCCGAGGGCAAAGCCTCTGTGACAGTCAGCGTCCGAAACTGGGTCAGGGCGGTCAGCAGCATCTCACGCGTCGCGTTTGCCTCTCCGCTCCATGCGGCGTCGGCAGCTACCATCTCGACCGAGACCGCCGGGCGGACAGTGATTGCCGGAGCAATCTCAGACATTCCCCACATGAGCGCCGTCCCCATGCCAAGGACTGCCGCAATCGCTGCCCATGCCTGCCACCCTGCAACCGGAGAACGTTTCGAACGCGAAGTTCGGAGGGGGCCGATGTATTCCTCCAGCTCCCTCCTCGCTGTTTCGGCCTCTGCCGCTTCACCGCCGATCTCATATTCCGGCAAGGATGATGCGGAAAAAATCGTGACATAGCGCCCCTTTGGCAGGTCGATCATGATTCCGCGCGGCGAGCCGTATGCTTCGTAATACTGGCTGAGCGCAGTACGAAGCCGGCTAACCTCGATACGGACGATAGGATCGAGGGAGGCATCGAAACTGCTGGTGCGTCCAAGCACATCGATTGCTATGGAATAGGCTTTGACCCCTTCCGCACGCCCGCTTAATCCCTGCTCGGCAATATATCCGAGAATTGCCTTCGCCCGATCCGTCGCATGAAACCTTGGGTCGGAGAGCAGCCTGTCGAGCTCGGCTCTGGCGTCTGCTTCGGAAACTTCGCAAGCCCTCGTGTCGTGTTCTTCAGCGTCCATGGCGGCCCCCGCACACATTGGTCCAGCTAAAGTAGAACAGACGAATTTATCGCTCAGAAAACAAACGGTTGCAATACGAGTCTCTAACAAAACCAAAACGTGATTGATTTTAACGCGAGTTCGCGGGTTATTTCGGCACGCTCGAACCGCGTTCGAGGCAATATTGTATGACTTCGGATTCAATTTCCGCGCAGATGTCCGTGTACTCTTCGATCATGGGCGAGCGGTCGCCGGTGGATTCGCTACGAAGCCGGTCCAGCGTGGAGCACGCGTCGTCATAGGCTTCGAACAGATTTCCAAGCGAAGAGGGCTTCGTGGCAAGAATCTGAAGGCGGCCGCGAATTGACGGCAGCTTCAACATCAACCGCCACATGCCGCGTTCCCGCGTACCTACCGGGGCTCTTTCGTTGCCGCTCCCCTTGTCCATCAGACCATTCAGACTCCCGCCGGCACCTTTTTCAGGAGTATGATCCGGCGCCCACTTTCAGGAAGTACGTTACCGTAACAAGGACCGTAAATACCCTGCACGATAGTTGTTACGCCGAGTTTACCGTAACGTACTCCCCTGTAGGGAACTTGTATGCTCCATTTGAGGACCGACAGAGGAGCATTCCATGAAGCCTGCATATCTTGCCGTCGCCACGGTCTTCATTCTCGGCCTGCTTCTCCTCGCACCCATGGCGCATGCCCAGCAGCAAACCTCGGATGCCAAGGTCGATGAACTCGTCCGCTTGCTGCAAGATCCCGACGTCAAAGCCTGGCTTGACAGCCGCAAGGCCGGCTCCGCAGCCGGGCCGGCTGCGGAGCAGGATGCTTCTGCGCTTGCCGACTGGGACAAGCGAGCGCGCTCGCGGTACGGTGGCATTATCGCCGCCATACCGACGATTCCCGGTGAAATCGCCGCGGCCATGCGCCGAGGGCGGGCCGATGCAATCGACCACGGATATGCTCCGATCGTCGTGCTGCTGGGAGGGCTCGTACTGCTCGGCGCGGCGGTCGAAGCCGTATTCCGGCGACAATGGTCGCATCGCGCCTCGTCGTCTCCGGTCGCCGCGGAATTCCTGCCGATTGCCGTTTTTACCGCAGCCATGGCGATCGTTTTCTTCGTGGTCGACTGGCCGCCTCTCGTGCGCATCGTCCTGTTGACCTATCTCATCGCTTTCGTGGCCTATCGTTGCCTCTCGGCGGCAGTGGCGCTTGCAACCCCGGACATAGGCCTGCGTCGGCGAATCAAGGCGTTCGCAGGCCTGCTTTTCTTTGCAATAGCGACCGCAACCCTTGGGCCTCCACTCGGCGTCCCGCCACCTGTCAACCAGGCGATTTCCTTCTGCTTCTCGATCTTCCTGTTCGCGCTCGCCCTGGAAGCCGTCTGGACCCGCAATTCATCGTCGCGTTCGCGAAAACTTGCGCTATCGCTCTGCCTCTTTGCCGTCTGGCTGCTTTGGCTGCTGAACTTCAAGGGTCTTGCCTGGCTCGGGATCTTTGCCATGATCCTGCCGCCCCTGCTTCGCCTCGTCGGGCGCGCCGTCGAGCGTGCAATGGGAGACAACCGGAAAGATCTCAAGGCCGTTATCGCTGCCAGGGGTAGCCGGGCCGTCGTCATCGCGATCGCGGTCGCATGGCTTGCAATGGTGTGGCACCTCAATCCAGATTCGCTGGCGCATCAGGATCCCACCTTGAGCGCCATTACGTACGGCCTGCTGAAGAGCGCCGTCGTTCTTCTCGTTGCCGATCTCGTTTGGCATATCGCCAAAGCCTTCATCGACAGCAAGCTGCAGACTTTCTCCGCCGATCCTTCCGCGCATGGCGGCGAAGCCGCGAGCGAGCACCGCATCGCCACGCTGCTTCCGATCTTCCGCAATGCGCTGGCCGTCTTCGTGCTCGCCGCGACGGCACTGACCGTGCTCGCCGAACTGGGAGTTCAGATCGGCCCCCTCATTGCAGGCGCGGGTATCTTCGGCGTCGCCCTCGGCTTCGGCTCGCAGACGCTTGTGAAGGATGTCATCAGCGGCATCTTCTACATGCTCGACGACGCATTCCGCGTCGGCGAATACATCCAGAGCGGCAGTTACAAGGGCACTGTCGAATCCTTCAGCCTTCGTTCGGTACGCCTGCGCCATCACCGCGGGCCGATCTTTACCGTGCCCTTCGGGGCGCTAGGTGCGGTGCAGAACATGAGCCGGGACTGGGTGATCGACAAGTTCATGCTGCGTGTTGCATTCGACACCGACATCGCCATGGTGAAAAAGCTGGTAAAAGCCATTGGCGCAGAGATGAAAGAAGATCCTGAGCTTGCCCCATTCATCATAGAGCCGGTGAAGATGAAAGGCGTCGAGCAGATCGGCGAATTCGGGATCGAGCTCAGCTTCGCATTCAGTACCGTGCCCGGCCATCAGTCCGCCGTGCGCCGTCGGGCTTATACGATGATCCGCGATGCGTTCCGATCGAACGGGATCGAGTTCGCCCAGCCGACCGTGCAGGTCGGCGGCGAAGAAAAAGCCGAGGGCAGCGCAGCGGTGGCGGCGCTCCGGTCGGTCCAGCTCAAGCAGCAGGCCACCGAGGTCCCGAAGTAACGGCCATGTCATCGTATTAGGAAGAGCTGTGGCTACGGATCATGCGTGGCGGTCTTTTCGATACGCTGATGACTGGATTGAGACTCACAAAACGACGTGGCGCCCTCGTCTTGGGCAGTCCTGTGTTGGGGAACCCTGATCCTGTTGCTCCTGGGCTCCGGGCGACTACAGCGAACTGGAATTTTCCAGGCTTTTTAGGTGGTTACGCACCAATCAATAGCCTCATTCCGCCTTCTCGGAACCCGCAAACATCGAGCCCGGAGGTCGGCTCGAGCGCAATGCGCTGCTTTGCGCAAAATGCACCACATTCTGTTTATTGGTTGGTAGTGCTTTTGATTTATCGGGATAATCAGAGGTTGATAGCCGCCATGCATGGCACAAGCGAAGCCGTCAGCCACGATATGAGTCTTATCCATTTGCCAGCGAGGCGCGTCACTTGAACCACCGCCTCCTCCAATTTTTAGGCTATATGATGAAAACAAAAATCCGTTCTTGCGCCATTTCCGTAGTCACTGTTGCGGCATTGGCAGGGTGCCAAACTGCAAAGCCTATCGCGATGAGCGTTGTGGCCACACCGACCGCGAAAGGCGTGCAGTACGGCGATGTGCTGTCACCACAGCGCGCTGCCGGTCAGGACATCCCGGCCCTCAAAGGCCAGAAGATTGTTACGGTGCGAACCTACGAGGATGTCCGGAAGAAGGACGCGCAATTTTCCACCAGAACCGAATTGGAAGGCATCGACTGCGCGTTGGATAGCGAGGGGTATCGTGCCTCTGTGAAGACCCCCGCAGAAATTAGAGTGCCTGACTACGGCTACGCCTCACGCCCGGTTTCCGTCCACTGCCAAGCCCCGGGCTACAGGACCGGTTATGCAAGCGCTCAGCCTTTCGATGAAACATCCCATGACCGCATGGCGGCAGCAAGCAACAACGGTCTTGTAACAATGGTGGCAGTCGCCTTAGTCGATGCCGCGACAGACAAGAAAAAGCATGACTACAGCTATCCGCCCGTATTCGTGACGATGAACCGGATTGGATGTGAAAAGGACAAATCAGGATGCCACTAGCGCATAGCTAGCTTTCACTTGCTTTGGCAAAGACCGCGCTAACGTCGCTGACAATTTCCACATGGGAATATGCAGCCTGCGCAGCGCCGGCGCCATCCGCTCGCATGATCGCCGTCACGATTACGTCGTGCTCGTCATAGGATTTCGCCAACCGGCCGGGTAACCGAAACTGCGCGCGACGGAACGGTGCAAGCCGCGCTCTGCTTTGCGTGACCAGTTCGTAGATGTGTTCGTTGTGCGCGCCGCGATAAAGCCGAGTATGAAACTGGGTATTATGGGCGGCATAGTCTTCCTCCGCACCCAGATGCACAAGGCGCGCGGAAGCGTGATGCTCGATTTCCAGCATGCGCCGTTCTTCGACTGTCATTCGCTCGGCCGCAAGCCGCGCGCAGATTGCCTCAAGCTCCGCCATCGCCTCGAACATCGAATGCAGATAGGTCTCGGTCACGTTGGTGACGAGGGCGCTGCGGTTCGGCTCGCGTTCGACAAGCCCCATTGCCCCGAGTTCGCGCAGCGCCTCGCGCACCGGCGTGCGCGATACTTCGAAACGGGCGGCCAGCGAAATTTCGTCAAGCTTTTCGCCCGGTAGCATCTGCCCGGTCACGATCATGTCGGCTATTGCCCGCACCATCTGCTCGACGGTCGTTCCTGCCCGGATGATCTCTCTGCGTCTGACCTGTTTCAAGGATCGATTCTGTTTTGTTGCGTGCTGCATACACATGTAGCGCCGGCTGATCAAAGTCAAACACTGGCAATATTATATTGTTTATATTGAATAATATCTCGCGCGAATCCAAGCCGGCGTGCACTCAATCGCTATTGCTCATATGATTATACGGCTATTTTATAGGCTATGCACAATCTTTGGCCTGATTGAGATTAAAATTGCATACACTTTAACATCTTCCCTAAACAACCCCGGAAATTTTTATGTAAAATCAACGCAATAAAATCTGGCACGGGCATTGCATACACTTTTCTGCAATCAGTTGAACCGGCAAAACCGCCGCACGGGGAGCATTCCGATGACCAGACTCCTTTCCATGAACCGCCGCCGTTTCCTTCAGGCTTCCACCACCACCCTCTTCGTCGGCACAGCACCCGGCTTTTTCTCCTCCCAGGCCCTTGCACAGACAGCCCTCACCGTCGGCTTCATCTATGTCGGCCCGAAGGATGACTATGGCTATAACCAGTCGCATGCCGAGGGCGCAGCCGCCGTCAAAGCGCTGCCGGGCATCACAGTTGTCGAAGAAGAGAACGTGCCCGAGACGGTCGACGTCCAGAAGACGATGGAATCGATGATCAATCTCGATGGCGCGACCCTGCTTTTCCCAACCTCCTTCGGCTATTTCGACCCCCACATGCTGGCCATGGCCGCCAAATACCCCGATGTCCAGTTCCGCCACTGCGGCGGCCTCTGGCAGGAGGGCAAGCATCCGGCCAATACGGGTTCCTATTTCGGCTACATCTTCCAAGGTCAGTATCTGAACGGCATCGCCGCTGGCCATGCAACGAAGAGCAAGAAGATCGGCTTCGTTGCCGCCAAGCCGATCCCGCAGGTCCTGCAAAACATCAACGCCTTCCTGCTTGGGGCTCGGTCCGTGGATCCGACCATCACCTGCCAGGTGATCTTCACCGGAGAATGGTCGCTCGCGGTCAAGGAGGCCGAAGCGACCAACGCACTGATCGACCAGGGCGCCGACGTCATCACCTGCCACGTCGACAGCCCCAAAGTGGTGGTCGAGACGGCCAGTGGCCGCGGCGCCTTCATTTGCGGCTACCACGCCAACCAGAGCCCGCTTGCTCCTGAAAAATATCTCACCGGTGCCGAATGGGCCTGGGGCAACGTCTACAGCAATTTCGTCAAGAAGGCGCAGGCAGGCGAAAAGCTCGGCAACTTCGTACGCGGCGGCCTGAAGGACGGCTTCGTAAAGATGAGCGCACTCGGCCCAGGCGTTTCCGAAGCAGGCCGCAAGGCCTTCGAGGCCACGCATGCTGAGATGATGAAGGGTGGGTTCTCGGTCTTCAAGGGGCCGCTGAAGGACAACAAGGGCAACATAGTCGTGACCGCCGACAAGAGCTACGCCGAAGACGCGATCGAGCTTGAAAGCATGAATTACCTGGTCGAAGGCGTCGTCGGGTCCACGGCGTAAACCGCAAAGGGAGAAGCGCCATGACTGTCCAGGCCAACGATCCCGCAATATCAGTCGCTTCCGAAAAACCGGCTTCGCTGCGCCCAACCCTTGAATGGATCGCGCGGCGGGCCGAGCCGATTGTCATCGGCCTTGCGGCTATCGTGATCGGTCTTGCGCTCTTCTCCCTCTTCATCCTGGCGATCGGCAAATCGCCCGCAATGCTCTTCCAACTCATGTACACCGGCGGCTTCGGCAGTTGGTTTTCCGTGCAGAACAGCCTCAGCCGTGCGGCACCCCTTCTCCTGACGGCACTCTGCGTCGCCCTACCTGCCCGTCTCGGCCTCGTCATCATCGGCGGAGAGGGCGCGGTCGTGCTGGGTGGCGTAGCCGCCGCGGCGATGGCTCTGCCACTCGTCGGCTCGGCACCGGTCTTCCTGACCTTCATTCTCATGGCGATCGCTGCCATGCTGGTTGGCGGCGTCTGGATCGGCCTCGCCGGCTTCCTGCGCCATTACCGCGGCGTCAATGAGACCATCTCGTCGCTGCTGCTTTCCTATATCGCCATCGCCCTGATGAACCAATTCGTCGAAGGGCCGCTGCGTGATCCTGCAAGCCTCAACAAGCCCTCGACCAAGCCGTTGCCGCAAGACTACATGCTTGGCCATATCCCGGGCATGGACGTGCATTGGGGTCTCGTCATTGGCGTCATCGCCTGCATCGTTTCATGGGTATTGATCGAGGTGACGAGCTACGGCTTTGCGGCCCGCATCGCCGGTGGCAATGTCCGCGCCGCGCAGATTCAGGGCCTGCCGATCGGCCGGCTGATTGCCGGCTTCACGGCGATCGCCGGCAGTTTCGCCGGGCTTGCCGGCATGATCGAGGTCACAGCCGTGCAGGGCAGCGCTAACGCGTCGCTTGCCGCTGGCTACGGCTACACCGGCATTCTCGTTGCCTTCCTCGCTCGGCACAATCCGCTGGCCATTATCCCGGTCGCGATCCTGCTTGGCGGCATCAATGCCGCGGGCGGCCTCATCCAGCGCCGCATGGGCCTGCCGGATGCCACGGTGCTGGTGCTGCAGGGCACGCTCTTCATCGTCATCCTCTTCTGCGAGACCTTTTACGGCCGCTTCAAGATCTTCAATCCCGACCTCTGGAAAAGGAGCGAATGATGGACGACACCGCAATCGGCCTCTGGGGAGTGCCCCTCGCCATCTTCGCCGGCGCGATCCGCGTCTCGACGCCCTTCATCTTCGTCAGCCTCGGCGAGACGATCACCGAGCGTTCGGGCCGCATCAATCTCGGCCTTGAAGGCACGCTCGTCTTCGGTGCCATGACCGCTTACGCTGTCGCCGTCATGAGCGGCTCCCCCTGGCTCGGCGTACTCGCTGCAATGGCGACCGGCGCAATCTTCGGCGCCGTGCATGGCTGGATCTGCAAATGGCCGAAGGTCAACGATATCGCGATCGGCATCGCCATGATGCAGTTTGGCCTGGGCCTCGCCTTCTTCCTCGGAAAACCGTTCATCCAGCCGGCGGCGCCACACCTGCCGGCAATTCCGTTCGGATTCTGGTCCAGCCTGCCGCAGATCCAAGCGGCGCTGAGTATCAACGTGCTGTTCATCCTCGGCGCGATGCTCGCCTTCGCCCTCCGGTGGGCGTTCAAGAATACACGTGTCGGCCTCATTTTGCGTGTCGTCGGCGATAGCACGGATGCTGCACGCGCCATGGGCGTCAATCCGGATCGCGTGCGCCTGATCGCCACCGCCGTCGGCGGCTCGCTGGCGGCGATCGGCGGCGCCTATCTCTCGCTCTACTATCCAGGCTCGTGGAACGAACGCATCTCCTCCGGCCAAGGCTTGATGGCCGTGGCGCTCGTCATCTTTGCGCGGTGGAATCCGATCGGTTGCTTCCTCGCAGCATTGCTCTTCGGCGGCGCTGGGGCGCTCGGCCCGGCGTTGCAGTCGGTCGGAGTGACCGAAGGCTATTATCTTTTCTATGCCGCCCCTTACGTGCTCACGCTCGTCATCATGATCATTACCTCGTCGCCCACGCGCTCGCTCGCCGGTGCGCCGGGTGCACTCTCGCTCACCAAATAGGAGAGATCATCCATGAACAGTCTGGCAACAGCCGTCATCCCCGGGAAGCCGACCTATGTCGACGCCGACCCCTATCCCTGGCCCTATAATGGCGCGCTCCGGCCGGACAACACCGCCCTCATCATCATCGACATGCAGACTGATTTCTGCGGCAAGGGCGGCTATGTCGATCACATGGGTTATGATCTGTCACTGGTCCAGGCGCCTATCGAGCCAATCAAGGCGGTGCTGGCGGACATGCGCGCCAAGGGCTACCACATCATCCAGACCCGTGAAGGTCATCGGCCCGACCTTGCGGACCTTCCGGCCAACAAGCGCTGGCGCTCGCGTCGCATCAATGCCGGCATCGGCGATCCCGGACCTTGTGGGCGCATCCTCGTGCGCGGCGAACCCGGCTGGGACATCATTCCCGAACTTTATCCCCTTGCGGGCGAGACCATCATTGACAAGCCCGGCAAGGGCTCCTTCTGCGCCACCGATCTGGAACTGATCCTCAACCAGAAGCGCATCGACAATATCATCCTGACTGGCATCACCACTGACGTCTGCGTGTCCACCACGATGCGCGAGGCCAACGATCGCGGGTTCGAATGCCTGCTATTGGAAGACTGCTGCGGCGCGACCGACTACGGCAATCACCTCGCCGCCATCAAGATGGTGAAGATGCAGGGCGGCGTCTTCGGTTCTGTCTCCAATTCTAAGACGCTGATCGAGGCTTTGCCATGAGCACGGTCCGCGATACGCCCCTTCCGAGGGCCGGCAAGGCCGTCGGCATCGACACGATCGACATGACGATGTGCTTCGGCAGTTTCACCGCCCTTGACCGTGTCTCGATCAAGGTGCCTGCCGGCAGCTTCCATGCGCTACTCGGCGAAAACGGTGCCGGCAAGTCGACGCTCGTCAAATGCATCATGGGCTTCTATCACGCCACGTCGGGGTCGCTTTCCGTCGACGGCCGCGAAGTGGCGATTACCTCGCCCAAAGACGCCGCTACCTATGGTCTCGGCATGGTCTACCAGCACTTTACGCTGGTCCCCTCGCTGACGGGTTCTGAAAACCTCGTCATCAGCCGCGCGCAAGTGCCTGGTATCATCAACTGGGCGAAAGAGCGGAAGGATCTGGCCACCTTCATGGAGCGCATGCCGTTCAAGATCCAGCTTGATCGACCGGTGAGCGAGCTTGCCGCCGGCGAAAAGCAGAAGCTGGAGATCGTCAAACAGCTCTATCTCGGCCGCTCCTTCCTGGTGCTGGATGAGCCAACGTCGGTGCTGACGCCGGCCGAAGCCGATGAGATGCTTGGCCTCGTGCGCGGTATGACCGAGCGCGGTGAACTGACCGTGCTGATGATTTCGCACAAGTTTCATGAGGTCACAAAGTTCGCCGATGCTGTCTCGATCCTGCGGCGTGGTAAGCTGGTCGGCGCCGGCAAGGTCGGTGAACTCTCCACCGCTGACATGGCGGCGATGATGATTGGCGACGTCAAGCTTGCCGAACTCGATACACGCGTTCCCGTTTCAGAAAACGCCAAGCCAGTGCTGACGATCGAGCAGGTCAAGGCACCGGACCGCTCCGGTCTCAAGAGCATCGAGATCGATAAGCTCCTGGTGCGCTCGGGCGAGATCGTCGGCATCGCCGGCATATCCGGAAACGGCCAGAAAGAGCTGACGGAAATCCTCGCCGGACAGCGGCCGACGGATAGCGGCCATGTGAGCGTCAACAGCGAGGCTTATGGCGCAACCCGCCCCGAGACACGCAAGAACAATGTTCGTTTCATCCCCGAAGAACCGCTGCAGAACGCGTGCGCCCCTCGTATGACCGTTAGCGAAAACCTCGCTTTCCGCACATTCGATCTGAAAGCGGACGGCAAGGATGCGATCTGGCTGAACAAGGGCAAGATGAAGAAGCGCGCCAGCGCGCTGATCTCCGACTTCAAGGTGAAAACGGCATCCGCCTCCTCACCGATTGCAGCGCTTTCAGGCGGCAATGTGCAGCGCGCGGTACTCGCCCGCGAGCTGACGGGCAAGGTGGACCTGCTCATCGTCTCGAACCCCTGTTTCGGCCTCGATTTCTCCGCTGTCGCCGAGATCCGTGCCCGCATCATGAAGGCGCGCAATTCCGGTACGGCCGTTTTGCTGCTGTCCGAAGATCTCGACGAGCTGCTCGAAATGTCGGACCGCATCGTGGTGATTTCCGAAGGCAAGCTGGTTTACGAGACACCGGCGCGTTCGGCGGATATCGGTGTGATCGGCGCGCATATGGCGGGGCATCACTGATGGCGGAGATCAAGGCAGAACCCTTCGCCTTTCCGGTGAAACACGACCAGCTTGCCCTTATCGTCATCGACATGCAGCGCGACTTCGCCGAACCCGGTGGCTTTGGTGCTAGCCTTGGCAATGATGTCAGTCGCATCGTCAGAATCGTCCCCGATGTCAAACGCCTCATCCAGGGCTTCCGCAACGCCGGCCTGCCGGTCATCCACACTATGGAATGCCACAAGCGCGATCTCTCCGACCTGCCGCCGGCAAAACGCGACCGCGGCAATCCGATGTTTAGGATCGGCGACAAGGGTCCCATGGGTCGCATCCTCATCTCCGGTGAGCCTGGCACGGCGATCCTACCGGAGCTTGCGCCGATCAAGGGCGAGGTCGTCATTGAAAAACCCGGCAAGGGCGCCTTTTACGCCACGAAACTTGGCGATGTCCTGCATGAGAAGGGTATCAAGCAGCTCGTCTTTGCGGGTGTAACGACAGAAGTCTGCGTGCAGACGACGATGCGCGAGGCAAACGACCGCGGCTATGAATGCCTGCTCGCCGAGGAGGCGACGGAAAGCTACTTCCCCGAATTCAAGGCCGCCGCCATTGCCATGATCCGCGCCCAGGGCGCCATCGTCGGCTGGACGGCTCGTGTCGACGATATCCTGGAAAGCATCGCCCATGCCTGAAACGACCCGCGAACTGCTCACATCAGGCGGCTGGAAGGATCTGGAATTCGGGCCGTTCCGTGAAGAGGTGACAATCCATTGGATTCGCCCCTTCGAAGGCGACCAACCGGGCGTGGCGCTCCTGAAATACGAAGCCGGCGCGTCCGTTCCCCGCCATCGCCATGAGGGGTTGGAAACCATTTTCGTTCTCGATGGGGTGCAGTCCGACGAGGCCGGCGACTACGGCCGCGGCAGTTACATCGTCAATGCCCCCGGCACAGAACATTCGGTCTGGAGCGATACCGGCTGTGTCGTGCTTATTCAGTGGGACCGGCCAGTGAAAATACTCGGAGAGGAAACGGCATGAAAGCACGGTCAGCTTTCGAGGTCGCCCTACACGAATTCTACCGCAATGGCGGCAGCGCCAAGATGAACGATCCGGGCATCTTTATTCAACTGACGAAGAAGGACTCCGCGGGAACGCCGGCAGAAATTCTGGGCAGCATGATCAAAATAGCGGCATTGAATGACGTCGCTGCCGTTCGCGATTATGCTTCAGACCGCATCTATCATACATATTTGGGAGTGGCATGGACCTTGCTTCTTTATCCGCAGAGTTGGTGGCTAGGGTTCCGGCGCTCCTCTTCGGAGCGTGCTGGTCCGAGAGCCACCACCGGCTGGGGGAGAAATCCCACCGGATGCACGGCGGGATAAAAGCCCGGGAGACCTCGTAAGCCAAGGGATTGGCGGCGCGATGGTCTTTGCCGATCCCTTTTTGAAAAAAAGCAAAAGGGGAATTTCTATGCAGACTTTTTCGAAGATCCTTTCCGTAACGGCTCTTTCGGTATCGCTGGCTTTCGGGCTTGGCTCTGCCGCAAGCGCCGCGCCGAAAACCAGTTTCAAGGTCGCCTGGTCCATCTATGTCGGCTGGATGCCCTGGGGTTATGCCGCCGATCACGGTATCGTCAAGAAATGGGCCGACAAATACGGCATCAACATCGAGGTCACCCAGTTCAACGATTACGTCGAGTCGATGAACCAGTATACGGCCGGCGCCTTCGATGCCGTGACGCTGACCAACATGGACGGCCTCTCGATCCCGGCAGCCGGCGGCGTCGACACGACAGCCGTTATCGTTGGTGACTTTTCGAATGGCAATGACGCCGTCATTCTTAAGGACAAGGCAAGCCTCGCAGACCTCAAGGGCCAGAACGTCAATCTGGTTCAGTATTCGGTTTCGCATTATCTGCTCGCCCGCGCGCTCGACAGCATCAAGCTTACCGAACGCGACGTGAAGGTGGTTAACACCTCCGACGCCGATATGGTTGCGGCCTACAAGACGCCGGATGTCTCCGCCGTCGTCACCTGGAATCCGCTGGTCTCGACCATTCTCGAGGAGCCTTCCGCCAAGAAGGTCTTCGATAGCTCGCAGGTGCCGGGCGAGATCATCGACCTGATGGCCGCCAACAGCAACATCCTGAAGGACAATCCGAATTTCGGTAAGGCGTTGGCCGGCATCTGGTATGAAACGGCGGCGCTGCTGAGGGCAGACACACCGGAAGGCAAGGCTGCCCGCGAGGCGATGGGGGCCGCATCGGGCACAGACCTGAAGGGTTTCGAGGCGCAGCTCGCCGCAACCAAACTCTTCGATAAGCCTGCCGACGCGGTTGCCTTCACCACCTCGCCGAACCTGCCGAAGACGATGGATCTGGTGCGCAGCTTCCTGTTCCAGAAGGGTCTGCTCGGCAATGGAGCGCCTTCGGCTGACGTCATCGGCATCGAAATGCCCGATGGCAAGGTTCTCGGCGACAGTGCGAACGTCAAGTTGCGCTTCACGGAGACCTATATGAAGGCGGCCGCCGACGGTTCGCTCTGAGCGATACCTTCACTGGCGGCGCCGGCGCGCCGCCCGATCCCTTCATCCGCGGAGCCTTTCATGCGTTGGATCAATACCAGGCCTAGCCGGGGTGCGCAGCTTGCCTTGACGCTGTTGCCCTTTTTGCTGCTGATCGTCGCGTATGCCGTCGGTTCAGCCGCACGGCTTGCCGAAAACGCCAATGACAAGTTGCTGCCCAATCTTGCCGGCTTTGCCGACGCCATCAACCGTATGGCCTTCATCGCCGATCCGCGCACGGGAGAATACCTGCTGTGGTCGGACACCTGGGCGAGCCTGGTACGGCTCCTGTCGGGCCTCAGCATATCCACGGCTATCGCGCTTTGCATCGGCATGCTCATCGGCATGCTGCCCTATCTCAGGGCTCTGCTGTCGCCCTTCGTCGCAGTCATTTCGATGGTGCCGCCGCTCGCGTTGCTGCCGATACTGTTCATCGTCATGGGCCTTGGCGAGACCTCCAAGATCGCCCTTATCGTGATCGGCGTTGCACCGACGATGATCCGCGACCTGGCGCTGAAGGCGCTGGAATTGCCGCGCGAGCAGATCGTCAAGGCCGAGACGCTCGGCGGCTCCTCCTGGCAGATCGCGCTTCGCGTCGTGTTGCCACAGATCCTGCCGCGGCTGATCACCTGCCTGAGGCTCCAGCTCGGGCCGGCCTGGCTGTTCCTGATTGCCGCCGAGGCGATCTCCTCCGATTCCGGCCTTGGCTACCGTATTTTCCTCGTTCGCCGATATCTGTCGATGGATGTGATCTTTCCCTACGTCGTCTGGATCACACTGCTCGCCGTGCTCATGAATTATCTTCTCGATCGCCTCCGCATCGCCGTCTTCCCCTGGTCCGAACTGGAGAAGCAGGCATGAGCGAACTCAGGATAGAAAAGGTCTGGAAGGAATACGGTGACCAGATCGTGCTCGAGGATGTGTCGCTGACGGTCGCCTCCCGCGCCTTTGTCGCACTCGTCGGTCCCTCCGGCTGCGGTAAGTCGACCTTCCTGCGTATGCTTTTGGGACAGGAACAGCCCACCAGAGGCGCGATCTCTCTCGATGGCGCGCCGCTGCCTAGCGAGCCCGACGCCGACCGCGGCGTGGTCTTTCAGCGCTACTCGGTCTTTCCGCATCTGACCGCACTCAACAACGTGCTGCTCGGCAAGGAGCTTGCCGGCTCGCGCTACAAGGCCAGGCTTTTCGGCGCGGCGCGGCGCAACGCGATCGACGAGGCGCGGCAACTCCTCGCGGAGGTCGGCCTTGCCGGCGCCGAAAACAAGTATCCAGCCCAGCTTTCCGGCGGCATGCAGCAGCGCCTGGCGCTGGCGCAGGCGCTCATCATGCGCCCCAAAGTGCTATTGCTCGACGAGCCTTTCGGCGCGCTCGACCCTGGTATCCGCGCCGAGATCCACACGCTGATGAAACGGCTTTGGCACGAAACACAGATGACCGTCGTTATGGTCACGCATGACATGCGCGAAGCCTTCACGCTTGCCACAAGGGTAGTCGCCTTCGAGCGCCGCCGCGACCGGCCGGAAGAGAAGGAGCGCTACGGCGCGACGATTACCAAGGACATTTCCATCTGGCCGCCGCGTACTGCCGGCGCAGCCTCGATCTTCAGCTCCGACCGGGACGGCCCGATCGCTTCAAAGGGGCACCGCCGGGACGACCTGGCACCGTCGGGAGACATCTAGCCATGCAGCACGTCAGACGTTCGCCGGAAGAAATCGCCGCCAACCGCGCCCGTTATGAAGAACATCAGAGAAAGGGTCTGGAATTCGCACCCAAGGCCTTGCCGACACCGAGCCCCCTACCCGCCCCGCCGATCGATGCGGCTTTGATCGTCCATCAGGAAGTCATACCCGGCGGCTGGTACTGGTCGACACGCGTCAAGCGCGGTGAGACGCTGCGCGTTGCCCAGGAACAGGGCTTCTCGACCATCTCGCTCGCCGCCTGGAATGCGGCCGATACGAGCGAGCGGCTGAATCTGCCCGATACGGTGAAGATGCAATGGACCACCGCCCTTTCGAAAGGCCGGGTGATCTTCTCCGACATGGGACGCGTGATGTTCTCCGTCACCGAGGATTCTTCCGGCGCACATGATTGCCTGATGGGCAGCTCGACTGCCGCCTCAAACCTGGCGAAATACGGCGAAGGCACCCGCAACAGCCGCGACAATTTCATCAAGCTTGCGACCAAGGCCGGATTGGACAAGCGCGACATTCCCGCCGTGCTCGCGCTCTTTGCTCCCGTTCGCGTTGATGTGGACGGCAAGTTCGCATGGCAGTCGGAGCTGCCGCATGACGGTGACTATGTTGAGCTGCGCGCCGAGATGGACATGATTGTCGGCTTTTCCAATTGCCCTCATCCACTCGATCCGAGCCCGACATACGCACCGAAGCCGGTGACCGTGACGCGGCTGGCTGTCCGGCCCACCAGCTCCGACGACCTGTGCCTCACCGCCACCGCCGAGGCAGTACGCGGCTTCGAGAACAACGCATCCGCCGACCTGTGAGCAGTGGAGAGACGATCATGACCGACTTTATCCAGACCGCTCCGTTCCGCACGCTCGAGAACGCCGTGCAGGATCACTTGATTGCCGCAGAAGCGCCGTTCTCGACGGTGGTTCGGAAAGGCCAGACATTGCGCATCGAGGATAGCTATGGCCAGCAGGCGATCGACACGCTGTTCTACAAAGCAGAAGATCATTCCGAACGCTATTCCAGCCAAGACACCATGCGCGAGCAGGGTGCGGCCTATATCACAACGGGCACCGAGATCATGTCCAACGAAGGTCGCGTCATGTTGAGGATGACGGCCGACAGTTGCGGACGTCACGACACTTCAGCCGGCGCATGCTCCTGCGAGAGCAACACGGTGCGCTTCGGCCACGGCACCAGATATCTCCATGCCTGCCGGGACAATTTCGTTCTGGAGGTCGCAAAACATGGCATGGGCAAGCGCGACGTCGTGCCCAACATCAACTTCTTCATGAACGTGCCGATCGAGCCGACCGGCGAGATGACCATCGTCGACGGCATCTCCGCACCGGGCGATTATGTCGAGCTCAAGGCCGAGATGGACGTGCTGATCGTCATTTCCAATTGCCCGCAAATCAACAATCCCTGCAACGGCTTCGATCCGACGCCGATCCGCGTCCTCGTCTGGGACGGTGAGGCTTGAGATGTTCAGGAAGATATTGATCGCCAATCGCGGCGAAATCGCTGTCCGGATCATCCGGACGCTGAGGCGCATGGGCATCGCCTCCGTCGTCGTCTATTCGGACGCCGATCGCTTCGCCAAGGCATCGCTGATGGCCGACGAGGCCGTCAGGATCGGTCCGGCGCCGGCCGCCGAAAGCTATCTCGATGTCGACGCCGTCATTGCGGCTTGCAAGGCTACCGGCGCAGAAGCCGTGCATCCCGGCTACGGTTTCCTTTCGGAAAACATCGGCTTTGCCAAGCGGCTGGCGCAGGAGGGCATCGCCTTCATCGGCCCGACGCCGGATAATATCGCCGCCTTCGGGCTCAAGCACACGGCCCGCGAATTGGCGCGCGCAAGCGGCGTACCGCTGCTACCGGGCAGTGGTCTCGTCGAGACGGGCGACGCAGCGCTCGCTGCGGCGGTTGAGATCGGATATCCGGTCATGCTGAAATCGACGGCCGGCGGCGGCGGCATCGGCATGCAGCTTTGTGAGGATGCCGATAGTCTTAAGGCCGCCTTCGAAAGCGTGCAGCGCACGGCCAAGGCCAGTTTCGGCGATGCGCGCGTCTATCTCGAACGCTTCGTATCGAAGGCACGGCACGTCGAAGTCCAGATCTTCGGCGACGGCAAGGGCCGCGTGATCGCGCTCGGCGAACGCGATTGCTCGTTGCAGCGCCGGAATCAGAAGGTGATTGAGGAGACGCCCGCTCCCGGTCTTTCGCCTGAGATACGCGAGCGCCTGCATGCCGCGGCCATGGCGCTGGGCTCTTCCGCGCGCTACCAGTCCGCCGGAACCGTGGAGTTCATCTATGATCCTGCCCGCGAGGAATTCTATTTCCTCGAGGTCAATACCCGCCTGCAGGTCGAGCACCCGGTTACGGAAGCCGTCTACGGCATCGATCTTGTCGAATGGATGATCCGTCAAGCCGCCGGCGAGGATGTCATTTCCGGCAGCGAAATCCTCGTCCCTAAAGGCGTGGCGATCGAAGCGCGCCTCTACGCCGAGATGCCGCATGCCGGCTTCCGGCCGAGCGCCGGCCTGCTGACGGAGGTCGTCTTTCCGGCGGGCACGCGCGTCGACGGCTGGATTGAGACGGGCACCGAAGTCACCCCTTTCTACGATCCGATGCTTGCCAAGGTGATCGTGGCAGCCGAGGACCGGCCGGCCGCGATCGAGAAGCTGAAGCGCGCGCTGGCGGAAAGCTCCATCTCCGGCATCGAGACCAATCTGCAATATCTCCAGGCCATAGCAGGATCCAAGCTGCTGGCGAGCGGCGACGTGGCGACGACGGCGCTCAGGGACTTTCCTTTCGTGCCCGATGTGATCGAGGTGCTGGCGCCGGGTGCGCAGTCGAGCATTCAGGAGCTGCCCGGCCGGCTCGGCCTCTGGCATGTCGGCGTGCCGCCGAGCGGCCCGATGGACGAGCGCTCGTTTCGTCATGCAAACAGGCTCGTCGGCAATGCTGACGAAACCGCGGCGCTGGAACTTACTGTTTCCGGGCCGGTGCTTAAAATCTTTTCCGACATTACGATCGCGCTCGCAGGCGCCTGCATGCCGATGACCCTCGACGGCGTACTGCTGCCACATGGCGAAGCCGTCAGTGCGAGGGCGGGGCAGACACTGGCCATTGGTGCGATAGAGGGGCCGGGCCAGCGGTCTTACCTCGCCGTTGCCGGAGGCCTTTCCGCGCCGGTCATGCTCGGCTCCAGGGCGACCTTCGGTCTCGGACGGTTCGGGGGCCATGCCATCGGCACGCTCCAGACCGGCCATGTTCTGAGGCTGGCACGCACGCCACAGCAGCAAACGACGGCGGCAGGCCGGCCCGCCCCTTTGACCCGAGCCTGGGAGGTCGGTGTCCTCTACGGCCCGCACGGTGCGCCCGACTTCTTTCTCGAAAGCGATATCGAGACGTTGTTCTCGACCGAATACGAGGTGCACTTCAACAGCGCCCGCACCGGCGTGCGCCTGATCGGTCCTGCGCCAAAATGGGCACGCAGCGACGGTGGTGAAGCCGGCCTTCATCCCTCCAACCTGCATGACAATGCCTATGCGATCGGCGCGATCGACTTTACCGGCGACATGCCGATCATTCTCGGGCCCGATGGTCCGAGCCTCGGCGGGTTCGTCTGCCCCGCCGTCATTGCTCGCGACGAGCAATGGAAGATGGGCCAGTTCAAGCCCGGTGACAAAATCCGGTTTCGTCCTGCTGAACGTGCCGAAGACCCCGTCGCCGGTCCGAGGCTGCAGCACCTCGGCAATGCAGCAGGGTCGGGGATCGTCGGCCAGGGCCAAGAAGGACCCGTGCCCGTCGTCTATCGCCGCCAGGGCGACGACAATCTGCTGGTCGAATATGGGGCGATGACGCTTGATATCGCGCTGCGTCTGCGCGTGCAGCTTTTGATGCAGGCGATCGTCCAAGCTCGCCTGCCGGGCATCATCGATCTGACGCCCGGCATCCGCTCGCTGCAAATCCATTACGATGGCACGACCTTGACCCGCAAACGCCTGCTCGGCCTGCTCACCGAGATCGAGGCGGGCTTGCCGGCCGCGCAGGATATCAAGGTCCCCAGCCGCATCGTGCACCTGCCGCTGTCCTGGAACGATCCGGATGCCGAGCTTGCCATGCGCAAATATCAGGAACTGGTGCGCCCGAACGCGCCCTGGTGCCCTTCCAATATCGAGTTCATCCGTCGTATCAACGGCCTGCCGGATGAACAGGCGGTGCGCGACGTCGTCTTCAATGCCAGCTATCTGGTGCTCGGCCTCGGCGATGTCTATCTCGGCGCGCCGGTCGCAACCCCGGTCGACCCGCGCCATCGGCTGGTGACGACGAAATACAATCCAGCTCGTACCTGGACGCCGGAAAACGCCGTCGGCATCGGCGGCGCCTATATGTGCATCTACGGCATGGAGGGGCCTGGCGGCTACCAGCTTTTCGGCCGCACCATCCAGGTCTGGAACAGTTGGCGGCAGACTGCGGTCTTCGCCAAGGACAAGCCATGGCTGCTCGACTTCTTCGATCAGATCCGCTTCTTCCCCGTCAGTCACAAAGAGCTGACAGAAGCCCGCGCCGCCTTCCCACACGGGGGTTATCCGGTCAGGATAGAGGAGACCGAATTCTCCTATGCCGCCTATGAAGCCGGGCTTGCCCGCGAAGTCGCCGCGATAGGCGCCTTCAAATCAGGGCAGCAGGCGGCTTTCGAAGCGGAACGGCAACGGTGGAAGGAACTCGGTCTCGACAGCTTCACCGTCGAGGAAGGCGCAGGCGCCGGCCTCGACGGCGACATACCGGAGGGTTGCTTCGGGATAGAAAGCGCCGTGCCCGGCAACGTCTGGAAGATACTGGTCGAAGAAGGCCAGCCAGTGGCTGCCGGCGATACATTGGCGATCATCGAATCCATGAAGATGGAAATCAACGTAACCGCACATGCCGCCGGACGCGTCCGCGATCTGCGCGCCGGCCCTGGGCGCAATGTCAAAGCCGGCGATGTGCTGGTCATTCTGGAGGAAATCTGATGCTTCCCACCATTCTCGATCTTGCTTCGCTGAGGCACGCTTATGCGGCCGGCCTGTCGCCGCTCCAGCTAATGGAAGAGATCATCGCAAGATGCAGGGCATCGGACGATCCGGCCATCTTCATCACGATGACGCCCGAGGACGACTTGCGAGCTGCGGCCCGTGAACTGGTGGCGCGTGCGCCAGAATCCAACAGCCTGCCGCTCTGGGGCATTCCCTTCGCGGTCAAGGACAATATCGACGTAGCGGGCTTGCCGACAACGGCCGCCTGCCCGGCCTTCGCCTATCACCCGCAGGCGGATGCGACGACAGTCGCGCGATTGAGGGCTGCCGGCGCCATCGTGATCGGCAAGACCAATCTCGATCAGTTCGCGACCGGACTGAACGGCACGCGCTCGCCGCATGGCGCGCCGCGCTCGGTGTTTGATCGTAATTACGTCTCCGGCGGCTCCAGCTCAGGCTCGGCGGTCGCCGTTGCGGCAGGTCTCGCGAGCTTTTCGCTCGGCACCGACACCGCCGGTTCGGGGCGCGTGCCGGCAGCATTCAACAATCTTGTCGGCATCAAGCCAACGCCGGGGTTAGTGCCCAATGTCGGCGTGGTGCCCGCCTGCCGCAGCGTCGACGTCGTCACTATCTTTGCCGCGACGGTGGGCGACGGCATTGCCATCCGCAAGATCATGGAAGGCTACGACGCCCGCGATCCGTTCTCGCGGCAAGCCGCTCCAGCAAGCTTGCCGTCGATACGCCCGCGTATCGGCGTTCTCGACGCTGCGGAACGGGAGTTCTACGGCAACAAGGATGTGGAGGCGCTTTATGACGCCGCCATCGAACGGGCGCGATCGCTGGGCGCTGTGATCGTGCCCTTCGACTACGCTCCTTTCCGGCAAGCGGCCGAACTGCTCTATAACGGCCCCTGGGTCGCCGAGCGGCTGGCGGCGGTCAAGGAGTTCCTGGCGACGAATGGCGACGACTTCGATCCGACGGTGCGCGCCATCATCGAAGGGGCAAAGGCCTACGACGCAGTCGACGCCTTCGAAGGCCGGTACAAGCTGGAAGCATTGCGGCAGAAAACCAGGGCCGAATGGGAGAAGGTGGATTTCCTGATGCTGCCGACGTCCCCCACCACTTACACGGTCGAAGAGATGCAAGCGGACCCGATCGTCAGGAACAGCCACTTTGGCCGCTACACCAACTTCGCCAACCTGCTCGATTGCGCGGCGATTGCCATTCCCGCCGGATTTGACGCCGACGGCCATCTGCCCGCAGGTGCGATGCTGGTGGGACCCGCCTTCACCGACGATGCGCTGGCCCCCTTCGCCGATGCCATGCATCGAGCGCTGGACACCGGAATGGGCAAGGACCGCAAAGCCGCGCTGCCGGAGGCAAGCCGCGTGGCGCCTTCGGCCGACGACTTCGTGCCGATCGTGGTGGTCGGCGCGCATCTGACGGATATGCCTCTGAACCACGAGCTGACGCGATCGGGCGGATATAGAGTGCGAACCGGACGGACGGACGGCAGCTACCGGCTCTTTGCCCTCCCCGGCACGATCCCGCCCAAGCCGGGGCTGCTGCGCGATCCCGGCTTTACGGGTAACGGCGTGGAGGTCGAAGTCTGGGCCTTGCCACCTGCGGCATTCGCCCGTTTCGTCCAGAACATTCCGGCGCCGCTTGGCGTCGGCAAAGTCACGCTTGACGACGGCAGTTACGTCACCGGTTTTCTCTGCGAGGCCCACGCGGTCACCGGCGGTCGAGAGATTACCGAGTTCGGCGGCTGGCGCAATTATATCCGCGCCTCCGGCCCGACAGTGTGAGCAAGGAGGGGCGGAATGCGAAAACTTCTGTCAATGGCAGCGCAGCTCGTTCTCAGAGGCCTGATCGCCAGGACCTGGGCGATTGGCGGCCGCTGCGCAGCCAGACATGGTGCTCGCTTGCGAGAGGCTCACACGGGAGATCCTTGACCGTCTGTCGCCATATTTGCTGCAGTCCACCTTGAAAGGATACGAGCTGGCGCGCAGCCCGACGGTTGACGAGGTCATGCCTCGAACGCGCCAGACGTTCCTCTTTTCGCAAACTCTTCAAGCAGCTATTCTACCAGCCTGATATCAAGCAAGGGCCATTTGCAGATGCCACGACAGGGTGAGTTTCGAGAACACATGACCATCCTTGGCGACGTCAACTCGACCTCATTCGTCCCGTGGATCCAACGCCACGCCAATAAGCTTGGACTTTCGCAGACATTCTTCCATTTTGGCGCAGATAGGATCGAGCTTGAGGTTGCCGGCCCCGTGGAATTGATCGATATGCTGGAAATGGGCTGTTCACTCGGTCCTTTCGACGTCTGGGTCGAGGAGATCCAGCGCAGAGTCATTGAGCGCCCCGAAAAATCGCGTCTTAGCAATCCCTGATTTTCTGCCTTTTATTTAATCAATGTTGCCAATGCGAATTATTTATGCAAGCTTCCGAGGGCTGAGGGGATGCAGGGATCGGCGCCTGCCTATGACCGGTGGCGCTAAGTCATTGGTAAAATTGAGAGAGTTAAGGCTATGCCATTTGATGGGGCCGGATCTTGGGCGCCAGTTGCCCTTTCCTCTGATCTGCCACCAGGAACGGTCATACCGGCCTGGACAGCGGCCGGCCCAATTGCCCTGTGGCGCAGCCAGTCGGGCCGCGTAACCGCATCCGTGGATCGCTGTCCACATCGCGGAATGCGATTGTCGCATGGTTTTGTCCGTGGTGAGGCGCTGTCCTGCATTTATCATGGATGGAGCTATTCCCCGTCGGGCGGATGCATTCGCATTCCGGCTCATCCCGATCTGGCCCCTCCGGAAACCATCCGTGTCGCTGTCCAGCGGGTCGAAGAATCGGGCGGTATTTTATGGATAGCCGCCGGACAACCGGCGACACAGCCCCCACGCTTCGACAAGCTCATACCGTTGCGCTCGCTAACAATGGAAGCGGATGTTGCGGCAATCGAGATCGTAGCAGGAGCAAAGACCGACGCAAACGGGCTGATCCACCTGCCTGATTTCCCCTGGATCGTGCTGCTGCTCGCGCCCCAGGATAAGCATACGCTCCTTCATCTCATGATCGAACATGACCGCAGCCCGGCAAACCGCCTGACGGCTTCCCGTATTGCCGAATCTCTCCGCCGCCGGGCGGAAGAACGCCAAAGGGAGAATGCGGAATGACAGGCGGCGCGATGATCGACGAATGGTATCCGGTCGGCCTTTTCAGCCAGCTCAGCGAAAAGGGAAGCAAGACCTGTCTGATGGGCGAGGCGATCGAAGTCGCGCGCGATCGCGACGGGAATGCGCGGGTGGTGACCGACAATGGACGCTCCCTTCCCGTCCGCGTCCGGTATGGTCATGTCTGGTCCTCCCTCGGAAAGCCGGACAAGGAGCTATTCGCCATTCCGGAAGCCGATCAGCCAGGCCGCCGCTTCGTCGATGTCGGTGTAGTCCGCGTGCGCTGTTCACCGCTTCGTGCCGTGGAGAACTTTCTCGACATCGCGCATTTTCCCTTCGTTCACACCGATATCCTCGGTGCAGAACCGCATACGGAGGTCGAAAATTACAAGGTCGAGATCCGCGAGAGTGAGGATGAAGTCTGGGCAACGCAGGTGAAATTCTACCAGCCGCAGGCAGCAAAATCGGCGTCCGGCGGCATTACGACCGAATATATTTACCGCGTGCCGGCACCGACCTGTTCGGTGCTCTACAAGACGTGTCCTCCGCGACCGAACGAATGGGACGTCATTACCTTGTTCGTACAGCCTCTTGCGGAAGACCTTTGCGACGTATGGCCATGGATGGCTCTCTTCGACGACGATACACCGATGACCGATCTTATCCACTTTCAGCAGACGATCTTCCTACAGGATCGCTCGATCCTCGAAAACCAGATACCCACGCTTCTTCCGCTTGATCCGGGCATGGAAATTCCGACAAGGGCCGACCTCACCTCGGTCGCCTATAGGCGATGGCTCAAGCGCCATAACTATACCTACGGCGCACAGTTGGTCGCACAATGAAGCTCTACGACTATATTTTATCGCCGAGCTGCTACAAAGTACGGCTGATGGCCGCCCTCTTGGGCATCAAGCTCGAAATCCGGCCAGTCGATTTCCATCCCGGTGCGGAGCATCGCGGACCGGAGCTTCTGGCGCTCAATGCGGCGGGGTCTATTCCAATCCTCGAGGATGGCGATCTTGTGCTCACCGAGTCCACAGCAATGCTCGCCTATCTCGCTGCCAGTGGTGCGCCGGAATGGCTGGGCCATAGTTCGCCGCAGGAGACGGCGCGCGTGCAGCAATGGCTCTCCTTTTCGCATCGCCTGACCGCAAACCTTGGAGGCGCGCGGCTCCACGAAATGCTGCTGCGACCGGGAGATATCAAGGCATTGCAGGCTCAGGGGATTGCGGCCCTGCGCGAGCTGGAGGCTGGCCTCTTCGAACAGGGCGAGCGCGGCATGCGGTTCCTTGCGGCAAGCCAGCCGACGATCGCAGACATCGCCTGCTTTCCCTATGTGGCGCTTGCACCCGACGGCGGCGTCTCGCTCGATCCCTATCCCTTGATCCGGCTCTGGTTGCGCGCCATCCGCAGCCTGCCCGGTTTCATCGAAATGCCCGGCATTCACCGCCTGCACGAGCTGAAACTCGATCCGCATCCGGCTGCGGAGAAGTGATGGAATGACCGGCTATCTTCTGAAGAATTGTGCGGCTGTTATCATCGACGAGGGCAACGGGCCGAGCGTGCGCCGGAATGTCGACCTGCTCACCAGGGGTCCAGCGATCCAGGCGATCGGGGAGAACCTGTCGCTGAACGCCTTGCCCGAGGGCATCGTTGCGCAGGACGCCTCCGGCTGGTTCGTCTATCCGGGGCTCGTCAACACCCATCACCACTTCTTTCAGTGCTTCGTACGCAATCGAGCCGACCTCGACTGGACCAAGCTTTCGGTCATCGAATGGCTCGACCGGATCTATCCGATTTTCTCTCGACTGACGGAGGACTGCTTCTATCACGCTTCGGTCACCGCGATGGCGGAGATGATCAAGCATGGCTGCACCACCGCATTCGACCATCAATATTGCTTTCCCCGCCATGCGGGAAAGCGCCTGATCGATCGTCAGTTCGAGGCGGCCGAACTTCTGGGCATGCGCTTTCACGCAGGCCGCGGCGGCAATACCCTGCCGAAATCCGAGGGGTCGACGATCCCGGATGCCATGCTCGAAACCACGGATGAATTCATCTCCGATTGCGCGCGGCTGATCGATAGCTATCACGATGCCAGCCCCTTCAGCATGCGCCAGGTGGTGGTCGCCCCCTGCCAGCCAGTCAATTGCTATCGCGAAACCTTCGTCGAGTCGGTCGCGCTGGCGCGAGATCGCGGCGTGCAGTTGCACACGCATGTCGGCGAGGGCGAAAGCCCCGTCATCAAAGCGCGGCATGGAATGCGCACGGTCGACTACTGCGCCGAATTGGGTTTTGCAGGCCCCGACACATTCTATGCTCATTGCTGGGAACTGACGCACGACGAATTACGCAAAATGGCAGCGAGCGGCACGGGCGTCTCCCATTGCCCCGAGCCGGTTTACCTGGTCGGCGCCGAAGTGACCGACATCCCAGCGATGCAGGCCTTCGGATTGCGTATCGGTCTTGGTTGCGACGGAGCCGCATCGAACGACAACTCGAACCTGATGCATTGCGTCCATTCCGCCTACATGCTGCAGTGCCTGACAGCCTCGACGCGTCAGCATGCCGTCCCCGCCCCGCTTGACTTTCTCCAGTACGCGACAGGCGGAGGCGCGAGCCTGCTGGGGCGCACGGATATCGGGCGTCTTGCCCCGGGCATGGCGGCCGACCTTTTCGCAATCGATACGCGACGGATGGACTATGTCGGGACGCGGCATGACCCGCTGAGCCTCATTGCCAAGGTCGGGATCGGCATGCCGACGGATATGACCATGATAAACGGACGGATCGTCTGGCAGGGCGGTGAATTCACCGGACTGGATGAGGCCGCCCTGTTTGCGGCCGCCGAGGCAACACTTGCAACAGTAGAATTCTGAAAAACCAAAAAGGGGAACTGGGATGCAGAAGAATCTGACCCGCAGAACATTGATGAAGAGCGCGGCCGTCGCAGGCCTCGCAACGGCCTTCACCGGTCGCTCCGCCTTTGCCGCCGACGAACCGCTCGGCATCACGCTCGTCGTGCCCTCGCCGATCGGCGATGTCGGCTGGGGGCATGCGCTGGCTGCCGGCCTTGATCCGATCAAGGCCGCCTATGGCGACAAGGTCAAGGTGACCGTGATTGAGAACATCGCGGAAGGCCCGGATGCCGACCGCATCATGAACAAGACGGTCGCCGACGGAAATCACTTCCTGATCGCCGGCTCGTTCGGCTATCAGAACGGCGCGCTTCAGATTGCCCGCCGCAACCCCAAGGTTACCGTCCTGCATGCCTCCGGCTTCCAGGTCGCACCGAATTTCTCGCCCTTTGCCGCCAAGTATTTTCAAGGGACCTACCTGCTTGGTATGGCGGCGGCCGCTGTCTCCAAGACGGGCAAGCTCGGTTCAGTCTCCGCCTTTGCCATTCCC
This sequence comes from Rhizobium sp. LEGMi-198b, assembly GCF_054114205.1. NCBI lineage: Bacteria > Pseudomonadati > Pseudomonadota > Alphaproteobacteria > Hyphomicrobiales > Rhizobiaceae > Rhizobium > Rhizobium sp. LEGMi-198b. The sequence continues at coordinate 654,587 of NZ_JBSYVH010000003.1, read as the reverse complement.
GAATTGATCACCTCCATCAACGCTTTCACGCTGGGAGCACAGGCCGTGAAGCCGGACATCGAGGTATCGGTCGTTTGGGTCAATTCCTGGTTCGATCCGGCCAAGGAGCAGGAAGCAGCCAAGGCATTGATCTCGCAGGGCTGCGACGTGATCTTCTCGAACGCCCAGGATACGCCCTCGGTCATTTCTGCCTGCGAGCAAGCGGGTGTCTACGCCTTCAATCTGAACTCCTCGATGAAGAAATATGCGCCGAAAACCTATCTCGGCTGCATCTCCACGGACTGGTCGCCGTTCTTCAAGGCATCGGTCGATGCCCATCTCGCCGGTACCTTCAAAGGCGCCAACGCGTTTCTCGGCGTCGCCGACAAGGTCGTCGAAGTCGTCGACTGGAGCCCGGCGATCCCGGCCGACACCATGGCGAAGATCAGGGAGATTGAAGCGAAGATCGCCAGCGGCGGCTTTTCGCCGTTCGCCGGTCCGATCGCCAAGGCAGACGGCAGCGAAGGAGCGGCCTCGGGCACAACCTTGACGGATGCCCAGATCGTCGCGATGGACTGGCATGTCAAAGGTGTGAAGACGCCTTTGCCGAAGTAAGTCAACCATGACCATCCCGCTGCTGTCGCTGCGCGGCATCTCCAAAAGCTACGGCCAGGTCCATGCCAACCAGCATATTGATCTGGACGTAGTCCCCGGCTCGATCCATGCCATCCTTGGAGAGAATGGCGCCGGCAAATCGACCCTGATGAAGTTGATCTACGGCGTCGAACAACCGGACGACGGGACTGTTGCCTGGTATGGACAGCCCCTCAGCCTTGCCTCCCCCGCGGAGGCGAGGCGTGCCGGCATCGGGATGGTCTTTCAGCATTTCTCGCTGTTCGAGAGTCTCACGGTTGTCGAAAACATCCGGCTGATCGTGTCAGGCCGAACGGCCGAACTTGCGAAGCGCATCCGCACATTGGGGGATGAATTCGGACTTGAAGTCGATCCGCTGGCCCACGTGCATGAACTGTCGGTCGGCGAGCGGCAGCGGGTGGAAATCATCCGATGCCTGATGACCGATCCAAAACTGCTGATCCTCGACGAGCCGACATCGGTCCTGCCGCCGCAAGCCGTCGGGAAGCTGTTCGACACGCTGCGCCGACTTCGCGACGGCGGCGTGTCGATCCTCTTCATCTCGCACAAGCTGGAGGAGATCCAGTCCCTGTGCGACCGTGCCACTATCCTGCGCGGCGGACGCGTGACCGGACATGTGGATCCGCGCGAGCATGACGCCCATGATCTCGCCCGCATGATGATCGGCCGCGATATGCCGGAGCCGATGGCCGCATTGCCTATGGCCGAGGGCGAAAAGCGCCTAGAAATCATTGGCCTCGATTACCGGCCAGGCGATCCTTTCGCAGTGCCGCTCTCCGCTGTCAGCCTGAGCGTGCGCCGCGGCGAGATTCTCGGCATTGCCGGTATTTCCGGCAATGGACAAAAGGAACTTGCCGCGCTGATTTCGGGGGAAACGACCCTGCCGCGGGACAAGCGCGACCAGATCTTCATGATGGGACGGGATGTGGGTAGCCTCGACGCCGCCAGCCGTCGAAAACTGGGCTTTGCCTTCGTCCCGGAAGACCGGCTCGGTCACGGCGCAGTTCCCGAGATGTCGCTAATGCTCAACAGCCTGCTGACAGCTCATCCCTTGAGGCTCGTGAGACATGGTCTCCTCAACAGCGCCAGGGCCACCGCCTTCGCAAACGAGTGCATCCGGGATTATGACGTGCGCACGCCAGGCCCGGATGCGGAAGCCGGCTCACTTTCCGGCGGAAACCTGCAGAAGTTCATCGTCGGACGCGAAATCATGCTGGCGCCGAAACTGCTCTTTCTTGCACAGCCAACCTGGGGCGTCGACGTCGGCGCGGCCTCTGCCATTCGCAAGCGGCTGATCGAGCTGCGCAATCAAGGCATGGCCATTCTCGTCATATCCGAAGAGCTCGAGGAATTGTTCGAGCTCAGCGACTTCATCCAGGTCCTGTATCATGGCACGCTGAGCCCGCCGCTCGTCACACGCGATACAAAACCGGAAGAGATCGGTCGATACATGATCGGCGCACAGGCCCAACGGGAAAAGCTATCCGCATGAGCAGTTCCTTCTCCGCCGCCCTACCCACCTTCGTTCGCCGGGAACGGGCCTCGTTCACCGCGAAGTTGCTTGCGCCGCCGATCGCCCTCATCGTCACTATCGCTCTTAATTTGGGCCTCTATGTCGCCATGGGTCGTGATCCGGCAGCGGTGATCTACGCCATGTTGATCGAGCCATTTTTCTCCTGGGCGTCATTCTCCGAAGTATTGCTGAAAACCGGCCCACTGCTTCTCATCGCTCAGGGTCTGGCGATCGGCTTTCGGGCGAAGGTCTTCAACATCGGTGCCGAGGGTCAATTCATTCTCGGCGCAATCTTCGCCTCCGCCATACCCATCTGGATGCCGCAGGCGACAGGCCAATGGATCTGGCCGACGATGCTGCTGCTCGGCACCATCGGGGGTGCGGTATGGGCCTCCCTCACCGCCTTCTGGCGCGTCAGGCTCAATGCCAACGAAATTCTCGTCTCTCTGATGCTAAGCTTCGTCGCCGCACAATTGCTCAATTACCTGCTTCTCGGGCCATGGAAAGATCCGAACGGTTTCAATTTCCCGCAGTCGGTCATGTTCCAGTACGATGCCATGGTGCCGATCCTGTTCGAGGGGACGCGCGTCAATGTCTCGCTTCTCCTCGCGGTCGGCCTATCGATCGCGGCATGGATCTTCATGCAGAAAAGCTTCGCCGGATACAAATTGCAGGTTGGCGGACTGGCTCCCCGCGCGGCAAGCTATGCCGGCTTCAAGGAGAGTTGGGCAATTTGGCTCTCGCTGATCATCGGCGGTGCGGCGGCCGGTCTTGCGGGCGCTGCCGAAGTTGCCGGCCCCCTTGGTCAGTTGCAGCGCTCCATCTCGACGGGATATGGCTACGCGGCCATCATCGTTGCCTATCTTGGCGGCCTCAATCCGATCGGCATCGTTATTTCCTCGATCGTCATGGCCGCGCTCTACATTGGCGGCGACAATGCCATGGTTTCCGCCAATCTACCCATCGCGGCCGTCCGCGTCTTCCAGGGCAGCCTGCTCCTCATCTATCTTATCGCCGTGGCTTTCGTGCGCTATCGCATCGTATGGCGCCCCATGTCCGCCCGGAGCGCATCATGAGCGCTGTCGAGTTCATTCTCGCGGGCATGCTGGCGGCCGCAACCCCGTTTCTGCTAGCGGCTTTAGGTGAGCTTGTCGTCGAGCGCGCCGGCGTCCTCAATCTCGGCGTCGAGGGTTTGATGGCGCTTGGTGCCGTCATCGCGTTCATTGTCGTTTATCACGGGGGCGGTCATTTTCTGGCTTTCCTCGCGGCCGGTCTCGGAAGCGCTCTCCTCTCGATGATTTTTGCCGGTATCATTCTGGGGTTTAACGCAAACCAGGTCGCGGCCGGTCTTGCGCTCGGGATTCTCGGTCAGGGCCTCTCGGCGCTGTTTGGCAAAAGCTATGAAAGCCTGACCGTCACCACGCTGCCGAAGATCGCGATCCCCGGGCTTTCGGAGATTCCCGTCGTCGGCGAGCTCTTCAATCAGGATATCGTCGTCTGGATCTCCCTTGTCTTGACCTTAGGCATCTGGGCGCTGTTTGCCTACGGCAAGATTGGCCTGGTCCTGCGCGCTGTCGGTGAAAATCCGAAAGCCGCCCATGCCATTGGCTACCCCATCATCGCGATCCGTTTCGCCGCGGTTGCGTTCGGCGGCATGATGGCAGGCTTTGCCGGTGCCTACGCCGCGACGATCTACACGCCGCTCTGGGCGGACGGCATGATCGCCGGTCGTGGCTGGATTGCCATTGCTCTTGTTGTCTTTGGCACCTGGCTGACATCAAGGATTTTCTTAGGCGCCTGCCTGTTTGGCGCGGTATCGCTGATGGGTCTTGCCGCCCAGGCAAGCGGGCTTGCCGTTCCCTCACAACTGCTGGCATGCCTGCCCTATCTCGTGACGATCATCGTCCTCGGCATCATCTCGGCAGATCGCCGCCTACTGAAGCTCAACGGTGTCGCCTCACTCGGCGAGCCGTTCGAGCGGTGACTGTATTTGCGCCGAGGGTTACAGGACTCGGTGTTTGCATAAGCCATGACGTTCGCCTCGCAGCGCTCTGAAGGGCGTCGTCGTCGATGCCATCGCAAAAGTCTTCGAGACTCGCCGGAATTTCCTACATGGATAGACAGGCTTAAAAAGTGCAAATCTATAACCTTGGTCGTTTGCTTCGGACGCTCCCCTGGCGCGGCAAGGACAGAACGACGGCAAGCCGCCGCCGTGCGGTCCATCCGCATGTGTAGGCCGAGTGCTCCTCCTCCGGCCGCCGACGGAGTCCATTTGGTTCGGGCAACGTCAATATTGGCTAGGCAATGAAGCCGATTCCAATTCACGGAATTCCGCCGTCTCTCGCAGAAGCCATTCTCGAAATGCTTTGACAGGCTTGGGAGGCTCCAGCCCTTCCGGTGACACAAGATAGTAATTGCTTCTGCTTCGCACCCGATGATGTGAGGCAACAATGAGTTGCCCGCTGTCCAATTCAGGTTTGATGAGAAAAAGAGGCATCAAGGCTACGCCGAGACCTGCTATGCAAGCTTGAGCAACACCGAGAAATTGCTCGAAACCCATATTTGCTAGCGGCTTGCCTTCAATTCCCAGGCTCGAAAACCAGTCTTCCCAAGCAAGGGGTCTCGAGCGCATTTGGAGAAGCGGTAAGCGTAGAAGATCCTGCTCCGAGACAATTGCACTGTCTTTCAAGAACGCAGGGCTGCAAACCGGTGCGACGATCTCTTCCATAAGAAACGTACACTCGCCGTTCGGCCAGTCATCGCCGCCGATGTGGATCGCCGCGTCAATGCCTTCACTTGCGAAATCAAAGACTCCGATACGCGTTGCAAAATTGAGTGTCACTTCCGGATGCTCAGAAACGAAATTTGGAATGCGAGGTAGAAGCCACCGCGTTCCGAACGTCGGTAGAATGGCAAGGTTCAGCGTTGCCGACGGCGAGCCCGTTATAGCGTGCAACGAGGCTGTTCGGATCAACGCAAGAGCCTCTTGAATCGATTTGTGGTAGACGACGCCTTGAGGCGTCAACGCCACGCCGCGCCCGCCGCGTATGAAGAGCGTCGTGTTAAGCCGCTCCTCGAGCGTCAGAATCTGGCGGCTTATCGCCGCCTGAGTCAATGTCAGCTCAACGGCGGCGGCGGAAAAGCTTCCGAGGCGGACGACGGAATCGAATGCCGCCAGAGCGGTTGTCGAGGGCAGCAGACGACGTTGTAGCGGATCCATCAGCTATAACTATACCTCATACCTCGATGAGTAAACATCGTTTCTCACCGCGCAGATTTGCTGACATCCTACAGGAAGTCCAAATGTGAGATACGACGATGACGTTCGCCTGGAACGACCCTTTTCTTCTTGATGAACAGCTTGCGGAAGACGAGCGAATGATCCGCGACACTGCAGCGGCTTTCGCCAAAATAGAATTGCTGCCTCGCATTCAGGAGGCCTATCTTGATGAAGTTACGGATCCGGAGCTGTTTCGCCTCATGGGTCGAGCCGGGCTTCTTGGAATAACATTGCCAGAGGAATACGGCGCCGCGAATGCGAGTTATGTGGCATACGGCCTTGTTGCCCGTGAGGTCGAACGCATCGATTCCGGATACCGCTCTATGATGAGCGTGCAGTCCTCACTGGTCATATATCCAATCTTTGCCTACGGCTCGAGCGATCAGAAAAAGAAATACCTTCCGGGCCTTGTTTCCGGCGACTTGATTGGCTGCTTCGGCCTGACGGAGCCGGATGCGGGCTCAGACCCGGGCAGCATGAAAACCCGCGCGGAAAAGATCGAAGGCGGCTATCGTCTTCGCGGTGCGAAAATGTGGATTTCCAATTCGCCAATCGCCGATGTTTTCGTCGTGTGGGCGAAATCCGAGGCCCATAACAATGAGATCCGCGGCTTCGTGCTCGAAAAAGGCATGAAGGGCCTTTCGGCTCCGAAGATCGGCGGCAAATTGAGCCTGCGTGCCTCGATCACCGGCGAGATCGTCATGGACGGCGTCGAGGTCACAGAGGACGCACTGCTTCCGAATGTCTCAGGCCTCAAAGGCCCCTTCGGGTGCCTTAATCGAGCGCGATATGGCATCTCATGGGGCGTCATGGGTGCGGCGGAGGACTGCTGGATTCGCACCGTGCAATACGGCCTTGATCGCAAGCAGTTTGGCAAGCCGCTTGCAGGTATGCAGCTCTATCAGAAGAAGCTCGCCGATATGCAAACGGAGATCGCACTCGGGCTTCAGGCATCGCTGCGTGTCGGACGGCTCCTCGACGATCATAAGATGGCGCCGGAAATGATTTCCATCGTCAAGCGTAACAATTGCGGCAAGGCCCTCGATATCGCTCGGCAAGCCCGCGACATGCACGGCGGCAACGGCATTCAGATCGAGTATCATGTCATGCGTCACGCGCAGAACCTTGAGACCGTCAATACGTACGAGGGGACACATGATGTCCATGCTCTCATCCTCGGCCGCGCTCAGACCGGCATTCAAGCCTTCTTCTGATCCCCATCATCGAGGACATATAATGTCGCAAGCACCCCTCGCCGGACTGAAGGTTGTGGAACTTGCTCGCATCCTGGCAGGTCCGTGGATCGGCCAAACGCTGGCAGAACTGGGGGCCGATGTCATCAAAATCGAAAGTCCGGACGGTGACGACACCCGCCATTGGGGTCCGCCGTACATCGACGAAGGCGAAGGCAAGCGCTCGGCCGCCTATTTTCACGCGTGCAATCGCGGCAAAAGATCGATGATCGCAGATTTCAACTCAAGCGATGACATGAGAGCCGTCCGGGCGCTGATCGCCTCCGCTGATATAGTCATTGAGAACTTCAAGGTCGGGGGGTTGAAGAAGTTCGCCCTCGACTACCAGAGCCTCCAACCGACACATCCGCGCTTGATCTATTGCTCCGTGACCGGCTTCGGCCAAACTGGCCCATATGCGCACCGGCCAGGCTATGACTTCATGATCCAAGGCATGAGCGGCATCATGGATTTGACGGGAGAGCCCGATGGGTCGCCGCAAAAAGTGGGTGTCGCGTTCGCCGATATCTTCACAGGCCTTTACGGCGTCATTGCTATTCAAGCCGCTCTGAGAGCACGCGAAAACAGCGGTTGCGGCCAGCACATCGACATGGCGCTTTTCGACTGCATGGCTGCGGTGTTGGCCAACCAAAGCATGAATTTCCTGGCTTCGGGAGTTACGCCGAAGCGCATGGGCAATGCCCATCCGAATATTGCGCCGTATCAGACCTTTCCCGTTGCTGAAGGCTATATCATCGTCGCCTGCGGAAACGACGGCCAATTTTCCCGTTTGTGTCAGGTGTTGGCCATGCCTGAGCTGCCTGTTAGCGAGGCGTTCGCGACAAACGCTCAACGTGTCCAGAACCGGCTTGTTCTTGAACGAATGTTGGCCGCGAAGACGGCTTTGTGGAGCCGAGACAGTCTTTTAGAAGCCCTCGAAAAAGCCACCGTGCCGGCGGGGCCGATCAATACGGTTGGCGACTTGTTTGCCGACGAGCAGTTCCATCATCGCCAAATGCTCGTCGAACTCGATGGTGTGCCGGGCTTACGAACGCCGATCAGATTTTCGGGGGCCTCGTTCAACCCGTCCCGCCGCTCGCCCCGGTTAGGTGAGCACACTGCAGAGATCCTGGCCGAAATCGGTCTTGGCGATCATGTTGAAGGAAGGTTTCCATGAAGATTCTCGTCCCGGTGAAGCGGGTGGTTGATTACAACGTGAAGATCCGTGTGAAGGCGGATGGCACGGGTGTCGAGCTTGCGAATGTGAAGATGTCGATGAACCCGTTCGACGAGATCTCGGTCGAGGAAGCGCTGCGGCTGAAGGAAGCCGGCAAGGCCGAAGAGGTGGTGGTGGTGTCGATTGGCCCGGCCAAGGCCGAGGAGACGCTGAGGACGGCGCTCGCCATGGGGGCGGATCGCGCCATCCTGGTCGAGACCGACGATCAAGTCGAGCCGCTGGCGGTGGCGAAGATCCTGAAAGGGGTCGCCGCGGCCGAACAGCCGGGGCTGATCATCGTCGGCAAGCAGGCGATCGATGATGACTCGAACCAGACCGGCCAGATGCTGGCGGCCCTTTTGGGCTCGGCGCAGGCAACCTTCGCCTCGAAGATCGAGATCGGCGATGGCAAGGCGACTGTCACCCGCGAGGTGGATGGCGGCCTGCAGACGATCGAGGTCAAGCTGCCGGCGGTGGTCACCACGGACCTGCGCCTCAACGAGCCGCGTTATGCCTCGCTGCCGAACATCATGAAGGCAAAGAAGAAGCCGCTCGACAAGAAGGCACCTGCCGACTTCGGCGTCTCCACCGAACCGCGTCTGAAGGTGCTGAAGACCGAGGAGCCGTCGGGCCGCAAGGCGGGCGTCAAGGTCAAGTCGGTGGCCGAGCTGGTCGAAAAACTCAAGACCGAAGCCGGCGTGCTTTAATCCAGTCCGAACGAGGAGTTAGACACCATGGCCATTCTTCTTCTGGCTGATCATGACAGCAACCATCTTTCCGACCAGACCGCCAAGGCGCTGACGGCGGCAAGGCAGATCGGTGGCGATATCCACATCCTCGTCGCAGGCAGGGACGCCAGGCCGGCTGCCGAACAAGCGGCAAAACTTGCCGGCGTTACCAAGGTGCTGCTCGCCGAAAGCGACGCGCTTGCCAACAATCTCGCCGAACCGCTTGCCGATCTCATCGTGTCGTTGGCGGCGAGTTATCACACAATCGTTGCGGCGGCCACCTCGGTCGGCAAGAACGTCATGCCGCGTGTCGCCGCCCTGCTCGATGTCGCTCAGGTCTCGGAGATCATCGAGGTTCTTTCGCCCTATATGTTCAAGCGGCCGATCTATGCCGGCAATGCCACCCAGACGGTGCAGTCGACTGATGCCAAGAGGGTGATCACCATTCGTACCTCTTCTTTCGCCGCCTCAGGCGAAGGAGGATCGGCCGTTATTGTGAAAAGCGACTCGGTTACGGCCGGTCCCAGTCTTTCCACCTTCGTCGCCGATGCGCTGTCGACTTCGGACCGTCCGGAACTGACGTCTGCAAAGATCATCATCTCCGGTGGCCGGGCCCTCGGTTCGGCGGAAAAGTTCAAGGAAGTCATCCTTCCCGTTGCCGACAAGCTTGGGGCTGCCGTCGGCGCATCCCGCGCTGCCGTCGATGCCGGTTATGCCCCGAACGACTGGCAGGTCGGCCAGACCGGCAAGGTGGTGGCACCGCAGCTCTACATCGCCTGCGGCATCTCCGGTGCCATCCAGCATCTCGCCGGCATGAAGGATAGTAAGGTCATCGTCGCCATCAACAAGGACGAAGAGGCACCGATCTTCCAGATTGCCGACTATGGCCTCGTCGCCGATCTCTTCGAAATCCTACCACAGTTTGAGCAAGCAATATCATGAACGATCAAGGTCCAATTCCAATCCGGTCGGTCGGCATCATCGGCGCCGGACAGATGGGGCTCGGCATTGCCCAAGTCTCCCTCCAAGCTGGGCTTAGCGTACGGCTTTACGATGTCTCGAACGAGCGCGTCTGCGAGGGTATAGAGAAAGTTCGCCATTCGCTGAGTCGAAAGGTTGGTGAAGATCGGCGTCTGGAGGGAACGTTCAGCGGTTCGGACTCCATCGGTGACTTGGGCAACTGTGATCTCGTGGTAGAGGCAGCGACAGAAAACGAGAATATTAAGAAAAATATTTTTGAAGGGCTATGTCCGATCCTGAAGCCCGAGGCGATCCTCGCCACCAATACCTCATCTCTTTCGATCACTCGTCTTGCAAAATCGACGGACCGGCCAGACCGTTTCATGGGCATTCACTTTATGAACCCGGTTCCGGTGATGAAGCTCGTTGAGCTGGTAAGAGGAATGGCCACGTCGCAACAAACATACGAGGCGGCCAAAAGCTTCGCCGCACAGCTCGGCAAACAGGTGACGACCTCAGAAGATTCCCCCGCGTTTATTGTGAATCGAATAATCTTGCCGATGATCAACGAGGCCATTTTTGCGCTTTACGAGGGTGTCGGAAGCATTGAAGCCATTGATACAGGGGTAAGACTTGGCGCTAACCACCCCATGGGACCGTTGCAATTGGCCGATTTCATAGGTCTCGATACGTGCCTTGCGATCATGCGAGTGCTGCACGAAGGTTTGGCAGATCCAAAGTACCGGCCTTGTCCTCTCCTCGTGAGATATGTTGAAGCCGGCTGGCTTGGACGTAAGGCAGGTCGGGGATTTTATGACTATCGCGGTAAATAGATTGTTCGGGCAGATCAGGTCGATCCTGTCAATGACTCCTTAGGGTTTGCATAAAGGATCGTGCGCTCTATAATTTATCCTAACGTTAGCATAAATTTAATGATCGCAACGTCGAGCTATCGATGCGGCGACGCTGGATGCATCCGCGCTCCGAAACAGTTAGTGACAGCCTCCTACCGATCACCAATTTTCCTTGACTCAGATAGCACGCCTGCGCTAACGTTCGCATAAACAGGAGGATCTTTCATGACTCGCACCGTGTTGCTGACCGACTACGCATGGCCGGATGACAATGTGGAACGGGAGGTCATTGAACGAGCCGGATTTACCCTCGTGAGCGGACCCGCAAAACCATCCTCGGCCGCCGAAATTGATGCGTTGGCGGTCCAGCATCTGCCGGATGCCATTTTGACCTGCTGGGCCCAGGTCAGCGAAACCGCGATCGCGGCATCTCCAAATCTCAAGATCGTTGCTCGTCTGGGCGTTGGACTGGATAACATCGCTGTCGACGCAGCCTCGGAGCGCGGCGTCTGGGTGACGAACGTTCCGGACTATTGTGTCGCGGAGGTTTCGGATCACGCGGTCGGCTTTGCCATCGCTTGGGCCCGTGGTCTGATCCATTTCGATCGTGAGGTTCGTAGCGGTCATTGGGACCCCGCCTCCGCCAACCTCCGTCGACTGTCCGAACTAACCTGCGGCATCGTCGGATTTGGCCGGATTGGCCGAGCAACCGCAGCGAAGATGCAGGCTCTAGGCTGCAAAGTATTGGCGCACGATCCCTTTGCATCCAATCTCCCCGAAAATATCGAGCTGGTCGATTTTGAAGCCCTTCTTGGCAACAGCGACATCGTCGTGGTTCATGCGCCGCTTTCCCCATCGACCCACCATCTGATCGATCGGGACGCAGTTTCGAAAATGCGTCGAGGCAGCTTGTTGATCAACGTCAGCCGAGGCGGGGTTGTCGACACTGCGGCCGTGATCCATGGACTGGAATCCGGCATCCTGAGCGGCGTCGGCCTTGACGTTTTGGAAGATGAGCCGCGCGTTCCGCAAGAATTGATCAATCACCCTGGCGCGATGATCACCCCGCACGTCGCTTTTTCTTCCGACGCATCGCTCATCGAGTTACGCCGCCGCGCCGCGGAAGAAGTCGTCAGGGTTCTCTCTGGAGAAATGCCTGCACAGCCCCGTAACACGCCCCGCCGCTAGATCGCACAGGACACTCAATTCATGTCTGTATCTGAGATGACCATTTTCGATGTGTTTTTGCAGAAGAGCGGGCTAAAAGAACCTTCAGAGGAAGCAATATACAAGCCTCTGACGGGCGGCGTCTCTTCTGATATCTATCGAGTTGAGCTGCCCGGGCGGGCCCTCTGCGTAAAACGGGCCCTTCCCAAGCTAAAAGTCGCTACCGACTGGCAAGCCCCGGTATCGAGAAATGAGTACGAATGGAACTGGATCTCCTTCGTCGCCCAACATTTCCCATCCGCTGTTCCCAAGCCGCTCGCCCACGACCCATCGTCGGGCGTGTTTGCGATGGAATTTCTTCCTGGCGACGAATACCCGCTATGGAAAGCAGAGCTTCTTCAGGGGCGCGTTGATCTGAAGGCCGCGGAAATTATCGGTCGACGGATCGGGCAGATTCATTCGGTGAGTGCGCGTATGCCCGGGCTACCCGAACAGTTCGATTCAACTCGCAACTTTTACGCCCTGCGGCTTGAGCCTTATCTGGTCGCTACCGCGGCCAAACACCCATTCATCTCCGATCGTCTATCAGCATTGGTCGACCGTACCGCTAATACAAGGCACGCACTCGTTCATGGGGATGTAAGCCCCAAAAACATTCTCTTGGGCAAGATCGGCCCCGTCTTCCTGGATGCAGAATGCGCGTGGTTCGGCGATCCGGCCTTCGATTTGGCTTTCTGCCTGAATCACTTACTGTTGAAGAAGCTCATTGTAGAGAATGCAGCACCTGAGCTTGCGGCGTCCTTCGAGGCGCTGACTTCTGCGTACCTCAATGAGGTAGATTGGGAAGATCGGGAAGCTGTCGAAGCCCGGACATCGAGCCTTTTACCTGCCCTCTTTCTCGCTCGTGTCGATGGCAAATCGCCGGTCGAATACGTGACAGAGGAAAGCCAACGAATGCTCGTGCGCAAAGTCGCCGTCCCGTTGATCGCTTCGCCGCGCAGGAAACTGGCTGAAATCGCGCAAGCTTGGTTTTCCTAACGCCAGATAATGCACTATCTGGCTGGCGCAGCTTGCGTCAACGCGACGAACGCCTGCCATCGTGGCAGCGAAATTTTCTTCCAAGATTTGTTGGATTTCGGACCGGCATCACGCGCCGAAGCAGTCAGTTCTGTAACCGGCTATTAAAGAAAAGCCACCGCCCCTTTTTTGGGAGCGATGGCAGGCGGGGAACGAATATTTGCTTGATGTGCGGGAGCCTCTGCTTACATGAACCGAGCGACCCATACCTCGAACGCATCGAGAAAACTTTCGATGAACTTCTGAGTTCCTTCGTTTAAGAATTCGCCGCTATCCCCCACCAGCTTGCTGCGGTGCTAAGATAAACTTCCGGCTGCGGCAGCGTAGGAACGTTGATGTTGGTGAGAATTACGCGGAGTTGAAGCGCCGCTGCCGCACCTCCTATGAGACCTGGGGAAGCCCCGGTCACCGCACCGGGCTTGTGATCCCACACGCTCTTCCCGAACGGCCGAGAACCGACTTCGATCGCATTCTTCAATGCCGCTGGTACGGATCGATTGTACTCGGGCGTTACGAAGATTGCGCCATCGCAAGCCTTGATGCGTTCGCGGAAGGACGTCCACTCCACCGGCGGCGTCTCCGTCTCCAAATCTTGATTGTAGAGCGGAAGATCGCCGATCGGTACGATTTCCAGGTTCAGCCCGCCGGGCGCCACTTTCTGCATCGCACGGGCGAACTTCAGGTTGATCGAAGCCTGACGAAGGCTTCCAACCAAGACCGCGATATCTTTCTTGGACATGTTCTCTCTTTTCGCGTGAGGGAGGCGTCGGCGATAGCCGGCGCCGGTGATTGTTATTGATAAGCGGCAGGGACCGGAGGAACGACCACGTAGTTGCTGAAGCCGCCATCGCGTTCGCCGATGCCGGAGATGGCTTCGTTCACCCGCTCGAGCGGATAGATCTTGTGCTCGAGATACGAGAGGTCGAGCGCACCGGTGCGGACCATGTCGGCCATTTCCTGCCCCTGGGCAGCGCTGAACCAGTTGGAGCCGATGAGCTGAACCTGCTCGTCCATCAGCCACTTCACGTCGACGGGAACATCTTCCGCGACGCCGCCAACGACAACCACACGACCGCCCCGGCGAACCCCGCGCATGGAGTCGACCACGGTCGCTGCCGGGGCTCTCGCACCCAGCGCACTGATAACGAAGTCCACTCCCTCGCCGCCAGTTTGGGCCTTTGCCCATTCTCCACTCGAGCCTTCGCCGAGCATGATTGTGTCGATGCGGTCGGGAGCGATGGCCTTTATGCGGTCCATCAATTCTCTGTTTCTGCCGGTGCCCAGAATTTTGGAGAGGCCCATTGCAAGACCGAGCTTGGTGGCCGCGACGCCGAGTGTGCCGGTAATCCCATCGATGAGGCAAACCTGGCCGGGTCCGGCCTGTGCGTTCTTCAGGGCACCGTATGATGTACCGAGGTAGCCGAAGCGACCGGCCTGTTCGAAGCTGAGATTATCCGGCAGGCATACGAGGGAATATTCCGGGGCAGTCATGTACTGGCTGAAGCCGCCGTACGGATAAAGATCAAAGATTCTTTGGCCATCGCGGCTGGTGCTGAAGTACCCATTCAAGGTGTAGTAGCGGCATTGGCTGCGATTGCCGGACCGGCACGCCTTGCAAGAACCGCAGGATCTGAGAGGGCTGACATAGACACGATCGCCAATTTTGACATTGGTAACCGCCTCGCCGACTTCGGCGACGACCCCGGCTGGGTCCAAGCCAAACACTGCCGGAAACTTCGGTAGTGGCTGGTGGGGAAACCAGGTTGGCCAATTATTGATGACGTTGGCCATGTTGGGCACGATACCGCAAGCCCTGACCTGCACCAGGACGTCGTTGGGCCGGGGCGTGGGAACCGGAATCTCATCCAGCGACATCGGCTGATGCAGAGCATGCAGCCGAGCGGCGATCATAGTTTTAACCATTAACTCCTCCATAGGGACATCGGTCGGACCGTGCCCGACCGAATGCATTTTTTCAGTTTCAGACAGGTGGGCGGGAGTGCCGGGCGGCATTCGTCAGGGGGTCAGGAACTCCTTCCCAGCCGGTCGGAAGTCCGCAGGCCAGACAGTCACCCAATCCTTTCCTTGAATTTGCTTGAGCTTCGTCGATGGCTTTCCGGCATTGAACTTGCCGTCGAAAGTCCTTGGCCCGACGACCGTCTTGACGGTATTCGAGCGCAACCACGCAGCCATCGCGGCGTCGTCCAACTTCCCTGCACCTTCTGCTGCCGCTGCAAGGATTTGCCACGCAGCATATTCCACGGCGGCCTGATACTCGGTGCGCGGATACGGGAAACCCGCCGCCTTCGCCTTGCTGTCATATGCGCTTACGAAATCCTGAGCGCCGTCATACTTGAGGAACGGCTCGTGCTCTTCAAACCAGGTCAGCGAGGTCAAGCCATTCGCTTTAGGGTGAGCTGCTGTCGGGCCGGGTGCCGGGAACAGGTAGAACTGGTTCTTTGGCTGGTAATCGATCCGGCTCATTGCATCGAGAAGCTGCACGGCCTCCATTCCGATCGCACCGGACCATAGCAGGTCCGGATCAGCCGCCTTGATGCGGTTGGCGATTGCGCCGAAGTCCTTCGTGCCGAACTCGTATTCAAGATCCAGCACGTTCTTGATGCCACGCTTCTCAGCGACTTGCTGGCCGCCCTTGGCAATCGTCAGAGCCGACGGAAATTTGCTGGTGACAAACGCGATCGTCTTGGGAGGGGTCGGCAGGCTCGCATAGGCATCGAGAACGATCTCGGTGTCCGTCAGTTGCGGTTCGGCCCCGATCGGAAGAGACGGGAACTGCAGCGGATACGGTGCGAGACTCGGGTCCCCAAGGCTGCTCTGAACAAGCATCTTCTTAAATCGAGCGGCAACGCCCATTGCTGCGATAATCGAGGACGTGCCATAGGGGCCCATCAGGAGGTCGACCTTGTCGGCCGTCACAAGGCGCTCATAGAGCGTTCGAGCATTGGCGGGAACCGATTGGTCGTCGAGAAGGACAAACTCCACCTTTCGTCCCAGAATACCACCTTTGGCGTTGGTCTGTTCAACGAACACCTCTGCCGCGAGTTTATGGATTGCGCCTACGCCCGCAAGCGGACCCGTCAACGGCAGCGTTCCGCCAACGCGGATCGGCCCCTCTTGGGCAAAAGCCCTCGGCATCGCGCTGAAGGCAGCCACGGCGGCGGCAGACCCGAGGAATGCTCGTCTGTTCAGTATAGTGGAATTCGCACTCATCTTTTCCTCCCAAGTGCCTCCAGCATGTCATCGCGCTCATGACTCTCGCAGCGCGTCAGTCTCCTGCCGCTGGTGGCAGGCTCACCTCTTCGCCAGCTCTCCTGCGTAGCGTTCCAGCGTCATGGGGTTCGGCATTTTCTCGGGGTGCTCCAACGGTACCCCCGTAAATTCGCTGGCCTCGAAGAACCACGTCGAGACGGCCGGCATTCCCCAATGCACATTGGTGCTAAGGGACGCCGCGTCCCAACGAATGGGCTCCAATTCCGCGTCTATCGTGGTGTAGTGATTGTTGAAGAACTCCACCCGATGTCCATCGGGATCGCGCAGATAGACGAACAGGACTCCCGAAGGACCATGGCGCCCGGGCCCGCGCTCAACGCTGTCTCCATATCCATAACGGCTGGCAAAGTCGCACACGGCGAAGATGTCGCTGCTTTCCGGAACCGTATAAGCAAAATGATGCAGTTGCGGGCCGATGCCAGGCACCAACGCCAGGTCGAGGCAGACACCTTTGCGATACAGGAAGTTCGCAATGAGAGTGTCGCCTGCCGCAATATATTCCGAAGTCCGGAAACCGAGTTCGCCGTAGAATGCACTTAGACCCAGCGGATCGGCAACCATGACCTGGCAATGGTCGAGGCCCTGGGCTCGCGCGCCACGATGCTCATGCACCTCGAGAAACTTGCGAGGATGGACGCTCATGCTGGAGCAAAGCTCGATGCGGGCGCCCGACGGATCGCTGACAAGCAGGGTCCGTCCTTGATTTCGAACTTCGACCCATTCCGTCGGAAGCCCCTTCTCTTCAAAAAAGACCTTGGCCTTGTCGAGATCCTCCTCCAGGAACACCCGGTAACCGATCCGCCTGCACGCCGGCTTCCCGCCGGTAGGTGCCAGAACAAGACTGTGATGGCAGGCCTCGGACAATCCGCGAAGGTAGGAAACACCGTCCGCGAATTCTGTTTCGACCAGGCCGCCGACATTGACATAGAAATCTCGGCTGCGCTCCACATCATTGACCTCAAGCATGACATGGCTGAAGCGCGTGATGTTGAAGGGAGGTTTCAAATTAACAGCCGGAAGCATCTCATCCTCATTCATTTTGCTAACGTTAGCATAAAAGGGCCGGATCTTTTGTCAACGCCTGTTTTTGAGCGAGACCCGCAGCCGGCCCATCGAAATTCTAACCTACAGCGGCAGCCGCGGCTGGCTTTTCAGCCAAGTCCAGCGCCGACCATCCGGCGAACGAAGCCTCTTTTCCAAGGGCCTCCTCGATCCGGAGAACCTCGTTCCACTTGGCCATCCGTTCGGAACGGGAGAACGATCCGACCTTGAGCTGCTTGGCATCCCACCCGACCGACAGATGGGCGATCGTTACATCTTCCGTCTCACCGGATCTGGCCGAAACGATCGTCCGAAAACCCGCCTTCTTGGCGACGGAGAGCGCATCGAACGTCTCTGTGATCGTGCCCGCCTGGTTCGGCTTGATCAGAACCGCATTGGCGCTTTTATCCTTGATCGCTTCGGTTACCCGCGCCGCGTTCGTCACGAAAAAGTCGTCGCCGATGATCTGGCATCTGGAGCCGTAGCGGGCGGTAAATTCCTTGAACCCATCCGGATCGTCCTCGGCGAGCGGATCCTCGATGGAGACGATTGGATAGGCCTTCAACCAGTCGCCAAGCATGTCGATCATCTCGGCCGTATCGAGCTGCCGATCTTCCAGTGCCAGCGAATACTTGCCGCCGCGACCGAATTCGGAGGCCGCAATGTCCAGAGATATCGCAACTTGGCCGCCTGGCTTCAGACCGGCAGCCTCGATCGAACGCACCAAGGCATCAAGAGCCTCTTCATTGCTGGTAAAGGCAGGCCAGTAGCCTCCCTCGTCCGCCACGCCCTGGAGCTTGCCGGTGCGTTTCATGATGTCGCCTGCCGCGCGGTAAACTTCAGCAGTCCACTCCAAAGCCTCCGAGAAAGTCGAGGCAGCAGGGCACATGATCATGAAATCCTGGACGTCTACCCGGCGCGCTGCGTGCGCTCCGCCTCCGAAAATCTGGATTTCCGGGAGCGGCATGGTAATTCCCGTGTCGGAGCCCGCGAGATACCGCCAGATCGGTTGATCGGCCGCGGCCGCTGCCGCGTGAAGCAGCGCCATCGACGTTGCTACCGACGCATTTCCACCCAATCTGCTCCGGTTTGGGGTGCCATCCAGCTCGATGATTGCACGATCCAGCTCGACTTGATCTTTGGCATCTCGGCCAACCAGCAACTTGGCGATTTCACCGTTGACGGCGCCCAAGGCCTTATTGATGCCCAAGCCAGCAAGGGCGCTGCCGCCGTCACGAAGGTCTAGAGCTTCGCCGGTGCCGGTCGATGCGCCGGCAGGTGCGATGGCCCTGCCGATCGCGCCAGACGCCAGCTCGATCTCTACCTCAACGGTGGGCCTGCCACGGGAATCCCAGACGCGACGGCCCTGCACTTTTCTGATTTCGGTGTTGGTCATGTTCAGTTGGTCCATAAAGTCAGATTGAGATTTTGGATCATTGAGGCTCACAGGCCGTCGTCGTAATCCGCTGTTTCAGGGGTTCTTGCGCCAACCAGCACCACGGCGATGCTTGCCGGTTTGTCGCTTTTATTTCGCCAGGCGTGACGCGTTCCGTTCTGCACGAAGGCGTCGAACTGACCCAAGCGGGTCTCATTGCCATCGTCGAGTTCCATCCAGATTTCGCCGTCGAGAACGATGCCATAATCGACGGTGGGAGTTTGATGTTTGCCATCCGGCTGGAAGCGTTCGGCCAAACCTGGGCTGACCGCCAGATTCTCCGCCCTGGCCGCCGGGCCATCGAAATCCGGAGACATAAAAACAGCATCTGGCGGGAACGTTAGCACTAAAAAGCGCGTTTCGCCGGGCTGAGGAACGAAGCTTGTCACCAGCGGAGTTGGATCGTGTCCGTTAAATGGGACGGCCGTGGAAGTCGATGTCGACCAGACCATCCGCGACACCAATCCAGGGATCGTTCTGAATATGTCCGTACGCGGAACGGCGCCGTCTTGGGCGAACCTGGCAACGCCCTGACTGCAATGCTCCGTCACGACGCGTCGAACATGCACGGGAACTCCCCCGCTCGAATTTTCAGATACCAAGATACGCCTCCCTGATGCTTGAATCATTGATGAGAATCTCAGGCGCTCCGGATGCCGTCACGCGACCTTGCTCGATCACGTAGGCCTGATGGGCAATTTCAAGCGCCTTGTTCACGTTCTGCTCGACAAGCAGCACGGCTACGCCTCGCTCATTGATCATCTGGATGATTTTGAACATTTCTCCGACGATCAAAGGCGACAGCCCGAGCGACGGCTCGTCCATGAGCAGCACGCGCGGCTTGGCCATCAGGCCACGGCCGATCGCAACCATTTGCTGCTGCCCACCCGACAAGGAGCCCGCTAATGAATCCTGGCGCTCTTTCAGAACAGGGAAAAGCTGAAACACCTCAGCGAGCGTAGCATCGCGATCCGCCCGAGCGATCGAGCGGTACGCACCGAGCAACAGGTTGTCGAGGACCGTCATCGCCGTGAAGAGACGGCGCCCTTCCGGGACGACTGCTATGCCGTAGTCGCAGACCCGATGGCTGGGCACTTTGGAAACGTCGTTACCCTGGATAACGATCTTTCCCTTGTGCGGCCGAAGAATTCCGGCGATGGCATTTACCAGCGTGCTCTTCCCTGCTCCGTTCGGGCCGACGACGGAAACGATCTCGCCTGGCCTTACACTGATAGACAGGTCCCACAGAGCGATCGCATCTCCGTAGCCAACCTCGATCTTATCGACCTCAAGCAGCATAACTGCCTCCCAGATATGCGCTGACCACTGCTGGATCTCTCATCGTTTCGCTTGGATGCCCAAGCGCCAGAACTTTGCCTTGATCCAGCACCGCGACACGGTCCGCCAGCGCGACAACCGCACGCATGAGGTGTTCAACGAAGATGATCGTCGTACCGCCAGCCTTGATGCGCTTGATCATTTCGACGGCGTGGTCGACCTCGGCTGGGTTCAAGCCACAAAGCACCTCATCAAGCAGGAGCAAGCGTGGTTTTGCGGCCAGCGCTCTGGCGAATTCGACAAACTTTCTATCATGCAGGTTCAAGGCCTCGGGAAGCACGTTGGCCTTGTCAGCCAGGCCAGTGAAGGCGAGCGCTTCCCTGGTGACTGCGTCGACCGCAGCCACGCCCATGCGATCCGCGCTGCCAAATTTCGCGCAGAGCCGAATGTTTTCGAGGACGGTGAGATTATCGAACAGGCGCGGGATCTGGTAAGTTCGCGCCACGCCCTGTTGCGCGATCAGATGCGGTGATCGACCGGAAATCTCCTCGCCTTCCAGTGTGATCTTACCGGAGGTCATGGTGTAGTGGCCGCTGATCATGTTGATCAGTGTGGACTTGCCGGAACCATTTGGCCCAACCAGGGCCAGAATTTCACCCCGCTGGACGTCCAGGGTGACGCCGGTCAAGGCACGGATGCCGCCAAAGGATTTCGTGACATCTTCGCACTTCAGAAGCACCGAACCGGAATCTGACGCCGTTGAAGGCGGGAGCTCAATAGCAGCCTGAGCGGCTGCCTCCGGTGCTCCAGTTTCGTTGCGATTGGCGGCGAACTTGCGAATAAGGCTGGGAACAATGCCAGACGGCAGCACCAGGATTACAACTATCAGCGCAAGAGCCACGCCCGCGCGGCCGAATTCCGCACGGGCGCCGCTGACGATAGCGCTCTGCAACACAGTGATGATGACCGCGCCGATCGCAGGTCCAGCCCAATGGCGAGCGCCGCCAAGAATGCTCATGAGCACGACATAGAGAGGAACGGTCACCGCAAACGTCTCGCCAACCGTGACGTAGCCTACATATACGGCGTGGATCGCACCCATTCCGCCGGCAAGTGCCGACGAGACGGCAAACGACATCAGCTTATAGCGAAACGTCGGAACGCCTTTCACCTCTGCAACGTCTTCATCGTCGTGGATTGCAAGCAAGCCCTGACCGAATTTGCTGTGAAAGATGATGTAGGACGTCGCCAGCGCAGCAAGAGCCGCGATAAGCCCGAACATGTAGAGGGAGCCAGACGCCGTCACGCCGATCATCGGGATTTCGATCCCTGAGAGGAATACGCCCGTGCCCGAGTCCAGCGCGGTGTTCGACACAATGGCCGCGATGACAAACGTTACCGACAGCGTCAGCAGCGCGAAGAACTCGCCGCGCAAAGCTCCGGAGCGAAAGACAACCAAGCCAATCAGCACGGCAATTGCGGCCGCAAGCAGTGCCGCAGCAGGTATCGTCGCGACGAAGGGCCATGACAACTGCGTCGCCAGCGTGGCTGTTGTGTAGACGCCAATCCCGAAAAATGCGGCGTGGCCAAAACTCCAGTAGCCCGTGTAACCGCTCAGGATGCCCCAGCTCGTTGCCAGCACGACCCAGAAGAAGATAATGTACAGGTAGGACAGGTAGTAATCCGCCATTCCCAAGTAAGGCAGCGAGGCCAAAATCGCCACGCCCAGCGCTGTGATTAGAAGCTTTTTCATGGTCAAATCACCGGTTTGCGCAGGAGGATGACGATGAGCACGCTGAATGCGACGAGCGGCGCCCAAGCGGGATTGACGACGGACATGGTAAGGCTCTCGGCCACGCCAATCAGCATACCGGCACCCAGCGCGCCGATGGGGCTGCCCAATCCTCCAATGATGGCGACGGCAAATACGACCCCAATCCAGGCTTCGATTTGAGATGGAGCCAAAGTTCCAATCAGGGCAATGAAGACACCCGCGATGCCGGCCGTAGCTGAGCAAAAGCCGGCTAGAATGTATGAGACGCGGGTGGAATTGATCCCAAAAGCCGACGCTACGGGGGCGTCATGGGCAGCGGCACGCAGGGCCTTGCCGAGCATGGTCTTGTTCAATGCGTACCAGGCCATTGTAGCAAGCACCCCTGCGCAGACAAACGCTGAGAGATCCAATACGGGCACGAAGATCGGTCCGAGCCGGATGGTGCTCTGGGCATAGGGTGTTTCATAGCGAAGAAAGTCAGCTGACCAGATCCATTGGATCAGCGACTCGATCAGGATCGTGACGCCGAACGTCACCAAGAGAGAGGCGAATTCCTTCACCTTGAAGCGCACGAACAAGCTGTGCAACGCAACTCCGAGCGCGAAGAACAGCGGCGCGATCAGAAGAGCGCTCAAATATGCCGGGATGCCATAGACGGTCCCGAGCTGGTAGGTCAGGTAAGCGCCAAGGAACGCCAGCGCGAAATGGCTGAGGTTCACAAGCTTCAACAGCCCCCAGCTCAGGCTGAGGCCCATCGCCAGCAGGCCATAGATCCCACCCAGCAAGACGCCACCGACAGCGGATTGCAAGAAAAGAGCAAGGGTCATCGGGATCCACGTCCTTCTGTGGACACGATGGTCGACTCCAGGAACACCAGAACATCCATACGTTATGCCTCCTCCCGATTGCGCTAACGTTAGCATAGATATTCATCCCACAGCGAAGCCTCCGTGTCAACGGCGTTCAAGAGGCTAATTCGCTGCCTCTTCGCTGCGGGCGCATCGAAGCGGGACGAAAAAATCCCATAAAGTGAGATCAAATCTATGAGAAATCTACTAGTTTAGAATCGCAACTCGATACCGAGCTTCAGTATCCGGGGCGAAAATTAGATTAGTTCAATTGGGCGGAAACGTCTGCGATCTCGGAGTTTGACAACTGCGACGCCAATGCTATCGTTGGCGAAAGTGATCATTCGAGCCAAACACAATGGTAACAATTAAAGACATCGCCGCCATACTGCAAGTTTCACCCTCAACCGTCGGTCGCGCTCTTGCCGACGATCGACGTATCAGCGCCGAGATGAAGCGAAAGGTGAACGAAGCTGCGGCGCAAGCGGGGTACGTTGCCAATCGTGCTGCACGGATGATGCGCGGGGTTCAGAGTAATCTCGTTGGGCTGATCGTTCCAGATATCAGGAACAGCTTTTATTCGACTATTGCACACGCTCTCTCGCGGTGCCTTCTTTCGGCGAATTACCAACTGACTTTGTGTGAAACCGATGACGACAGAATGCATGAGCTTCGTCACATCAAGGAACTTACTAGCGCCAACGTTGCGGGGATCATTCTTGTTCCGAGCGCAAAACCTCATCCCGATTCTGCGCGAATCCTGAAGATGACGCCTCACATCCAATTGCTGCGAAAGGCACCACTGCTCGGTGACCAATGGTTTGGGATTGATGACCGACGGGCACTTTACGAGAGTACTGAACATATCATCAATGAAGGTCACAAACGGATCGCTTACATCGGCGGCACGGAAGAACTGCCCACTGGCGCGGCTCGCGTGCAGGGTTTCCGGGATGCCGTAAAAAGCTCCGGTCAAGCGATCACCGTTCGTGAGGAGCTTGGCGCCCCCTCCTCGCCCGAATTCGGACGGGAGGCCGTGCGTCGCCTACTTTCGTTAAAGGATCGACCCACGGCGCTCGTGATCGGTGCGGTACAAAACACCTCAGGAGTTATTGATGAACTCCAGGACCAAGCTTTAAGCATCCCCCAAGACATTTCCGTCATCGGATTCGGAGATGAGCTCGGGTACCGGTGGTGGGGTCCAGGATTGACCACCGTACAGCTACCTGTTTCGGAGTTGGCAACGGCCTGCGGACTTTGGTTTTTGCATCACCTTCAGAATAAGTCTGACCTTAGCAAGCCGTACAGCTTCATCTCTCCGCCTCAATTAATTGTTCGTGGCAGTACGGCGACCCCATCGAAGCAATGACGGCGTCATTTCCCAACGTCTCAAGGCCATGGGAAAAAGGAGCCGTCCGCGATACGACTACACCTCTTTCTCCGGACGCCCCCCTCATCCGCCACGGCGATCTGGAGGGGAGGCCGCTTGAGGACCAGACCAAAGTAAAGGCCTCGATGGTGATGTCAGGTCCCTACTTCTTGTAGGAGTCCTCAAGATCTACTTTCAACGCGCCCATCAACCGTACGCCGGAATTGTACCACGCGACATTAATTGCCAATTCGACCAATTGCTTCTCGGAAAGGAATTTCGCGACACCGTTCCAAACCTCGTCGGAAACGTCGACATGCAGGGTCGAGTCCTTCGCGAAAGCCATCACCGCCCTTTCCTCTTCCGTGAATAAGTCCGAGGTCTCGAATTCAGGGATAGCTTGGAACTGCTCCTCGGTGAGCCCTGCCTTCAGACCGTGCGAATGGTGATGAACGATCTCATATTCCGAGTTGGTGCAGTAACCTACCGTAAGGATCGCCATCTCTCTCAGCTTCGGACTGAGGTCAGAAGCACGAACAGCATTGGCGTAGGTCAGGAAGTCATTCAAAATTTCTGGCGCGTTTGCGAGTGCAAGGAAAATGTTCCCTGTCGGCACCTTCCTTTCCTTCAGCAGGCGCTCATTGAGCGCCGCGTGCGTGTCTGCCAGTTCTGAATTCGGAACATATCTAACTCGTGCCATTACTCCACCCTTGGGTTGTCATCGAAGATCACTATTGGTCAAGTGCCACAACGAAGGCCACCGCGAAAATTGACCCGCTACGCGCTAACGTTTGCATTACTAACATCGAGTCACCCGGGATCAATCGCTTCTTTTCCTAAACAAATCCCGAAAGGTCTCGTTCTAATTTGCTTTCTGGAAGTCCTCACCGCGGCTGAAGCGAGCTGGCCGCGCGTGAAATGTGCGCGGGTTGCCATGCACACCTTGGAAGCTCTCAAGCATGGCTCAATGCGCGGCAAGTACAACTGGATTCTTCAAAATGCCGATGCCGGGGATCTCCACTTCGAGATCATCACCCGGACTGATGGGGCCTACCCCGGCAGGAGTGCCCGTCATGATAGCATCGCCTGGCAAAAGCGTCATGAACCGGCTCAAATAAGCAACGATGTCAGCCACTGAGTAAACTAGATCCCTGGTGTTTCCGGACTGCTTCACCGCACCATTTTGACGAAGAATGACGTCGAGATTTGTCGGATCAAGGTCGGTTACGATCGCCGGCCCCATTGGTGCAAAGGTGTCGTATCCTTTCCCCGCCAAAAGACAGCCAAACTTGCTTTCCTGACGCTGTATGATGCGATCGCTGATATCGTTGCCGCATGTATATCCAAGGACGTGGCTCAGTGCCTCGTCCTTGCTGATGTGCCGACCACCCTTGCCAATGATCGCGACTAGCTCAGCCTCGTAATGTACGATTTCACCGTCTCGCGGGAATTCGATCCCATCTCCGTTGCCGCTCGCTGCGGTGCTAGGCTTCATGAACAAAACCGGAAGTGAGGGCTGCTCTTTCCCTGACTCGTTGGTATGCTCTCGATAATTGTATGCCACTCCAAAAATGCGGGGACGGTTGACTGGGCACAGCAAGCGAACCGTGGACAGATCGTCCACCTTTCCAGTTCCTTTTATCTCGCTGAATGGCTCTCCAGCGATCCGCACGATACTGCCGTCGCCGCTATCGACACCATAGTGAATCCCATCGGCCGCCTCGTATCGCAAAATTCTCATTTCGATCTCCATTTTTGCTAACGTTAGCGCAAACCATCGGTCGTCGTCAACGCTGTCTCTAGCTATTAGTGATCTTCCTCAATTTGCGTGGTGCTCAACATTTTTGATCGGCATCATCCGTGCCCTGAGAAACTCTGAGCCAGCCCTACCGTGCATTGCACGTTTGATCGTTTTCAAATGGTTGATATGACCTTGTGCTTGGCCATCGCTCCACGGGAGGTCGATTGCAATGTCGCGGCGAAGAACGCGAAACGAACCGAGCAAGCGAAGTAAGGCCGGAGACGATGGCATCAATCCAAGCACTTCTTAACACCATTCGTTGGATGTCTTTTGCTGGATGCAAATTCGGGTGCTGGCCCCCTGCTGACGACCTTCGTCCGGGGTTGCCTTCAGCGATTTCCGTCGTCGGTTGCACCCATATGAGTTATCTGCCTCCGGTATTAGAGTAACTATCCTAAGTTTAGTTTTCTCTTTATAATTCGACTCGTCACGTAGCTGGGGAGCTATGTGCACAGGGGATACATCAACAGGTCCGTTCGCATTTCACCTGATCTTAACAACAGGAGGACGCAATGCGTGCATTCGCAAATGACGACAGAAACCTGTTCTGCAAACTGAGACCGATCGCTTTTCTCGCTGTTGGCCTTACGGCCTTTTCGATCGGCACGGCAGATGCGAACACCATCACCGAAGAGGAAGCCCATGCGATAGGCGTGGACGCGTACGTGTATTTCTATCCACTGCTATCAATGGACATCACCCGGAAGCAACTGACCAACGCCGATGCCAAAAAAGGTGCGATCGGCGGCCCGTCCAATCAGTTCAACAACATCCTCGAGTTCCCTCCCGCGGACATGAAGGTGGTAGTCCGGCCGAATTTTGACACTCTATATTCGAGCGCCTGGCTTGATCTGACGAAAGAACCGGTCGTGGTTTCGGTCCCCGACACCGGCGGACGCTTCTACTTGCTGCCCATGCTCGACATGTGGACGGACGTGTTTGCGGCACCGGGCTGGCGGACCACCGGAACTGCGGTCGGCCATTTCCTGATTGCCCGTCCCGGCTGGCGGCCCGATCTCCGTGAAGGGTTCAATGAGTTCAAGCTGCCAGCAGGAACCCAACGGATCGATGCACCGACACCCTATGTCTGGGTCATCGGACGGACAAAGACCGACGGACCGCCAGACTATGACGCCGTTCATAAGATCCAAGATGGTTACACTGTCACATTGCTTTCGCAGTGGGGAAAGGATGCAAAACCGGTGGAGGTGAAAATCGACCCATCTGTGGATATGAAGACACCACCCAAGACCCAGGTCGATACCGCCTCGGCAGGAGCTTATTTCGCCTACGCTGCCGAGCTCCTGAAGCTCCATCCCCCGCATGTCACCGATGAGCCCATAATTGCCCGAATGAAGAAGATCGGCATTGAGCCGGGCAAGAGCTTCGATCTTTCCAAAGCAGACGCGGTCGTCCAAAAGGCGCTCGAGACGGTGCCACAGGACGCTCAGGCGCTGATGGCCTGGAAGGTGAAGACGCTGGCACGCGTCGCCAATGGCTGGTCGATGAATACCGACACGATGGGTGTTTATGGCAATTACTACCTGAAGCGCGCTATCGTTGCGCAGCAGGGCCTCGGCGCCAACCTGCCCGAAGACGCCATCTATCCGCTCAATCTTGCCGACGAAAATGGCCACCCGCTTGACGGCAGCAACAACTATACGATCCACTTTGACAAGGATCAAATTCCGCCAGTCCAAGCCTTCTGGTCTGTGACGTTGTATGACGACAACGGATTTCAGGTCGCCAATTCCCTCAACCGCTTCGCAGTCAGCAGTTGGATGCCGTTCAAGTATAACGCCGACGGCTCGCTCGATCTCTATTTCCAGAACGAGAGCCCGGGCAAGGACAAGGAATGGAACTGGTTGCCAGCGCCCAAAGGGGCGTACAACCTGACAATGCGGCTCTACGCACCCAAGCCCGACGCGCTGACGGGCAAGTGGAACCCGCCGCCGGTCAGTGAAGCAATCGCAGCATCTTCACTTGCTGCGCAATAACCGGTAGTGAGAAAGTGAAACGTATCGCAGTGCGCATGCTGTAACGCCAAGGGGGCCGCATTCGTACCTCCTTGGCGGATATGCAGCGTTCCTGGCGTGTGAGTACCGGCTTGGATTTTTTGTTACCGGCGTTCATTTCTAACACACCGAAGCCGTTTTGGAGCCTTAAGGGGAACGGCAAGGTTCCACCGTTAACCTTGAAGGCTGACGGAGTTCTGCGCAACTCCGTCATTCGAAGCTTGTGTCGATATTGCAACTGTATGCTCGTCTCGAGACCAGACGATCAACTGCAAGCATGGATCTGGGACTGGAGCGGACCGCGAGGATTGATATTTCAGAATCGGATCGCAAGCCCCAAAATAGGTCCTTGCTGAACCACGTCGAATATAAAGCCGTCATTGCGATAATTGACGCCGAGAGCGCGATAACCGGCGACGGCGGAGATGGTATCGTTGAACTTGTAGCCGAGCCCTGCCATGACATCCCAATCGATATCTGCGCCGCCGCCGCCGACAAGGCCCCAGCCCGTCAGGTAGACTTTCGGTGTAAAGAAATAGCTACCCTTGACGCCGGCCAGGGCGTCCACCCAGGTGGCGCTGTCGTCTTGGGAGATCCCGTCGAGAAACCCGCCGTTGAAAGATATGTTGGTGTCAACGGACCAGAGCCTGGCGCCTCCTACGACGTCGAGATGACCGTCAGGGCCGTCAAGGACCGAGTAGCCTACGCCGAGCAGCCCCGCAAAAGTCTTGGAGGTAACCTCGACATTGTTCACGATGATGCCCCTCGGCGTGTGGGCGTCATTGGAGAGTTTAGTGTACATGATGTCGCCGAAGATGCTGAAGCGGTCGTAGCGCGCTTCGCCAATGGCCATCATGGCAAAATCAAGGTTCTCGAAGAGATCGCCGAAGCTTGCGTCGACATGAACCTCAGGAAGGCCGAACTGCGCCACGTCTCCGGACATGCTCGCGCCCCAAAAATAAGGGGCAAACGTAAAAGTCCATCCACTCTGGGTCTCGATCGATGGTGCCTGCGGGTTCAGAAGTGGCGTCAGATCCGCCGCCTCCAGCGGGCCGCAAGCTGTCATTGCGCCCAAAAGAACAGCAACATAGCCGACATGGTATTTCATAGTCTTGTCCCCCCAGATCAGCCGGCTCTTTGCCGGCGATTCAAATCGTGCTTCCACCCCTCATGCATTCGTTCGACCCACATCGCGACGCCAAAAGGCAATCCCAGCCATAGACGGTGTGTCCCCCAAAAATGTCATTTTGGAAAGGCATGCGGATCAGCAATGCTATCGGATTGGACACCTTCTTTGCGTGACCCGCAAAGTTATCCTCGGCCACTGCCAAGAACACCACGGATAGAACCAGAGGAACGCAAATCAGGCACTGAACTGAGATAACTGCCACACGAACCCCCGTCGCAGTTAGTCGCCGAACGATATATTAGAATCCCCTTACCATTCAATGGTATGAACTGAAAACGAGCCTTGGTCAATATCTCATTGCCGATTGGGATGAGCCCCTAGTTTGGGTGATAGCCGTGTTCCAGGGACCGTCGAAGGTGCTGGATTCGGTTTGGGAAAACCGCCCATTTTGCGGAGATAAATTGCCCGCGAAAGGGACAATCTGCTGCGAATTTCCCTCGTGCTCCCCGAAACTGGGCGTCCGACCATGACGTTTGATCCCAGGATCGCGACTACGTCTGCCAAGGCTGCCAGATCGTAGGAGGACGTCTTTTCCTTCAGCGCGTAATTGGCGTTGATTGGTTCGTTGGTTGGCTTCAAGCGTCAAGGCTTTGATGTGGCTCGCTGCTCGGTTGCTCGGCTCACAAGATCGATGGACCTTCAAGGCATCGTCAGCGAAAACCGATCCGCACGATGTTCTCAGGCGAGGCGGCTCCGAGCCCACTCGACCGCGTGAAGTTCGGGCGCCGAAGAGATTCTGATTTCTGATCTCACGCGTCTCAAGCAGCATGTTCGCCGTGCTGATGCAGGTTCTTTTCCTCGGTATCCGCTTATTTTGGAAATTCGTATCTCCTCATCCCTTTTAATGCACATAATCTATAGACATTATTATTTTAGGGGATACCTATGGGCATCGAAAAATCTGAAAGCGGCCTCGGAAGACGGGACTTGTTGAAACTGTCTGCTGCGATGGGGGCCGCCATTGCCGGCGCTGCCCTTGTGGGGCAAAAGCCAGCCTCTGCGGAGGGTGAACTTTCTCTCAAGGGAAAGCGCATCGCCATCAGCGCAACGGGCACCGATCACTTCTTCGATCTTCAGGCCTATAATGCACAGATTGCCGAGGTAAAGCGCCTCGGCGGCGAGCCGATCGCGGTGGATGCCGGGCGTAACGACGGCAAGCTCGTCTCGCAGCTACAGACGCTGATCGCCCAAAAGCCGGATGCAATCGTCCAGATTCTCGGCACGTTGAGCGTCATCGATCCCTGGCTGAAAAAGGCGCGCGATGCCGGCATTCCCGTGCTGACGGTCGATGTCGGCTCTACCAATTCGCTCAACAACACCACGTCCGACAACTGGGGCATCGGCAAGGATCTTGCCCTGCAGCTTGTCTCGGACATCGGCGGCGAAGGCAATATTGTCGTCTTCAATGGCTTTTATGGCGTGACGCCTTGCGCGATCCGCTATGACCAATTGGTGAACGTGGTCAAATATTTCCCGAAGGTAAAGATCCTTCAGCCGGAATTGCGCGACGTCATTCCCAACACCGTTCAGGACGCCTTTGCGCAGATCACCGCAATCCTGAACAAGTATCCGGAAAAGGGATCGATAAAAGCAATCTGGTCGGCCTGGGACATTCCGCAGCTTGGGGCCACCCAGGCATTGGCGGCTGCCGGCAGAACCGAGATCCGCACATATGGCGTCGACGGCAGCCCGGAAGTTCTGCAGCTTATCGCCGACAAAAGCTCTCCGGCCGGCGCCGACGTAGCGCAGCAGCCGGCGGAAATCGGCCGCACGGCGATCCGCAACGTCGCAAGACTGCTTGCTGGAGAAAGCTTGCCGCGCGAGACCTATGTCCCGGCCTTACTGGCCAACAAGGACAATGTTTCGGACGTCGTCAAGAAACTCGGCATCGGCTGACGCCACTCAATCGCGATCCGGGCAATTCCCGGATCGCTTACTATTGGTGCGGTGTCGGGAGAAATTGATATGACGGCCATTTCGGTCACGCAGCCGGTCAGGACGCGAGATGACATCATCCGCTTCGAGGGGATCTTCAAGCACTTCGGCGGGGCGCAGGCACTCGCGGGGGCGTCACTGATCGTCAAGCGCGGAACCATCCACGGTCTCGTCGGCCAGAATGGCGCGGGCAAGTCGACGCTGATCAAATTGCTCGCCGGTCTCCATCATCCCGACGGGGGCACGATCGAGATCGAGGGCGAATATGTCGACAGGTTGACACCCCATCTTGCCGAAGAACTCGGCATCCACTTCATCCATCAGGACCGCCTGCTGGTGCCGACGTTCACGGTCGGGGAGATCCTGTTCCTCGGTCGCGAGCCACGGATTGCTGGAACTCCGTTCCTCGATCGCAGGCTGATGCAGCGCCGTGCATCCGAAATCCTCGACGATTATTTCGGGATTCGGCTTCCGAATGGCTCCTTGATCAGTGAGCTTTCGACCGCCGAAAAGCAGATCGTGCAAATCACCCGCGCGCTTCTGAACCGGCCGAAAGTGCTTGTTTTCGACGAGCCGACAGCGGCGCTCGTTCGCCGTGAGGCGGACATCCTGTTCCGGTTAATCCGCCGTCTTCGGGATGAAGGCGTCACCATTCTCTACATTTCCCATTACCTGAACGAGATCGAGGATCTCTGCGATCATGTCACGGTGCTGCGCAACGGGCTCGATGTGGCCTCCCTGCCGATCAAAAGCACGTCCGCCGCAGCGATTGCCCGGCTGATGGTGGAACGGGACATCAAGGAGATGTTTCCCAAAAGGCAGGTCGCGTTCGGCGATGAAATCCTCGGGGTCGAGCAGCTTACCGCGCCGGGCAAATACAGTGATATCAGCTTTACACTTCGGCGCGGCGAAGTGCTCGGTATCACCGGCCTGCTGGGTTCCGGCGCAAAAGAACTCGTCCGAACGCTCTTCGGCCTGGAGAACCCGGCGTCCGGCAGCATCGAGGTCAGTGGCACGGCGGCGCGTTTTTCCAATCCCACCCATGCTGCAGACCACAATTTCGCGCTTGTGCCGGAAGATCGGCGTCGTCATGGGGTAGCGCTCGACCTCAGCGTGAAGGAAAACATCAGCCTCTCGAGCCTGGAGCGTTTCACCCGCTTCGGTTTCCTCGATCGAAAAAGCGAACAGGATGAAGTCGATAGCTTGATCAAACGGCTTGAGGTCAAGACCGGCAGTCGGGATTCTTTGTTGCGGACGCTGTCGGGCGGCAATCAGCAAAAGGTCGCGATCGCCAAATGGCTGAGCCGTCAATCGGAGGTCTATCTTCTCGACGAGCCGACTGTAGGGGTCGATATCGGCTCGAAGGTCGAAATCTACAGCATAATCGGCGAACTCGCCGCCCGCGGCGCCGGCATTATCGTGCTTTCTTCCGATTTGCCTGAGCTCGTCGGCATCACCGATCGAATTCTGGTTCTCTTCCGCGGCCGCATAGTGCGAGAATTTAAATCATCTGACACCAAGGCGGATGAAGTCCTGGCCGAATCCATTGGTTCCTCGGAGGGATTGCGCCATGTCGGCTGATGTAGAGCTCGCGCCGCCCATAAGTTTCGAACCCGCGGAACCGCATCGACGTCAGGCCGGAAGCGTGGCCGCCGCGGCATTGCGATACGGGTCCCTGATCGCCTTTGCGGCCATCCTTGCTGTCTTCTCGCTGACGGCTCCTTATTTCCTCAGCATCGGCAATATCGGCAACGTGCTTGGACAGTCGGCGATCTCAGGCGTGCTTGCTATCGGGCTGACCATCGTGCTGATTGCAGGCGGCTCCAATGTCGTCAAAGGCGGGATAGACCTTTCCCTTGCGGCCAATATGGGTTTGAGCGCCGCCGTCTATGCCAGCCTGACCCAACTTGGCTACGGTGATGCGGTGGCGGTGGCGGCGTCGCTTCTCACTGGCGCGCTGATTGGCACAATCAACGCGCTTGCGGTCGCCGTCGCCGGCATTGTGCCCTTGCTCGCCACACTTGCCGTGATGAACGTGGTCGCCGGCCTCGAATTGGTGCTGACGCAGAATACCGTTCTTCCTGCCTCGACACCGCTCCTCGCGATGCTTGCCGCGTCGGATCCCCTCGGCATCCCCGTTCTCGCCTATTACCTGCTCGGTTTTACGGTGATTACGGCTGCCGTCGTGCAGTACACGCCGCTTGGCTTGCGTCTTTATGCCGTCGGTGAATTTCCGGACGCGGCGCGCGCCGCGGGCCTGCCGCTTCGCAGATTGCTGGCGGGAGCGTTCATCGCAAGCGGCATTTCCGGCGGCATAGCGGGCATCCTCTCCGTTTCCTATCTCAGCGGCAGCACGACCGGCTCCGGCGAGATGCTGCTGCCGGTGGTCGTAACGGCTCTGCTTGGCTCGGTCTTTTCGCGCCGGCTGGTGCCGACTGTCACGGGCACGTTGCTCTCCGCTCTGCTGGTCGGATTTCTGGTCAACGGCTTCCAGCTTCTGAATATTTCGAGCACGCTGGTGAGCGGCGTCCAGGGCGTCCTCATTCTCATCGTCGTCTCCGCCACCACGCTACTGCGCAAACAGGAGAGCTGACCATGTCGTTCCAGACCTCCACTCCCGCTGCCGCCAGCTTGCCCCGCGCTATCGCCGGCAGCCTGGTACGCTACGGGCTGATCCTGGCGCTGGTCGCCGTCTTCACAGCATTCTCCATCGCAACGCCCACTTTCCTGACGCTTGCGAACCTGCAGAGTGTGTTGGTCAATAACTTCACGCTTCTCGCCATCGTTTCCATCGCCATGACCTTTGCCGTCTCATTGGGCGGGATTGATCTCTCGGTTGGAACGGCGGTTGATTTCGCGAGCTTCGCCTTCGTGTCCCTCGTGCTTGCGGGCCAACCGGTAGTATTCGCTGCGGCCGCCGGATTGGGTGCGGGCGCGCTGGTCGGCGCCTTCAACGCGCTTCTGATCTCGGGTATCGGCGTATCGCCGTTCCTGGCGACGCTCGGCACGCTGTTCATTGGCCGCAGCATCCAACAGCTTCTGACCAATGGCGGCAATCCGGTCTATCTCCCGCCGACGGGCGTGCCGGAATCGTTCCGCTACCTTGGCCATGGCACCATTGGCGGCTTCCCAGTGCCGCTGGCGGTTTCCGTCGTAATCATTGCCGCAGCGGCGATCGTTTTTGCCCGTACGCGCTTCGGCCGCGTGGTCCTGTCGATCGGCGTTCAGCCGAGTGTGGTCCGATATTCCGGCGTCGCCTCGCGTACCCATGTCGCAGTGACCTTCATTCTGGTCGGACTGATAGCCGCCGTTGCCGGATTGATCTTGACGGCGACGGTCACTGTCTACATCCCTTCCTCGGGCAATGCGTTTCTCCTGAATGCGATCGGTGCCACCTTCATCGGCACGACGCTCAGCCCGCTGGGGCGGCCGAACGTAGCTGGAACTGTTCTCGGCGTATTGCTGCTTAGCATCATCGCCAACGGGCTGCTGCTGACTGATCTTAACTTCTACTGGCAGCAGGTGGGAACAGGCACAGTGATCTTCGCCGTCCTGGCCCTAAGCTTCACGAGTCGAAAATCCAGCACTACCGGCTGAGAACTGGCGTCCAAATCTCATAGAGATCAGCAGGCAGACAGCATGAGCAAACCGTCCGAATTTCTTTGGTATATCCCGAACGATGTCAAAGCCGGCCATCGCGGCGATTCCAGCGTCGAGAACCATAACAGCCTGGAGACGCTAACCACTCACGCGAAGGCGCTGGAGGAGCACGGCTGGAAGGGCGCACTCATCGGCACCGGCTGGGGCAGACCCGACACCTTTACGGTGGCGACCTCGCTTGCCGCGCGCACCACCACCTTCGAGCCACTCATCGCGATCCGCCCCGGCTATTGGCGGCCGGCAAACTTCGCGACCGCTGCCGCCACACTCGACCATCTGTCCGGCGGGCGCGTGCGCGTCAACATCGTGTCGGGCCAGGACGACCTTGCCGCCTATGGCGACAGCGAAGGCGACCAGGCGCATCGTTATGGCCGCACCAAGGAGTTCATGCGGCTGGTTCGCAGACTGTGGACGGAAGAGAATGTTACCTATGCCGGCGAGCACTTCCGGGTCACCGGATCGACCGCGATGCCGCGCATCGAGGTCCGCGGCGACCGGCGGCATCCCAAGCTCTATTTCGGCGGCGCCTCCGAGGCGGCCGAGCGAGTGTCCGCCACCGAGGCCGATGTCCAGCTTTTCTGGGGCGAACCCCTCGACGGCGTCCGGGAGCGGATCGAGCGGCTGAGGGCGCTGAGCAAAGAACTGGGTCGCGACCTGCCGCCGCTGGAGTTCGGGTTGCGGATCACCACGCTGGTTCGCGACACCACGGAACAGGCCTGGGCCGATGCCGAGGCGAAGGTCTCCGAGATGGTAAAGAACAAGGGCGCCGGCTGGAACGATCACCGGCAGGCCGTGGCGGTTGGCCAGAAGCGGCTGCTCGATCTGCACGCGCGCGGCAATGTCCTTGACGACAACCTCTATACCGCGCCGGGCAAGTTCGGTGGCGGCGGCGCCGGCACCACCTGGCTGGTCGGATCGGCCGCGGACGTTGCCCGTTCGCTACGCAAGTATCAGGATCTCGGCATCACGCATTTCGTGCTCTCCGACACGCCGTACCTGTCCGAGATCAAGCGCCAGGGCAATCAACTGCTTCCGCTACTGCGCGGCGTCGAAATCAGGCTTCCAGATTAGCAAGCCGTAGGCGAATATCCAAAGTGCATCGCCTTGCGATTCCTGATACAGCCGCCTCGCCAGCGCGTCCAGTTCGTCTTCCGCGCGTCCTGCAGATGGGCCACGTCCCCGTTATCGGCTGCCATCCAAGCACCCGCATCGCGACCGGGGTGATTTCGGCATGCGAAAAAAATGAATGCACGCGAACCGCTTTACGATGGATCATCGAGCAATCCACGTTATAAACTTGGTACGTTCGGGAAGAAGAGCCTACTAGCGGTAACCAATGCAGAGTCCTCCCAGTTCCTCAGCCGAAAACGCCGGCGACTCAAGCGCAGGTGCTAACCACCCCGCAAACTCGGAGGTCGCCGCCAATAAGGCTGAGGCAGAGACATCCCCCTCGGAGCCATCAGAAGGTTCCAGCTCGTCCATCGAAGCTGAGCGCGCGCGACCGCCTGCCGGATCTTTTGGCCGAAGCAGAGAGGCAACGCGAAATCTGTTGCGTGCACTCGGTCACGATTTGCGGACGAGTTCCATTTCGGCGGGGGCCAAGGCTAAGACAGCCGCCCGCTATTTGAAGACGAAACTCAAGGCATCAATCCGACCCGAAACCACATCAACTACACACAGCTTTGGCAAATGGTCCGCAACAGCTTTCGTCAAAGCAGGAGGCGTTATTCGCAGTCTGCTTGCAAAGACGCTGCACTATCGCCGAAGCGCTTCGTTTACTCCCGGCCGTTGGAAAATCACCATAGGACTAGCCTTGCTTGCCTGCCTCATCCTTGCAGGAAGCGTATTGGTGTGGGCACTCAAAGACGTGCCCTGGGGCGAGATCCGGGACGGGACGTTGAAGCCCGTCGTCGTGCTGGAAACCGCTGACGGCGCGCCGTTGGTAAGACAGGGACCTTATCAAGGACCATATGCTCGATACGACCAATTTCCGCCGCGGCTGATCGATGCCGTCCTTTCAATTGAGGATCGGCGGTTCATGGATCATTTCGGCATCGACCTCAAAGGGATCGGAAGGGCGCTCCTACGGAACATCCAAGCCGGGTCGGTGGTAGAGGGCGGCAGCACGATCACCCAGCAGCTCATCAAGCTGCAATATCTTGAGAGCGATCGAACAATAAAACGAAAGATACAGGAGGTCGTCATCGCCCTGTGGCTGGAGTGGAAACTCGGCAAGCAGGAAATCCTGACACGCTATCTCAACAGCGTCTATCTCGGTGCCGGCGCCACCGGCATGCCTGCCGCTGCGCGGATCTACTTCGACAAGGATATCGGTGCACTCAATCTGCCGGAATCGGCGATGCTGGCGGGCTTACTGCGGGCGCCGAGCCAATGGAATCCGATCGACAATTTCGACGGCGCCCGCCAACGCACTTCCGTTGTTCTCGACGCGATGGTGGCCAATGGCAAGATCACCGCGCCGGAGGCTGAAGAAGCCAAAGCAAGCTTCGCCAAGCTGCACCCGACAACGCCGACACCGCGCTCCGGAAGCTGGTTTGCAGACTGGATTTCGCCGCAGGCAAGCGAAATCGCCGGCTCCTCGCCGGGCTCGACGACGGTGCGCACCACTTTGGTACCACAGCTCCAGCAGATCGCCGAAAGGGTGGTCAAAAGAGCACTCGATGGTGAAGGAAAGGCGGTCGGAGCATCGCAGGCCGCATTGGTAGCGATGACGCCGGACGGCGCGGTCGTTGCCATGGTCGGCGGGCGTGACTACAAGGCAAGCCAGTTCAACCGCGCCGTCACCGCGATGCGGCAGCCGGGCTCCACCTTCAAGCTGTTCGTCTATTACGCAGCACTGAAGGCGGGGCTTACCTTGTCCGACCGCATTCTCGATGCGCCAATCGACATCAATGGCTGGTCGCCGCAAAATTACGGCGGCAACTATCGCGGCTGGGTAACACTTGCCGAAGCCTTCGCCCGATCGCTGAATGCGGCCAGCGTGGCGCTTGCTCAAGAGGTCGGGATCGACAAAGTGATTGCCGCCGCCCGAGAGCTCGGCATCAAAGCGCCGCTTGCCAATACGCCGTCTCTGGCGCTTGGTACATCCGAAGTCAACTTGCTTGAGCTCACCAGCGCTTACGCGTCCGTCCAACTCGGCAAGGCACCGGTTGAGCCCTGGGGCATCATCAATTTTCAGGCGGCGGGGCAGGCGAATGCGTTTCGAGTTGGCTCGCAAACAAGGCCGAACGTCGATCTTTCGACCTACCAGTCCGATCTCCTCGGGCTTCTGCAGTTGGTGGTCGAGCGCGGCACCGGACGTGGAGCGGATCCCGGCACGTTTGCAGCCGGCAAGACCGGCACCAGCCAGAACAATCGCGATGCCTGGTTCGTCGGCTTCACGGAACCGCTCGTCGCCGGCGTATGGGTTGGCAATGATGACGATACGCCAATGAATGGCGTCACAGGCGGTGCCTTGCCAGCGCATATTTGGCGGGACTTTATGCGGGAGGCGATGGCCGAACCTGCGCCGAATGGAGCTCGGTCGCCAGAAGCAGTGATCGATGGCCAAGGCGCACCGCAGTCCTGCAACGTCACCGCCTGCTCACGCAGCTACCGCTCCTTCCGACCGTCCGACTGCACCTACCAGCCCTATGCCGGCGGGCGTCGACTATGCGAAAAATGATCGCTTCAGCTCATGTC
Organism: Rhizobium sp. LEGMi-198b; assembly: GCF_054114205.1. NCBI lineage: Bacteria > Pseudomonadati > Pseudomonadota > Alphaproteobacteria > Hyphomicrobiales > Rhizobiaceae > Rhizobium > Rhizobium sp. LEGMi-198b. The sequence goes on along the minus strand of NZ_JBSYVH010000003.1, from coordinate 616,589 downwards.
GCTTGGCATTTAAGGGGGTTTCCTCAATTTGTGTGGTGATGAGTATTGTTGAGGCAACATGCATGCTCGGAGGAGCTCCGCGCCTGCTCTGCGAACAGCACTCTGAATCGCGACGGGGCGCCGGCGTTTCGAAACCGCAGTCGCGTCCCCGAATGTCGCTGCAGACGACATTTTCGCGCCGCCTGAAGCCGGCTCGATTTATGATCTGGCGGGCGAGCTGCGGGAAGACAGTTCGCATCGTCAAATACGCTGGTCGCGACAAATCCCGCTCCGACTTCGAGCAGGAAGGCAAGAAGGGATACGCCGCTCTTGATGGGATTCGAGCTGTAGGCCCCGCAACAGAAGTGTAAGGGATATCAGATGATGTGACATGCGCTACAGCCGCGCCTCAATGCCTCTCACACAACCATGCTTGTTTATCCATTGTGAGTCCTAGACAGGATCGCCGGCCCAGTCTTCATGTCCATGGCGTATTCGGATCACGAAAATTACTCCGTTTTCCTCGATCCGGTAGACAATAAGATGGGCCTTGAACGGATGAATTCTAACGGGTGGCGAAATCTCTTCCCGCTCACGTGCCATTCGCGGGTTGGCGGCAATGAGGTCAAGCACAGCGAACAGATCGTCATGATATCGCCTCGCCTGTGTGGGTCCGAACATGCTTACACCTTGTTCGGCGATCGCAATGATGTCCTCTTCCGCCTCAACTGAAAGGCTAAAATGCATTATCTGCTGCCGCGCATAGTGTCCACGCGCGCGACTGCCGTAGCAAAGAGTTCGTCCTTCGACCGGTTACCAACACCGCTCTTGAGGCCGTCATCAACAAAACGTTGCATGGCGGCAATCTTATCACTGTGAACTTGATCCCTGCGAATCAAGTCGCGTACATAGTCACTAGCATTGGAATATCGCCCGGTCTTTGCTTGCGCCTCGACCCAATCTTTCATTGAGTCGGGAAGAGATACGTTCATCGTAGCCATTCGAGCCTCCATAATGCGAGTAGGCTAGCTGAATTTGGCAAAGTTTGTCAAACCGATCCCTCGTAGTTCGGCTAGTTTCATTCCCGATAGACCACCTCCCATCGCCATATGAAGACGCTCTCGGTGGTGTAGAACGCCAATCGCTATATGACTCGCCTTGATGGGCTTCGAACCAAGGACTACACTTTCCGTTGCTTCCAATCAGCACTCAAGTAGCTGAAACACAACGAAAGATTCATCGATCCCTGCCGGCCCGGCGCCCCCACGCCGAGGTCCGTGGCAATGTCCCAGAGGCTATGGCCGGCACGGGTAACGGACCTCTTGTGCCTCTGGGTTTCCGTACGCTTGGAAAGTCGTTTCCCGCCGGAGAGCGGGAGGTTCTACTTGGTGAGGTCCGCGATGCGATTGAGTGCGCCGGCAAGGCCCTTCAAGGAGACGGCCAGCGCCAGCGGTTGGGCTGGGTTGGCGGCGGAGACGGTGACGTTGAGGGCCTTGCCGGCCCTGAGCTTTGCAATCGTGTCTGCCTCGAAGGTCAGCGGTACGAGGCAGCCTTGCGGCAGGCAGGTCGAGAACGGCAGAATATTGCCGAGCGCGGCATCGTCGATCTTCAACTGAGCGCCCTGGGGCAGCGCCAGCCCGAGCGGCAGCACCAGTGTGCCCCAGAACTTGCCGTCGGGGGCCTTGCCGATCTCGACCGCCAGGACGGTCTGCTTGGTTTGGTTGTTGGTTTGGACCTGTCTGACGAGGCAGGACGGAGCATTGGCCTGCATCTGGCACACGACGCCCCAATCATCGTAGGTCTCGACGAGCGAGCTGGCCCCGCCCGGGAGGGGCGCTGCAATCGCTGTACCGGCGACGAGAACGAGCGCCGCCGTCAGGCACGAACGTTTCAGCAAAAGAAAACGGAATGAAGTCATTCTAACAAGCCCTATGGTTTAGAGGCAAATCGCCTTTGAGCACGGTTTGGGGCCGCCAATGGTCCGGGATCGGCGGCCTGCGAAGGTCGGCAGGGTTAATGTCTTGTCCCCGCCGGAACCGAGATACAGCTACTATTGTCGAGGCAGATGACCGTTCCGTCCAAGCGCGGGTCAGCGAACAGAACGTGGCTGCCATCGGCAGTTTCGGTGTTGTCGGATTGCGCCGGGGGGAGCGGTGCGAAGCGGCCCACATCGAAGGCCATCGTGACGGAACTCGCCGTCGTGCCGGGTTCAGGGTTGGCTGCCTGCTCCACTGTCAACACACCGGGAAGGAAGGTCATACTGTAGTTGGCGGACGCGGCCAACATCCCTTGGGTGATCGCATAGGCGCCCGGCGCACTGAGGCTCGTCGCCAAGGTAGCGAGTCTTCCTGAAAGCCTGTCGCCGTTGACCAGGCTCGCACCCCCGACCGTGTAGGTGAGCGCCGGATTGGCGAGGCCATAGCGGCGGCTGAGAGAATCGGCGGCGACCGTGATGGCGCGTTGGTTGACGGTGAGGTCTGCGCCCGTGTAGCTGATGGCGTAGTTGGCGTTTGTCAGCGACCCTTGCGTGATCGCGTAGGCGCCGACATTGGCATATTGCCCCGCCATGGTCGAAAGCGATCCGGAGAGCGTGTCGTTGTTGACGAGGCCCGTCGCCGTGTAGCTCAGCGTCGGGTTTGCATCGCCGTAGGTCTTCGACTGCGCATCCGCCGTCACCGTCAGCGCCCGTTGGTTCACGCTCAAGTTGGCGCCGGCATAGGTCAGGGCGTAGTTGCTGGAAGCCGCGAGCGTCCCCTGGGCGATCGCATAAGCACCCACATTCGAATACTGCCCCGCTGAAGTCGACAGCGATCCCGAGAGCGTGTCGTTGTTGACAAGGCCTGTCGCCGTATAGGTCAGCGCCGGGTTGGCATCGCCGTAAGTCTTCGACACCGCATCTGCCGTCACCGTCAGCGCACGCGCATTCACGGTGAGGTTGGCACCTGTATAGCTGATGGCGTAGTTGGCATTGACCAGCGATCCTTGTGTGATCGCATAGGCGCCGACATTGGAATATTGCCCTGCAGTGGTCGAAAGCGATCCGGAGAGCGCGTCGTTGTTGACAAGGCCCGTCGCCGAATAGGTCAGCGTTGGACTAGTGTCACCATAGGCTTTCGACAGCGCATCGGCCGTCACCGTCAGCGCACGCGGGGTGATCGTCAGATTGGCGGCATTATAGGTAATCGCGTAATTGGCATTGCCGAGGCTACCGATGGTGATCCCGTAGCTGCCCACATTCGAATACTGCCCTGCCGAGGTCGAAAGCGACCCGGCGAGCGTGTCGTTATTGACGAGGCCCGCCCCACCGACGGTATAGGTCAGCGCCGGATTGGCATCGCCATAGGTCCTGGAAATGCCATCCGTCGTGACCGTGATCGCGCGCTGGTTAACGCTGAGGCTACCGTTGACAAAGTTGAAGCCATAGCCGCTCGACGCGAGCGAGCCCTGCGCGGCGATGATATCAAAGGTTCCGACGCTCGCTGACGATGCCACGCCGGCCGAGCTAACGCTGGCCGATCCCGAGACGACATCTGAAAGTGTATCGCCCAGATAGGCCCCGGTTACGCCCGCATCCAGGCCGGTGATCGTGGCATTCGGCAGCGTCGCGACGTCGCCATATGTCTTGCTTGAATCGACAGCTGCCACGGTCAAGGTCGGGTGATAGGCAAAGACGTAGCGATTACCTGTCGCCGACACCGCGTTACCAGCCGCTGTATTCCAAACGGCCGTGTTGCCGCTGTCAAGCCCATCGAACGTGTCGCCAGTCGGGTTGGCGGAATAGATCAGCCAGCGGCCGGATGTGGCTGCGACCGCACTTGATCCGGCATTGTTGATGAAGGCACCACCGGCCACGAGCGTAGGGGAACTGCCGGAAATCGCGGCGCCAGATGCGATCGTCAGGTCGCCCGCCGTCGCGATCTTGATCTGATCGCCGGTCACGCCTGTGACGAGGCAGTTGCAGGCATCAGTGACGTTCGCCGCAACCGTCAGAGAGCTGGCGTCGTAGATGTCGATAGCTCCGCCGGATGCGGCGAATTGGCTGAACTGATTGCCGCTGCTCGTGAGCGTGAACGTGTTGCCTGCCCCCTGCAGCATCAGCGTATTGGCGGAAATGGCGGCGGTTTGAGTGACATTCCCGGGGCTCGACAGGTTGACCGTGCCGCTGACCGAAAGTGCCGTATCGACGGCGAAGTCGTTCACCGCAAAGATGGAGCGATTGGCGAATGTGAGGCCAGATGCCGTCGTGCCGGCAGTCGCGTTGGCATAGGCTGCGTCAAGCGCCGACAGCGTACCGAGGGCGGTCGTGTCACGTCGCCAGCCGCCCGAAACATCGACATTGTTGACGGTACCAAGCGCCGTGCGGAACGTTGCCCCATCGGCCGCACCCGTTATCGCGTTGGCGGTCGTATAAGCCAGTACGTCGGTGCCGTTGGTCGTATCGATCGTGCCATTGGCGACGATTGCATAGTAATAGCCGTTCGCCCCTGTCGTTACTGTCTGCACCGCGCCATTTCCGACGCGCACATTGACGAGGCCCGCACCGCCCGCCCCCGAGGCCAGCGCGGTCGTGCCGCTGTTCTGGTAGGCGATGCCGGAGATGGCCTGGACGCCGTTGGCATAGAACGGGGTGAGATATGCGTAAAGGCCAGGTGAGACGGTGAATGACGAGCCAAGCCCAGTGCTCGAGGAACCATCCTGCAATTGCGCCGTCGTGAGGCCGGTCACATTGCCCGACGCCCCAGCGGAATCGTTTGCGATACCCGTGGTCGTTCCGCTCGTTTGTGTATCCCAATAGGCATTGGCTATCGAGCCGCCATACGCATATCCGACAAGGCCGCCGGCGGTGCCGCCGCTGACCGCGCCGGTCGAATAGGCATTGCGCAGCGTCCCATATAAGAACCCGATGAGTCCGCCGACGCTATTGCCGCCAATGACGGCGCCCGTGGCGTAGACGTTGGTGATCGTGACTCCATGAGAGGACGAGTCGGTCCCACCGATAAGGCCGCCGGCGCTGTTGCCCGTGTCGACAACAGTGCCCGTCGCGTAAGCTTTATAGACGGCACCGCCGTTCACAAATCCGGCGAGGCCGCCCACATTTGCGGTCCCGCTGACAGCGGCGGAGGAATAGGCGCTGTTGATCGCGCCCCCGTTCAGATAACCGACGAGACCGCCGGCGTTGCTGCCGCCACTCACCCAGCCGGTGACATAGGCGTTGTTGATGGTGTTGCCGGACTGGTATCCGACAAGGCCGCCGACGTAACGTCCAAAGGGATTCGTATTGGCGACCGAGACGTTGACCAATCCGATGTCCTGAATGAGGCCGCTGCTGTAACCGAATAGCCCTGCGCCGTCAGCACTCTTGGAGATCGTCAGATTGTTGATCGTATGGCCAAGGCCCTCGAACGCGCCGGTGAAATAGTTGAGGTTGTTTGGACCAATCAGCGCATCTGTATATGTGGCGCCCGACGCATCGAGACTGTTGGCGAGTGCATATTGCCCGGCCAGACCGACCGAGGTGATGTTGGCCACATCCGCCATCGAGTAGAGAAGCGAATAGACCGCGCCATTGACGGTGAGCGAGCCGCCCTGGTTCGATGTGGCGAGTGTGCCATCGGCGTTCAGATAGCTGAGGTTCCCGGTGAAGCCAGAGCCGGTCAGACCGAACGAGAGATTGCTGGCCGACGAGCTGTCGTAGGCAAGCGCGACGGAGCCCGCGCCCTTGACCGTGATCGGAGCATTGATCGTGAGCGCGCCGCCTGAGAGCAGGCGGAGACTGCTACCTGCCGTCAGCGTGAGCGGGCTGGCGACCGTCAATGGCGATCCGCTCGCTGTCGACACGGTCAGCCCGCCTACCGTCACTGCCTGATCGATCGTGAAACTGGCGCCAAGCGCGTTGATCAGAAGGTTGGACGTACCGTTGATGGCGGCGGTGGCGCCTGCATCATTACCGCTTGCGGCTAAGGCGGCGTCTTTCGTGATGCCAGCGGTTGAATAAAGCGTCGAAACCGTCGAGCCCGACAGCGTGTTGCCGAGGAGATTGAACCCGGTTTGAGCGGGCTGGTTGGATGCGGTGGCGAAGGCCGCAGAGTTGGTCGCGCCGGTTCCGGGGTTGGCAGTCGTATAGGTGATGAGCGCATTGCCGGGCGCAAAGGTACCCGCAGCACCAAAGATGTAATAGTACCCGTTGGCGCCTGTTGAGGCCGACCCAAAGCGACTGCCGTTGGCAAGACCGGTCACGGTGACCGCGCCGTTCAGGCCGGAGGCGGCGGGTGTCACCTGGTTGTCGATATAGGCGGTGCCAGAGATCGCCTGAACTCCGTTCTGGAAGATACTGGTGAGATAGGGATACAGGCCATTCGTGCCGCCGGCGAAGGCGGAGCCGAGGTTGATGCCCGCCGTCTGGAGACCCGACGTAGCAAGCCCGCTTACATTCCCTTGCTGGCCGGCGCCATCATTGCCGATGCCATTGCCGGCGATGCCACTCGTCGACGTGTCCCAATAGGCGTTGCTGACCGAGATCGTGCCACCGTTCTGCGGATAGGTCCAGCCGATCAACCCGCCCGCATAGGTCTGAAAATATTGGGTCGGTGCCGTGACCGAGCCCGTCGCATAGACATTGCTGATGCTTGCCGTCCCGCCGTAGGCCTGAAGCATTCCGACAAGGCCGCCGGCCTGGCCGTATGCCACGCTGGACACTGCACCGGTCGCGTAGGCATTGGTGATTGAAGCGTTAGCGGACGTGAACGCGTAATTTTGTCCGACCAGGCCGCCCGCCGCGCTGCCGCCGTAGACCGCACCGGTCGCGAACGCGTTGTCGATCAGTGCGGAGGCGTTGGTCGAAGCGCTGTTCACTCCGACCAGGCCACCGGCTGCTATTAGTCCCGCCGTCGAGCCGACGGTTCCGGTCGCGTAAGACGAGGCAATGGAAGCTGTCATGTTTATGTAGGCGAAGTTCTGACCCACGAGGCCGCCGAGCGTGGCGTTCGCGTCACCGGTGACGGTCCCGGTCGCGTAGGAACCGGTGATCGCAGCGGTATCGGAGTTGGCATAATTGTAGCCCGCGAGGCCACCGGCGGAACCGAGGCTTCCCGTCGTCACCGTGCCCGTCGCGTAGGAGCCGGTGATCGTGGCGGAACCCCCTTTGGCATAGTTCTGTCCGACGAGACCGCCGGCGCTGCCCTGCGATCCCGCCACCACCGCGCCGGTCGCGTAGGAATTGGCGATCGTGACCGGAGCGCCATTGCTCGATGTCGCGCCGACAAGGCCGCCGACGTTGGCGCTCGTTCCGCCGCTCACATTGGTCGAGGCAAACGCATTGACGACCGAGGCTTGCGTACCGTTGCTGACGGTCTTCAGAAGACCGACCAGCGCACCGTCCGTCGCCACGGGATTAGGGTATTGGGGCGCGGTGCCTACACCGCTGACGGTACCGCCTACAAGGCCGATATTGCGGATCGTGCCGCCCGTGACCGTGCCGAACAGGCCGACGGCTGCATTATTGGTCGTGCTGTTGATTGTCAGGTTAGAGATCGTATGGCCGAGGCCATCGAAGCTGCCGCTGAAAGTTGGGATCAGCGCATCGGTATAGGGCATTGCCGCAAGATCAAGATTACTGGCGAGGGCGAAACGGCCCGAGTTTGCCGTGTTGATGTTCAGCAGATCCGCGGCTGAATAAACGAGCGTCTGCTGCGCGCCATCGAGAAAGAGCGCTTGCGAGCCCGGCGTGCCGGTGAAGTCGATGCGACCGGCAAAGCCCGTCGCGGTCAGTCCGAAGTCGACCGTGCCGCCCGAACCCCCTCCGACATTGGTGTTCAACATAAGCGCGCCAGTGCCGCCGACTGTGACGGTCGCATCGATGTTGATTGAGTGAGCGGCATTGAGCTGGAGGAGATTGGCGCTCCAGGCCAGCGGTGCTGCGATGGTGATGTTGCCGGCCTGCGAGCCGGCAGAGCCCGCTCCGCCGGTCGATACCGTAACATTCGCCGTCTGAAGCGCATTGGTCAGTGTGTTGACATTGATGACACTGTCATTGCCGCTAGCCGTGAAGCCAGAGGAATTGCTGTCCGTCGCCGTCGAGATCGTCACGTTGTACGGATCGAGCAGCAGGTCGCCGAAGGAACCGTTGGCGGCGGAAAGATCGGTAAAGCCGGTATAGGAGAGTAGCGCCTTACCGGAGACTTCCGCATTGCCGCCATTGCCGGAGAGCGAACCGCCGCGGGCGGTGATGGTGCCGGCGAAGCTGGTGAGATTATCCGACCACAAGACGACATTGCCGCCATTGCCGGTCGTGACCGCATCGGCATTGATGGTGGTGTTGGCATCGACGGTCAGCGTGTCGGCGTGCTTCAACGTGCCGCCACCCTGACGTTCGCCGCCGATATTGACGGTGCCGCCGCCGGTCTTGCCGGAAGCATTCACCTTGGCGGAAGCGAGCTTAATCGACCGGCCGGTTACCGTGACCTTGCCGCCCGTGCCGGCGGCATTGCCGGCATCGAGCGCACCGGAGACAGCCACCTCGCCGTCGCCGCCGGTGAGCGTGATGTCGCCGCTCGTGCCGGAAACACCCTTGGCTTCGATGGTGCCAGACATATTGACCGCCTGGCGCGCCATGTCCCTGGCGGCGGCGGCCGAAAGCTGCACCGTACCGCCATTGGCGGAGATCTTGCCCGTGTTGGAGACGAGCGCTTTCGTCCCCGCGGCCGCTGTCGGGATCGCCACCTGCAGGAAGCCGTCACCGGCCAGATCGAGCGTCGCCTGCTCGCCCGAGCCAAGCGCCGCCTTGCCCATCGGCACAGTGATCACGCCAGAGTTCTCGACCGAGCCGCCGATCAAGGCGAGATAGCCGCCACGATTGATGGTGATCGTGCCCGCATTGGCCACGGAACTGGATGCGCCGTTGCCGGTAAACGTCCGCTTGCCGGCCATGAAGTCGTCGTCGGAGATACCGAGCGTTGAGGCGACGAATGCGCCGGTATTGACGGTCCCCGTTGGCGTGATGGCAATGCCGTTGGGGTTGACCAGATAAACCTGCCCGTTGGCGATGAGGCTGCCGGCGATGGTCGTCGTGGTCGAGCCGGTGACGCGGTTGAGGATGGCCGAGGAAGCATTCGGCTGGACGAAGGTGACGCCGTTGCCCTGGCCGATATTGAAGTTCTGCCAGTTGACGACGGCATTGGCACTCGTCTGGTTGATCGTCAGCGTGCCGTTTGATGGCGTGCCGATCGTCGCACTGCCCGCCGCGACGCTTCCGCCCGTCGGCAAGGACTGGGTGAAGGCCGGATTGGCCCCGACCAGTGCCGTGGAGGCAAGAAGGGCGATGAGCCTGGTCCTCGTGCGGACGGGACGGACGATGGAGCGGCGGTCTTTGACGTGCAGCATGGCGATGGTCCTAGAACTGGAACGCTGCCGAGAGCGTGAAGCGATTGTCGTTCGAACCATCACCGAAGCGCTCGGTGCGGCCGTATTCGAGGCTGAGGGTCGTGGAATTGAAGCTCGCCTGCTCGGCGGCGCCGAGACGCAGGCCCGCCCCATAGGACGCCCCTTGCGTCCAGGCTGTTTCCAGCGCGGTGGGGTCGTGCAGGAGCACACCGCCATAGGCGCCGAACAGATAGGGTGAGACGAGGAAGGCGCCGCTTGACGCTCCGTCCGCCGGCAAGCCTGTGCCCTGCTGTGCCGGGAAAGCGGGAAGCGCGAACGGCAGGCTGAACGGCATCGTGAACGGAAACTGCGCCTCGGCGCGGACGACGAAGCCGTCATCGCCCTGCATCAGGCCGGACGGGAACGTCGAAAGGCCGGTGGTCGAGGCAAGCCCGATCTGCTCGGAATTGAGCAGCGGTTGGCCAAAGGAGGTCTGCGCCGTGGCGCCCAGATCGAAGGTCAGGTGTTCGGCGACCGGCTGGCGATAGCCAAGCGTGAGTTCGAGCTTCTGGAAATCGTCGTCGGCACCCTGCCGCGACAGCGGCGTATCGCTGGCGGCAGCGTCCGCAGCACTGCGCGCGCCCAGGCCATTGATGCCGAAGGAGCCGGTCAGCCCGGCCGAGAACAGCGAATCACCGAATACATACCAGGAGAGGTCCGCCCCGGTGCGCAGGATGCGCAACCGATCCTTCGACAGAGCGACGCCGCCAAGATTGATGGCGCTCAGCTCCTCGTCCTGCGCGTCGAATGCGCCGGTCAGGTTGAGCGTCAGGTTGCGCGACCGGATCAGCGGATAGTTGAGCCTGGCGGAATAGCGGGTGAAGTCCGACTGGAAGGCATTGCTGCCGGCCTCGGCTTCCGGCGCGGTGCGCGAGGCCGTCGCCTCCAGATTGAGGCTCAGTCCGTCATTGCCGAGCGGTACGGTGACGCCGCCGGCCAGCATGCGGTTGCGCGGCGACCCCGAGAAGAAGCCGGTGTCGCCATCGAAGCGCGGTGCGCCGGAGGCGCGCAGATAAATGAGTTCCCCGAAACCGAACACCGAATTGAAGTCGATGCCCATGCCCGTATTGTATTTGCCGAGCTGGTCCGACTGCCGATTGTCCGTGTTGAGGGAAAAGAGCACCGGCTTGTAACGGGCCTCGATCGTCAGCACACTGCCGCCAGCCGTCGTCCCCCTGGAAAGGGTAGAGCGCAGCACGGCACCCGGCAGGTCGCCGGCCAGCAGCACGCGTCGTTCGATCTCGGCATTGGTGATGCTTCTCTTACCTACCAGGGGCGCCAGCAGCTTCGCGACGCGTTCACGGATGTTGTCCGGCAGATGCGAAGTGTCGATCCTTTCCAGGAAGCCGTCGATGACGGCGATGCGCAAGGTCGCGCCGTTCACCAGGCGTTGCGCCGGCAGGAGCACGCGCACCAACGGATAACCTTTTGCGGCATAGGCTGTCTGCAAACGGCTCGTGGCGGCGAAGAGATCGGCAGCGGTGACCGTCTTGCCGGCAAGTTCCGCCTTTAGCTTCGCCGCGTCTTCCGCCAGCACCGGCAGACCGCCCTCGATGACGACACTCCCGATATGAACGTTGAGCTTTGCCGCACCGGCGGGTGCGGTCTGCCCCGCGCCTTCGGGAATCACGATGCCGCGCACCTGCTTCTGCAATTGTGGTTCGAACGTCTGCGGCGTCACCTGCGAGGCGGTCTGCGCCAGGACCGGTCCCACCGAAAACAGCATGATCGCCGCTCCGGCGAGCAGCGCGGCCCGCCGCGCATCGTCATATCTCGAAATCAAATTTAGCCCCGACCTACCTGTTTCCCCCCGCATGCTTTATCCGCCCGTGAAGCGGCTACTTTGCCTGCAATCGCGAGAACTGGCCGTTCGAGGGAACTCTTCCGCGCAAGAGCTAGAAAAATTCTCCGCGATTGTCTGCGTCCATTTTTGACTGCCCGTGAACAGACATCCGCGATTCACGACGCGTCAGGGGGTGCTTGAACCGACTGCTGCCGAACAACGTCGGAACCTATGCGATCACGCAGGGGTCGCTTGCAGAGCGTTGCCGCCGTAGCGGCTTGAGTGCCAAGTGGTATTTGGCGTCTATCGAGGGTCGCCGGTCGGCAGGCCGATTTCGACGAGCGTTCGCAGAATGGCCTGGGTGGCGTTGAGGTAGGTGTCGCTCGCGTTGTGACTCGACAAGGGGAGAGTGCGGACGGTGAAGTCGGGACGTAGCGCCATGCCTTTCAGCAACGCTTCCCATGCCTCCTTCTTGCGGCCAAGGCGCCGGTAGGCGGTCGCTAGCAGCATGTAGGAGCGGCCGGAGCCAGGAGTGATGGCAATCGAGCGTTCCAGCAATCCGATTGCTTCTGCGTTGCGATCGAGCAGCAGGTTCGCCCAGCCAGCCCCGAGCAGCCAGGTCCAGCGGGAGACCGCCGGCGTATCGAAGCGGTCGGCCTCGGTGAATGTCCGCAGTCCATCGTCGAAGCGGCCGAGTTGGACCTCTGCGAGACCGATCTGATAGAGCGCCGCGCCGTCCCAGGGATTGAGCGTCAGCTCGCGCGCGCAGGCGACAAGACTTTCGGCGAACTGGTTGGTCGCCGTCAGGAAGCGGCAGTATGCGCCCAGCACGGGTATGGATTGCGGTCGCGACCGTAAAGCATCTTCCAGCAAGGCGCGGGCATCGGTTTCGGCGGCGGCGCTTTCGGCGGCGCTATACCAGCCCATTTGCACAGCGCGCAGATGCAGGCCGACAAGCGCCACTCGCAGGTCGACGTTTTCAGGATCGGCGGCGCGATACTTCTCAAGAATCTCCCGTGCCGTTGCGAAACGCTCGCGCGTCGTCTGGTTGATCGACGCGACGGCCTGCTGGATCGCGATATCCGCGCCTGTCCTATGCGTACTGTCCGGTTGAGCAAGATTGTTCATCCGGACGGCCAGCGCATAGCCGACGCCCGCAGCAAGGCGGGACTGGAGACGTTGTGGATCTGTTTCCCCCGCGTTCACCGATATCTCGGCGACTGTTTGGATCTCACCGCTGACGACATTGATAAGGCGCGCCTGAATGGTCCAGGATTGTGCAGTTTTGCTGAGATCAGCTTGCACCCTGTAGGTGGCACGCGTGTTCGATCCCTCGTTTACGACGAGATCGATGCCTTCGATCTTGGAAAGGCCGCCGATCAGCTCGGCGGTGATGTTGCGGGAGAGCGCGACACCCTCGGGACTACCGGCGGCATCTGTAATCGGTAGTACTTCCAGCACAGGCCGGGATGGTTGGAAAAGAAGGGAACGGCTGAAGAGAATGAGGAGCGCTACAACTAGAACGCCGAGGCTGGCGAGCATCGCGGCGCGAAGTCTCCGGCGTGGCCTTGTGCTCGGCTGGTTTCCCGCTTGCCGGAGCTGCGGCGCCGCCTTCTCGTGCCCCTGTCCGTTGGTGACCTCGAGGGCGAAGAGATAGCCTCGGCCGGAGACCAGCTTGATCATCTGCCGCTCGCTATCACCGAGCGCGGTGCGGATTTCGCGGATGCACTGGAAAAGGCTGTCCTCGCCGACATGGATGCCGGGCCAGACGGCCTCCATCAAGTCCTGCTTGCCGAGCACGCGATGGCTGTTGGCAACGAACAATTTCAGCAGTTCGAAGGCTTTTGGGCGCAGCCGGGTCACGGACCCGTCGGGCGCACGCAATTCTGCACGGTCCGGATCTAGAACAAAGCCCGAAAATAAGAACAAGTGCCCCCCACGCCCTTTCGCAACACGGCGCACCATAATGAGCACCCGGCGGACCCGTCAACCGGTAGGGTCGGGCGTGTGGGGACGGCCTGGCGCGGCCAGTGCCGGCGGGCAATTTCAGAAAAGAATCAGAAAATTTCAGAATTCCTCCGGCCTGCCTTCAGGACGTTGCGCCGCCATCCCGGCTATCTGTCGAACGGGTCGCAGGGTGGCGGCTTGTGACCGGGGAATGACCGTGCCTGATAAAAAGAAGAGAGTGCAGATCTGTCTGTCATGGCTCTATATCGCTCGAGTGGCTTGCGATGACGTCCATGCTTGAGCGGCGCTTCCGCCTTCTGCCGGAAGCGAGCGGGATCGACCGTTTGATGGCGGCGGAAGCCTTTGACGATGCGATCGGGTTGCTGGCTCAGAATTTCGTCGCAAGCCACGTGGCCGCGCCGCGTTCATCGGCGCAGTTCGCCTCGCAGCAGCGATGGCTGCTCTCCCAGGCGGCGCTCACACGGCATTTTCGCGCCGCAGAAGTAGGCGGACCGGGCGTGTCGCGGCGGGTTATTGGGCATCTCGCCGTCCAGCACAACATTTCCAGCCGCAACACCGCCTATGCCTTTTTCGACGAAATCCTGAAGTACCGTCTGGTCCTTCCGGCGCTCGAAGGGAGCCGCGCGGGGGAAGTGGTGCCTGCACCCGAAGCACTGCCGGTGCTCGGCGGGTGGTATGAGGTGCATCTTGCCGCTCTCGACTGTATCGACGGGGGGGATAGGAGCATCCGCTTTCGCAGCGCGCCCGAACGGCTGCTTCCTCTCCTCGTGCCGGCTATAGGAGATCGCCTCTTGGCGAGCCCTGAGATACGAATGCCCGGGCCGCTCTACCGGATCTTCGCCTGGAGCGATGCAGGTGGGCATTTGATGGACCGGCTTGTCGCAGGCATCGACCGACACGCATCGCAGCCTGGCGGTTACCTCACGGATGTCAGATCGATCACGCATCTCGCCGATTTCCTGGCGCTTTCACGGGCGCATACCAGCCGGAAGTTCGCCGAAGCGGAATCGATCGGCGGCTTAGGCTGGAATGGCCGACGGGGGCGCTCGCGCATCTGGATTTCGGACGGTTTCTATACGGAATACGCAATGGCGCAGGCGCACAAGCTCATCATTTTCCAAGAGGCATTCGCAGAGATCGAAGGGCGAGCGTCAAAAATGAACGACGAGGATTGTGCCGTTTTTTCATAGTCTCGGCAGGGAACGACCGATTTTAGGCCGGGTGCGGACTGGCAGGTTTGCCCCAGTTTCAGTCGTTTCGGCGTAGGCGCTTGAGCGCCGGCTCAACCTTGGCAAACCAGATCGGACGTGTCGCACGTTCAGTACTGCATGCTGAAACCGATCGGATACAGCGGATTGGCCGTGTCGTGCGGAACGTCGGATTTCTGCGCCAACACCTTGGCCATGGATGAAGGAAGTTCGAACGGCAGCTTGCCTTGCGCCTTCTGCTTACCCTCGATCACATCGAACAGGGCTTCGTCGCTGGCACCGAAATTGGCAAGGATAGCACCGGACGAAGGGGATCAGATGCTCGGCGAAATTATTGCCGGGAAAAACGGAGCGGTGGCCATGGGGCAGCGGGAGGAACAGAACTTGAAGTGCGCTATCGTTTGCATTAAAAGCCGCGAATCTTGGCAGCCTGCCTCGCTCGATTGGGCAAAACCGGCTTCAGACAGGATTGACGCGGGACGTCGATTCCTGTTATCTGTGCTAACGATAGCGTAATCTACGCAGCAGCTTTTACTTCCATCGGTTATCGGGGAAGCGTCGGAACATTCTTGGAGGGAATGGTCCGGAATGGCGGCTGCGAGATGCCGTTAAAGCGGGAGGAGAGAAAAATGGTAAGATGGAGTGCGGCAGCCGCCGCAATCGCAGTATTATGGAGCGCCGTCGCCATGGCTCAGGAGCCGTCAAGGCCCTCGATCGCATACGGCCAAATGATGTCGATCATTGGTGGCTGCCATGACTGCCATACGTCAAATTACAGCGAGAAGGGCGGCGTCATCGATCCGGCAACCGCACTTGCCGGCAGTCCTGTGGGCTTTCGCGGGCCTTGGGGAACGACCTATGCGATTAATCTCCGACTCCTCGTTTCGGAGATGAGTGAGGACGATTGGGTTTCGTTCTTGAAGAACTTCACTGCGCTACCACCCATGCCATACTACAACGTCCGACACATGGACGAGGTGCAGATGCGTTCGCTCTACGAGTACATTGCGTCGCTAGGTGCGCTAGGCGAAACCGCTCCGGAAGACGTGCGGCCCGGTCAGGAGCCAAAGACCCCATTCCTCGTATTCGCACCACCGACAGTGCCCGCACCCTGAGTGCCCGCTGCCCTCCGCGAGAATACCGAACCACGGTCGTCGATACTCGCGAGCGCGACCGGGAGGTCGCTCAACCAGTCAGAGCGCGGTGAATTTCTTTCCACTATCGCCCATGCGCATGTTTCTAGCCTCTCATGGAGCTTCGCCGGCGAACGAAGCTTGAAATCATAACGGCGCGACGCTTTGCACGCGCACCCGACGCGAATAACTACCGAAGAGGAACCCAGGATGTCGAAGACAATAACGCCCCTAATGCGCGCTGCCCGGATCCACGGTGTCGGCGAACCTTTTAGCTTTGATGAAGTTCCGACTCCAAAAGTTTCCGGCGACGACATCCTGGTTGAAGTCAAGTCGTGCGGCCTCGTTCCAAATCTGAAGAATGTCATTCATAATTTTCCGACATGGTTTCCGCATCTCCCGTTGCCCCCCTTCCCAGCGATTTTTGGTCTAGACGTCGCCGGCGTCGTCGCTGAGACCGGTTCCGGGGTACGCGGGATTAATGTGGGCCAGCCGGTTTACATCAATCCGCTCCGCTCCTGCGGCACTTGCGCGGCCTGCCGTGCGGGAAAGCCGATGGGTTGCCGTGCGTCGACATTCGCCGGCTACTTTGGCTTTGGTCCAGACTCACCGGATATGTTTCGGCGATATCCTTCGGGCGGATTGGCGCAATACATGGTGGCGCCAGCGTCCAGTGTCGTCGAACTCCCTGCCAAAATGAGTTTCGACCAAGCAACACGCTTCGGATATCTAGGCACCTCCTACTCAGGTCTCCTGAAGGGAGGCGCTGGTCCGACCAGTACGATATTGATTCTTGGCGCGACGGGTACACTCGGGGTCGGCGCGGTGCTTCTGGCGCTTGCCTTAGGTGTCCCGAAAATACTCGCGGTGGCTCGGGACGAATCGTCATTGGCGCGGCTGAAGGCACTCTCGCCCACTCGAATAGAGACATTCTCAACTCATTCCGGCTCGATTGCGGATTGGGCTCGGACGGTGACGGATGGGATGGGCGTTGACATTGTCTTGGAGGCACTTGCGACTGCGGCGCCATCGTCGCTGTCGACCGACGCAGCTAACGCTTGTAGCAATGGTGGGCGAATGGTCTTTGTCGGTGGAACGCGCGAGCAAGTTTGCTTCGACCCGGTCGCTCTCATGGTGAACCAAATGCAATATATCGGGTCCAAGTGGTTCACGACGCAGGAAGGTCAACAAATGGCAGGAATGGTGGCAGCCGGCACTCTCGATCTTAGTTGCCTAGAACATCACGCATTTCGGCTAAGCGAAGCGAACGAAGCGCTTGATCACGTTGTAACGCAGGTCGGCAGCGGCTTCATCAATGTGGTAGTACAGCCCTAATCAGCCCATTGTAGTTTTTAAAGGCTTGAGGTCCTTGTTCTAGAGGACCGAGATCGACCGAACTACTAAGTCCAACGGACAATCCGCCCGTTGACGCTAATCGGTTCGTCTTGACGGTCTCGACCCTCGCGCGCAGTTAGGAGTTCACGACGAAGTTGTTGGTAAGCGCGTGAGAGAGAGCGAGGCGCTCTCTACCTTGCCTAGTAGCCCTTCTGCGACTCTTTGGCGGCCAGACTTGCCACCTCATGGGCAGGAAGAATGCGAAAGCCCAGTTCAATCGCCGCATGCAAGAACCGCTCCATCGCAGCAAGCCTGTCGGAGGCGACGCCCGAAACATGGGCATGGAAGATGACCGTGAGAACTCCACCTTTTGCGGCGACGTTGCGCAGAATTGCCCCCCAATACTCGGCCAAGGCAAAAGGATCGCGAATTCCATCCGGCGATAGGAGATAATGAATGGCGTCAATCATGAACCACTCCCACGGAATGTTCATCAGACCGGAAGGCAGTCGCCCAACCCCGTTACCTACATAAAGAGATGCGTCGCGCGGGATATCCATCGACATGCATGTCTCGACGCTGCTGTCGTACTTGAACCCTGACGCGAGAAGGATCTCCTCCGCGTACGAGCCGCGTTTGCCGCCCGGCGCGCGAAAGCCCTTTGGCACAACGCCGCGCGCGGCCAACATCGCGACGCCGTCGGTAATATACTGGGTCGCTCGAAGCTGATTTAGCTCGGCGAAGGGTTCATGGATCCATCCGTGCAACCCAATCTCGTGCCCCTCTGCTACGATAGCCTTTATGGCATCGGGGTAGTGTAGCGCACTCCACCCCTCGACAAAGAAGGTCGCTCGCAGATTGAGGCCCCGAAGCGACCTGAGGACGTTGGGGATGCCGGCAACAATGTCGTGTGCGGCGTGGTCGGGAACCGCCGTCTTGCCATCGAAGACACTTCGCGCCGCGCCGAGATTGTCGAACGTCAGGCATAGAATTGGCGTATGCTGCATAGCTTTCGGAATCCCTTGTGCCATCGTTAGCGCTAGGTAAGTCGACTATCTCCCCGAGTCAAGAAGCAGGCAAGGCTACACAGCGCAACAATCATCTTAACCTCACTGTGGGATAGCTTGACATTTGCGCTAACGTTCGCATAATCCACGCACACGTTTGGGAGGAGATGTGGGATGAAACACGTTCGTCACGTCACTGTTGCGGGTTGCACGATACCCATTCTTGCCCGCAGGGGCTTACGACCGTTTCGGACCGCTAGGACCTATCCGTGCGACCGATCTCAATCCGATTGGCGCGCAGATCCGAACCCGCGTCGACAGGTTGTCCGAGCGGCGGAATTCCAGCGCCACATGAAATACTCAACACCTTATATCTTCTCCTGCTTTTCCCAATACATCACGCAGCGCCAGCGACTTGATCATGACCGGAACTCCCGAGGGCGTCGGCCCAATCAAGGTCGACGACTTCGATGAAGTCGGAATCCGCGGGATCGGCGTTCTCAAAAATTCGGCGGCTGCGATATCGACCCTTGGCAAATTTGAATGGATCAGCGTGCGCTATCGGAGGAAAACATGAAGTTTCCTGACACTAACTACAACCCGCCTTTCAATATCACCCGAGCCAGTCACCTGACGCTGACGGTGAAGGATCTCGGCCGAAGCAAGGAGTTCTACACCGAGATTTTTGGGCTCGTCGTCAGCGACGAGGACAACGAGACGGTCTTCCTCCGGACAGTGGAAGAAATCGCCCATCACAGCCTCGTCCTGCGCAAGACCGCGGGCGCGCCGCGTTGTCAGAGTATCGGCATGCGCGTGCAGTTCGAAGAGGATCTCGATAGGGCGAAGGCATATTTTGACAGACAAGGCATCCGAAGCGAATGGATCGAGATCCCTTTCCGACAACGCACTCTGCGCTTTCATGATTGCGCAGGAACCCCGATCGAGCTTGTGGCGCAGATGGAAACGCGACAACGCATGCTGGGACAATCCCGGCTTCACAAGGGCGGAGCAGTGCTGCGCCTAGACCACTACCAGCTGCACACACCAGATCCCCACGAGACTTCGATCTACTATTCCAACCTTGGTTTCCGTTGCTCGGACTACAACGTTGGCGGCACGCCGGAGCGGATCACCGGTGCGTTCATGAGCAGGAAGAATAACCCGCACGACATCGTTTACATTCGCGGGCGAGGACCGGCCTTGCACCACTTCGCCTATGCCATCATGGAGTCGTCGCACATCTTCCACGCCTGCGATGCAGCAGCTCAGCTAGGCTTCGGTCAGACTGTGGAACGCGGTCCTCAACGCCACGGCCTCGACCACATGCTCTATGTCTACTTCCGCGATCCGGACGGCCATCGGGCGGAGATTTTCATCATGCCGATCCAGCTGATCGATTTGGAAGAGCCGCCGCACGAATGGGGGACTGTCGGAACGCTCGAACAGCCTTGGGGTCGCCCAGCGCCGCGATCATGGTTTTTCGAAACCACACCCTTCGAAGGTGTCGAGCTCAGCCCCCGGATCGAGGGCTGGGAACCTATGACGCTGGAGAAATCATTGGGCATGTAAGTTTTGCTTGTCATCATTAATCTTCGCCGCCGGCATAGGCTTTGAACGCCCTCTGATGAAAGAAAACCTTCAACCAGTCGCTGGCGCTGGCGCGCAGCAACCTTAAGATTTCGCGTCTCGCCCGCTGTGCATCGTGCTTACTGCCAGTAACCTTATTTTCGTCGTTATAGTGCCGTCATTCCGCGAACGCGGATTAGGCAGCGTTTTGGGATCAATAACCATGGCAATCTGCTCGCGTATCGACTTTCCCGAACAGGGCGCAATGTCCGAGGATCAACTCCGCGTTCGCAACGAAATCGCTAGCGGACCTCGCGGAGGTGTTCGCGGGCCACTGCGCCTGCTTCTACATACGCCTCAAATTGCACAGCGCGTGCAGGCGTTGGGCGAGGCTCTTCGTTGGGGCACGCGCCTCAGCAAGGCAATCGTGGAAGTGGCAATCCTGTTGACTGCCCGTAGGATCGGCGCCGACTATGTATGGCATTTCCACGCCGCGCTCGTTGCCAGAGAGGAACTTCTTAGTTCAGCCGCGATCGAGGATCTCTTTGTCGGTCGCATTCCCGACGAACTATCCGAGGATGACAGGGCGATCGCTGCATTCGTGCAGGAGTTACTCGCCAATGACGACGTCGGCGACGTGCGGCTGTCGGATGTTATCAGACGCATAGGCGAACCAGGACTCATCGAGCTTCTATGTCTCGTTGGATATTATCATATCGGTGGATATATCGCCGCAGTGGCGGACTTGCGCTATTCCGACGATGTGTGATGTTCGGGGTAGTTTGGTGGTGCGTCAGAATCGAGAACGCCAGGCAGACAATGGTCCTAACGGACACCGGCTTCGCCTGCATGGAATGACAGACTTGGGCTGTAAGCGGACTGGCAAGTTCCGGCTGCGGATCTTCAATGAGCGGGCATTCGGGTAGGCCCGGGCATCGTCGTGACCTGACCCTGAGTGGGCTTTCGAAAGACCGCGTCCGAACGGCCGGGAGGCTGACAGAGCAGTCATTGCGCAGGGCTACAACGTCGGCGCGTCCACATGAGCCATGGCCAACTCGATCTCAACCAAGATCGCTCTGAGCAGCGGCCAAAAGTTCTTTCTTGCCCTCTGTCTCCCTGCTATCGTGAAAGTGAGGAGACGGCGCCATGAGCGAGAACCGAAAGCTGGCTGCAATCCTGGCCGCTGATGTGGTTGGGTACAGCCGGCTTGCCGGCGCCGACGAGGACCGCACCCTAGCGAGGTTGCGGGCACTGCGTAGCGATCTCATCGATCCGACGATCGCCGTGCACCATGGCCGGGTGGTGAAGCGCACCGGCGATGGTGCGCTGGTCGAGTTCCGCAGCGTGGTGGACGCCGTACGCTGCGCCATTGAGGTGCAGAACGGTATGGTGGAGCGCAATGACGGCGTGCCGCAGGACCGTCGCATCGAGTTCCGGATCGGTATCCACCTGGGCGACGTCGTCGAGGAAAGCGATGGCGATCTGATGGGCGACGGCGTCAACATCGCCTCGCGATTGGAGGGCGTCGCCGCGGCGGGCGCGATCTGCCTGTCCGAGGATGCCTATCGCCAAGTCAAGTCAAGGCTCGACCTCTCGGTTAGCGATCTCGGGAGCACGCAGCTCAAGAACATCGCCGAGCCGATCCGGGTCTATTCGCTGCAAGTCGGCAGCGCCGGGACCAAGGCAGCCGCGACCTCGGAAACCGCGACGAGCCAACCGGCGACGGCAGTGTCGCCGAAGCTGTCGATCGCCGTCCTGCCCTTCACCAACATGAGCGGTGACGCCGAACAGGACTACTTCGCCGACGGCATCTCGGAAGACATCATCACGGCGCTATCGAAGCTGTCGCAGCTCTTCGTTATCGCCCGCAATTCGTCGTTCACTTTCAAGGGCAAGAACGTCCATGTGCAGGAGGTGGGCACGAAGCTCGGCGTGCGGCATGTACTTGAGGGTAGCGTACGCAAATCGGGGAACAGGGTACGCATCACCGCGCAGCTCATCGACGCGACCACCGGCGGGCATCTATGGGCGGAGCGGTTCGATCGCGACCTGACCGACATATTCGTGGTTCAGGACGATGTCACGCAGCAGATTGTCGACGCGCTGGCGGTCAACCTGACAGATGGCGATCGGCAAAGACTGGCGCCGGGGAAGACCCGGCAACCCGAGGCGTATGACTGCTTCTTGCGTGGCCGGGAGCTGTGGCACCGGCTGACGAAGCAAACGAACAGCGACGCCCGCGAGCTTTTGCAACGTGCCGTCGAACTGGACCCGAACTTCGCCTCGGCACACGCCTTCCTCGCCCTTACCCACGGGCTCGACTACCTGAACCGGTGGAGCGCGTCGCCGCAGCGCTCGATCGAGCAAGCCGAAGAGGCAGCGACGTTGGCGGTAGCGCGGGATGATAGCGATCCCGTGGCGCACTGGGCGCTGAGTCTGGTCAACCTTTACTCGCGACAGCACGATAGAGCCATCAGCGAGGCCAAGCGTGCGTTAGTCCTCAATCCGAACTTTGCCCAAGGGCAGGTCAGCCTCGGCGAGGCACTTCTCTATTCAGGCAGATCCGAGGAGGCACTCGCCTATTTCGATCGGGCGAGGGTCCTGAACCCGTACTTTCCGGATGTCGTTCTCCACTTTCAGGCCTGGGCCTTTTTTCAACTGGGAAGGTACAAAGAAGCCGTCGAACTGTTGCTGCAGCGCGTGAGCCGTAACCCCGTCACCGATGTCTCGCGCGCGCTTCTGGCCGCCTGCTACGGGCACCTCGGCCGTTTCGAAGAAGCTCGCGCGATGTGGCAAGAGGTGCTGCACGTCAATCCCAGCTACTCCTTGGAATACCGTCGCAAAGTCTTGCCCTTCAAGAACCCCGCCGATTTCGAGCTCGTCATGGAGGGGCTACGCAAGGCCGGCATCGTACAATGACGGGTGATTAATGTCCGATCTTGAACCTGTTGCCGCCATTTGCACGGAGGATGAGCAACAGCGACTGCCTGCGCAACCACGAGCTCCAGCGGGATCGCCAGCAAGGTCTGCTTTCAGGAAGCTGCGAAGCCGCTCTCTACCGCCGACACGGAGGTGCAAAGCCGTCGTTGAACTTTAAAGTCTTGAGCTCCCCGCATTCGACATCTGGCGCAGTTGATGGGATTAGAACCTTCGGCACCGCCAGCGAGTGTAAATAAGCATCAAGTAACGACCCCAGACGCTGCAGCGAAAACAATTGCTTGTGTGCCTACCGGCATCGTGACCCCATGCCGATTCACACGTTGAAGATGAAACGCGCCCAGGACCATGGATCGAGATGAAGCGCTGGGGTTCAGTCGCGAACCGGGCACCAAGCGCAAACAACAGTTCCGGATATTCGTTCGAAGACAGTTAATTCGTGAAAACAACTGTGCAAAGCAACAAATTTTACAGGATTTCTTAAGCCGGTTTTTTCGGGCTCCTGTTTAGCTGATGCAGCATTAGAGAACGGGTATAATTCCGATATGATTCGACAACAGCGACATCCCTCCGCCACCATTTCCAAAGCCCTGTGGAGGGCCACGCTCGGCGCACTATGCGCCGTCATCGGTTCCGTTGGTCTTTTACTTTTATTAAACCTATTGATGCCGGATCGACCATTTTTGGTCGGATTTGTCGGTGCAGCATTGATTTCCGCATTTGTGGCCTTTCCGCTGCTTTTTGCCTTGCAGCTCAACAACGGCGTCATCCGCAAGATGCGGGAAAACGTCACCCAGGCGGCGCGCTACGATAGCGTGACGAAGACGCTGAACGGCACCGCTTTTGCCGCGGCCGTCGAGCACTTTGTCGACCGGCGCAAGCATGCCGGCACCGATGCAGGCGGCATCGTCATCGCCGTCATCATCGATACGCTCGACGACATCGGCCGCCGCTGGGGGCCGCAATGGGCCGACACCGTGATGCAATCGCTTGCCTCGATCATCCAGTCCTCGGTTCGTCGTGGCGATCTCGTGGCGCGGCTTGCGACCAACGAACTCGGCATCTTCCTGCCTGGCGCCACGATCGAGGACGCCCGCGACATCGGCACCCGCATCCGCACGCGCGTCTCCGCGGCCACCTTCAGCGCCGACGACGCGCCGCTTTCCGTCGCCATCCGCCTCGGCGGCATCTCCTTCGACGGCCCAGCCGACTTCAACCAACTCCGCCAGCTCGCCGACCAAATGGCCTTCGAGCGCGGCGACGAGAGCGACGACATCCCGATCAGCGTGCTGCCGGCAGCATGACGCTGGCGACCCCACCGCCGCGGCGGCGGCGGCATGGGCCCAAACGGCGAGACCTGTCTTTGATGCGGCGTCAGAGCCAGCTGGGATCTCGGTTGGCCTTCTGGATCCACCGAGGCTGATCGAGCCTCGAGGGATGAGTGTCGGTGTGTAGTCTCGTTAAGCAGCCGTCATGACGGAAACCTTGATTTCAACGCCCGCCGTCACACATTTCCCCATCGCGACGAGCAGCTTTCCCGGCAAGGGCGACGATGGTTGTTGCGTAAGGCGCACTTGGTTGCGCCTTAAGCCAATCGAGATTGTCGCGCGTGCGATCTAGCTCTATTTTCGCTTCAATGCTCGAACGCGGCGTTTTCGTTCCTTACGAGACAATCGGCTGGTGTCGCAAACGACGCAATCGAATACCACGCTCTATTTTGCCGGCGCGCCTGCGGATGCCAGCCTTTTCAGGGCTTCGGCAATGCCCACTCGGCGATAGGTCTCCTCGACGAGACCGTCGACCTTGAGAGCGTCCCGGCGGGACTGCACGAGGGCGCGATCCTCGTCTGTGACGTCCGCCTCGCGCTCGACGATCCAGTGAAGGAAGGTATCGTCGGCCTCCTTGACTGGCCGTCCGGTTGCCGAGGAAACGCGGTTCTGACGCAGCTCGGATAGCGGGCGAAGCGTCTGGCGAGGATTGTGCTCGGTCCGCTTGTCGTTTCCCGAGATCGCGAGATCAGCGGCGGCCGTCCGTCCGGACGCGCTGTAGACGAACGCAGACTCGATCCTGTCGAAGGCGGCATCCTCTTCCTTCGGACGATGGACGACATCACGCATCGGTCTGTCGGGTACCGCCAGGCGCGTGATACCTCGGTCGTTTATCGCATCAAGCACTTCGCGGTGGTCCAACGTCTTGAGAATAACTTCCCGCCTGGCGGGCCAGAAGTCGTAGTGCGCATGGGCGCCATGACCCTTTCCGATATGGAAGGCGTATATTTCCGGATAGACCGTCAGGGTCGTGCGGCGCGACACCTTAACATCATAGTATGCCGTCATCGCCAACTGCAGGAGGTGAGTGGCGCCAATGCCTCCGAAGACCTCGTCGATTACCAGTCCGAAACGATCATGCTCGTGCCAGTTCGGAAACACATCCTCGAGAGACGCTGGCTGGCCATGTATCGAGACATTGAACATCTCACGCTTCAGAAGTGCCATCACATGCATTTGACCAGTTCCCTATATTTCGATTTCGACGGGCGACAGTGGTTTGGAGCAACAGGCGAGGATATATCCTTCCGCGATCTCTTCGCCAGTGATCCCTCCGTCGTGGGACATGTCGACGTCCCCCGATGCCATCTTTACCTTGCACGTCCCGCAGAGGCCAATTTCACACACTGAGGGAAGACGAACGCCGCATCGACGCGCGACCGCAAGTACTGTTTCATCTGGCGTAGCGTTCCCTTCTACTCCCGAGACTTGGAATCGGACTGATGTGCCAGCAGCTCCGGATTCCGCAGCAGGCGGGTGCCGTGTCGTTTCGATGACTACCT
This sequence comes from Rhizobium sp. LEGMi-198b, assembly GCF_054114205.1. Taxonomy (NCBI): domain Bacteria; kingdom Pseudomonadati; phylum Pseudomonadota; class Alphaproteobacteria; order Hyphomicrobiales; family Rhizobiaceae; genus Rhizobium; species Rhizobium sp. LEGMi-198b. The sequence goes on along the minus strand of NZ_JBSYVH010000003.1, from coordinate 591,426 downwards.
CCGCCGTCACCGCCGGAGCGAACGAGAAGGCCTCCTCATGATAGTGCTCCATCGTGAAGCCGGCGGCAGCGGCCAGTGACCTCATCCCGGCCATGAACGGATCGGGCCCGCAGCAGAAGATCTCCCGATCGAGAAGATCGGGAACCAAACATTTGAGCTTCCCTGAGTCCAGTCTGCCCGAAAGTCCCGACCAGTCCGACGACCGATGTTCGACGACAAAGCCGAGTTTCAGGTTGGGCATTAAATGTGCCAGGCACGCCAGTTCGGTGCGGAAGATGATATCCGCGGGCGAACGCGCGCAATGCAGAAAAGTGACATCAGCGTCCGGCGACACATCAGACAGCCAGCGAAGCATCGACATCATCGGCGTGACGCCCGATCCTGCCGAGACGAAAAGCAGCTTGTGCCTCCTGCTCAGGTCCAGCGTGAACGCTCCTGCGGGGCCTATTGCTTTCAACAGGCTGCCCTTGCTCAGGTTCTCGAACATCCAGCGCGTGCCGATACTCGTCGCCTGTGCCTTGACCGTGACGGAGATCGTCATTGGGCGAGACGGCGACGATGCGATCGTATAGGTGCGCAGCAGCGGGCCAGCCGCCGTCGGCAGTTCCAGGGTAAGGAACTGCCCCGCCCTGTAGCTGAACAGCGATGGTCGTTCCGCCTCGAACATGAACGTCTTCACGTCAGGGGCCTCGTCGACCACGTTTACGACACGTAGCTGCTGAGCCGCACCAACCCAGACTTCGCTCGTCCTGGCGGGGCATTCGGGAAGCTGAAGAACAGCCCCCGCGTTGAATGTGGCCATCGAGTTCATGCTACGCTCAACCGTGGCGCGGCGGCCTTGTCGCGAAGCCGCGGAGTTATGAACGATGCATACCATTCGACGAACTGCATCACGCCGCCCTCCTCGAGCTCGGAATACGGCCCCGGCTTGTAGGCAGGCGACATGATCCCGGCGGCGTTGTCTTCTACGACCTGGCGGTCCTGATCATTCGTCTCAATCCAAACATGGGTAAGACGATCTTTGTCGTAGTCGACGCCTTCGACAGCATCCTTGTTGACGAGCCACTTGGTCGTCACCGCTGTTTCGGTTGCGCTGATCGGAAGCACGCGGAAGGTAACGGCGTGGTCGAGCAGATAGTGGTTCCAGCTCGAGGGATAGTGATAGAAGAGCAGAGCCCCGACGTTGCCAGCACCTCCATCGTCGGTCAGCAGCTTGTTGACTGCGATCTTCCCATCCATCGTGTAGCTGTCTGCAGCGTTGAGCAACGGCGTGCGGGTCGTGCGGAACTGTCCCGTCGGATCCACCTTGAAGCGGCTGGCAACGCCTGCGTTCTCGCATCTCGACCACAGCTCGGTGACCTCCGCATCGATCTTTCCGCCCGCGAAACCGGTCGCACTCGGAGCCTCCGGAAAGGTCTTGCAGAGTTCGGGATGGTTCGCCGCGCAATGGTAGCACTCACGATTGTTCTCCCAGACCAGCTTCCAGTTGCCCTTCTCGATGATGGTCATCTCGTGCGCGACTTTGGCATCCTTGAGGCGATGTACGCTCAGATACGGCAGGACATGCTGTCTCACCACGCTGAAATCCCTGGGGTTCTCGGACAGGCAGATGAAAATCGTCCCCTCGACAACTTCGCATGCGATCGGCATCAGCGAATGCTGCGACTTGTCGAAGGTCGCGTCCATGTGACGTGCAAACAGCAGATTGCCATCGAGGCCATATGTCCACTGGTGGTAGGGACAGACGAGCTTCGCCGAATTCCCCTTGTGCTCCTTGCAGATCTTGCTGCCGCGATGCCTGCACGTATTGTGCATCGCGCGGATCGTTCCTTTTTCATCCCGGACGATCATGATGGGATACTCGCCGACCTGGAGGGTCAGGTAGCCGCCTGCCTTCGGCAGCTCGCATTCGTGTCCGGCGAACAGCCATTCCTGGTACCAGATGTGTTCCATATCGAGCTGGAAGATGCCGGGATCGGTGTAGAACGGCCTTTCCAGCGCATGGCCCTGTTTCCTGTTGTCCAGAAGTTCGAGCATCTCGCTTTTTGAAGTCATCGGTCTCTTCCCAGATTTTATCATCTGCTAATTCGGAGCTTCCATTTCGGCTCAGCAGCCGTTGGTGCACGCAAGCTAGCAGCCGTGAAACGCCTGGTATCGCGCAAAAAACTCACCAGGACTTGAGTTCCTCGCATCGCTCTCCGGAGCGGGCCGGAGAATGCGACGGCCTATACGGGAGAGGACAGATGCTCGGAATGGCGCGCCTGATCGAGGATCCAGTCCTTGAGAACAAGCGCCGATGCGGACAGCGTTCGCTTTCCATTCCAGGCGAGACAGAATCCGACCGGATCGCGCATTGAGAGATCGGTGATGCGGACCAGCTTCCCTTGCTTTACCGATGAACTGACGAGCGAATGCCAGCCGAGCGCAACGCCCTGGTTCGCCTCGGCCGCCGACAGAAGAACGGAGTACTTTCCGAACCGTTTTCCACGAAGCCCCTCGTAAGGTATCGAGGCCACCTGCAGGAAATCCTGCCAGCGTGGCCAGTCAGGGTTGGTCCAGTCCATGTGAAGAAGCGGCAGATGCGAGAGCTCGGACACCGGAACGTCCTTGTGGTGTTCCGCGAACTCAAGACCACAGACCGGGTAGATGAAGTCGGCAAACAGGGGTTCGGTGTTTTCGTTTGGCCAAACGCCGGTAGCCGCCCTGACGAACATGTCGACCTCGGCATTGCGGAAGTCCCTGATCTGATCGGAAACCAGATGATTGACGGTGATATCCGGATGGCGGTTCCAGAAGTCAGCCATCCTTGGCATCAGCCACAGCGTCGCGAAGGCGTCGGTACAGGCGAAGGTCACGCTCTCGATACGTGTGTCAGACTTGATGGCCCGGATTGCCACCGAACATCGAGCGAAACTCGCCGCAACCTCGGCGAAGAGGTCCTGAGCGGCCGGGGTCAGCTCGATACCGTTCTTCTCCCGAACGAACAGCTTCACACCGAGTTCTTCTTCAAGCGATTTGATTTGGCGACTGATGGCCCCGGTGGTGACATTCATCTCTTCGGCAGCCCTCGCGAAGCTCGAATGACGAGCAGTCGCCTCGAAGACGGCCAATGTGGTTAGGGGCGGTAGCCCATAGTATTTGCGAACGATGCCTTCCTCCTTCGCGGGCCAAAGCTCCGCAGCATTCAACCGAGCACGATGATCTGTCACGTCGCATTGTCAACGTTGGTCGTGGTCCGGAATGGCGGCCGCCCGTCAAGGTCTCAAGAAGCGACTGCAGCCCGTCCCACGGGTGTGAGAGGATTGGTGAAATCCAAGGCGATCTGCGATCTTGCCGGTTCCAACTGCTTCCGGTAACGGTCACGTTCACGCCGGGATGAAGGAAGGGGTACCAGCTTCATAGCAAATGGACGTAACCTTTCCGGACCCACACTCCCGTGTCGCCGGCGATCAGACCTCCGGGTACTTCCGAAGCGGGCTTCTACACGCCAGCTTTATTGCGATCCTGCCCGTCTCTGGAAGTGCAATCGTGGCGCTCATGGTGTTGGTGCCCGAGATCAACGGATAGCCCATCCTCATCCATGATGATGAAGCGAGCGTCCGCCGTCAGGTTCTCCCGCTGCAGGAAAAGGTCGGCGTATGTATAGCGACGGATGGCATCCCCCCGGGCTCCTTGAGCAATATCTGCCGAGGGCCGACCGCATTGTCTCAAGGAAACTTCATCTTTGAAGCAACGGAGCGACCGGGCGGCTCGATACACCACCGACAACAATCCAGTGCAGATTCCCCGCCTACATGGATGTCGATAGCCTCCATGAGGCAAGCACGAATAGACAGCAGAAATGGCGTCTAAACGGACCTCGCACTTCCGTGGATAAGAACGATCGGAAATGCTCAGCGGTCGCCGGCGCACTGTCAATTCTTGATGTACCAACCCCATCGCGCTTCCGTGACGTACTTCGTTACCTGCTTCGTCTCGAGGTAGTTTTCAAGACCCCAGCGTCCCAACTCACGGCCGATGCCGGACTGTTTGTATCCTCCCCACGGCGCTTCGGTGAACGTTGGCTGCGAGCAGTTGATCCATACAATCCCGGCCCTGAGGGCCGACGCTACGCGCTCACCCCGCGCGTCGTCCTTTGTCATGACCGCTGCCGCGAGCCCGAAGCGAGAATCGTTAGCAAGAGCGATCGCTTCGGCTTCCGTTGCGAAAGGACGTACGCAGACAACGGGACCAAAGATCTCCTCGGTCCAGGCGGCGCTCTCCAGCGGAACATCGGTAAGAACCGTAGGCTCGATATAATAGCCCTCCTGCAAGGCGTCGGGCCGTCTTCCGCCAGCCGCAAGCGTCGCTCCAGACTGCGTCGCGGCTTCCACCGCGTCGGTCACCTGCTTGTGCTGTTTGGCGGAAACGAGCGGCCCCAGCAGAATTCCTTTGTCCATGCCATTTCCGATAGTGATCTTGCCGGACTCCTCCACAAGACGAGAGAGAAGCTTCTCGTAGAGCCCCTGTTCGACAAGCACGCGGGAAGTCGCTGAGCAGACCTGCCCCTGGTTCCAGAATATTCCGAACATGATCCACTCGACGGCCTGCTCGACGTCGGCATCTTCAAACACCACGAAGGGCGACTTCCCACCGAGTTCCAGGCTGACACGCTTGATGTCGCGTGCTGCCGCGGCCATGACCTTTGACCCGGTCGGGACCGATCCGGTGAAAGCGAGCTTGTCGATACCAGGATGGTCGGTGAGCGCTTGGCCAGCCTCCGAACCCAGTCCGGTGACGACGTTGAGGACGCCGCGAGGCAGACCCACCTCCTCCGCGATCGCCGCCAGCTCAAGTGCCGTCAACGAAGTCAGTTCCGATGGCTTGAGGACCATGGTGCACCCGGCAGCCAGCGCTGGCGCCACCTTCCAGGCGGCCATGAGCAACGGATAGTTCCAGGGAATGATCGCGCCTGCGACGCCCACCGGTTCCTTGACCACCTTCGACGTGAAACGGTCGTCCGGGAGTTCGATCTGCTCTTCGGGCTTGTTGTCTAGTTGCTCTGCGAGACTTGCGTAGAAATCGAAGCAGCCTGCGGCGTCGCCGATATCCCATTCGGCTTCCGGAAGCGGCTTTCCGTTGTCAAGAACTTCCAGCCGCGCGAGCTCGCTCAGGCGGTTCCTAATGCCTTCGGCGATCGCACGGAGGTACTGCCCCCGCTGACTGCCGGACATTCTCGGCCACTCGCCCTGGTCGAACGCCTTCCGGGCAGCTCTGACCGCCGCATCGACGTCGTCCGCTGTTCCGGCCGCGACCTGGTGAAAGACCTCCTCAGTCGCAGGGTTCACGACGTCGATCGTGCCTCCCTTCTCAGATTTCACCCAAATTCCGTCGATAAACAGGTCATTACGCATCTAGTTACCTTTTTGTATCCTAAACGAGAGAGGTTCGATCTGGAGAACCGTCAGTTCCCGTGGGACGACCCGCGAAGCGAAGTCCTTCCGCAATCCGACGCCGGACGCTCTCCCCTGTCTGCGTGTCACATGTGTCTTGTCATGCCACCATCGACACGGAGGTTCTGCCCCGTGATGTAGCCCGCATCGCTGGATAGAAGGAACGCCGCCGTCTTAGCGATCTCAGTGACATGGCCGATACGCCGGAGCGGGATATCCAAGTTGATCTCCTCGCCATGGTTCATGCTGTCAATGTAGCCCGGCAGGATTGAATTCATCCTGATGTTCTTTGGGCCATAAAGGTCGGAGTACATTTTCGTGTAGGCAGCGACCGCGGCACGGTAGGCACAGGAAATCGGATAGTTTGCGTCGGGTTCGAACGTGGCTAGCGTGGTGATGTTCAAGAACGCTCCCCCTCCCTGCTCGAGCATCGCCGGCGTCGCAAGCTTTGCCATCCGCTGGATGGAAAGCACGATCGACTCGTTTGCTTCAATCCAGAGTTTGTCGTCGATATCGAGAAGGTTGCCCGTGGGGGGATGGCCTGTGTTGTTCACCACGGCATCTATCCTCCCAAAGGCTCCAAGAGTGGCGGCAACGAGATTCTCCAGATCGTGAAGATTGCTCGTCGATCCCGCCACACCGATCCCGTCCAGCTCTTTCGCCAGTTCCGATCGCCGAATTCGAAGGAGACATCAGAGCGACCCTGTATCCGCGGCATGTCAGTTCGCGCGCGATCGCAGCGCCCATCCCTCTCCCGCCGCCCGTTATAACCGCTACCGGGCTCTCGACCTTGTTTCCGACCATCGACTTCTCCATGCGTTGCTGTATGTCAGTTCTTTGAAAGGTAGACGTCCGGGATCGCACCGCGGAACGTCCGGTCCATCACGATCGCTAGGATGACAATGGCGAGGCTGGCGCGGACGCCGAGGCCGAATTCCATGCGCGTCAGTCCTCTGGTGACTTCTGCGCCGAGTCCACCAGCTCCCACGAGGCCAGCGAGGACGACCATCGCAAGAGAAAGAAGGATGCACTGGTTCACCCCGACGAGGAGCGTCGGAAGTGCAGATGGAAGCTCGATCTTCCGGAGGATCTCCGACCTCGTGGCTCCTATTGCGGCACCAAGCTCCAGTCTTTCATGCGGAATCTGCGCCATTGCCAGGATGGTCAGGCGAACCATCGGGGCGATCCCGTAGATAATGGTGGAGATGAGCGCCGGAACAGTACCGAGACCGAACAGGATGACTGCGGGAACAAGGTAGACCCAGGGCGGAAGGGTCTGCATCATGTCGAGCACGGGCCGGGATGCCGCCTGGAGCCGCGCGCTCCGCGAAAGAAGGATCCCAATCGGAATTCCGATGGCGATCGAAAAAATCACAGCAAGCAGCACGAGGGCGATCGTCTGGATCGTAGCCTCCCACATGCCGATCGTATCGCAGAACAGGAGACCGATGAGAGTCAGAATTGCGATACGCCTGCCCGAGAGAAGTAGCGCAGCTACGGCCAGGATGCAGGCGACAACTGGCGCTGGCGCTGCGGAAAGGATCATGACGATCCCGCTGACCCAGAAGTCGAAGAACGCGGCAATGGCAGAAAACAGGCCGTGGTAGTTGAGGTTCAGCCACGAGAGAGCTGGTCCGACTACGGATCCCGGAGAAAGCTGTAGACTATCCACGTTTAGCCCCCGATCTAAAGTTTGCAAGCCTCTGAGAGAAGCGGTCGAGCACGATGCTAAGGATGACGATGGCGATACCAGCGTTGACCGACTTGTCGATCTGAAGAGTTCGCACCGCCTCGTAAACCGTTTGTCCCAGGCCTCCAGATCCGACAATTCCTGCAATGACGACCATGCCGAAGCCGATCATGAGGCTCTGGTTGACGCCCGCGAGGATGGACGAGAACGCGAATGGGATGCGGATCTTGAACAAGGCATGGGACGGCTTCATTCCCACGGCCTGACCCAGTTCGCGGAATTGTGTGGGGGTCATCCTTATGCCGTGCGCCGTAAGACGCATCGCGGGCGGAATCGCGACAAGGCTTGTCGCACACATGGCCGTGGCAGGCCCGTAGCCTACCAGCGCTATGCCCGGCAGAAGGTAGATATAGGCGGGCATTGTCTGAATGAAATCGAGTACGACGTCGCTGACCTTGTTCATTCCGGCAGTCAGACCCACCAGTATTCCGGCCGGGATCGCAATGATCAGAGCGATGAGTGTCGAGCTCAGCACGAGGGTCAGCGTTGCCATCGTGTCGGCCCAAAGGCCCATGGCCTGACATAGCCACAAGCCTGCCGCGGCAGCCACGGCGAAAAATCTTCCGACGAAGAACCACCCCGTAATCAGTACGATGGCGATGAATGCCCAGTAGGGCGTGGCCGCGAGCACACTTTCGAGGCCGTTGAATATACCCTCAAGGACAAACCGAATGAAATCGAAGAAACTCGTAGCATTGTCGGTGATCCACATCAGACCGTCGTCTACGATTGCGTCGAATGGATCTGTGATGTCGAACATTTCAATTCCTCCCCGGCGCGAAGTTGCCGGACCGCTCAATGAGCGTCGATTCCGCGAACCGCTTTCAGCAGGGCTTCACGCGTTACGACACCGACAGGCCGGCCCTGACTGGTGATCATGATCTTCTCAGCGCCGTGATTGAGCGCCAGATCGATCATGGTCTGCAGGTCGTCATCGACGGTCGCCTGCGGCATCTCCGATCCCGAAAGGGCGGCCGATTGCAGCGCACTCATGATCGAGTGGGCCTTTACGAGGCGCAGTCGCGAAATGCCTTCGACGAAGTCCGCAACGTAGTCGTCGGCCGGACGGAGCACGATCTCTTCCGGAGTGCCGATCTGCACGATCCGCCCCTCCTTCATGATGGCAATACGGTCACCGATGCGGATTGCCTCTTCAAGGTCGTGAGTGATGAAGATCGACGTCTTGTTCAGCTTGAGCGAAAGCTGCCTGAACTCGATCTGCAACTGCTTGCGAATGAGCGGATCCAAAGCGCTGAACGGCTCGTCCATCAAGAGGATTTCAGGATTCGCGGCCAGAGCACGGGCGATGCCCACGCGCTGTTGCATGCCTCCGGAGAGCTCGCCCGGATAACGCTCGGCCCAGTTGTCCAAACCGACGGTCTGCAAGGCTGCCCGACAGGTTTCAAGCCGCTTGCTCTTCGATATCTGCTGGACTTCGAGTGGGAGGGACACGTTCAGAAGGACGGTCCGATACGGAAGCAGCGCGACGTGCTGGAACACCATGCCGAGGTGCTTGGCGCGAAGCTCGCGCAGGTCCGCCTCGTTCAGCTTGCAAACGTCCCTGCCCCGGACGATCACCTCGCCAGTGCTAGGCTCGATCAGGCGGTTGAAGTGCCTGATAAGGGTAGATTTCCCGCTCCCGGAAAGCCCCATGATGCAAAACGTCTCGCCTTCGAACACCTCGAACGAAGCGTTTGCGACGGCCACGACACTTCCGTACTGCTTCAGGATCTGATCCTTGTCGAGTGTTCCTTTTTCGGCAGCCTTGACGGCGTCCGAAGATTTGCTGCCAAACAGCTTCCACACCGAGCGGCACTCGATGACCTTTGCCCTCTGCGTGGTCTGCCGGTCTTTTACCAGGTTCATCATATTCATGACGCCTCCATCCCAAGTTGAAGCGAAGAGGCGCTCGGGAGATGCCGAGCGTCTCGACACGAACATGATGTCACTTAGACATCACCGACCATTTGTCGATCAGGTCGGTATGGTTGCTCCACCAAGTGTCGACCGCCTGTTCCATGGTTACGCCCTTGTCGTTCATCTCCGCGTTCATGGCGGTGATATCATCAATCGGCACGAACACGCTGGCCATGACTTCGCGACGATGTGCATCTTCGGCAGAGAAGCCCTTCTTCGCGATCCAGTAGTATGTCTGCGGCGGCGGGAACACGCCCTTTGGATCCTTGAGGAACTTGACCTTGAATTTGAGTGCCATCCACGACGGTTCCCAGAGCATCGTTACGATGGGTTCCTTCCGTTCCAGGGACGCCTGCAATTGCGCGGTCATCGCAGCGGTGCTGCCGTCGACCACCGTGTACTTGAGGTCGTAGGCCTTGATTGCGTCGCTGACCTGGCGCATGAGGCCGGTTCCGGGCTCGATGCCAACGATCTTGCCGCCTACCTTGTCTGCATATAAGTTAAGCTGATCGACGGAGTCGATAGGCGCATCCGCGGGGACGACGATGCCCTGGTAGAGCCCGTGCGACAGGGTCGAGACCTTTTCCAGACGATTCTTGCTTTTCGCCCAGTAGTCCTGACTGATGTAGTTGATCTGTGACGCGAGGATATCTACGTCGCCCTTGGAGAGCGCGGCAAAGGCGATGCCCCACTCCTGGAACTTGGTGACTTCGACCTTGTAGCCCTCCTTCTCGAGGAACTTCTTGGTCACAAGAGAAATCGGATAGAGATCCTCCCAGGGCATGGTGCCCATCTTGATGACCTTCTCCTGCGCCTGAACGGACACAACGCTCATGAGCGTCAGCGCCGCAGCGGCAACAAATTTCAGGATATTTCGCATATTCGTTCCCTTTCCTTCTTAGAGTTATGTCGAATGCACGTCTTTGTTTTCCTTGCCATCCCTGGCTAGGCGCTCAACGATTCAAGCGCACGCTGCAGTTCCCGGTCTTCGTCCGCGCCCAGTTTCGCGAGGGGCTTGCGAACATTGCCAGTGCCGTAGCCCCGTAGCTGCGAAGCACGGAGAACGGAGGGCGTGTAGTGAGTGCGCCAGATGAAGAGAAGTGACGGAAGCATGCGACGCCACAGGGCGAAGGCTTCCGCGTATTTGTTGGCCGTGACCAGCTCGTAAAGCGCAACGGCTTCCCGCGGCATGTAGTTCGCGCCGCCCCAAATCACGCCTTTGGTTCCCGCCAACAAGGAGTAGATCGTGGTCGTGTCTGCTCCGTTGAGGACGCCGTCTGTTATCTGCAGATACTCTTGATGGACCGTGAGGTCCCCGGCGCTGTCTTTGATATAGTTGAAGTTCTTTAGCTCGACGAGACGCTTCAAGAGATCCGTCGAGACAGAAATCCCGGTCGCCTGAGGAATGTTGTAGCCAACAATGTCGATCGAGATCGCAGCGTCGATCTCCCCGTAGAACGCGACAAGCCCGTCGTCGTCGGAAGGTCCTTCGAAGTACGGAGGCAGAATCATCAGAGCGTCCGCCCCGATACCCTCGGCATGCTGCGAGCGGCGGACCACTTCGTCCACGTTCAGCGCCGATGTCTGGCAAATGATCTTGCAGCGACCGTCGATGCGCTTTGCGCCGAGCTCGTACAGATTGTTGCACTCCGTCTCGGTGAGATAAGGGTGCTGACCGGTCCCGGCCCCGAGGACCAGACCGTGCACCCCTGCATCGATGTACTTCTCGATGAGCTCCTCGTAGATCTTGTGGTTGATGCTGCCGTCGTCGTTGAACGGGGTCTGCATCGCGAGATTGATGCCCTTCAGGTCCGCCATCTCAATGTTCCTTTCTAAAATATTTAGACTTCGTTGCCCGCTTTTTTGAACCGCCGTCCGGTTACGAATCGCACGCCAAGGGATGTGATGAGCTTGGGATAGGCGCGGCTTGGCGGAACTTTCCGTTTCAGGATTTCGATCGTGGGCGAGGAGCGGCCGGCGGCCAGTTCTGCAACCGCCTTGCCAAAAGCAGTTCCGCGGGACACGCCGGTGCCATTGCAGAAGGCCGCGCCAAAGACGTTGTCGGCAAGCTGTCCGAACACCATGCCCCCGTTTTGCGCGAGAGTGAGCAGTCCGCCCCAGCTCGCCTCGAAACCGATCTTCGACAGACCGGGCCAGCGTCTATCGAAGGCGACCTGCTGATGCTTGCGGGTGTCCATGACCTGTGCACGGGTCATCTCAAAGTCGTTCGCATACGAGTATACGTTTCGCAGGAACAGGCGATTGTCGATGGTGCGGCGGACGGTGGTACCGAAGCTGTCGGCAGGTATAAGGCCGTATGCGGAATGGGTGCCAGCCTGGGCGAGTTCGGATTCCGTGAGCGGCCGGGTCATGCTGGCGAACGTGTAGACCGGGATCGCGGTGTTCGGATAGTAGCCAAACTTCGTCAGATGCCCGGCCGTGCAGATGATCACCTTCTTCGGCCTGATCGTACTCGACGCGGTCTCGAAGACATGTCTCGGAGAGCCATACTGAACTCCGGTAATGGCAGCGTTCTCGTGGACCGTGACGTTCTTCGGCAATACCCGAGCGGCATTCTTCAGGTACTTGGCGGGCTGGAGCAGAATGGTGCCGGGGTGGTGAAGCGCTCTGATGTAGTGCTTGCTTCCGGTAATCGAGCGGATCTCATCCTTCTCGACCCAGCGATAGCTCTGCCCCATGCGGTCGAGCGCTTTCGAAAAGCTTATCAGGTCTGCCACGCCGTGGTCGGTGGCGGCGCTGTGATACTTGCCCTGCGGATCCCAATCGCAGTCTACGCCGTGTTCCTGCACCGCGGATCGCAGGTAGGCGTTTCCCTCAAGATTGGCGTTAAGCTCGTCGAGGTTGCCTTGAACATCCTCGACAAAATCATGCTTTCTCGGGTTGTGCGCAAGATCGATAGCAAAGCCCATGCATCTGCCCGACGCGTTGTTACCGATCCTTCCAGCATCCACGAGGATTACCGACGCTTCCGGCTCCAGCTCGGCGTACCGACGGGCTGCATGAAGCCCCATCCAACCGGCTCCCACCACAAGGCAATCGCACTCGACATCGCCCTTGAGGGGGATCAACGGAAGCTCCGGGCCGGAAGTCAGGTACCATCCTGATGGGGTCCCTTCGGCATGCGGCGGAGGAATTGTGATGCGTGAGGACTGGGAAGAATATGCAGGCGAATTCATCTACCGATCTTTCAAAGCTGAAAGTGTGGCCACAGGCCCACCGAACAAGGCCACTGTAGACGTCGAAATGTGACTTCTGTAGACTGAAAAGAATACCTCTGGTATGAATTCAGATCATGTCAAAGCTTCGTCACATGCTCCCATCGACCCACTCGCTCTTCGTGTTCGAAGCCGCGGCTCGGAATCTCAACTTCAAGCTGGCCGCAGCAGAATTAAATGTGACGCAATCGAGTATTTCTCACTCGATCAAAGCATTGGAGCGCCACTGCAAGATTGATCTCTTTCTTAGGGATAATAGAGGCGTGCAGCTAACTGCGGCTGGCCGCCAGCTATATGAGGATGTGCGGGCTGGCTTCGGACGTATCGAGCAACGTCTGCGAGCGATCACAACGCCGGAGACGCAGTATATCACTATAGCGGCCTCAAGTTCGATGGCGGCTCACTGGCTTGTTCCCAACCTTCCCGGATTCCAGCAGCTTCATCCAAAGCTAAAGATCAAGATCGTCACGACGGACAGGGACATCGAACCCGATCACGAGGTGGACCTTACGATCTGGCTCAGGCCCAAGGGATTGCAGAGGCAGAACTCGTGGCATGTGGCGGACGAAGTCGTGTTTCCTGTCTGCTCGCCACTTTTCTTGCAGGCCGCCCAGATTCGCTCCGTCGAGGACCTGGTCGCCCATCAACTCATTCACTCATTCGACCCCAACAGGAAGCGCATGAGCTGGAGCGAGTGGCTTGATCTGGTGGGATTGGCGCCTGCCGAGATAGAGCCGAACCTGGTGTTCAACGACTATCAGCTCGCGATGCAAGCCGCCCTTGCTGGCGAGGGACTCGCGCTGGGCTGGTCTCTCACGGCCCAGTTCCTGCTTCGCAAGAAGATGCTTGTCAGACCTCTGGACCAGGAAATTCGGACCAACAACGCGTTCTACTTGATCGCCGGTGAGAGATGCACAAAGCTGGATGAGATCATGCCGCTCGTGGATTGGATACTTGCGGAGGCAGGGAGAGCTTAAGGACACTCCCGCGGTTGGGCGGGTGTCCGGGCAGTTCGCATCAGCCTGTACGACGGCGCCCGGACAGATCTGATATTATCAGATTTTATGGCGGAGGCAGTTCGCCTCGTCCCTTATCGGATGTAGCTGCCGCCATTCACGTCGATCGTCGCACCATTCAGGGAAGCCTGAGAGGACAGCAGCAGGAAAGCTACAAGCTCGCCGATTTCAGAAGGGGCGGCCATTCGTCCGATGGGAATATCGGCCACCGCTGCTGCCTCGCCGCTTCGATCAATCCGGGGCTGGACCATCTCAGTTCGGACCCATCCCGGCGCAACCGCGATCGCAGTAACCCCCTCTGGCCCGAATGAACGAGCAATGGATTTCGTGAGGTTGAGGATCGCCGCCTTTGTGGCGCCATAGGGCATGGCGTTGCCCACGTATCCCCGCAAGCCCGCACGGCTCGCGATGTTGATGATGCGACCATCTCCCCTCTCCCTGAAATGCAGGATTGCTTCCTTGCACAGATCGGCCGCCGCGAAGAAGTTGATCTGGAATTCTCTTCTCCACACAGCGTCCCATTCCTCCGGTTCAGCTTCCACTGTCACTTCCGAACGGATGCCCGCGTTGTTTACGAGTCCATGAATATCGCCCGCTACAGCGCGGGCTTGTTGCCACAGGTCGCGCGCTCCGGAAGGATGAGAAAGGTCGGCCTGAACTATGAATCCTTTACCGGAAATGCGGGCCAGAAGAGCTTCGGCTTGAGTATTCCCACGACTGAAGTGAATGACGGGAGTCGCCCCGGAACTGGCGAGGCGCTCCACGATCGCCTCGCCTATTCCCCCGGTCGCACCCGTCACGAGCACGGTCTTCCCTTCCAGCATCAATCTTCCTCCGCTCATCCCGCCCTCCTCGCGGCTTTACTCGACCTACATCTTGGTGCGTTCGGCCTTCGGGTCGTACATCGCACGCAGCGAAGCGTCGGCGGCGTAACGCTTGCCCGCCACTTCGATCTCGTATGTGGATGCGAGGACGTCCGCTTCCGTTTCGCCCTCGCAGGGAACGTAGCCCATGCCGATCGCACCACCGAGGTGGTGGCCGTAGTTGCCGGACGTGATGATCGAGACGATCTTGCCATCGCGCACCAGCGCTTCGTTGTGGAAGAGCAGCGGCTCGGGATCGCGGAGCCGGAACTGCAGCATTCGACGTTTCAATCCCTCTGCCTTGATCCTGACCACGGCGTCTCGCCCGATGAATTCACCCTTTTCGACCTTCACGGCGAAGCCCAGGCCTGCCTCGAGCACATTGTCTTCGTCGGTGATGTCGTGGCCGAAGTGCCGGAATCCTTTCTCGATGCGGCAGGAATCCAAGGTGTGGAGGCCGCATAGCTTCAAGCCGAGATCCTTGCCTGCATCCTCGATCGCTTCGAAGACATGGGCCGTCTGGTCAGACGACACATAGAGTTCCCAGCCAAGTTCGCCGACGTAGGTGACGCGGTGGGCGCGCGCGAGCCCCATCCCGATTTCGATTTCCTGCGCCGTTCCGAACGGAAACGCCTCGTTGGAGAAGTCGTTCGGGCTGATGCGCGTGATGAGCTCGCGGGACTTCGGCCCCATGAGCACGAGAACCGACTCCGACGCTGTGATGTCCGTGATCACGACGAATTCATCGGAACGAAGCTGTTTGCGCATCCATGCGAGATCGCGCTGCAGGGTCGCCCCCGGCACGACGGCGAAGAACGCCGTTGGAGACAAGCGGGTGATGGTGAGATCGCTCTCGATGCCGCCACGCTCGTTGAGCATCTGGGTGTAGACGATGCGCCCGGACTTGACGTCCATCTGGTTTGCACAGAGCCGCTGAAGGAACTGGAGCGCGTCCGGCCCCTCCACACGGATCTTCCCGAACGAAGTCATATCGAAGAGACCGACGCCGTTTCGCACCGCCAGATGCTCCTCCTGCTGGTTCTCGAACCAGTTCTGGCGCTTCCACGAGTACTTGTATTCGCGCTCCTGGCCGGGCTTTGCGAACCAGTTCGCCCGTTCCCACCCGGCGACTTCCCCGAAGACTGCGCCGCGCGCCTTTAGATGTTCGTGGAGCGGCGAACGGCGTACGCCGCGCGACGTCGCCATCTGTCGATACGGAAAATGGTCGGCATAGAGAAGTCCGAGGGTCTCGGAAACGCGCTCCTTGAGATATCGCCGATTTTTCTGGAATGGCTGGGCGCGCCGGATGTCGACTTCCCACAGGTCGAACGGAGGCTCGCCATCGTTGATCCACTGAGCAAGAGCGTAACCCGCGCCACCGGAAGACACGATCCCGATCGAGTTATAGCCGGCAGCTACCCAGTAGCCCTTGAGTTCCGGAGCCTCGCCGAGATAGTAGCGGTCGTCCGGCGTGAAGCTCTCGGGCCCATTGAAGAAGGTGTGAATGCCCGCCGTCTCAAGCATCGGCATACGGTTGACCGCCATCTCGAGGATGGGCTGGAAATGGTCGAAGTCCTCCGGCAACTGGTCGAAGCAGAAGTCCTCCCGTATTCCCTCCATACCCCACGGCTTCGCCCTCGGCTCGAAGGCTCCAAGAAGCATCTTCCCCGCGTCTTCCTTGTAGTATGCGCACTCATCCGGAACGCGCAGCACCGGAAGGCGGGTCAGGTTCGGGATAGCCTCAGTCACGATGTAGAAATGCTCGCACGCGTGAAGAGGCAGGGTCACGCCAGATTTTGCGGCGAAGTCGCGGCCCCACATGCCGCCGCAGTTTACGACGATGTCAGTATCGATCCTGCCCTGCTCTTCCCCCGCCTCCCACGACACGCCGGTTACCCGGCCGTCCTGGTCGTGGACCGCAGTGACTTTGACGTTCTCGATGATCCTGGCACCGAGTTGCCTTGCACCCTTGGCGAGGGCCATTGCGATGTTGGCTGGGTCACACTGACCGTCGAGGGGAAGGTGTACCGCGCCGACGACATCAGCGATGTTCAGGTGCGGATACATCTCCTTCACCTGTTGCGGAGAGATCTCATTGACCTCGACGTCGAATGCACGTGCGAGCGTGGCTTGCCGGTAGATTTCCTCCTTGCGCTCTTCAGTGAGGGCTACCGTGATCGAGCCGTTCTGGCGCATCCCCGTCGCGATGCCCGTCTCTGCTTCGAGCTTCACGTAAAGGTCGGCCGAGTACTTTGCGAGGCGCGTCATGTTCTGAGAGGCGCGAAGCTGGCCGATCAGCCCGGCGGCGTGCCACGTCGTTCCAGACGTAAGCTGCTTGCGTTCGAGAAGAATGATGTCCTTCCAACCCAATTTGGCGAGGTGATAGGCCACCGAGCATCCGGAGATACCTCCGCCAATAATGACAACTCGTGCTTTATCCGGAATGTTACCCATCGATTTTCTTCCGTGGTTCGGACCGACGCATGACGCGAACGGTCAAAGTAAATGGAAATCAGGCTTTGTCTGTCACTCAGGCCAGCGAGGCGATCTCAGGCAAAGCCTCGAAGAGATCGGCGACGAGGCCGTAGTCGGCGATCTGGAAGATCGGGGCTTCTTCGTCCTTGTTGATGGCGACGATGACCTTACTATCCTTCATGCCGGCGAGATGCTGGATGGCACCGGAGATGCCGCAGGCGATATAGAGCTGTGGTGCCACCACCTTGCCGGTCTGGCCGACCTGCCAGTCGTTCGGAGCATAACCGGCATCGACGGCAGCGCGGGATGCGCCGACGGCCGCCCCGAGCTTGTCGGCAATGGGAAGAATGACTTCCTTGAACTTTTCCGCCGAACCGAGGGCGCGGCCACCGGAGATGATGATCTTCGCCGAGGTCAGTTCCGGACGATCCGAGGTTGACAGCGCATCGGCGACGAAGCTGGACAGGCCGGGATTGGCGACCGCCGGGATTGCTTCGATGCTGGCCGAACCACCGTCTGCGGCAGAGGCGAAGGAAGCGGTGCGCACGGTGATCACGCGTCTGGCATCGGTCGACTGCACCGTCTGAATGGCGTTGCCGGCATAGATCGGTCGCTTGAAGGTGTCGGCGGAGACGACTTCGATGATCTCCGAGACCTGAGCGACATCGAGCAAAGCGGCGACACGCGGCATGACATTCTTGCCGACCGAGGTGGCCGCCGTCAGGATGGTGTCATAGGAAGCGGCGAGCGCCACGATGAGATCGGCAAGCGGTTCTGCGAGATTGTTGGCAAGCGCGTCACTTTCGGCCAGCAGCACCTTGGAGACGCCGGAGAGTTTCGCTGCCTGCTCGGCAGCCGGTCTAGCGTCCTTACCGGCGACGAGGATGTGCACGTCGCTTCCCGTTCCCTGGGCAATCTGGGTCGCCGCCGTCAGCGCCTTGGCGGTCTGGTCGGAAAGGTGGTTGCTGTCATGATCAGCCAGAAGAAGAATGGCCATGGTGTCTAACTCCTCGTTCGGACTGGATTACAGCACGCCGGCTTCGGTCTTGAGTTTTTCGACCAGCTCGGCCACCGACTTGACCTTGACGCCCGCCTTGCGGCCCGACGGTTCCTCGGTCTTCAGCACCTTCAGACGCGGCTCGGTGGAGACGCCGAAGTCGGCAGGTGCCTTCTTGTCGAGCGGCTTCTTCTTCGCCTTCATGATGTTCGGCAGCGAGGCATAACGCGGCTCGTTGAGGCGCAGGTCCGTCGTGACCACCGCCGGCAGCTTGACCTCGATCGTCTGCAGGCCGCCATCCACCTCGCGGGTGACCTTGGCGCTTCCCTCACCGATCTCGATCTTCGAGGCAAACGTCGCCTGCGCCGAGCCCAGCAAGGCCGCCAGCATCTGGCCGGTCTGATTGCTGTCATCATCGATCGCCTGCTTGCCGACGATGATCAGCCCCGGCTGTTCGGCATCGGCCACGCCTTTCAGGATCTTCGCCACTGCCAGCGGCTCGACTTGATCGTCGGTCTCAACCAGGATGGCGCGATCCGCCCCCATGGCCAGCGCCGTCCTCAGCGTCTCCTCGGCCTTGGCCGGACCGATCGACACCACCACCACCTCTTCGGCCTTGCCGGCTTCCTTCAGCCGCAGCGCTTCCTCGACCGAGATCTCGTCGAACGGGTTCATCGACATCTTCACATTCGCAAGCTCGACACCCGTGCCATCCGCCTTCACACGGATCTTCACGTTGTAATCAACCACCCGCTTCACCGGGACGAGAATCTTCATGGCTGCGTTCCCTTCGTTTGTTTTTCTCGAATTTTGTTTTTCTCGAATTGACGCCTGCCCTGCAGTGGCGTCGTGAACGTTCTTCTACGTCCAAAAAACAAATTATTCAAGCATGAAAAAATTGAATTGATTTTTCACCAATACAACACTAATCATCCTTGCGTAGCGTCAATGAAAAGAATCCGATGGAGTTTTGGTTGTCTGTGGATGTCGAGGTGGATAACGATATGACATCACGGAAAAGGAACTGGGCACCATGCCACCGCGCAACATGCAGAAGGTCGACAAACTAGCCAATCAGGAACATGAGCAAGACGACGCGATCGGCGAGCAGATCCGCGAGCTCCGGAAGGTCAAAGGGCTTACTCTGCAGGAGGTAGCACAGGCCGCAGGCATCTCCGTCGGATACCTGAGTCAGCTCGAAAGAAACCAGTCGAAGCTGCCAATCGGGGTTCTGAAGAAGATCAGCACGGCATTGGGTGTCCAGATCAATTGGTTCTTCCATGCGAGCGATGCGCCGGCGGATGAAAAGGACATCGTCGTGCGTGCGAACAACAGGCGGAAGCTGACGTTCACGCAGCTCGGAATCCAGGAGGAGCTCCTGTCCCCGAACTTGAGCGGGCCTCTGGAAATGCTGATGAGCACTATCGAGGTCGGGGCCGATAGCGGAGACTACAGCCACGACGGCGTCGAAGCTGGATTGGTTATAAGCGGAACGCTGGACCTCTGGGTGGCAGACCAGTTCTTCAAGCTCAACGCAGGAGACAGCTTCTCCTTCAAGAGCACGGATGTCCACCGTTGCGCAAACAGCGGTGACGAGCCGACCAAAGTGGTCTGGATCATAACGCCGCCCCAGTACTGAGCCGCTCCGGAGGGAAGGATTTCAGTTTGAACAGCCCGCCACCGTCCAGGTGGCGTGCGACAACCTGCTGTGTCCATGCTGGAGGAGGATGAGCGCCGTCCCCGGCGTGAAAGCTGGAAGCGCGGGGTGTCCTGTGCATCGGGCGTCGACGGCGACGCTGCGCTTCCCTGGAGAAATGGGCCTTCAGACATTGAAACACACGATTTGCTGACACGCGAACCAAATGGAGTGCACTTTGACTGCAATCAAACATGTCCTCACCGTCTCGTGCCCATCGACGCGAGGGATCGTCGCGGCGATTTCGGGCTTCCTTGCGGACAAAGGGTGCAACATCGTCGACAGCTCGCAGTTCGAAGATGTCGAGACAGGGAAGTTCTTCATGCGGGTCGGCTTTCAATCGGAGGACGGGCTGTCCGGCAGTCAGATCAGCAAGAACTTTGCGGAGATTGCAAAGCGCTTTTCGATGACCGCCGAGTTCCATCGGAGTGACGAACGCACCAAAGTTCTTCTGATGGTCTCGAGGTTCGGGCATTGCCTCAATGACCTTCTCTATCGGTGGCGAATCGGCGCCCTGCCGATCGATATCGTCGGCGTGGTCTCGAACCACTTCGACTACCAGAAGGTGGTCGTCAACCACGACATCCCCTTCCACCACATCAAGGTGACCAAGGAGAACAAGCCCGAAGCCGAAGCCAAGATGATGTGGATCGTGGAGCAGACAGGCGCCGAACTCGTCGTTCTTGCCCGGTACATGCAGGTCTTGTCCGATCAGCTATGCGCGAAGATGTCGGGCCGCATCATCAATATCCACCATTCGTTTCTTCCCAGCTTCAAGGGCGCAAATCCTTACAAACAGGCCTACGAGCGCGGCGTGAAGCTCATAGGTGCGACGGCGCACTATGTGACAGCGGATCTCGACGAGGGGCCGATCATCGAACAGGACACTGTCCGGATCACGCATGCCCAATCGGCTGAAGACTATGTGTCTCTGGGACGCGACGTCGAGAGCCAGGTGCTGGCCCGTGCGATCCACGCTCACATCCACCACCGAACATTCATCAACGGGAACCGGACTGTCGTCTTTCCGGCAAGTCCGAGAAGCTACGCGTCAGAACGAATGGGCTGAACGACCCCGTTGGCGGCGACCGCATAGAGCCGCGCAACAAGGATTCGGCGAGGATTGCAAGATGGAATCCTCGCCTCGACAATAACGCCGGTTCGAAAGCGTCATAGTGCAGGATGCTCATTGAACTCGGATGATGCAGCGCAGGGTCTTCAGCGAAAGGTCAGATAGAAATGCTACACGAATCTTCGAAACCGCTCCGTATCGGGTTCATACTTGCTCGTTCCTTCGCACTTTCGCCTTTCGCTCTCTTCATCGACACGTTGCGACTTGCAAGCGGTGGGCCAGAGGCGACTGTGCACGCCTCCGCGGGCTGGGATGTAATTGGAGGCACCAGGCATCTTATTTCTTCGAGTTGCGGCGTCCAGGTGGCGCCAACCTGCGATTTCGTCGATCCATCCCGGTTTGACTACATTGTTGCTATCGGCGGTGTTCCCGACCCAGATGAGGAACTGCGGAACGACGTGAAGCAGTACCTGCGCAGAGCCTCGGCCCTGGGTATCCCATTGATCGGCCTCTGCACCGGATCCTTCATGCTTGCCGAAGCAGGCCTGATGGAGGACCATGAAACGTGTGTCAGTTGGCTTCACGCAAACGAGTTCCGCGACAGGTTTCCGGGTCTTCCCGTCCGCTCGGATCGCCTGTTCAATTTCGATGCGCAGCGCGGATCGTGCGCCGGAGGAAGCAGCGCCGCCGACATGGCCGCATCGATTGTTCGGCGCCATCTCGGACGTGAGGCGGAGCGCAAGGCGCTCGAAGTGTTGCAAATCGAACGAGCCCGGTCGGCGAACGACGTTCAGCCTCGTCGCCCCTTGTATTCGGATTTTGACGATGACCGTATCAAGGCGGCGATCATAGCGATGGAGCAGCACCTCGAATTCGGGATCTCGATACCCAAGCTCGCCGCGAAGATCGGACTGTCGCGGCGGCAGCTCGAACGGCTGTTCGCAACCAAGACCGGAATGTCACCTGCACAGGCCTTCATGCGCGTACGTTTAGAACGCGCAAAAGACTCGCTTTTGAGATCGAAGCGACCGATATTTGAGATCGCGCTCGACGTTGGCTTTGGGTCATCTTCACAGTTCGCCAAGACCTTCCGTCGCGTGTACGGCCTATCGCCGTCGGAGATACGAAGCTCGTCGCCAAGTCGTTCCTACGCTGCCTGAAAGGTGGAGTCGGCGGATCCTAGTTCCGTGTGTCCGTGGTCGGAAGCCAGCCTGTGGTGATGCCCTTGATCGGAAACGCCGAACCATCCCGCACAGCGGCGCGACGAGCAGCAACGTGACGGCATCGATCGATCTTATGACATGCCCGGCCAAGGCCGCGAACACCACTTCGACGAACTGGGTCAAGATCCGTTCGATCGGTCACGACCGCCTTGACCCGGCGTCAAAAAGCAACAGCAACACGTTTGTGCAGTCTGTCGCTCGTGTCCGCTCTGCTCACGCCAGTTCGTCCTCCAGTCCGAAAGAGAGGTAGGCTTCAAATTCAGGAAGAGGTACTAACGATCCGCCGGTCGTCCAGCTGATGTGGGTTGCAGTGCCAAGATCAAACGGCAAGTTTGAGCCGGCCGCAGTAAGCCTGACGGGTCCGGCGAATGCCGTTGCCGCTGAGGGCTCGACGTCGATGCCGCAGGCAGCATGCGCCTTGCGCAGAAGGTCATGAGCTTCTCTATCACCAACGGTATAGATACCCGATAGACGCTCCTGCATCAGCGGCGCGACAAACATCGAGGCAGCGCCCACTGCGAGGCCATCCAACTCCGTCTTATTGGTCAGCCCGATATCGTACACCGAAACAGGATTTTCGGCGCCGCTCAACATCTGCACCAGCATGCACGGAGAATCGGTCGGCTCGGCAAAGAAGCAATGGACATTCGGACCGAAGAGGAGTTTGAGGCCATATGCAATGCCGCCCGGAGCGCCGCCGACGCCGCACGGGAGATAGACGACCAACGGGTGCTCTGCATCGACAGCAATCCCTGCATGTGTAAGCTGATCCTGGAGCTCCCAAGCAGCGCAGGCATAACCGGTGAAGAGGTCGGCGGACTTCTCGTCATCGACGAAATGCGCGCGGGGGTCACGGGCGGCAATCTCCCTGCCCCGCGCAACGGCCTCGCCATAGTCCCCCGAATGCTCCACCACCTCGGCACCTCGATCGCGCAAGCGCTGTTTCTTCCAGGCTTTTGCGTCTGTTGACATATGCACGACCGCCTTGAAACCCAATGCCGCGCCGCAAAGCCCGATGCTCAATCCGAGATTGCCGGTGCTACCGACGACGACGGAGTATTGCGAAAACAGTGCCCGTGCGTCCGCAGACGCGAGCGGAAGGAGATCCTGCCCCGGCGTTATCAGTCCGTTTTCGAGCGCAAGTCTTTCGGCATAGGCGATCACCTCGTGGAAGCCGCCTCGCGCCTTGATTGAGCCGGCGATTGGGAGCGCGTGATCCGCCTTGGCGAACCATGGCCCGTCTGGCGCCGGCTCAAATCCGCTCATGCTTAGCAGCGGTGAGTAGATGGGTGAGCGTCCGGTGTCGGGAAGATCGAACAGCTTGCGCATCAGACCTTCGGCGCGAAGCAGCCGATCATGCGCCTTGGCAACTTTGGCAGTGACCTCCGATACGTCCGCGGGGTTGGCGGCAACGGCGGGATTGAGCCAAAGCCAGGGAGTGCGGCTTCGAAGGCGGCTCAACACATCCTCAGAAATATTTATATCCACCATCATACGTCCTTTCGCGGCAAGGCAGGTTGGTCAGATGTCCCGCTTGTGAACGTAGCCGTCCTTGATGGTGACACGGATGCCGCTGCCGTCCTCCTGGAAGACGTCGATTGACTCAAGCGGATTGCCATCGACGATCAGGAGGTCTGCAAAGGCGCCGGGGACCAGCTCGCCGAGTTTGCCTTCGTGCCGGACGATTTCCGCGTTGACGATCGTGGCCGAGTGCAGGGTCTGGGCGGGTGTCTCGACTTCCGAGCGGATCTTGAACTCGTGAAGCTGATAGTGGTGCATAACGCCCTCAAGATCGGTGCCGAAGCCAAGCTTCACACCGGCGTCGCGGCAGATTTTCACCGCTTCCACGCCTCGGCGCACCATCATCTTCACCTGCTCGACGATGTGCGGCGGGGTACCGAGCTGATCGGCATAGAAGATGCTGGCGACGAACGTGGAGAGCGTCGGCACGACAAATGCGCCCTTCTCTGCTGCAAGCTTTGCAGTTTCTACGTCGATCAGATTGCCGTGCTCGATCGTGCGGACGCCTGCCTCAAGCGACCTACGGATGACATCAACGCCGTAGCAATGGGCCATAACATAGGTGCCGAAATCCGCCGCCTCCTGGACTGCAACACGCTGTTCTTCAAGCGAAAAATGTGGCGAATAGATCGATGACTTGCCGGAGTTTCCGCCGCCGGCCATCAGCTTGATTTGATGAGCCCCGCCAGCGATCTCCTCCCGCACTGCGCGGCGCACCGCGTCTACGCCATCGACCACGCGGGCTATGTTGCGTGTGCCACGGCAATGGGGACACCCTTGTTCATGTTCGGTGCGGACCCGAAAATCCCCGAGACCACCGGTCACAGCGAGCGCCAGGCCCGGAACGAACAGACGCGGGCCGGGAAACAGGTTGAGGCGTGTCGCCTCGGCGAGCGCGGCGTCAGCGCCACCGGAATCGCGTACGGTGGTAAAGCCACGACGCAAATAATCGGCGAGGATCTTCGATGCGTGCGCTGCAACCAGATAGGGTGACGTATTCGCCAGTTGCACCTGGTTATTGACATAGGCCATGGCGTGGACGTGCGCATCGATGAGCCCTGGCATCACTACGCGGCCGCCGGCATCGATCTTGATGGCGCCGTCCGGCACCCCGACTGAGCCGGCGATCTCGACGATCTTCTGGCCCTCGATGCGGATCTGCTGTCCCGCACGCAGCTTGCCCTCGCGCGGATCGAGAAGATTGGCGTTGGTGATGACGATATTGCTCATAACTGTACCTGTAATTTCTGTTTAATTGTTCAGACTTAGCGCGTGGGCCCCTTGATCAGCGACTCGCCGCCGTCGACGACGACCGCCTGTCCGGTCATGAAGCGTGCATCCGGAGAAAGGAGAAACCTCACGATGGCGCCGAATTCCTCGACGGTGCCCATCCGGTGCAGCGGCACCAGCTCCGGAACCTTTTGCAGGAACGACTCGTAGCCGCCGAACATCTCCCAGGAAGGAGCATTGAACGGCGTGTCGACCCATCCCGGGCACAGCGCGTTCACGCGAATACCATCAGCGGCATATTCAAGAGCCAACTGCCGGGTCATCGTCAGCAAGGCGGACTTTGACATCTGATAGGGCAAGGAGCCCTTGGCGACCATGATCGAGGCGGCCGATGCCGTGAAGAGAAGGCTGCCACCTCCTGCCTTCCGCAGCAGCGGAAGCGCTGCGCGGGCCAGGATTGCATTTGCCCGGACGTTCAGCGCATAGCTCTTGTCCAAGGCTTCGAGGTCCATGGTCTCAACCGTTCCGACGTAGCAGACGCCGGCATTGTTCCACACGGCATCGAGACCGCCGAGGATGTTGGCAGCCTCGCTGACAACCGAACCGATCTCAGCGTCCTTGCCGATGTCGATCTTCAGAACACGCTTGGCTCCGAGATCCTCGGGCGCCGGCTTGACATCGGCCATGACCACGCGGGCTCCAGCTGCCACAAGCGTGCGGACACCCGCCTCACCCATGCCACTGGAGCCGCCGATAACCAGAATGCGTTGGTTTTCATAGCTCATCGGATGGCGATCTCCCTTGGCGTTTGGGTCAAGCGAACCGGACCATTTTTAGTGACCAGAACCGTCTCACTGAACGGCATGCCTTCAGAATAGTGGATGACATGGAACACCATATTCGGTTCTATCGCCCAGGTTTCGTTGGGCATGAAAATCCGAGTATGGTCGGAAGTGCGCGGCACCGCATGGTAGCCGAGCGTATAGGCGGAAACCTGAGGATAGGTCTTCTTCAGCCCCTCGCGCAGCATGGTTTCCCGCGCCTTGCGATCGATTTCGCCGGAAATCGCGCCAGGCACCATGGCGGCAATGAACTCGTCCTGAATTTCAACGACGCGCTCGGCGATCCTGCGATGACGTTCAGACAGATGCCCGACCGCCATCGGCCGTGCGATGCGGCCGGAGTAACCATAGACCTGCGGGACCGCCTCGATGAAGTAGAGTTCGCCTGCTTCCATGGTCCGCTCACCGAGCCGGCCATGCATGTTGGCGACCGTGCTGCCGTAGCCGAAGACCGCGACACGGCCATTATCCGCGCCCATGTTGATGGCGGCGCGATAAGCGGCCACAGCCGGCTCACGCTCCGAACGACCGACCGCAATCGCGTCGGTGCCGGCCTGCACGGTCGCATCAGCGATTGCGCAAGCCCGCCGCAGAGCCTCGATCTCGGCGGATGATTTGATCAGCCGATGTTCCCATATGACTTTGCCAAAATCGACGAACGTCACTTCCGGCAATGCAGCTTGTAGGCGTTCGAAGCGCTGGATCGTCAGAAAATGGCTGTCCGTTTCAATGGCCAGCCCTTTCGCCCCGCTATCGCCGATCAGGCGGATCAGCAGCGCGATCTCGTCCTCATGGTCGTGGAAGGTCTCAAAACCATCTGCGGTCGCCTGACGTCGCGCGCATGGCAAATCGGACGAGCGGATTAGCAGCGTGACCTCGCCAGAAGGCGAGATCAGCGCCGCCTGATAACGCGCTGCCGAATGCGCATAGCCGGTCAGGTAGGCCAGGCTGTCGATCTGGTCGACGAGCAGCAGATCGGCGCCCCGATCCGCCACATCTTTCAGAATCCTTTCGACTCGCGCCTTATACTCGGCGCGATCGAATGGCAGCGTGGCCCTCGGAGCGTCTACGTTGCTTGTCATGCCGCGTCCCGCTCGAAATGGAAGCCGAGATCCGCCCAGGTCTTCCGCTCGCTTTGCGGAATGCGACGACCATACTTGGCCTTCGGGAAATAATCACGGCTCAGTTCCGTCTTGGCGACGGTCTTCATGATCATGCTCTCGCGTGTGTGCAGGGTTGCGACGCGTGCGTCGCGCATCAGGCGAGAGATCGGATTCCACCGGAACACGCCGCGGGTACCGACGATATCGAACGCCTTGTGCGAAACCATCGCAACTGTCGTCTTTGCCATGTGCAGACCCAGAAGTACGGCATGAGAAGCTTCACCGTACTTCTTTTGATCTTGAAGGAACTGTGCATACCAGAGCTGCGAACGGGTGGCTGCTATCGCTGAGGCCATTTCACCGAGCGTGTAGAGGTTTGTATCGTCGTCCTGCAGGAAGGCTCGTTCTGATAAAGTTTGGCGGACTTCATCGTAAATGCCTTGCGCCGAACCGAGCGAGTGAGACGCGTAAGCCAGCTCGAACGTGTATGGATGTACCTGGTTGAAATCGCCAGGTTCGCCAAGGACGTTCTTCCACGGGATGAAGACGTCTGTGAATTTTGCGCCGCCAGACAGCGAGGCCCGAATCCCTGTGGATTCCTCCCAGCCTTTAACGAATTCGACGCCGGCGTTGGGCAGCTCGATCACGAAAACGCTCGCTCCCACATCCGGGTCGCTCGTTCCAGGCGCGAGCGCCCAAAACAACAAATATTTGGAAGCGCCCCCGCCACTCGTGAATCCTTTGAAGCCATTCGCGATGAAGCCACCCTCGGTTGGCGTCAAATCCGAAGCGAATGAAATTTTCCCTTCGTTGGCATGGGCTGACGTTTGGGTCCGCCCTGGCTGAACTTCGCTGCCGACAGAGGCAACACCGGCACCATTTTCCGCCACGTCGGTCAGAATGCGGCGCTTCTGTTCCTCATTACCGAGTGCGGCAACGAGACCAAAGCAATGATACTGATTTTGGATAATCCAACCGGTGCTACCGCAGGCCGAAGCAAAGATTTCGACGACGGCATGACATACGTTGCTGAAGCCGGCATCCTCGTCAGCATAGCCGCCGTACTCCTTCGGCACCCCGAGCTTCAAGAAGCCGCCCTCGATGATGTCCTTCCAGTTCTCGTGGGGCCAACCGCCCTCATCGTCGACCTGGCGAGCGCGCTTGGCAAAGACCTCCTTGAGGGCCTTCGCCTTTTCAATCCACTCGGCATCCTGAGCGCTTTGTTTAAATGGGTACATTTCGCATCCTTCCTGAAGCAGCCTTGACCTTAAGTGTATGCAGTATGCACTTTGATTGCTTAGACGTCAATCCGATTCTGATACTTCTTAAGCGCTCGAACCACGAGGCGGTGATCGTCGCTGGAGGCTAAGCCCGCGCAGCCAATGCAGCCCACCATTGTTTTGCCGATGAGGATTGGGACAGCACCCCCGACAAGCGCATAGTGAGCTGGATCGAGCGCGCGCTCGTTCGCAAAGCCGGGCTCCGCACGGGACCGAAGCTCAAGCTCAAGCGATGATCGGCCGAAGCGTCTTACCGCTTTGAATTTTCGGTCTATCCAAGTCTGGTAATCGGCATTTGTGCCCGGTAGCGCTGCCCTGAATATGATCTGTTCGCCGAGATCAATGCCGATAGCCACGCGCAGGTCGTCGGCCTCGGCAAGTGACAAAAGCGTCTTTGCGAGTACCAGCGCATCCTCCTGACCGAAGCCTACAAATGCAAGCGAGTCGACCTCCTGCTGTAAGCTGGCGATCTGATCTTCAACCGATTGAGACATGACGTCCTCCTTTCCTAAAGTGCATGCAAGACAAACAGCGCAAAGCAAGGACGTTCAGTCCCCAGGGTCCGTCCAAGGCGCATACAAATCTTATATTCACGCGCAAATATAACGCGACCGCCTTGGTGCCATAGGCAGGCCCGGCGTTGGACGCAGTATGCGTTCAGGCCTCTCCGAGAACCAACGATGATGCCCTTTCGCCGATCATCATCGCCGGGGCATTGGTGTTGCCCGAGGTAAGCACGGGCATGACCGAGACGTCAGCAACCCGAAGACCATCGATGCCACGGACCCTTAATTGGGGATCGACAACGGCCAGATCATCGACGCCCATTTTGCAGGTTCCGGCTGGGTGGAGTTCGCTTGCCATAATGCGCCGATTATAGGCCTGGATGTCTTGATCAGACTGGACATTGAGACCTGGATCCATTTCGGCACCACTGAAGTCTTTGAACGCAGCTTGTGCATTGATCTCACGCACTAGTCTCAACGCGTCGGTCATGGCCTGGATGTCGTCAGGGTGCGTTAGAAAGTTATGCTCGATCTTCGGCGGCGCGAATGGATCGGCCGACCTTAAACTTAAGACTCCGCGAGACTTCGGCCGCATTAGCCCGTATTGCAGTGAATAGGCGCTGAAGGTACCGATCTTGCCGGCCGGGTTCTTAAGATCGCGGCTCACGGGATAGAACTGAATCTGTAGATTTGGCCGGTCCTCTGACGGATTACTCTTGAGGAACGCCTGTACGGCCATCGGGAAAACGGCGATTGGACCAGACTTTTGAAACAGGTATTCAGCAAGTGCCTTTGCGCCCCGCACCGGATGTTTCAACGAGTAATAGGTCAGCGGCTTCTTGCTCTCGAACTGCGCAAGAGCACCGATATGATCCTGGAGATTTTGCCCGACACCCGGTAGATCATGAACCACATCAATGCCCGCCGTTTTGAGCTGATCGGAGGGACCGATGCCAGAAAGCATAAGCAACTGGGGCGACATGTAGGACCCGGCTGACAAAATCGTTTCTCCGGCGGAGACACGGTGCTCCTTCCCGCCAACCATGTAGCGCAGGCCGGTGCATCTCTTCTGGTTGACTGTCAGACCCACCACATGGGCGCCGGTGACAATTGTGAGGTTCCTTCGATCGCGAATAGGAAGGAGGTATCCATGTGCCGCAGATACACGCACAGCCCTCTTGGGATCGATATTGTACTGAACCCAGTTGAAGCCTTCGTGATTGCCGGTGTTATAATCGTCGACCAGCGAGTAGCCCATTTGCTGGCCCGCTTCCAAAAAAGCTTCCAGAAGCGGGGTTCGATATTTTCCGTAAGCGACCGCAATAGGTCCTAAACTACCGCGTGCTTGCGAGGTCGGTCCATGCCAGGTTTCCAATCGCTTGAAGTAGGGAAGCACAGAATTATAGCTCCAGCCGCTCGCGCCACCCTTTTCCCAGTCGTCAAAATCCCCTGCATGGCCGCGTACGAAAATCATGCCGTTGATCGAAGACGACCCACCAAGAACCTTACCCCGCGGCAGCTTGATCCTACGGCCGTCGAGGCCCACCTCCGGCTCGCTCAGCATCTGCCAGTCGATCTTGCTGCCGACTGTATAGTCGACGCCGATTGGGATGCGGATGAGAGGATTGCGGTCGCGAGGTCCAGCTTCCAACAAAAGAACTTTGATAGTGGGATCGGCACTTAGCCGGTTCGCCAACACGCAACCTGCAGAGCCCGCACCGACGATGATAAAGTCATAGTTTGCCGTCACGGCCTTATTCCTTGCCTACCAGAAGGTGCTCGCGATGAACTTCGAAAGCGACGTTATCCATGGTCATCCTTTCACCGCGCCGGCGGTTAGCCCACGGATGAAATAGCGGCCAGCAAAGATGTAGACGATGAGCGTTGGCATCGCGGTCAACATCACCGCTGCCATGTTCACATTGTAAAGCTTGGTGCCCGTCGTTGAAGCGACCAGATTGTACAGACCAACCGTGACCGGTGCATTTTCGCCGGACGCGTAGGTGGTTGCGAACAGGTAGTCATTCCAAATGTTCGTAAACTGCCAGATGATCGACACCACAAAGCTGGGGACGGAAATTGGCAGTAAAATCCGAAGGAATACCTGGATGAAGCCGGCACCGTCCATTTTCGCTGCGCTGGTGATTTCATGCGGCACCGTCACGAAAAAATTGCGAAAGAAAAGCGTTGTAAAGGGTATCCCATAGACGATGTGGACGAGCACGAGGCCAGCCACGCTGTTGGAAATGCCGAGTGAACCGAGCACGTGCGCAATCGGTATCAACACGATTTGAAGTGGAAGGAACACACCGAAGAGCAAGAATCCAAAAACTAGGTTGTGCCCACGAAATTTGAATTGCGTAAGAGCAAAACCGTTCAGAGCGCCAATGGAGGTTGAGACGAGTACGGCGGGGATCACCATCGCAAACGAATTCAAGAAATAACCATTCAGGCCATGACATGAGACGCCGACGCACGCGTTGAACATCGCGTCGTACCAAGACGCAAACGATAGCGTCGACGGCAGGCTCAGAATAGTGCCGGTGCGAATCTCTTCCAATGATTTGAGGGAGGTCGCTATGACCACGAAGAGCGGAAAAATATAGATCGCCGCCATGAAAAGAAGGGCACCGTAAATGAAGACGCGCGCCACTCGGTGCGCAGCGCCTGCCCCCAGAACCATATCATTGCTATTCATTGTGGTTCTTCCTCCGCGACGTATAGAGATACGGAATGATAATCGCCACGACTGTCATGAAGATCATGACAGCGCTGGCCGCACTGACTCCAAGCTGCGACCGCTCAAATGCGGCTCGGTACATAAAGGTCGCAGGAAGATGAGTGCTGTTAGCCGGTCCACCGCCAGTCAGCGCGACCACCAGATCGAAGGTTCGCAACGCCTGCTGAATCAAGACGACGACAACTGTCAGGAACGTTGGCCCGAGTAACGGCAGAATGACCCGGCGATAGATCGCGGGCGCCTTTGCGCCATCCAGGCGAGCCGCTTTGACGAGATCTTCGTCAACGCCGCGAAGACCCGCCAAGAACAATGCCATAACGAAGCCCGATGCCTGCCAAACGCCGGCCAGGACTACGGTATAGATCGCGTATTGCGGATCAATAAGCCAATTAAATTTGAAGTCTTCCCAACCCCAGAGGCGAACCAGATGCTCGATACCGAGGCCAGGATTCAAAATCCACTTCCACGCGGTACCCGTCACAATGAACGAAAGCGCCATCGGATAGAGATAGACCAGCCGTAAAAGCCCTTCCGCACGGATCTTTTGGTCGAGGAGGATAGCAAGGAAGAGACCAACGATTGTGGTGAGCCCGATGTAAAGGACTGTGAACGTGGCAAGGTTGACAACTGAGCGAATCCAGATCGGATCCGACCAAAGGCGGACATATTGCGCTAGGCCGGCCCACTTATAGTTCGGCATCATGTTCGAGGCCGTGAAGGAGATGTAGATCGTCCAAAGCATGAAGCCGTAGACGAACACGACCGTTAATGCGATGGACGGCGCTAAAGCGATCTGGGACGCATAGCGTCCTAACGTCGTGCGGAAGCTTTGCTCGTGCGAATTCACTCGTTCTCGCTCAGTACCGAAAGTTGTTATAGACATGACCACTTCTCGGGGCGTGCGAAACATATCGCCGCTGCTGGTGTTCGAAGGAGCGATGCGGCCGATGACCACCTATAGGCCAGGCCGCATCGCTAGGTCTCGGGCCCGCTATTCTGAAGCAGACTTCAGTCCGCTGACCAGCTGCGCCATGGCGTCCTTCGACGACATCGACGGCTTTTCGAAGAAGGTGGAAATCACGTCCATGAATACGCCGCTTTTTGCGGCTGGCCATGCTTCGAAATGTGCGACGGAAGGAAAGATCTTCCCGGCGGCTTCAGCTTCGCCTCGATCCTTGTAGGCGGCTTGGCCGCATGCATCGAGCTTATCCACCTTCACATCAGTGCGAGCCGGTATCGATCCCTTTTTGATGCTGAAAGCGAGCTGAACCTCAGGGTCCATGATCACCTCGGCAAGCTGTAGCTGCGCCTGCTTCACACTCTCATTGGAGTTGAGGAAAAAGCCGAATGCGTCAACAACACTGAGATATGTGCCCGCCGTGCCCGGCGCTGGCGCGCATCCGAAGTCAACATTCACTTTGAGCTTTGCGTTATCGAACTCACCCTTGGCGTAGTCGCCGAGAACCTGCATACCAGCAGTACCCGACATGACCATCTGCGTTGCAATGTTCCAATCGCGCCCGGGGAAATTCGGATCGGTATACTTATTCATGTTGCGGAATTCGTCAAAGACCTTCACCATCGTGTCGCTCGACAGTGCGGCTTCGTCCTGCTCCATGATGGCTTTGCGATAAAAGTCCGGACCTGCGATCGCGACGAGGATGGACTCAAACAGGGTTGCCTCCTGCCAATTCTGGCCGCCGATCGCGAGCGGGATCACGCCTGCTGCACGCAACTTTTCCGCCACCGCTTTAAACTCATCGAGCGTCTTGGGAGGCTGCAGACCAAGTTTGTCGAAAACCTTTTTGTTATACCACAGCCAGTTGGCGCGATGCATTTCGGTCGGAACCGCATAATAGGCGCCGTCACGCTTTACGTACGGGATGATGGCTTTCGACATCACATTGTCCCAGTTGCCTTTCGTGGCGAGGCTTGAAAGGTCGGTCAAAGCACCTTCTGTAACCCACGGTCCGATCTCTTGGGAATGAAGATCGACGGCCCCTGGGGCCGTCTGCGAGGCGACGCGAGAGCGCAAGACCTGGTTGAGCGCCTCCGTGCCAATGGCGGGCGTGTCGGTCCAGGTGTACCCCTTGGCGGCCATCGCATCCTTCAAGACGCCTGCCGCTGCGGCCTCACCGCCGCTCGTCCACATATGAAGAACTTCAATCTTTTTTTCCTGCGCGACAGACGCTGACGCCAGGGTGAGAAACGCGATGCCCGCTGCGAGCGCGCGCTTGGTGGAGGTTAACTTCAGCATTTTGGCATTCCCCTTTTTTGGTTGCTACGTATTTAAAGTGTCTTCTGCATTCTGTCGACACTTTGAGCGCCACCAGGTCACGATGTCAAGCACTTCCTGTTGTACAAAATCAAAAAAGGGAGAGGCTTGCTCTGTCATGGCGCATAAAAAAGGTGGATTTCCCGGGATTTGGGCGTCAGGTGAGAACATATACACCTTCTGCGGCTTTTCGCTTGGCATAGATCAGCAGATATGATATTGCATGCAGTATGCACTTTCAGAGGAGTTGTGTGAAATGAGCCGCGCAGTGGAAACGAAAGCCATATTGGAGCAGTCAGAACCTTCTCTAAGCCCAACAATGTTTCGGACGATTTTTGGTGGATTGCCCGCTGGCGTATCGGTTGTAACCGCATTGGACGAGGCGTCGCGTCCGATCGGGTTGACAGTCAGCGCAGTGATGTCGATCTCTCTCAGTCCGCCGCTGCTTGCTGTTTGTCTCGACAATTCAAAGTATACACTTGAAGCGATCAAGCGCCGGGGCCATTTTGGCGTCAATTTCTTGTCCGGCAGGCAGGCCGAAGTTTCCAACAACTTCGCCTTCGGAGACCACGACAAATTCGCGGCTGTGGACTGGGCGGCTAGCGAACATGCCGGCGTTCCAATCTTGAAAGATGTGCGGGCGCACGCTGAATGCGCCGTTTGGAACGTCGTGGAGGCGGGTGATCATACGTTGATCATCGGGCACATTTTGTCGGGAGCGGTTTCGGAGGAACGCCCGCTTACCTATTACAGCCGTCAATATGTCGATCTCGTCTTCCCTCAGTCGTTCGACCGTGCCGGCGCCGCTGAAGGAGGTTCAAGGTGACATTGCGGGTAGGCGTTGGAGGCATTTTCCACGAGACGAACACGTTCGCCGCCCCGACCGGAATAGCTGCGTTCGATGTTCTGCGCGAGCAGGAGATCGTCGAGTTCAGTCGAGGCGCGCGAACCTATCTCGGCGGTCTCATCGACGAAGGTAGGCGACAAGGTTTCGATATTGTTCCGCTTATCTACGCCGAAGCGACACCCTCCGGCGTCATCCAGTATCACGCATATGTTTCAATGCGCGATGAACTCGTTGAGCGCGTAGCGGCGGCGGAGCTCGACGCGCTCCTGTTATCATTGCATGGCGCAGGCGTTGCCGAAACGATCGACAGCATTGAGGAAGATATCTGCTCGGCGTTGCGCGCAAGGATGGGCGCTGATTTTACGATCGTCGCAACACTCGATCTGCATGGCAACATCCGACAGGAGCTGGGCGATCTATGCCAAGGCCTGTTTCCCGTCCGATTCAATCCGCATACGGACCAACACGAGCGCGGTGTCGAAGCGTCGAGATGCCTGGCCGACATCGTATTCGGAAAGGTCCAATTCGAAACTGCCGTTGAAACCATACCGATGCTCTTTCCGCCGGTGCCCACCAGTCTGCCGGTTTTCGAGGAACTCAATCGCATCTGCAGCGATCTCGAACGGGATCGGGCGGTGGCCTGCGCTCGTGTCATGCACGGGTTTCCCTATGTGGACGTGCCGCATATGGGGGCGTCGGTCGTTGTCGTCACGCGCAAGGGCGAAGCTGATGCGCGAGCATTGGCGCGGAGGATCGCCATCGCGCTCTGGGACCATCGCAGCCAAATCAAGGTCAATTGCCTCGACGCGCATGGCGCCGTCGACGAGGCTATGCGCGATGAGCGTTCGATGATCGTCATCAACGAGTTCTCCGACAATACCGGAGCTGGCACGCCTGGTGACGGGACGCATCTCTTGTCGGCGCTTATAGCGTCGGGCGCGCGCGCCTGCTTCTCGCACATCCACGATCCGTCGACGGTCGCGCAAGCAGCTGCAGCCGGCGTCGATGCGCGTATTCAAGTTGAGCTTGGTGGTCACAGCGATCCCCTCCTTGGTCTGCCGATCCGTGCGGAGGCCGAAGTGCTGGGATTGAACAAGGGTCTCCTTTACGTCAAAAGCCCCATGGGTACCGGCGAGAAGATCGACCTCGGTCAGCTCGCCACTTTGCGCATCGGATCGGTTGATGTGGTTGTATCCAATGGCAGGCGTCAGACCCTTGATGACGGCTGGTTCATCAAGGCTGGCATCGACATTGCCCAGTTTCCGATCGTCGCTTTGAAATCCAGCCAGCATTTTAGAGCATGGTTTGAGGCGCGCGCTGTCCGAATAATAACGGCCGATCCGCCAGGGCTTTCGCCCATCGACGTATCGCGTCTGCAACGCCAGCGGCTTCAACGTCATCTCTGGCCGATTGCGGCGGATGCCAATTATCACGATCAAGCAAGACAGGAATCCGTATGACGACGCCCGCGGCCGAGACGACCTATCCTACCCAAGGACCCCTGGATTTCGCACTGGCGGAATACAGAACCCGCATCGCTTCAATCCAGGCGGAGATTGCAGCGCGTGGCGCGGACCTGCTGCTGGTCGACCAGATCGATCATCTTGCATACCTGTTTGGTTATCTCGCCACAGCAGCCCGCTATCAGGCGGCGCTGATCCCGGCAACGGGTGAGCCATGGCTGATCGTTCGAGAACTCGACCTTGGAACATTCCTCGACCAATCCTGGTCGCGTTCTTTCGAAACCTTCGCCGATGACGAGGATTCACACGACCGGGTGACGAAAGCGATCGCCAGGTTCGCGCCGAGAAAGCTCGCCGTCGAGAAGGACAGCAACATACTGACCATCGAACGCCTAAACCTGATCCGCGCCGGCAATCCTGGGATCGAGATCGTTGATTTCTCCGGCGTCATCTGGGAGCAGCGACTGATCAAGTCACCGGCCGAACTCGCCTATATCCGCCACGCCGCCAAAGTTGCAGATGCGATCGTCGCGGCTGGTGCGCGGACGGTGAAGCCAGGCACAAACGACCGCGACACTCTGGCCGCCATGTATGAGGCCTCGATCCGCAACGGCGCCGACAATACGCGTACGGCCGTCCTCGGTCGCATGACCGGTGAAGATGCTCTGATCGGTAGCGTCAAGAATGCGGCTTGGGCAACAGGCGAGCGGGTCTTCCTCGAGTCTACGCCGCAATATCGTGGCTATAGCGCCCGTATCGTCAGACCGGTCGTCGTTGGCCCGGTCTCTGCAGTCGATCGCGATCTCGCGCGCCGTCTCGTCGATATTCAGGACCGCCAGATCGCAGCAATGGTGCCCGGCGCCAATGGCGGCGAAGTCGATGCGATTGCCCGTAACGAGGTGCTGCGGCAAGGTCTGAAACCGGCCTTCACCCAGATCACCGCTTATACGCTCGGCTATCAGGCCGTGCCCCGGGTCAGCGACCACACGCGCATCATGGCGCCTGGCCAAAATTGGACCCTCCTCCCGGGAATGGTCTTCCACGTTGTTCTTCATACCTCCGAGCTCGCCTTCAGTGAAACCGTCGCCGTGACCGAGAACGGTCCCGAACGGCTGACGCAGCTGCCGCGCGAAATCCTGACGGACTGAGGACCAGTTATGCATTTTTATAGAGTCACCGACACAGGCCTCGAACTTTCCGAAGGCGACCGGACTCGGCCAAGCGCCGGTGAAGTTGCGATCGATGTCGCCGCCATCGCTCTCAATCGAGGAGAGTCGCGGCGGGCCGTCCATGGTGGGTTCATCAAGGGCTTCGTCCCCGGCTGGGATACGGCAGGTGTGATCAGCGAAATTGGTCCCGGGACCAAGGCCCCCCCGGTCGGCACCCGTGTCGTCGCGCGCGGCCTTTCGGGCGGCTGGGCAGAATGCCGGATCGCACATTTCGAGGATATCGCTATCGTTCCCGACGATGTCGATCTTGGCGATGCAGCAACGCTCGCCACCGCTGGGGCGACAGCGTTGGGGGTTCTGACGCGCAATGGGCCAATTCTCGGCCGCACCGTGCTCATCACCGGTGCGTCGGGCAGCGTCGGCCAGCTTGCGATCCAGCTTGCCCGTCTTGGCGGCGCCAGAGTGATCGCAGTAACGCGATCGAAGGCCGACCGCGAGTCGCTCATCGAATTGGGCGCCGACCAAGTCCTCACCGACCTGGAAAACGCGCCCCACGCCGACCTGATCGTCGAGACTCTCGGTGGCCCTTCGTTGGTGAGGGCCGTCAATCTTCTCAATGTTGGAGGGCAGATCCAGTCGCTCGGCTGGAGCGCAGGCGAGGATGCCGTCTTCTCCGGCTTTGACACGCTGATGAAGAGCGGGGGCACGCTACAGGGCTTTGCGATTGGCGAGCGCCGCGTCGGTTCTCTCCTCGCGCAACTGATCCCGCTTCTGCAGAGCGGCAAGCTTAGGACGTCCATACAGCTACGCCGCCCCTGGGACGAGCTCCTCGAGGCCGCAGTCGCGATCCTTCAGCCGGGCTTCCGTGGCAAGGCGGTCCTCGATCTGCCCGATCGGGATTAATCGCGCGGCACAATCCTCAGCGGACCCAAACACAATTTTGCTTCGAAAAGGGAACTACATGACACCTCAACAAATCAAAACCGCACTGGGTTCTGGCCTCCTGTCCTTTCCAGTGACGCATTTCGATACCGACGGCCGCTTTGCTCCCGAGAGCTACAAGGCGCACGTCGAATGGCTCGCTGGATTCAAGGCGCCAGTCCTTTTTGCTGCCGGTGGGACCGGCGAGTTCTTCTCGCTCACACCGGCGGAGATTCCCCAGATCGTTTCTGCTGCGAAGGAGGCCGCCGGTGAAACGGCGATCGTCTCGGGTTGCGGCTACGGCACGGAGATCGCCGTCGGCATTGCGCAGGCTGCCCAAAACGCCGGCGCGGACGGCATCCTGCTCTTGCCGCACTATCTGATCGATGCGCCGCAAGAAGGGCTTTATGAGCATGTCCGCCGCGTTTGCCAGTCCGTCGACATCGGTGTCATGGTCTATAACCGCGATAACTCCATTCTTCAGGCCGACACTCTGGCGAGACTCTGCGACGCCTGCCCCAATCTCGTCGGCTTCAAGGACGGAACCGGCGATATCGGCCTCGTGCGCCAGATCACCGCGAAGCTCGGTGACAGGCTCACTTATCTTGGCGGCATGCCGACGGCTGAACTGTTTGCGGAAGCCTATCTCGGTGCTGGCTTCACGACCTACTCGTCCGCCGTATTCAACTTCGTCCCTGCCCTCGCACAGGAGTTTTATCGTGCCCTGCGGGCCGGCGAGCGAGCCAAATGCGAGCAGTTCCTGAACGACTTCTTCTATCCGTTCATGGCGATCCGCAATCGCGGCAAAGGCTACGCCGTCGCTGCCATCAAGGCTGGCGTGCGCCTCAAGGGCTTCAATGCCGGGCCGGTGCGCTCTCCCCTGAAGGACTTGACCCGCGAGGAGGAAGACTTGCTGGCCCAGCTCATTGCTCGGCACAACTCTTAAGTACGCTACAGGAGCGAGCACAAGGTATCGTCGCCGACACTTTCGTGAATGACGTCTGTTCGTTCCTTGCACGGTTCTCACCCCCGGGGCGCGTGCCCCGGGCCCGCATACCAAATGATGAACAAGGGCCAGAAAAACCCATCAAAGGAACAGCTAATGTCTTCGCTCACTCTCGAAAAGGTCTTTAAATATTACGGCGGCAGCGCCCTCTGTGTGCTGAATGACATCAATATAGAGATCGCCTCAGGCGAGTTTCTTGTGTTGCTGGGACCGTCCGGCTGCGGCAAATCTACCCTTCTCCACGCCATCGCCGGCCTGCACGGTATCACGTCGGGTGCAATTCGGCTCGGTAACCGTGTGTTGAACGACGTGCCCTGCCAGCATCGTGACATCGCAATGGTGTTTCAGTCCTACGCGCTCTACCCGTCTATGACAGTGCGCCAGAACATTGCCTTTCCGCTGGAAATGAGGAATGTACCGCACGCCGAACGGAACAAGGCGGTCGATGACGTCGCGACGCTTCTGCAGATAAAGCATCTGCTGGATCGCAAGCCGGGGCAACTATCGGGAGGGCAACGGCAACGCGTTGCGATCGGTCGAGCATTGGTACGCGAGCCAAGCCTGTTCCTGTTCGACGAACCACTGTCAAACCTTGACGCGCTGCTCCGCGTGGAAATGCGCACCGAACTGAAGAAGCTGCATCAGCGAATGGGCAGGACGACGGTTTATGTGACCCATGACCAGATCGAGGCGATGACGCTCGCGACGCGCATCGCGATCCTTGACAAGGGCGTGATCCAGCAGTTCGGCACACCAAACGAGGTCTACAACAAGCCCGCCAATCTGTTCGTCGCGACGTTCATCGGCAACCCCAACATCAATCTTCTACCCGCAGTCAGTCGCGGTGGCCGGATAGCATTGCAGGGAAGTGACGTCATTCTGAACGCGCCAGACGAGTTCGCCGCTTCCGTCCGCGCCGACGGGAAAAAGGTGACCGTCGGTATACGTCCTGAGCATATTTCGCTGGTCAGCGGAAACGCCCCGGCCGCCTCCGCGCACGAGATTGATCTCGACGCCGATATCACGCTGATCGAGCCGACCGGATCGGATGATGTTGTGATTTTCCAGCACGGCGGGATCGAGCAATCCGCCTTGCTGCGCGCTGGCACGATCACCCGACCCGGTCCGGCGCGGCTGAGGATCGATACGTCTCGACTGAATCTGTTCGACAAGGAAAGTGGCTCGCGGCTGCAGTAAGCCCGGCCCGCTCAATATCAACCTTCAACGCGCAGGAGTGTCCCTGTCGATGTCCACCCTATCGAAATCCGATCTTGCGGCGGCCCTTGCCGCTTTGCCGCGCGCTCGCCTTGCGCACCTACCCACTCCACTCGATCCCGCTCCCCGGCTCACTGCCGCGCTTGGCGGTGCGAAAATCTGGATCAAGCGCGATGACTGCACCGGACTTGCGTTTGGTGGGAACAAAGTCCGGCAGCATGAATACATTCTCGGCGATGCGTTAAGCCGCGGCGTCGACGTGGTGATCCAGGGCGCGGCATCGCAATCGAACCAGTCCCGGCAACTGGCGGCTGCGGCTGCAAAACTCGGTCTCGAATGCGTTCTCATGCCGCGCAGGGACGCTCACTTCGATCCGCCCCAGGGCAACCAGCTCATATCTCGGTTATTCGGGGCCCGGCTCGAGCCCATCGAAGCCACCGCTTCGTCGAAGCAGGCGAAGGAAGAGATGGCGGCGCGCCTGAGAGCCGAGGGACGCAATCCGATGATTCTTGGCATGGGGTCCGAACGCGCGCTTATGCTCGCCGCCGTCGCATATACCGGCGCCTATCTCGAACTGGTCGAGCAGCTCGGCGCCCAGGGTGAACCGCTGCCAACCCACATCTATGTCACATCGCAGGTGAGCACCCAGGCGGGATTGCAGGTCGGCGCCATGCTGCTTGGCCATGACGTCAAGATCCGCGGCATCAATCCCATGGATGCACGCAGCGAGGCTTATGAAACGCCCGAGGAAATCGCTCAAAAATGCCGCGCGGCGGCCAACTTGCTCGGCTTCGCGTTGGAGGTGAGCGCAAGCGACATCAGCAATTCTACCGAATGGGTCGGCCAGGAATATGGCAAGCCCGCGCAAGCGGCACAGGAGGCGGCCGCGCTGCTTGCAGCGACCGAGGGCGTTCTGGTCGATCCTGTTTACTCGGCGAAGGGGTTTTCGGGACTGGTTGGCGATATTCGCGCTGGCCGTTTGACCGCAGACGATCGCGTCGTCTTTCTCCACACCGGTGGCCTTCCGGCGATTTTCTCCTACGCGGATAGTTACTGCTGAAGGTTTAGTCGCTTGGCCGTCGTGATGGCTGGGATATGCTTATCGAGCCCGCTGGAAGATGCAGCGGGCTGCCAATCAGCTCCTAGCCGCGGATGAGCTTCGTCATCACGTTGTAAACATCCCTGGCGACATCGTAGCCGTTTTCCTGTTGGAGTTTCAGGCTGAGAGACTCGCATCCCCACCAGTCGTCATATCCGGTCGCCTTCACCGCGTCTGTCCATTGCTGCAGGTCGATGACGCCTCCCCCGACGCTGACATTTCTCAGGACGTTTTCGTCGGGGGTGCCGCCATCAAACGGCAGCGAGTCACAGATATGGACGCCGTACATGATGTTCTTGTCCAGCCTTGCGACAGCATCAGGCGTATCGCCGGCGGTGAAACAATGCCAATAATCGACGATCAGTTTCAGGTTGTCACGGCCGGCACGCTCGATGATCTCGACGTGATCGCTGATCTTGTTCAATGGGGTCCAGGAGAGCGGCTCCATGTAAAGCAGCACACCAAACTCGGCCGCCAAGTCGGCGAGCCGGACCAAGTTCCGGGTCGTAATCGCGATCTGCTCAGCGCGCGGTAATCCTAGAACCCCGGTATATAGCCCGCTGTCGATGCCCTGACTGTGAGCTACGACAGCCCTCACATCGACAGGGCCGGTCAGGACCTGGACACCTCTTGCACCCACCACATTGGCCAAATGGAAGATGGCTTCCGCTTCCTTCATGAGATCGGCTTCGGAGGGTCCCTGTCGCTCCACGTCGAAAACGGCCCCGAAGCCCGGGATATCCACCCCGCTGACCCGCGCCTTTAACTCGTCTTCGGTAAAGCCCGCGTTGAGGAAATTGCGAAGTTTGCGGGTCGACGGATCGATTCCATCGAACCC
Organism: Rhizobium sp. LEGMi-198b; assembly: GCF_054114205.1. Lineage (NCBI taxonomy): Bacteria > Pseudomonadati > Pseudomonadota > Alphaproteobacteria > Hyphomicrobiales > Rhizobiaceae > Rhizobium > Rhizobium sp. LEGMi-198b. Next base: position 549,694 of record NZ_JBSYVH010000003.1, on the reverse strand, counting down.
CACCTTCGCGGCGATTTCGATGTCCACCGTGAGGGGCGCGCTCCATGCCACTGAATTATGGAGAATCAATCGGTTCTTTTTTGCGAGCATGTGCAGGCCTCTTGCATTGGGCTCCTTATACAGAATGCAGAATGCACTTTGTTGATTTGAGGTGTCAACCCGGATAAAGGCCAGATTTGAAACGTTCATTGCGGAATTCGAAACTTGACACTCGAATGAAGACTGGTGAATACTGTATTCAATCAATCGCGCTTGCGCATAGGTTTTGGAACACCGAATCGATGAGGAGGCCATTTCGGTGAACTCTTCGAAAACCCGCAAAACTCTCGCAGAGTTGAAACGCTCGGTGGATATCCCGCTTTGGCAAGCAAGGGCGCCCGCCAACGCAATAAATTGCCTGTGACGCCGCTCGAGAGTTCTGCAAAGCCCCGGGTGGCCAACAGCGCCTCGCCGGTTTGCATTTCGAATAGATCTAGGGAGGATGAAGCTATGACAACTTTGACCGCGTTTCCCCGCCGCCTGCGGCTAGGCCTGGTCGGTGGCGGCAATAGCGGCTCGATCGGCCCAAGCCATATTGCCGCGGCTCGGCTGGATGGGCGCTGGGAACTGGTCGCCGGCTCATTCTCCCGCAACGCCGAACGCACGAAGGAGGTCGCTCGCGAACTCTTCCTTGACCCGGAGAGAGCCTATCCAAGCTACATGGAAATGGCCGCGCGTGAGGCGGAACGTGCCGACGCAATCGATGCCGTTACCATCTGTACTTATAACGAGACGCATTATGAAATAGCCGACGCCTTTCTCTCGAAAGGTATCCATGTGATCTGCGACAAGCCGCTGACTGTGACGGTCGAACAGGCATGGGCACTCGAGGAAAAGGCCAGGAATGCCGGCTTGGTTCTGGCGGTCACCTACACCTACTCGGGTTACCCGATGGTTCGGATGGCTCGCGAGATGATTGCCGACGGTCGCCTTGGCAGCGTTCGATCAGTGCAGGTGGAGTATGCGAGCCACTATCAAACCCAGGCATTCAAGAAAAAGGACTGGCAGCAAGACACAATCAAGACTGGAGTTCTAGGTGTTGTCGCCGCGCTAGGGTCGCACGCCTTCCACCTTGCCGAGTTTGTTAGCGGACTACGCGTTCAGGAGCTCGCAGCTGATCTGGCAGGTCTGGCCCATCCACTTGACGATCACGTCAACATGTTGCTCCGTTTCGAAGGGGGCGCACGAGGAGCGCTGTGGACGACCTCGCTTGCCCATGGCAGTGCCAACGGACTGACGATCCGCGTCATAGGGACCGATGGCGCTTTGTCCTGGCATCAGGAGCATCCTGAACTGTTGAATTATTGTGCATCGGGTGAAACGCCAGTCTTGTTCACGCGCGGCGGTCCCGCGGCCACCTCGATGGCGAAGATCGCGACACGAATACCGGCGGGTCATCCGGAGGGTTACCTGGAGGCATTTGCCAATATTTACACAGCGGTCGCACGGGCAATCGCTGAGGGGCGGGCGCTTCCCGATCGGGACGACTTTCCGACTGCATATGAAGGTGCCCGCGGCGTGGATTTTATGTTCGCAGCACTGCGCTCGTCTGAAACGGGAAGTCTTTTCGTGCCGCTGAAGCCGTAATGGAAGCTTGAAACGATCGTTCGCATCGTCGCAGACCACTCGTGCGGCGTTCGTACGGGGGCAAGCCTACGCGCCGACCGTGGAGTGGTGTTTCGTGGATCCGCGCACCCCCCGATCTATGGATCGGGTCGGACTTCAACTGCACACTTTCACAAGGCAAGACCGGACATTTGGGACCTTAACCATGCAGTACAGACATCTTGGCCGCAGCGGCCTTTCCGTTAGCCGTCTTTGCCTCGGCACAATGAATTGGGGCTGGAAGAACGAGGAGGAGGATGCCCATATCATCATGGATATCGCCCATGAAAATGGCCTCAATTTCTTTGATACCGCCGATGTTTACTACTGGGACGAAAATCGCGGCAAGTCTGAGGAGATTATTGGAAGATGGTTCGCGAAGGGTAATGGACGACGTGAGCGGACGGTTCTCGCAACCAAGCTTTACGCGTCAATGAACGACTGGCCGAACAACGAACGCCTCTCAGCACTACACATTCGTCGCGCGCTCGATGCGAGCCTAAAAAGGTTACAGACGGACTATATAGATCTCTACCAGTTCCATCACGTTGACCGTGTCACGCCTTGGGAAGAAATTTGGCAGGCGATCGATGTTGCCATCCGACAGGGCAAGATTCTTTATGTTGGCAGCAGCAATTTCGCTGGCTGGAACATAGCTACGGCGCAAGCTACCGCGAAAGAGGCCGGTCTCACCGGCCTAGTCAGCGAGCAGTCATTCTACAATCTGATTACGCGCCGGCTCGAACTCGAGGTGCTGCCGTCAGCGCGCTATCACGGGCTGGGCGTGTTGCCGTGGTCACCTTTGCAAGGAGGCTTGCTTGGCGGCGTGCTGGCTCAGGACCATGCGGGCACCCGCCGCTTGGAAGGTCGAGCGGCGGAGGCTCTCGCTAAACACCGTCCCCAGATCGAACTATATGAAGCCTTCGCAAAGGAAATCGGCATTGAGCCAGCCACTCTAGCGCTTGCGTGGCTGCTCCATCAACCCGACGTCACCGCGCCAATTATCGGACCGCGAACGGTCGACCAGCTGAGGTCTGCTCTACAGGTCCTCGATGTGAGATTGGATCCCGCCATCCTTGCGCGCCTCGATGAAATATTCCCTGGCCATAAACCCGCTCCCGAGGACTACGCCTGGTAGTCACTCCAATAGCAAGGTCGCGTTGAATGTTCACATCGGAGATCAACACAGGGCCTTTCGATCTGCATTGGGATCATTGGGAGATCCAGCGTGTCGCAATTCGGCAATAGCAGTTTTCAGCAAGTACTCAGGTCCCCACTCTATCGCGGAGCAACAATCGCGATGTTCCTTTCCGGCATCGGGACAGCGGCGGCCGCACCGCAGATCCTGCTGTTTCTTGTGTCTGAACTTGGCGTTCCGATGTCGATCGCAGCGCTTTTCTATCTGACCAATCTCACTGCGCCGGTCGTTGGTTACGCAATCGGGCGCTGCTCGGATCGCTCTGGAGAGAGGCTCGATCTTTTTCGCGTTTGTGCGATTGTGAGTTGCCTTGGATGGGTCGGTATTGCACTTTCGACGTCTGCGTGGATGCCCTATGCGTTTAGCATGCTTCTGCTTGCGTTCTCGCGAGCCGCCTCTTCACAGATCTTTGCCGCCGTTCACGACGAAGTTCATCGAAACCCGACACACGGGAATGAGGGCATCGTAGCCGTAATTCGAATGGCTTTGACGGCTGGTTGGGTCGTCGGCCCGGTCGCCGGCGCATGGCTGGCGGCTGCAACTAGTTCGCGGACATTATTCTGGGGAACGGCTATATGCCTGGTGCTTCAGATCATCCCACTGGGGACAATAAGGGTCCGGTCCGTTAAAGGAGACGGCACGTCTTCTTTACGTGAAGCAGACAATCAATTGCCGGTGCGTGCAATGGCGCCGCTGCTCGTCTTCACTGGCCTCTGGGTTCTCGTCTACGCTGGTGAGCCGATCAAGTACGGTTTTCTTCCCATCTATCTTGACGAACATCTCAAGCCTGACCCTGCTATCAGCGGTGCGATTATAGGCATCCAGCCGCTTATCGAGTTCGTCCTCATGCCATTTTGTGTGCTGTTGAGCCGTCGAACTGGGATTCTATGGCTGATGAGCATTGCTGCGGGTATCGGCGTCGCGGGAAATCTCTGTTTCGCAATGTGGCACAGCACAGCTGGAATGTTTGCAGGACAGATCTTGATGGGTGCCGTATGGGGTGTGTTTGGGGCACTCGGTATTATCGTGGCTCAGCGTCTCCTGCCTCACGCAGTCGCGACCGCGTCTGCCATCTACATGAGTTCGTCAGCTGCTAGCGCCGCGCTGGGCGGAGTAACGGGCGGCATTGGTGTCGCGGTCGTAGGTCTTCCGGACATCTTTTTCTTACCTGCCGCTTTCTGCACGGTTGCAATGATCGGACTTGGAATAATGGCGCGCGGGGCGTTGATCGAACGCGGGTCCTTAAGGTGAGAGGAGTGGGATAACCCGCGAAGAATCCTTCGCAGTGGCGCGGAGCGGGCTCAAAGCTTCCAGTTGTTGAATAGCCAACGAACGAACTGGTCATGTTGGTTGTTCAGGCTGTTGACGAGACGTCCTGCATCCCGTGCGCGCAGCGCGTCCAGTTCTTCACGCAGCATCCAATATTCTATCTTCAGCCACTCGCCCTCATTGGTCGTATGTATCACATTACGGATGCGAGTCAGGTGGTCGTGTAATTTGCCCTGCATGCTTCTCAGGAGATCGTTGTCGCAATATTCCTGCAGCATTTCCTGAAGGAAAAAGAAGGCCTTCCGAACATATGACTGATCATCGCTTTCCAGTCCGTCCCCAGCTTTATCAAGCATCCGTCCGAATTCTTCGATTCTATTTGCTGGTATATTTGCCATCGCCTGGATAGCGCATTGGGCATCCAGGGCCTTCCGGACCTGATAGGCATTGTTGATGTATCGCGCGTCCAGCGGGGAGACGTATGGAACCTTCCAAGCCTCTCCCACAACAAGCCCATCCTCCTGCAGGCGCGTCAACGCGGCCTTAACGGGTGAGCGACTAACGCCAAGCTGCTTCGCCAGGACACTTTCGGGTACCGATTGATTAGGCCCGAGATTTCCCTCGATGATCATTTTCTTGATCGTATCGTATACACGTTCGCCGAGAGGTATGTTGCGTTCGATTTCCTGCATGTTCTTCTCGCTTTGGCAGCACGGTGGGCGTTCTTTTGAGTCGCATATATGACTTACGTCCATGACGGTATAGTGCATACACTACTATTCACAGGCGAGAAACGCTGGTCGAGAAAAACGCGATCACAGGATTTGCGCCCGGGCGCTCCTTTTCAAATTATCATCTTGCAACGGTTGCCGCCGTCCACCCGCCTGTGGACCTAAAGCATCTATCAACGGTTTCTATGACATCGCGCGAAGCGGCAATCCCCATCTCTGGCGCCTGTTTCCTCGTGACCTAAGGCGCCGCTTCATCTCCAGTCGCTCCGCGCGAGTAACGCAAAACTTCAGTGATCAAGATTTTTTCGCGGCGCGTCGCGAATTGTTGCGGGAGTATGAATTTTCGGATTGCATTCTGCATGCACTTTGCGCAGAATACCGAAGGTCCAGCGGTTCTTGGATTTCGGACGTCGACAGCTATCGACCGCATCGGATGAAAGAACTGCAACTGAGGGGGCTATCGTAGCCGGCCCGGCGATAAGAAAGGAAATTCGTTGTCGCAAGCGTTTGTTTATAACGGCCAGGAGATCCCAGCGTTTCAGGCGCCGGCTTACGGCTACACGTCGGTCCTCGTTCACAACGGTCAAGCTTGGGTCAGTGGCAGCATCCCGAAGACCGGCGACAATAATCTGTATCCGGGAAAGGTCGGAAGCGACGTCACAGTCGATCAAGCCAAGGAAGCGGCGAAACTCGCGATCCGCAACGCACTTGCATCGCTGTCGAATGCCGTCGACGGCCTCGACAATGTCGAGCAAGTGCTGAAGATCACCGTCTTTGTGGCATCGGCACCCGGTTTCAACCAACAGCCTCATGTAGCTGACGCAGCGACGAACCTACTTCGGGAGATCCTCGGTGAGCGGGGAAATCATGCCCGTTCAGCAGTCGGCGTGGCGGAACTTCCGCGCAATTCCAGCGTCGAGATCGAGCTCGTCGCAGCTGTCCGCCAACCATAGCGATACCGGTGGCGGTCAGCGTCAAACCTTGTGAGCGACCATCACACCATTTTTTAGGATAGGATCGACCAGTGTGACCCACCACACCCTTTCAGACGCCACACGGGACCAACTGAAGAAGGTTTCGACTGCCTCTATCGCCAGCGCCCTCTACAAGCGCGGCCTGCGAAACCAGTTCATACAGGGCGTCGTGCCAGTCGCTCCGAAAGATGAGAACATGGTCGGCCCTGCCTTCACCCTGCGTTACATTCCGGCCCGTGAAGACCGTAACCCGATCTCGGTGTTCCGCAACCCCGATCACCCGCAGCGCGTCGCGATCGAAACCTGCCCGGTTGGCCATGTTCTGGTGATGGATGCCCGCAAGGATGCGCGGGCGGCGACCGCCGGTTCAATACTGATCACGCGGCTCGCGATGCGCGGCGCTGCTGGCGTCGTCTCCGATGGTGGCTTTCGTGACGCTGAAGGCATCGGCTCGCTGGATATGCCGGCATACTTCGCCAAGCCGTCGGCGCCGACGAACCTAACGCTGCACGAGGCCCTCGACATCAATATCCCGATCTCCTGCGGTGATGCGCCTGTCTTTCCGGGCGACATCCTGGTCGGCGACAAGGATGGAGTCATGGTGATTCCGGCGCATCTGGCCGACGAAATCGCTGGGGAATGCATGGGAATGGAGAGCTTCGAAGACTTTGTCCTCGAAGAGGTGCGTGCCGGGGCGTCAATCATCGGCCTCTATCCCAACACCAGGGATGAGAATCAACGGAAATACGAGGCCCGGCGCGTGAAGACCGGGCGGTAAACATCGCTGGCTCGCCGGGAGAGAGAATTCCGGCCGCGGGAAGCGGAGCAGCCGCTTCTGTCTCGCGGTCGAACAAGAAAGGAAACATGATGGCCTTCATACCCCACGGCAAGCATTTGATCGCAGGCGAATGGCTGGAGACCGAACCCAAATTCTCCTCTGAACCCGCTCACGGATCAGTACACCAATTTTCCGCCGGGACCATCGACATCGTCAACCGTGCCTGCGAGGCGGCAGAAGTTGCCTTTTGGAGCTACGGCCGCACAAGCCGCGAGGAACGCGCTGTCTTCCTCGAAACGATCGCCGACGAGATCGAGGCGCGCGCCAAATCCATCACCGAGATCGGCACGCAAGAGACGGGCCTGCCCGAGGCACGCCTGGACGGTGAACGCGGCCGCACGACCGGACAACTCCGCCTGTTCGCATCGCATATCCGCAAGGGCGATTACCTTGATGGCCGTCATGACGTCGCCCTCCCGGACCGCAAGCCCCTGCCGCGGCCGGACTTGCTTCTCATCCAACGTCCCATCGGACCGGTGGCCGTGTTCGGGGCGTCGAACTTCCCGTTGGCGTTCTCGACCGCCGGCGGCGACACCGCGGCGGCGTTAGCCGCTGGCTGCCCCGTCGTCGTCAAGGGGCATTCCGCACATCCGGGCACTGGTGAGATCATCGCCGAAGCCATTTATGCCAGCATCAACAAAACCGGCATGCCGAAGGGTGTGTTCAGCCTGATACAGGGCGGCCGCCGCGATGTCGGTACGTCACTGGTGCAGCATCCATTCATCAAGGCCGTCGGTTTCACTGGATCGCTTGCCGGCGGCCGCGCCTTGTTCGATCTTTGCGCAAGCCGGCCGGAGCCGATCCCGTTCTTTGGCGAGCTTGGTAGCGTCAATCCGATGTTTCTCCTGCCGAACGCCGTGGCCGCGCGCGGTGTTGACATTGCAAAGGGATGGGCCGGATCGCTTACCTTGGGGGCCGGCCAGTTCTGCACCAACCCGGGCATCGCCGTGCTGGTCGCAGGCGACACGGCCGAAACCTTCACGAACGCAGCAACTGAGGCACTCGAGGCAGTCGAGCCGCAGGTGATGCTGACCAACAACATCGCCGACGCATATCGCCGGGGGCGAGATCGCGTTGCTGCGAGCGTTGCCGTGCGGGAGCTGCTGACGACGGCCTGCGATCTGCGGAATGCTACGCCCAGCCTGTTTCGCACTACGGGTGCAGAATGGCTTGCCAACCATGCGCTCGGCGAAGAGGTTTTTGGTCCACTTGGCCTGATCGTCACGGTCGCGGATGAGACCGAGATGCTCGAGGTGGCACATAGCTTCCAGGGTCAATTGACCTGCACCCTGCATCTTGATCCGGGCGATTACGACTTCGGTCGAAGGCTATTACCGGTGCTGGAGCGCAAGGCCGGTCGTGTTCTGGCCAACGGCTTTCCGACGGGTGTCGAGGTGGCCGACAGCATGGTGCATGGCGGCCCCTATCCGGCCTCGACCAATTTCGGGGCTACGTCGGTAGGAACGCTCTCAATTCGCCGCTTCCTGAGGCCGGTATGCTTCCAGAATATTCCGAAGGAGCTGCGGGGAGCGGACCTTGCCTCGTAGAAGTCACAGCAGTAGCCCCGCTCCTTCCGCGCTTTGCCAAGACGCACTAAAAATGGAGAGAACAAAATGTCTCACATGATGCTCGCCCCCTACTTCTCAAAATTCGTATTGGACCTGCTGAGCACGATGAAACTGAAGCTTCAAGCGTCGTCTGCCAAACGATCCGGCGCCAGGCCGTGAGCGAAAGACTGAGCTCACGCGAAATCCTGCGCGCGGCAGCCGCGGAAAATCATGAAAATCGCCGCCTGGGCACGGCCTGATGGGCGTGACACCCGCCTAAGATGGAACGGCATTGGCTACCGCGCTCACTTCGCTCATGGGTTATGAAAAGGCTGCACTGTTCACGAGGAAATCCTTGCGACGGGGCACTCAGGGGCATCCTGGAAAAGGACCAAAGTCTTTCGGCGGAATTGATTGAACGCGTTCACGATTCCAAGAACCTCACGCATCCGACTCAACACAGGCAGCGACGTTCGTGTGGAAGGCCGAGGCGTCGGATGAAGAATTGACACGCGCATCGGAATAAATCTTGCACATCACTCCAAGAAACTGGCCCGGCATGATCTCAACGCTCTTTTCAGATGTCGATCGAACCCTTCTGACCGCAGACTATGACCTGCCTGACCCGGTCGTGCGTGGTTTTGTTGAAGCACGTGAACGCGGCATCCAGGCCATCCTGGCCACCGCGCGTTCACCGAACGGCGTTGCGCCGATTTGCCGGACGCTTGGTATCGACTATGCTATCTGCTTCAACGGCGGCTGGATCGGAAAACCGTTGGAGCGAAATACGATCTCTGAGGCGAAGATCGCGCGCAAGACCGCACTCGCAGTGATGGCCGAGACGCAGCGCCTCGGCATAGCAGGTATGTGGTATGGGCGTGATGCCATCTACACGCTGGACAACGGGCCTCTCGTACGGCGAGAGGCCGAGATTACCGGCGAGACCGTCTGTGAAGTGGTCGACCTTAACGATTTTCCCGACCGGCCTTTCAAGATTATGTGCGCACGGTCCTTGCCTGTGGATGGCGGGTTCGATTCTCTTCGCGCTCACTTTTCATCGCTGTGCGAAATAACGGCCTCAAACTGGAGGCTTCTTGAGATAACTCCGATGGGGGTTTCAAAAGGCAGTGCCGCCCGGCAGTTAGCCGACCGTCTGCAACTCGATCCGATACGCTGCGCGGCCGCAGGCGACGCAGAAAACGATCTCAGTCTGCTTCGTTGGGCCGGTACGCCGGTCACGGTCGCAAATGCGATTGCGGAGATCAGGGAGCTTGCTCTGTTTGTTGGCCCGCCCGCGGACGCAGGGGGAATGGCCGCCGTGCTTGATTGGCTCATCGCTCTGAGGAGCTAACTAGGCTGCGCGCTAGCGGCCAAGGCTGCCCCGAGGACTGACGAATTGGGAAGGGCGCCAGCACACTAATTTTCGTATGCTCGGATATGCATGAAACAGAAGATCATGCTGTTTGATGAACCGACATCCGCACTGGATCCGGAGATGGTCAAGGAAGTTCTGGACACGATGGTAAGTCGCGGACGAAGGTATCACGATGCTTTGCGTTACCCATGAGATGGGCTTCGCTCACCAGGTCGCTGATCGCGTCATTTTCATGGATCAAGGGCGGATCATCGAGCAGAGCTCGTCTGCCGAGTTCTTCGACACCCCTTCCTCAGCCAAATCCTGCACTGAGATCGATGGCCCCGCCTTGGCCGAAAGAGGCCATTTGGGCCTACCGCAAAATTAAAGACAGCGAATTGTTGCCGCGGAATACATACCGGACTGATCCGTTTCCACGAAACCAATACGGCGTTCGTGCCTTCCGAGCGTGACCGCCGATTTTGCCTTCGTAGCGTTGCCGTTTGTTGATAACCGCAATCGCCGAGGCGAGCGATATCCAGATGGCCCCACCAAGCGTTCGGTCGATAGCCATCGCCGTGCTCAAAGCACCTTAGACAAAGAACTCCTTGGTGCACGGGTCGCTCGCACAGCTGAAGAATTCCGCCGAAGGCGCATACTCAACGATGACGCCGTTGTCGAGTGAAATAAATGTGGTCGGCTGCTTCACAGGGAAAATCCGGTGGCGGCGCTCCTCGATGTCGCCCAGGTCTCGGAGATCATCGAGGTCGTCAGCCCCGATACGTTCAAGCGGCCGATCTATGCCGGCAATGCCATCCAGACGGTGCAGGCAAGCGATGCCAGACAAGTTATCACCGTGCGCACCGCCTCGTTTGCCGCGGCGGCAGCGGAAAGTGGGTCTGCGACGGTGGAGGCAATCCCAGCGGTGTCCGATCCGGGTCTGTCGCGCTTCGTCGTCGATGCGCTGTCGGCCTCCGACCGTCCAGAACTGACCTCGGCGAAGATCATCATCTCCGGCGGCCGGGCGCTGGGTTCGGCCGAGAAGTTCAAGGAGGTCATCCTGCCGGTTGCCGACAAGCCCGGGGCTGCCGTTGGCGCATCCCGCGCGGCCGTCGATGCCGGCTATGCCCCCAACAACTGGCAGGTCGGCCAGAACTGCACAGTTGGCATTCCGTTCATCCGGCGGTGCGTATACCTACCGCCGCGTAGGTCGTGGAGCAACTCGATTTGCCGACAAGGTTTAGATCATTGTCATCCCCACCTCCGCGGCTGCCGACGATGCCCGTGTCACCGCCTCTCGCCGCACGCGGAAGATGATATCGGCGCACATCGACACCCATATTGCGCATAAGTGCGTCACAATCCAATCTGATGCGCAATTGTCGGTTCTTCCGATCTGGCTGAATGTAACCCAGGCGTTCGAGGCTTGGCACCTCGCTTGAAAACGTAAAAGGGAACAAGAACGACCGCGAGAAAGGGGCTTGGGCATTCGTCCGGCCTCTGAAACGGACGGCCGGCCAGAACTGGAGGAAAATATGAAGAAGTCAAATACTCTTACTGGGAGTATTCTTGGCGGACCGGCAATCGCCTATATGGCAGTTTTCTTCGTCGCGCCTTCCGCCATACTATTTATTTACAGCTTTTGGACCTCCGCGTTTTACCGGACAGTTCCGGATTTTGTTTTCACGAACTATATTTCATCCGTCACTTCACCGGTGTTCCTGAAAGTCACTTGGAACGCCATATACATAGGTTTTGTCACGGCGACGATCACGCTCGCCGTCTCCATTCCGTTTGGATACTACCTCACCTACGTCGCACGATCGCAACTGGTTCTCTACCTCGTGCTGATCACCTGGTTTTCCAGCTATCTGGTGCGCATCTATGCGTGGAGAACGCTTTTGGGGACGAATGGTGTAATCAACACCGTTTTGATCCAGCTGGGGATCATTGATACACCCATCGATGCGTTCCTTTTCAACGCTTTCGCGGTCATCCTAACGCTGACCCACATCTATCTCCCCTTTTGCATCCTGCTGGTCGTGTCCTCGTTCAGCGAGATCAAAAAGGAGCTCATCGATGCCTCGCGAGATCTCGGCACATCGACGCTCGGCGCCTTCTTCCGTGTTATCGCGCCGAATGCCTCCAATGGATTGGTCGGAGCATTCATGCTCACCTTCATTCTTGTTGCCGGCGACTATGTCACCCCCCAAATGCTCGGCGGATCATCTGGCCAGACGACAGGCCTGCTGATCGCCGATCAATTCCGCAAAACCGGGAACTGGCCGCTCGGTGCGGCACAAGCCGTAATCATGTTCGTCATCTCGCTGCTGATCTATGGGATCCTCATGGTCGTGGGTCGCTCCTCCGGCCTTATCCCAAACGTTCGCGCTCGGCGCCGTACAAAGGAGGCCTAAGATGTTGCTCAGATTCGTCGTATGGCTGACGATTGCGTTCCTCCTGCTTCCGCTTGCCATTATCGTGCTCTTCAGCTTCCACGCGTCTCCGTCGCTGAGCTTCCCGTTTACCGGCTTCAGCTTGCGCTGGTATGCCGAAGTGTTCAACAATGAGCAGCTTCGCGCCGCGATCGTAAAAAGCCTTTACATTGCTCTTCTGACGGCTCTCGTCACCCTCCTGCTCGGGGCCACCGCTTCGCTCGCATGGGTTCGGCTCGGCCGCGCTGGTCGGGGCCTTATCGAGGCGCTGTGCATTACGCCGATCGCTCTTCCCGGTCTCTTTGTAGGCGTCGCGCTTCTGACACTTTTTGCGCAGACCGGCGTACAGCTTTCGACAATTACAATCGTCGTTGCGCATGTGGTCATCGCCATTCCGATCATGATCGTTGCCATGAGGGCCAGACTGGCGCTCTTCGACCCATCCTTGGAAGAAGCGGCCAGAGACCTCGGAGCCTCGCAGCTGCAGACCTTTCGGAAGGTCACTTTGCCGCTGATCGCTCCGACCTTGATCTCATCCTCGATCCTCGCTTTCGCTGTCTCGTTCGATGAATTCGTCGTGACATCCTTTGTCGCCGGGACGGAAACGACACTTCCAATGTTCATCTGGTCGATGATGCGGCGAACCGTAACCCCGCTCATCAATGCCATTTCGACACTCGCGCTTGTTTTCTCGGTCGCCATTCTGCTCGGCGCCTGGTTCATCGGACAAGTCCGCCGCCGCTCGGCTCTGACCGACCGCCTGCCTTCCTGAGGATCTACAATGAATGCTTCAGCAAAAATCGCCGCACCCATCATCGATATCTCCGGGGGCAGAAAGTCGTTCGGCGCGGTCGATGCCCTCACGAATATCAATCTTTCCATCCGCGACGGCGAGATCCTGACACTGCTTGGGCCTTCGGGCTGCGGCAAGACCACGCTCATGCGGTTGATTGCCGGTTTTGAAAGCCTTTCTGCAGGGTCTCTCAAAATCGACGGAAAAGATGTCGCCAATCTTCCGCCCGAGCAGCGACCCGTCAACATGGTGTTTCAACGCTACGCCCTGTTTCCGCATCTTGATGTTTTCGAAAACGTCGCTTTTGGCCTCAAAGTCAAAGGCGTAGAAAAATCGGAGATCAAACAGCGCGTTTCGGCGATGCTCAAGATCGTCCAGCTTGAGGCCTTGTCGGGTCGGTATATTCATGAGCTTTCCGGCGGCCAGTGCCAACGCGTCGCGCTTGCCCGCGCGCTCGTGAATCGCCCGCGGGTGCTGCTGCTCGACGAGCCGTTGGCCGCGCTCGACCTGAAGATCCGCCAGCACATGCTGGTCGAGATGAAGCGGATCCACGCCGAGACCGGTGCGACTTTCATCTACGTTACCCACGATCAGGACGAAGCAATGATCTTGTCTGACCGCGTCGTCCTGATGGAGCGCGGACGGATCGTCCAGGTCGACCGCCCCGAGGACATGTATGCCCGCCCGCAGAACCTGTTTGCGGCGAAGTTCCTTGGCGAGACCAACATATTCGAAGGCACGCTGGTCGACAAAGACACCGTGGAAACTGCATCGGGCCAAAGATTCAAGAGCGCGCTCGACATCAAAGCGAACAAGGGAGAGCGTGTGTTTGCCTCCATTCGCCCCGAGCTCTTTAGCTTCCAGGCAAGCGCACAAGGAGCCTCGCAGAGCGCTGCGGTCACGATCTGTGACGTGACATTCATCGGCAGCCGCTCCTTTTACGAGGTCGCGTTCAACGACGGGACGAGAGCGAGGCTTCAGGTTCAACGAAACGGCAGATCGCCACTGCCGGCAATCAGCGAGAATGCGCAAGTATTCTGGGAAGCCGAAAACGTCGTCGTACTGCCCTCGGCCTAGCTGCAAAACCGCAGTTCGGCGATCAATCGGCATCCGATCAAAGTCCACAGATCATTGACAACGAAGAAAGGGAACAAGACATGAAAAAAATCTGGTCCACCGATGAAATTCTCAACGCCATGTCGCTCAACCGGCGATCTTTCCTTGCAGGCTCTTCAGCGCTTGCGGCCGGAGTTTTCGCAGGTCCGCTGCTGCCGGGCATTGCGCACGCAGCGGGTGGCGAGCTTCAGATCATGGCCTGGGAAGGTTTCGAGCCGCTCGAAGAAATGAAGGACTGGCGCGCCAAGAGCGGCGTAGACATCCAGGTCACCGCGATCGGCAATCAGGATGATGTCACCGCCAAGTTCAACTCGTCCTCTCCGCCACCCTTCGATGCGGCAGAGTACAATCACGGCTATGCGGACCTTTACATCGACGTTTTGAAGATCACCAAACCCTTCGACACGTCGAAGCTGCCGAACTACAGCACCGACAATCTGTTCGACGTATTCTACAAAAAGCCGACCTGGTATCGCGACGGCAAGCTCCATGGCGTCCCCTATGCCTGGGGCCTGAATGCGTTGATCTACAATCCCAAACTCATGGAGAAACCGAAGTCCTATAAGGACCTCCTGAAGCCCGAACTGAAGGGCAAGATAGTCATCGGCGACGATACACTGGCGACTTGGCCGCTGGCAGCCAAGCTGGCGGGATTCAACACCTTCCCCAATCTCACCAAGGACGAGATGGCAAAGGTGTTCGAGAATCTGCGGCTTTACCGGAACCAGGCCCGCACGATCAGCCTGACATGGGGCGACGTCGTCTCTCTCATGGTCTCTGGCGAGGTCGCAGCCTGCCTCATCGGCTGGACTGGTGTGCCCAAAGAGACCGCCAAGCAGGGCGTGGAGACGGCTTACACCATACCGGAGGAAGGCGCTACCACGTGGAGCGATGCCTGGTTCATGCCGCCGGCGGTAGATAACGAAGAGACGGCTCACGAGTTTGTCAACCTGGCAATCTCTCCTGAGGTACAGGCAGGCGTCGCCACCAGGACCGTTTCCGGCGTCGTTTCCAAGAAGGCTGTAGACCTTCTGAACGATGAGACGAAGAGCCTGTTCGACTATTCGGATGTCGACGCGATCTTCAAGGCGGCGCCGCTGATCGGCATTCCGCCGCTCGAATCCGATCAGTATGCCACTTATGCCGACTGGGTGGCTGCCTGGAATGAGTTCAAGGCGGGCTGAGCCCTTTTTGAAGCAGGCTGACCGGAAAGCGCAATGCGGGCGGCGACCGAAAGGCGCCGCCCTTTCTCGAGGTAGCCGATGTTTGACTATATCGTAATCGGCGGCGGATCGGGCGGATGCGTGGCTGCGTCGCGGGTGAAGCTAGCAAAGGCGGCCAAGCGATTGCTGGTCAGGCTGTTGAAGAAGCAAAGCCTGACGCGGAAGCGCATCGTCACCGACAAATTTCGCTCATACGGATAGTGGAAAGCAGTGACCAGCGCAATTGCATAAGTCCGCTGGCGAACACCTCGACTGGCGTCGCAAAAATAACGTGACATCGCCTTTCATCCATTTCGTGCGGAAAATATACAAAAAAAGCAGAATAATTGTGCTTATCCCCATCGTTTACACTCCCTAAAATATATCGCTCTAGTTTTTTAATACTGGAATGACCGGCCGACATCAAAATCTTGTATGAATTCGACATTGTTACTTTGACGCAACGCCTCTCATCTTGGCGCGATGGCCCCGTCCACAGAATAAATGCGGGCGTAGCGCCGCCGCGTGCGGAGAGCGCTGCTTGGGGTGTCGAGCGTCACGAACAAGATACGGCGGCTCCGGTCACTGAGACACTTTTGACAAACCTCCAACACGATGGAGAGAGTGATAATGAAGAGCATTCGGAATTCCGGGATCGCGGTGCGTCTTGCCCTTGGCTTCAGCTTCCTAATCTTGCTGATGGCCGGCCTGAGCATCTATTCGGCGGTGAAAGTTGCGGAGATCCACCGCAATCTCGAGACGATCAACGACGTCAACAGCGTCAAGCAGCGGTTTGCCATCAACTATCGCGGCAGCGTGCACGATCGGGCAATTGCCATTCGCGACGTCACGCTGGTAACGTCTGCCGATGAACGCAAGGCGGCCGAGGCGTTGATCGAAAAGCTTGCGGCTTCCTATGCCGAAAACGAAAAGCGCATGGCCGATATGGTCGCATCGCCGGCCGGCGCGACGGACCAGGAGAAGTCCATTCTGAGCGAGATCGCCGACATACAGGCGAAAACCAATCCCCTGGTCGCCCAGATCATCGCGCTGCAGGAGAAGGGTGACGGTGAGGCTGCCCGCAAGATCCTGCTCGAACAGGCGCGGCCGGACTTCATTGCCTGGCTCGGCGCCATCAACAAATTCATCGACTACCAGGAAGCACTGAACAAATCGATCGGCGGAGACGTCCGCAGCACGGCGAGCGGCTTCAAGCCGATCGTTCTGACGGCGCTGGGCATCGCGGCTCTTCTTTCCGTCCTCGCCGCGGTCATTACCGCCCGCACGATCGTTGGCCCGTTGGCAAAACTGCAGCTTTCGCTAAAAGCGATGGCAGAGGGCAATCTCGATGGCGATCGTCGCCTCGAAGCGCGCGGTGACGAGATCGGCAAGCTTGCGCGCGCCGTGGCGGGATTGCGCGACGCCATTTCGGCAAAGGCGGAGCGGGAAGCCGATGCGGAAGCCAGGCGGGCTGTTGCTGAACGGCACCGGCTCGAACAGGATGCCGACGAACGCCGCACCCTTGCCGAGCAGACGGACCGGGCTGTCGGCCAGCTTGGCAGCGCATTGCAGGCGCTGGCCGATGGCGACCTCACGCAGCAGATCGGCACGCCGTTCATCCCATCTCTGGAGAAACTCAGAGCCGACTTCAATTCCGCGGTCGAAAAGCTCCGTGCCGCCATGCAGAAGGTTGCCGAGAACGCCAGCGCCATCGCCGCCGGCGCACAGGAGATCCGCTCTGCTTCGGACGATCTCGCCAAGCGGACCGAGCAGCAGGCCGCCTCCGTCGAGGAGACCGCCGCTGCCCTGGAAGAGATCACGACCACTGTCGCCGACTCCAGCAACAGGGCTCAGGAGGCTGGCCAGCTCGTCCGCAAGACGAAAGACAATGCCGAGCGCTCGGGCAGCGTCGTCCGCGACGCGGTCGATGCCATGGGCAAGATCGAATCCTCCGCCACCGAGATCGGCAGCATCATCGGCGTCATCGACGAGATAGCCTTCCAGACCAACCTGCTGGCGTTGAACGCCGGTGTCGAGGCGGCCCGCGCCGGTGAAGCCGGCAAGGGCTTTGCCGTTGTCGCCCAGGAAGTGCGCGAACTGGCACAGCGTTCCGCCAAGGCGGCAAAGGAAATCAAGGAGCTGATCAACGCTTCGAACGGCCATGTGAAAAACGGCGTCGCCCTGGTTGGCGAAACCGGCAACGCCCTGCAGGAGATTGCGGTACAGGTGCAGCAGGTCGACGGCAATGTCGGCGCCATCGTCGGCGCCTCGCAGGAGCAGGCGACGGGGCTGAAAGAAATCAATACCGCCGTCAACCGGATGGATCAGGGCACGCAGCAGAACGCCGCCATGGTGGAAGAAGCCACAGCCGCTGCGCACAAACTCGCCAAGGAAGCCGACGCATTGTTTCAGCTCCTGGGCCAGTTCAACATTGGCGGCGCGGTGGCATCCCGGCGCCTATCGCAACCGGCCCCCGCGGCACAGCATGCTCAGCCGGTGGCTTCGCCGGCGCGCCAGATGATTGCCAAGGTCGGCAGGTCGTTCCAGGGGAATGCAACCCAGGGGAACGCAGCATTAGCCGGCGATTGGGAAGAGTTCTGAACCGCGCAGAGTTCTGCTGAAAAATGAAGTAACGAAGGGCAGCGTGTGCTGCCCTTCGCATTTCTGTCTTACGCCCGAGCCGGCACCTTGCGGTCGGTTCCGGCTCGGGGCGAAATGGCAATGCGCCTGGAGACCGGCAAGGAGTAGATAGGCAAGTCCGTCATGATGGGGGAGTAGCAACCTACATCGGCGCCGTTGTACCGCACCATGATCACCATGGTAGCGTGGCAGGAATTTCTGCTCAAAGCTGGCCTCGATCCGTTCGATCAGCTCCGGCGGCGGTGGGGGCTGGGCGGTTGCTTCGACGATCCCGGCATATCCAGCTCCTCGCGCGAAGCGTGCGCCTTGAGGAATCTAATCCAAGCGCCACAAAGACGTGTGCATGACATTACGCGCATTCGCGCGAATCTACCATGAATTGCATATCATCGTGCGAACGAAAAAGCTGCCGTCGAGATACGCTCGGCGGCAGCAAAGTTAGCCTTGGGAGGCTGGGAAAGTCGCATGTCCGCCACTCCTGCTTGCGGCGGTATGCAGCTCGTAACAATTCGTTGAGGCAAAAGAGTAATCTCGATTGCGGATCGAAATCCTCAATCTGCTCTGACCTCAAATTGATGAGGCCAGTTTGAACCAGGTGTATCCGCCCTGCAACTTCGCAGCTCGCGCATAGCATAAGCGAAGTACCGTGTGCGTCGCGTCAGGTTGCGTCATCGAAGGCGGCGCCGATGACACCTGTCACCGTCAGGTTTGCTCTCCCCTCGATCACAGAATCAAATTCTCCATCAGGTTCTTCAGCTCGCGTGCCACATCGTAGCTGTTGTCCTGATGCTGGCGATTGCAAAAAAGCTCGCAGCTCCACCATCCGTCATAGCCGGTTGCTTTGACCGCGCCGACCCATTCGGCGAGATTGAGGACACCTTTTCCGGTCGGAACATCGCGCAGAACCGGTTCGCTTGGTACGCCCCCTTCGAAGCGAAGAGAATCGCAAAGATGGACGCCGTAGATGAGGTCGCGATCAAGTCGGGCAATACGTTCAGGAGTGTCACCGGACGTGTAGGAGTGCCAGAAATCGACGACAACTTTGACGTTTGAGCGTTTGCATGCCTCGATCACTCGCAATTGATGATCCATTGTATTGAGCGGCGTCCAGGACAGCGCCTCCAGATAGACGATCAGGCCATAACCGGCCGCGATATCGGCAACGGCCGCCAGATTTCCGGCTGTAAGTTTCGTCTGCTGTTCGATATCGAGGTCGATCAGGCCACGGTAAAGCTCGGGATGCGTCGACTTGGAGTCAGGTTCGAAAACCCTGATATCTAGAGGCCCGGTAATCGCCTCAATGCCTTTTGCGCCGGCGGCAACGGCAAGCTGGCAAAGGGTGTCGGCATCCTGAAGCATCGCTTTGCGGGCTTCGCCCTGCCTTTCCAGATCGATCAGGAAGCCGATGCCGGGTAGGTCGAGGCCGGCAAGGCGCTCTTTCAGCTCGGTCTTGCTCCATCCTGCATCGAGAAACGCGGAAATCTTGGTGCCTGATGTCTCCAGGCCATCGAAGCCGAGGCTCTTGGCAATATCGATATCAATTGCCAGACTGTTTGGCTTGGATGCCATGGAGTGAAAAATAAGCTTGTTGTTCGATCTCGGCATATTTCGGTCCTTCACTGAATTCAGGTCATCTCAAACGGAAACCAGCCGACCTCGTTTCATCGAAGAGGCGATCGCTTCCGCAGTTTTCAGGGCGACCAAATTGTCATGGCCGGTGCTCAGCCACGCCGATGGCCGCTCAGTCGTCGCAAGAAATTCTTCCACGGTCGCATGATATGGATCACGCTCACGCACAGGTACCAACTCGTTACGGGCGCCGTTGCGGCGCAACAGGGTGCCCAGCCCCTTGGTGTCAAGTGTGCCGTGCGCAGTTAGAGTGCCATGGTCACCGGCCATCATAACGACGCTTTCGAACTCCGGTATCCCAAGGCTTTCATAAGCCTGGAAGAGCACGTGGTCCGTCATCTCGATAGTATACGCGATCTGCCTGGATCCTTGCTTATCTGGCATCGCGATGGAAGCTGCCTGGCTCGGTTCCTTTCCCGACAGGAATCGTGCTAGGTCGATATCGTCAACAGAAACGTCGAGCAGGATATTTTCGGCCTTTTCCTCAACATCACTTCGGCGCTGCGGACGAGGCTGGAACGGCGTGCAGCGCATGATGACGATGGAACGGAGCTCGCCGATTTCACCTTCCTCATACAAGCGCTTCATCGCCTGATGAATCTTCGACGCGCGAAAAGGCTGGTTAACGACCATGAGTGCGCGGGCATCCCTGCTGACGCCAACCAGCGCTTCAGCGATGCTGCTGCTGCTGGAAATCGGACCATCCGAAAGAACATGCTTTGCGGACGCCAACGCGGAAGAAATATAGTGTTTCCTGCGATCGCGTTGGGCGCTCACATAGACAAAACCAACCTCTTGGTCGCTAAGAGGTTTCCGGACATCGGTCGTCTTGTGAGGAATATCCATGTCCTCAGAAAAGGAACGTGCATATTCGCGGTTCCGACTGACAACCCACAACGGCCGGTGTCCTGTAGACCTGATGGCAAGCACCATATGTTCGGTGGCGATGGTTCCCGTTCCCATCACGGACCATCCATCCGATTTCTTCGGGGACATGCTTGGATCCTTTCAAAGGCACAAAGCAGAGTGGAGCGTCGCGCGTGACGCCGCAACTTCGCAATCTCTTGGAAAATGCCTCAATATGAAGTAGGATGAGCGTCAATTCGCTTCACATGGGAGGGGTAGCTTGGAACATCTTGGAAGAGACAAGATTGCCCTTGCCTCAAATTTGAGAACGCTGTGCGAGCGCCACGGTTCGGTCGCCGCGGTCTGTCGCAAAATTAACGTCAATCGCCAGCAGTTCAACAAGTACCTTTCCGGAGCGCATGCGCCGTCAGCTGCCAATCTCAGGATAATCGCAAATTATTTTGGGCTGAGCGTCCCGATCCTGTTTTCGGATCCTGAGGAATTCCAGACCCTGGTTGACGGCAATTTCTTCCATGCCATGGCGACGGCCCGCCAACTGCCGGAGTTCTCGCGTTTCGTGTCAAACATGATCGTCGAGAACAATTCAGACCATAATGACATCGTCGGGGTCTACGATCGCTATCAGTTCTCATCGATCTACAAAGGGTTCATTCTCAAATCTGCACTGTGCATTTACAAGAACCGAGAGTTCCTGCAGCACTATTACGTTGAGCGCTTTCCAAGCTTCGATGCTCCCGGCAAGACCGAGTACGTGTTCAAATATTATGGCTTTTGCTTTCCCGTTGCGGATCGTCTCTTTACCGCCGACTTCGAGGGGATCCAATCGAACGAGCTGACGTTTGGCGTCTATGCGCAGGTTAAAAGAAACTCCAAGAAATTTATGTTCGGTATTTCAAGTGGGATCGCAGCAACCGTATTCCGTCAGCCCTACTCGACTAAGGTCGCGCTACACTATCGCGGCCCTGGTCTTCTTCGCAGAGAGCATCTAAAAAGCCTTACAGTCCTGGAGCGCAACGATCCGGCGATCCCAAGGGAGGCACTTCAGTATCTCGGTGACGGCAGCGACATGATCCAGATGAGCTAGCGCCACGGCTCATAGTCATGGGTGGAGTTCGACCGCAAGCCAGACGCTATCCGTGTCGGCGTAATATCTATGCCAGGGGTATGTCCATTTGTTCTGGCCGGTCACGCGGCAGAAAGGATCGTGGCTGTAGCCGATTGGCATGATCACGTCTTCATAGAGAGTGACCTGGTCGCGTTCCTTGAACTTCTGCATGCGACCGGTTCCGTGGATCTGTGTGTGTACTTCGAGGAACGGGTGCTCGTTATGAATGAAGCAATCCGTATCACCGGGAGACCACCACAAATTAAGTTTCAGCGTGAAAGTCTGAGGCTCCTGAGCAACATTCCGTTCATTCGTGAAGACATAGGGATCGACCGTGACCGTTCCGATCTCATCCTGAGCGGAGATATAGAGCGGCGTATCCCGCGGAAAGCTGCGAATGCGGTTTCCGAGCCAGTCCCACCCGCGGAACACGCAGCCGCCCAAGTTCGTCGGTTGCTTGACTTTGATAAGCGCTGCTCGTTCGGCAGATTTGATGCGTCCGCCCTTCAGCCAAGTGGACTTCCAGGCCGGGACAATCGCTGGGTGCTCGGTACCGGTTACCATGGCACTAGGGCTGATGTTGACGACAACTGCGTCTTCGACGTCGAAATCACTGACGTTCTCGACCAGTTGTGCCGAGATGAAGTCGTCTGCGAACGCAAGATCTCGGGTTTGGTTTTTCAATTTTCGAACTCCCTGAATTATTGTCTTACAATAGGAAGCCACAGGATCTGGAATTTAAGAACTGCGCGGATTGAGGATTTTATTCGCAGTCTGACGCACAGCCAGCGCCTTACTGCGCCGGTTGGTTGGTCGGCGGAGCCAATACGACAAGCCTCTCCGCCCCCGTCCGCATTTCACTTGCTTTCGGGCCAACGATTTCAAATCCGGCGGGCATTCGGGACGAGAACATAGAACTGCTCGACCACTGCCATGGAAGCGAAAATGAGTTTGTTGTCTGACGCTCACCGTTCTACGAGAGCGGGTTTTCTTCGTCCCATCTTCTTTTTCGCCGAGAGAGCTCTTACCGACAGCAGCCCCGCAACAATGATCGGCAGGCACGATAGATAAAGCTCGCGCATGCCGGCATGCTCTGCGACAAAGCCTAGAAGCGGTGGGCCGCAGAAGAAAACGACGAAAGACATTTGTGCTAGAGCCGCCACATTGATATGTGCCGGCCGATCGGTACGCTGAGCTGCGGCCGAAATCGCCATTGGATACCCCGTGCTGCACCCGGCTCCCATCATCCCGAAGCCGATGAGCGCGATCCAAGCCGAAGGTGCCAACCAAACGGCAACGAGCCCTGCCGCTGATAGAACTAGCAGAACAAAACCGACAAACCTCGCTCCGAACCGGTCGACCAATGGATCTGCGACCAATCGAGCAACCGCCATGCAAAGCGTGAATGTCGTCAGGCCCAGGCCCTGCACGAAAGGTTCAACTGCGAAAACGTCACGCATGTAAATCGCCGACCAATCAAGTCCTGCCCCCTCCATGAGGAAAGAGGCAATGCCGATCACGCAAAGCGGCAAGAGCGCAAGCGTCGGCAACGACAAGAGAGGGGGCTTGGCGTGAACGATCTTGTTCCTCGGCGGTGCGGCCTCAAGACCCCAGATCACAGATCCGCCAGTAACAAGAACGAGGATGAAGACGACGGCAAGATGGAGCTCCATCGAAAAGCCCTCTTGGCGTACGAAAGAAGAGACGAGCGCCGTGAAAAAGAATCCAAGGCTCCAGAAGCCATGTGCCCGGTTCATCACGCTGCGGCCGATTCTAGCCTCGATGCGATCGATCTCAACGTTGAGGTTGATCTCGAGAGCGCCGGCAAGCAGCCCCTCCAGAAAAAGAATGACAAAGACCACCACTGCCGAACTCGTCCAAGGGACGAGAGCGAGCATCGCTGACGTGCCGATGACCGTTGCGAAAGCGGTCCGCCGCGCCCCGTAGCGCTCGACGAGCGGTGAACCTAAAGTGAGCGCGAATAGCGCGCCGATTGCAGCGCCGATCAGCGTCAGTCCGAGCCCTGACTTGTTGACTTGCAACTGAACCTGCAGATCCGGCAAACGCGAGAAAAATGCGCCAAGCGAAACTGCGAACAGGAAAAAGCAAATATAAATTCGCTGTTGCGGTGCTAACTTCATAGTGTCTCCGTTGCATCGAGCCACCTACACGGCGTCGAATCGCTGCTGGACTGTTTCTTCGGCTCTTTTGATTGGCACGAAAGCTCGCCGCAAGTCCCCGGCAACGAAGTGCTGTTTCTGAATGGCCGCAGCAAGCCCGAGGATCCCTCCACCTGCCTTTTCGTTTGTCTTCTGTCGCCGCGACCTATGATTTATGAGAGACCTTAAGGTTCAGCGCGTTTGCATGAACCGGCTTTCAAGCTTCGACCTCCTCGACCATTCAGGGATGGAAGGAGAGTATTCGATCAACGCCGATCGAACGACCGGCGAGACGGTCGGTCGCCTGTCGTTCAACCTAATGCGTAGCCTGTTGGGGCATCTCGACAGAGAACGCCTGAGGCAGCGGTTGCTCGCCTTTGATGAAGCTTGCGGCTCGCTCGCCGATCATGATGCAGACGGCGTTCGGATTACCGGAAATCAATGTCGGCATGACGGAAGCGTCGGCTACCCGCAATCCATCGATGCCACGGACCCGTAATTCTGGATCCACCACCGCACCTTCATCGAGACCCATTCGGCATGTGCCGGCTGGATGGAGTGCCGCGTGAGCCGTTTCGAGGCAGAATCGGCGGACCTCCTCTTTGGACCGCATGGACGGCGCTGGCAGTTGGCGCGCTGTGATGTAACGGCTGATGGCCGGTTTCTCCATAATGTCCATCGCGTGCAGAGTGCCGTTTGTAACGGCCTCCAGATCGTAGGGATCGGCGAAATAACGCGGCGCCACGCGCGGATTATCCAGTGGATTGGCACTGAGCAGAGTCACTTCTCCGCGAGAGCGGGGACGGATCTGCCCAAGGTTGACCGTACAGCCATTGCCGCCCGGGACCGCATCCACGCCCTCTTCGACGCCCGCGCCGACGACCAGGAAGAACTGGACATCGGGGACGCTCTCTTCCTTGTTGCCGAACCAGAACCCGCCGCCCTCGATAAGGTTTGAGGCCGCGGGGCCACCGCCAAACAAAATGTAATTGAGACCGGCGGCAAGTTTCCAGTGAGGCTTCTTGTACTTGTCGTAGCTATGGGGACCGTTGAGCTGATAGATCAGCGACATCTCGATGTGGTCCTGGAGATTTTGACCAACGCCGGGAAGATCCACGACAGCGGGAATGCCGTGCTGTCTCAAGGCAGCGGCTGGACCGATGCCAGAGAGCATCAGCAATTTCGGGGTCGCGATCGCACCTGCCGAGACAATCACTTCCTTTTCGGCTCGCACGGTGCACGTCCGGCCGCTTTCGACATATTCGACGCCAACGGCGCGCCCATTTTCGATGAGGATACGCGTCACGCGCGCCCGTGTTACCACGTCCAGATTCTTCCGGCGAAGGGCCGGCTTTATGAAGGCGACAGCCGCGCTGCTGCGGCGGTTGTTGCGGGCGGTGATCTGATAGAGACCGCAGCCAGCCTGATTGCCAGAATTAAAGTCCGGGTTGAAGGGCATGCCGGCTTGCTGGCAGGCTTGCAGCCATGCGCGCGTCAGCGGGTGAATCTGGTCAATGTCCGAAACACCAAGCGGTCCTCCTGTGCCGTGAACTTCATTGGCAAAGCGGTTGTTATCTTCGGACCGCATGAAATAGGGGAGCACATCGCGATAGCCCCAACCGCGAGCGCCAAGCGATTCCCATTGGGCATAGTCCTGAGGATTGCCGCGAATGTAGATCATCGCGTTGACGGAGCTTCCCCCTCCGAGCACCCTCGCCTGGACCATGGTCGGCTGCTCTGTGCGATTTTGCTCAGGCAAAGGCTCCCAGGGAAATCGCTTCAGCAGCTCCCCCTGGGCTGTCTTATAGTAGGCGCCGGGAATATGAATGTACGGATTGAGATCGCGGGGTCCCTCCTCCAGCAGAATTACGGAATTGGCTGCGTCCTCGGAAAGTCTCGACGCGATCACGCAACCAGTTGCACCGCCGCCCACGACGACATAGTCACAGGTCATCGACCAGTGTCTGTTGGCCGGAAAAATGCCGTAGCGAGCAGATCCGTAGGGCGACATGCTGATAGTTCCTCTTGAAGCTTTGCTTCTGATCGTTGATGCATTCGGAGCGTAACGGCCGTATCCTCGCCGGGATTTAACCGCGCTCGGTTCTACCCGCAGCCATTGCGTATCCGACGTTCTTGCCGCCGTATCTACGCACCCGGATGTTGGCTTGCTCGGCGTGGCCGGCAAAGCCTTCCATCAGGCACAAACGCGAGCCATATTCGCCGATCATCGCCGAGGCCTCGTCGGTCAGGATCTTCTGATAAGTGCAGGTCTTCAAGAACTTTCCAACCCAAAGACCCCCGGTGTAGCGCGCCGCCTTATTGGTCGGCAGGGTGTGGTTCGTGCCGATGACCTTGTCGCCGAAGGCGACGTTGGTGCGCGCGCCAAGGAAGAGGGCGCCATAGTTGGTCATGTTCTGCAGGAAATAGTCGGGATCTCGGGTCATGATCTGGACGTGCTCGGAGGCAACACGATCCCCTTCCGAGACCATTTCCTCGATTGTGTCGCAAACAATAATCTCGCCGACATCTTCCCAGGCCTTTCCGGCAACCGAAGCGGTCGGCAAGATTTTCAAGAGCCGCTCAATCTCGTTCAGCGTGTCGCGGGCGAGCTTTTCGGAATTGGTGATCAACACGGCTGGCGAATTCACGCCATGCTCGGCCTGTCCGAGCAGGTCTGTCGCGACGATCTCTCCGTCGACGCTGTCGTCGGCGATAACGAGCGTTTCTGTCGGGCCGGCAAAAAGATCGATGCCTACTTTTCCAAAGAGGAGCCGCTTGGCTTCAGCTACATAGGCATTGCCCGGACCGGCAAGCATGTCGACCGGGGCAATCGTTTCCGTGCCATAGGCCATGGCAGCGATCGCCTGCACACCGCCCAGGCAATAGATTTCGTCAGCGCCGGCAAGAGCCTGAGCAGCGACGATTTTCTCTGCGATCTTGCCCTGGAAGGGCGGAGCGCAGGTAATCACACGTTCGCATCCGGCCACACGGGCAGTTAGAACGGTCATGTGTGCCGATGCCAGAAGGGGATACTTCCCGCCGGGGACGTAACAACCGACGTTCTGGATCGGGACGTTCTTGTGTCCGAGAACGATGCCCGGGAGTGTTTCGACTTCGATATCCTGCAAGGCAGCGCGCTGCGCCTGCGCAAACTTGCGGATCTGATCCTGAGCAAAGTCGAGATCGTCGCGCTCCTGCCGGGTGAGTGAATTGATGCAGGTGGCGATCTCCTCCTTGGAGAGACGATAGGATTCGCGATCGAACTTGTCGAACTGGACCGAAAGTTCGCGGACGGCCCTGTCGCCACCAGCCTCGACCTTTGCCAGCAAGCCCTCCACGGCCTTGGTGATTGCGGCTTGGGTCTCGCCTGTAGCGGCACTTTTGGCTGTTTTGATGTGACGTATCATGACAAAAACTCTTCGTTTGCGGGAGCCAATTGCTCCGCATTCCAATGCGACGGGAGGAGGTTCGGGGCGCGGGCCGCGCCCCCGGGGAAGCTTACATGTGCTGCTCGAGAGCGCGCATCTTTGCGTAGGCCGCCTGTTCCTTTTCGTAGTAGGCCGGCGACGGGAAATCCCACCAGCCGGTTGCGAACGGTCCAGCCGCATCGCGAGAGACGATGACTTCGACGAGAGCCGGTCCGCCGCATTCCAGCGCCGCTTTCAGACTACTTTCGAGATCTTCGTCCTTCTCCACTTTCCAGGCCTCCAGGCCAAAAGCGCGAGCAGAGGCGGCAATATCAGCCGAATACGGGCTGCCGTTGCCAACATGGTGGTTGAATTCGGAGGCGATGTGTCGGCCCATGAATTTGCGCTGACCACCGCGGATGGACATGTATCCCTGATTGTTGAGAACGAGGAAGACGACGTTGATGCCGTTCATGACTGCGGTACCCATCTCTGGGAGTGACATCATGAAATCGCCGTCTCCAACGATCGCGACCACCTGACGGTCCGGGCAGGCCAGTTTTGCGCCGAGCGCGGCCGGCACGGCCCAGCCCATCGGCGAATAGGAACCCGATGTAAGATGGGTGCGCGGTTCGTAGACCGGGAAGCTTTGCTTCACTGATCCCTGCGTGTTGCCGGAGCCGACGACGACGATGCCGTCGCGATCCAGGACCTTGCGAAGTGCGACAAGCGGACGTTGAGAGGTGAAGGGCGTCTCTCGGCTGTTTTCGCGCGGTTCGACCTGGGCGCGCCAGTCGGCCTTTGCCTTTTGAACGTCCGCGAGGAACGTTTCTCGGCGCGAGAGCATTTTTTGCGATTGCGAGTCCGAGATTAGCGACAGGATCGCTTCGAGTGCCACCTTTGCGTCGGAGACAATACCGACCTCGGTCTCATAGTTCTTGCCGATTTCCCGTGGATCAAGATCGATGTGAATGAGTTTTGCCGACGGGATGGAGAAGGAAACGCCTTTCGCATAGGACGATGCCGACCAGTCGGTGAAACGGCAACCAACAGATAATACCACGTCGGCCGAGGCGGTAACCTTGTTACCGCAAGTGGTCCCCGTCTGACCGACCGCGCCGATAAACAGCTGATGGTCTTCAGAAATAGCGCCCTTGCCATTCCAGGTGATGGATACCGCCGCGCCGAGCTTTTCGGCCAAACGGGTCAGTTCTGCCGAGGCGCCGGCGGAAATGGCGCCGCCACCGGCAA
Source organism: Rhizobium sp. LEGMi-198b (assembly GCF_054114205.1). Taxonomy (NCBI): domain Bacteria; kingdom Pseudomonadati; phylum Pseudomonadota; class Alphaproteobacteria; order Hyphomicrobiales; family Rhizobiaceae; genus Rhizobium; species Rhizobium sp. LEGMi-198b. Next base: position 521,535 of record NZ_JBSYVH010000003.1, on the reverse strand, counting down.
CAATGACCGGGCGTTCGGCAGACAGCAGGACCTTAACCGCAGCTTCGATGGCCTTCGGATCGGGATAGGCGATACCGATCGGCAGTCGTTTCTCAAGCGGGTGGATCGTGACATCGGCTGCCTCGACCTGCACGTCCATCGGCACTTCGACGTGCACGGGACCTGGCCTTCCGGTCAGCATGGCGCTGAAGGCGCGATGCATGATGCTCGGAAGAACCTCGACGGAGGTCGCCTGCCATGCCCGCTTCGTCACCTGCTCGGTAATGCGCGGAAAGGCGTTATCCTGCTGCCGCTCGAGCTCCTGCATCGTTCCATGACCATGCATGTATGTCTGCGGCGATCCGGAAACATAAAACAGCGATGTGGAGTCGCAATAGGCGGTCGCGAGACCGATGATGGTATTGGCGGCACCCGGCCCGACCGACGTCGAGCAGGCCATCGGCCTGCCGGATGCACGGAAGTAACCGTCGGCCATATGAACAGCACTCTGCTCGTGCATTACCTGAATGAAGGGGATCTCGGAGCCTTCCTGAAGGAAAGCATCGAATAGAGACCATATGCCGTGCCCTGGAACGCCCGCGACGTATTCGACACCGTATTCCTTCAGTGCCTTCGCAACTACCTGGCCACCCGTCAATTTCATTGGATCAACCCTCTATCTGTTTTGGCTTTGGCGACTGGAAGCTCCGCGCGCTCCACAGTTGGTGATATTAAGGGAGCAGAGAGCCGTGCCTCACAAGTTCGCAGGCGCGTATTATCCGACGCAAGCTGACGCACTGTTTTGCGAAAGTGCGATGGTTTCCAATTCTGCGGTCTAAAGAAGTTGAATTTGAACCAAGAAGTGGCTCGAGTCAGTCTCAGACGGCGTGAGCCGCAGTTAAAGGAAGTGGACGATGATGGTGCCTTTCTCACGATGGCTAGAGCCGCGCGAACGCATCAACTTCAGCCTAGCCGAGCCGTCATCGACGTTGCGGGAATAACCGGCGTCGTCGCTACGATGACCCGCATCCAGATCGTTTTGAGCGCAGGGTGACACTGCGCGGCAACTGACGCCGTCAGCAGTAGCCTGAGATCATCGGAGGACGGTGGTCTGCGATAGAAACCGCTCTACAAGAATGTTTAGCTTGTCCTGTCCAGCGCGCCGCTCGTTCGCCACTAGAAAGAATACGCGGGTGTTCGCCCTCGGACGTACAGATTTCGAGTCGAATCATCCAGTTTAGGATGCCGCCAGCCGTTTTGCGCGGAGAAGATTGACGCGCATAAAATTTTCCAAGGAAAATCAATAGCTCGTGAACCGTCGACCCGGCATCCATTTTGCAGCAGAGCCCTGGATGTCGATGCTGCAACCAGCAACGGCGATATCGGTCTCTACATCCCCGCCGGCTATAGCGTCCTTTCGGCGGAGCTATTGACACTCGCCTCACACCACCGCGGGATCGCGGATACTCCAGTTGAGAAACTTTCTAAGCTCAGCATTGAACGCTGGCGCAGATTCGACATTAACAATATGCCGTCCCGGCAAGGACACGTGATGCCCCCGCCGCACATTAAGAGCAATTCTCGCCAGATCGGGCGGCGGACACACCGGATCGTCTTCACCGGAGACGGCAAGCAAGGGGTTGGCGATCCGTTTGACTTCTTCCCGCAAATCCGCGTCGGCCAAAGCCGCGCAGCAGCCAATATAGCCATCGGGCGCTGTCGCGCCGAAATTGACCAAGATCTTGCCGATGGTATCGGGTTCAGCGGCTGCAAACTCAGGCGTGAACCAGCGCTCGACGGTGGCCGCGACTAAGCCGCTAAGGCCGTTTTCGCGGACTGCCTCCATGCGTGCGACCCAGCTTTCGGTTGTGCCGATCCTGGTGGAAGTCGCACATACAATGATCCTATCCAGACGATGACCGGCATGAATTCCCAACCACTGTGCAGTCAGACCGCCGATGGACAGGCCGCAAAAATGTGTGCGCCCTATCTCCAACGCGTCGAGCAACGCGATGGTATCGTTACCTAGGTCGGCCAGCGCATAAGGCGGTGGCGGTGCCGACGAAAGGCCATGACCACGGCGATCGTAACGCAGTATGCGGTAGTGCTGCGACAGTACCGCTACCTGCGCATTCCACATGTGCAGATCGGTGCCGAGCGAATTGCAGAACATGAGCCAAGGCTTGTCGTCGGCGCTCCAGTCACCGTCGATGCGATAATGCAAGCGGTGGGTGGCGAGATCAAGATAGGGCATGGCTTGAGGACTTTCGGTGTTTGATAATGGCATGGGACAGGTTCCCGACGGTTCGACTATCCCGCTCCCGATGACGAGGGGCGCCTCAACCTCGACGTGAGAGGCGCCGACGGCCACATCGGGTGGCGTCGGCGACGCAAGCGTGAGGCTGATCTGCGGTCTGTTGCATCCATCCGCCGGTCAGCCTCCCGCACCCTTATGCCGCAGCCAGAAAGAGGGCGTCGGCGCGGCGGGCGTTGCTGATCGCGAAGACCAGCATGGCGAGCGCCGAGACCGCCGCGGGGATCGCGAAGATCAAGAAGTTCTGCTGCAGTGGCAACTGCTGGGCAAGAAGCACACCGCCGAGGGTTGGACCGACGATTGCGCCGATGCGGCCAACGCCGGACGCCCAGCCCAGCCCCGTGGAACGGACGGAGAGGTTATAGAGCTGGGCGACGCTCGCATAGAGCAGGATCTGCGTGCCGATGGTGGTGGCGCCGGCGATGAAGACCATCAGGAACAGCAGTGCTGCCGGCAGATTGAATCCAATCAGCGCGATCGAGAGGGCAGCCGCTACGAAGAAGCCGACGACGACTTTCGGCAGGCCGAACCGGTCACCCAGCCAGCCGCCGACGATGGCGCCGACCATGCCGCCGAAATTGAGAGAGAAGAGGCTTAAAAGGCTTGCTTTTTCAGCGTAGCCGGCTTCCTGCAGGACTTTCGGCAACCAAGACGACAACAGATAGACCAGCAGCAGGCAGCAGAAGAATGCGACCCAAAGCATAAGCGTGCGCAATGTGCGCTGGTGGCGGAACAGTTCGGCGACCGATGCAGACGCGCCCTTGGTTTCGGTGAAGACGAGCCTGACCTCGTCGCCAAGGCGGGCAGACGGATCGATCTTCGCAAGGATCTGATTGGCCCTCCCCTGCTGGCCCTGACGGATAAGGAAGCCGAGGGATTCCGGCAGCTTCCAGAGCACCAGCGGCAGCATGAGCAACGGCAGCGCCGCAACGAAGAACATCGGCTTCCAGCCGAATTGTGGAATGAGACCAATACCGAGACCCGCAGCGACCATGCCGCCGACCGAGTAGCCGGAGAACATCAGCGCCACCATGGTGCTGCGAAGGCGCTTGGGGGCATATTCGTTCATAAGCGCTACCGCGTTCGGCATCAAACCGCCGCAGCCAAGACCGGCGACGGAGCGAAAGATTTTGAACTGGTCGGGCGAACTGGCGAAACCGGTCAGAAGCGTGGAAACGGTGAACAGCAGGAAGCTGATCGCAATGCCTTTCTTCCGCCCGATCCTGTCGGCCAGAGAGCCGAAAGCGAGCGCACCGAACATCATTCCGAAGAGAGCCCAGGCCTGCAGTGCGCCGGCCTGCGGTTTACTGAGGCCCCATTCCGCAATCAGCGTCGGCAGCACCGTACCGGCGACGAAGACGTCATAACCGTCGATGATCAGCAGCAGCGCGCAAAGCGCCACCACTAACCACTGAAATCGCCCGAAAGGACTGTTATCTATTGCTTCATTCACATCGATAGTGCGCATCATTGCTCCTCCCCGAGTTGCTACGCCGGTTTCGAAATGTCAGCCGGTATCACCTCCGGCCACAGGCAGCACGCTGCCGGTAATGTAGGATGCTTCGTCCGAGGCCAGGAACAGGATCGGCGCCACCTGTTCCTCGATGGTCCCGTATCTCTTCATGAAACTGGATTGCTTCACCTGTCCGACAACGCCGGCCATCCAAGCCTTCTCCGCTTCCGTATCGCCCTCGATATTGCGCGGAACCCGACGCTGCGGCGCTTCCGTGCCGCCTGGTGCGGTGGCGACGACGCGGATATTGTGCTCCGCGAGTTCCATGGCAAGCGACTGCGTGATGGCGTTGACGCCGCCCTTTGCCGCCGAATAAGGTACGCGGTGGATCCCGCGCGTTGCGTTCGAGGACACGTTGACGATGGTGCCGCGGCCGCGTGCGATGAGATGCGGCAGGACGGCATGGCAGCAATAGAGCGTCGGCATCAGCGAGCGGCGGATCTCCGCGTGGATCTGCTGCGGCTGGAATTCCACATAGGGTCGCATGCGGATCGCGCCGCCGACATTGTTGATCAGGATGTCGATGCCGCCGAAGTGTTCTTCGGCAAAGCGCATCGCGGAAGCCGCGCCCTCGTAAGTCTCCAGATCGGCATTGAAGGCGGCGGTTTCGGCGCCACTAACTTCGGCCGCGACCTCCGCCACGAAATCGGCGCGATCCACGAACAGCACCTTGCCACCTTCTGCCGCGGCGCGGATCGCCACGGCTCGGCCGATACCTTGGGCGGCGCCGGTGACGACCAGCACCTTACCGTCAAACCGATTTGCGAAGCGCGGCGTGCTCATGCAGCCTCCTTCGCCACCGCATTCGGCGTGAACTTTTCATAGTGAAAGCTTTTCGGCTTCACGCCGCTATCGTCGAAATGCTTGCGCACCGCATCGACCATCGGTGGGGGGCCGCAGAGATAGACGTCGACATCGCCGCCATGAAGCACCTCCGCCGGCATATGTTGAGTGACCCAGCCCTTGCGCGGATGGATCGATGCCTCTTCTGCCACGACGGTTGCGAAGCTGAAGTTGGGCAGGCGTGCCGCATAGGTCTCGATCTCGTCGACGAGGACCAGATCGAGATCACGCGTGACGCCATAGATCAAATGGACCTCCTGCTGCGAATTCTCCCAGGCCAAGACCTCGAGCATCGACAGGAAGGGCGCGAGACCAGTGCCGCCGGCGAGGAAGAGGAGCGGACGCTTGACTTCCCGCAGATAAAAGCTTCCCAGCGGACCCGTCAGCTCGAGTTTCGTGCCGACTGCGGCACGCTCCAGCCAGTTGCTCATGACACCGCCCGGGATCTTCTTGATCAGAAAACCGATCTTCTGCTCGCCCGGTGCCGTGCTGAACGAATAGGATCGGCTTTGGCCGCTGCCCGGCACGTCGATGTTGACATATTGGCCAGGCAGGAACGCGGGCGCGGCTGCCTCGACATCCAGTTCCAGCACGATCGCCGCATCGTTGTGCGACGCTATCTCCGCCACCGTGGCAGCGAATTTTTGCTGCCCCGTCTTGCAGGCGGTAGATGTCGTCGGCACGGCGATAACGCAGTCTGATGTCGGCTTCATCTGGCAGGTCAGTACGAGCCCGGCCTTTGCCTCGTCGGCGGTCAGGGCATCATCGATATAGTCGTCGCCGAGATCGTAGGAGCCGCTTTCGGCGCGACACTTGCAAGTGCCGCAAACGCCGTCGGAACAGTCCATCGGCAGGTTGATCTTGGCGCGGAAGGCTGCATCGAGAACCTTCTCACCTTCCTTGCATTCGATGAAGCGGGTCACCCCGTCCTCGAAGTTCAATGCGATCTTGTAGCACATGACTCCTCCTCAAGGCCGCGGTTGCGAGAGCCGGCCTTCAGATGTGATAGATGTCGATGACCTGGCGAATGTAGTCGCTCTTCAACACGATTTTCTTATTGGCGATCAGAAGGTTGTCGCCGTCCTTGCGCAGCGTGACGAACATGGCGCCGAAGAACTGGTCAGTGACCTTGTAGCGATGGTTCAACGTGTGGAAATTGTACCGCACGTCGACTTCATCGCCGCGGACCTCAACGATTTCGACATTTGTGACGCTGTGACTAGTGCGCGGCTCCGGAGTTGAAGCACCGGATCGTTCGGTCTTGATGCGGAACACGCGGTCTTCGAGGCCGTCACGGCTTGGGTAATAGATGAGCGAGATCTCCGACTGGGGGTCCGTCGTAATCTCATCGTCGTCATCCCACGCTGGCATCCAGTAGGTGACGTCGAGTGCATAGCAGGTTAGCCATTCGTCCCACTCCCGATCATCCAGAAGGCGCGCTTCGCGGTAAAGGAAGGCGCAGATGGCTTCATAGGAAATACTCATCCTACAACTCCGTTCTTTTCGGCAGTCAGCGCTTCGCGCATCACCTTGGCCCAGTATTCATGCTGGCGCACGAACAGGCCCTCATCCTCGCTGCGCTCTCCTGAAAGGAGAGGCTTCATGCCCATCCTCTTGGCGTTTTCGTCTGGTCCGTCGATCCAGAGCGGCGCACCCCGCGACAGGTCGTTCCAGAGCGCCGCCGCGCCGGCGTATCCAGCCTGGCAGGCACGAAATTCCTCCAGGTCGTCCGCCGTGCCCATGCCGGACACGTTGAAGAAGTCCTCATATTGTCGGATGCGCAGCGTACGATCCGGCTCGCTTTCACCCTTCGGTGCAAAACAGAAAATGCTGATCTCCGTCTTGTCGACGCTGATCGGGCGTGTCACGCGGATCTGTGTGCTGAACTGGTCCATCAGGAACACGTTCGGGTAGAGGCAAAGATTGCGAGTCTGGTTGACGATGAAGTCTGCCTTCTCCTCGCCGACACGGGCCTTGATCTCGTCCCGGCGATTGTAAACCGGACGGACTTCCGGGTTCATCGTGTTGGTCCACAACAGGATGTGGCCGTTCTCGAAGCCATAAACGCCGGCAATCGACTTGCTCCAGCTATGGGCATCGACTGCCTTCGTGCCCTCTTCCTTGCGCCGGCCCATCGTTGCGGCATAATTCCAGTGGACGGAGCTGACGTGATAGCCGTCGCAGCCGTTTTCCATCTGCAGCTTCCAATTGCCGTCATAGATGTACGAGGAATTGCCCCGTAGAACCTCCAGACCGTTCGGCGCTTGGTCGACGATTTGGTCGATGATGATCTTCGTTTCGCCGAGGTAGTCCGCGAGAGATGCCACGTCCTCTTTCAGGCTGGCGAACAGAAAACCCCGATAGCTTTCGAAACGGGGAACGCGCTTCAGGTCATGCAAACCGTTCTGCGCGAACTGGGCAGGATATTGCGTGGTCTTCTCGTCCTTGACCTTGAGCAGTTTGCCGGTGTTCGAGAATGTCCAGCCATGGAAGGGACAGGTGAAACTGCCCTTGTTACCATGCTTGCGCCGGCACAGCATGGCTCCCCGATGCGCGCAGGCGTTGATGACCGCATGCAATTCCCCAGTCTTGTCGCGGGTGATCACCACCGGCTGACGGCCGATATAGGTGGTGTAATAATCGTTGTTGTCGGGGATCTGGCTCTCATGCGCCAGATAGACCCAATTGCTTTCGAAGATATGCTTCATCTCCAGCTCAAACAGGTCCTCGTCGGTGAAGATGTCCCTGCGGCAGCGGAATAGGCCGGCCTCCTTGTCGTCCTGCACGGCTGTGGCGAGCAGATGATCGAGGTCTCGTGCTTTGTCGATAATTGCGGACATAGCGTTTCTCCCGCAAAGAGCACGTCGGTCATGGGCGCGGTCTTTGCAACAATGTCGATATGACGATGGTGTCCGGAGTTGGTGGCCCGTTCGGACCACTGGTCTCGCGGCTTATGCGGCTGCGCGCTTGCGCTGCTCGTTGATCTGGTTGTCGATGCCGTTCACCAAAGCGGTCAGGTGAATGTCGAATTCGATCTCAGCAAACGGTCCGCTCAAATCATTGGCCCGGATACTAGCCTCATCAGTTCGTTCGATAACGGCCGGAACCAGACCATCTCGGGTCGCATAGGCGAAGTCGTCATTGACCAACGGGTCACCCTCGATGTTGATCTGGGTCGTCAACTTGCGGTGACCGTCGCCGCTGATGAAGAAGTGGATATGCGCCGGACGCTGGCCGTGGCGGCCGAGTGCGGATAGCAACTGCTCGGTCGGGCTGCCCGGCGGCACGCCATAGCCGTGCGGCACGATGCTCCGGAACCTGTAACAACCCTGCTCGTCCGTGACGATCGTCCGACGCATGTTGAACGGCGCCTGCTTGCCTGTCGGATCAAAGTGCGAATAGAAACCGCGCGTATCACAATGCCAGACTTCGACCGTCGCCCCTGGCAGCGGCCTGCCGTCGGAACCGTAGACGGTGCCGTGCATGATCAGGGCATGGCCGTTCTCGTCGGTGCCATCGTCGAGACGGGCAAAGCCATGCGACACGGGCGCGCCTGCTACATAGAGCGGACCTTCGATTGTGCGCGGCGTCGGGTTTTCGATGCCGAGCGCCGCATCGATCGCGTCCAGGCGCTCGTCGAGGAAGTGATCGAGACCGAGGCCGGGCGAGATCAGACCGGCTTGGCTTGTGGCGCCGATCTCATTGAGCCAGGCGATCCCGGCCCAGTATTCGTCGGGGGTGATGTCGAGATCGTCGATCGCCTTGAACAGGTCGGACACGATCCTATGGACGATCTGCTTGACCCGCGGATTGCCACCTTCTTGGTCCAATCCGCTCAGGACCTTCAGGAAGTCCTGAATATCCGGTCTGTTGAAAATCTTCACGCTCATTTTATCCTCCTCTTGGATTGCTCCTGAAGCTGGCGGGGATTCCTTCCCTCGGAAACCGCCGACATCGGCTTAGCTATCGTCCTCGCGGATCGCGGAGGGATGCCGCAACAGCGGCGTCACCTCGATCTCCATGAACTTGAACAGAGGCAACCTCGAGAGGATCTCGTGGAGCTCCGCGTTGTCCTTCACATCAAAGACGCTGTAGTTCGCGTATTGACCGGCGATCCGCCAAATATGCCGCCACGTACCGACACGCTGCAGTTCTTGCGAATAGGCCTTTTCCCTGGCGAGAATGTCCGCCGCCTCTGCTGCGGGCAGGTCATGGGGAAGCTTCACGTTCATGCGCACATGAAAAAGCATGATCTTAGCCCGCCACACGAAGCCCTGACGGCGGCTTGCCGTGCCGGCTGAAGCGACTGATCGCATCCTCGTTGAGCATGACGCCAAGACCTGGGCCTTGCGGCAGCTTCAGTTCGAAGTCCTTGAACAGCAAAGGCTCCTCAAGGATCTCCTCCGTCAGCAACAACGGGCCGAAGAACTCCGTACCCCATGGCAGCTCCTTCACACCGGCCATCAGCTGCGCAGCAGCGATCGTCCCGATCGGTCCTTCCAGCATGGTGCCGCCATAGACACTGATGCCGGCCGTTTCCGCGATGGCGATGACCTTGGCGGCGGCAAACAGCCCGCCCGCCTGTTCGATCTTGATCGAAAATACGTCGGCTGCGTGCGCTGTCACCGCTTCGAGCGCGCTTTCCGGGCCGATCAGCACTTCGTCAGCCATGATTGAGATCGATGAGGCCCGCGTCAGCCGGGCAAGCGGCGCGATGCCGGGAACCGGTTGTTCCACCAGGGCGCAGCCCGCGTCGGCGAGTGCCGCAATCGCTTTGTGCGCCTCCCGCTCCCGCCAAGCCATATTCACGTCGACACGAATCGACGCCATGTCCGGTAGCGCCTTTCGAATGGCCGCCACATGGCCGATATCCTCTTCGATCGACTTGGCGCCGATCTTCAGCTTGAAATCCTTGTGCCGCCGTTGATCGAGGAGTGCCTGCGCCTCATCGATATCCTTCGCGGTATCGCCGGATGCGAGCGTCCAGGCAATCGCGAGGCTGTCGCGACGCCGGCCACCGAGCAATTCCGACATCGGCACGTCGAGACGGCGGGCCTGGCAGTCCAGCAGAGCGGATTCCACAGCACACTTGCTGAAATGATTGCCCTTCACGGCCTTTCGTACGAGATCCATCGCGGCCTGAACTCGCGTCGCATCGCGTCCCAGAAGCAAGGGGGAGATATATTCGTCGATCGTAAGCTTTATGCCTTCCGGGCTCTCGGGTCCGTAGGCGAGCCCGCCAATGGTCGTTCCCTCGCCAAGGCCCTCGATCCCGTCGGAGCAGCGCAAGCGCACGATCGTCATGCTCTGCCGGTTCATGGTGACCATCGAGAGCGTGTGCGGCCGGATAGTCGGCAGATCGAGTATAATAGTCTCGATCGACACGATACGAACTTCCGCGGACAATGCGCTTCCTCCCTTTATTTACAGGAAGGCTAGCGCTCGCTTAGTGTCAGGTCCAAAACTATATAAGTCGAACTTCATACCCAGGAGGTATAATAGGCATGGAGCTACGCCAACTCCGCTACTTCGTCGCGGTCGCCACCGAGCGCAACTTCTCGCGCGCAGCCGAAATCCTCCACATTGCCCAGCCACCGCTTAGCCGGCAAATCCAGCAGCTGGAGGAGGAACTGGACGTGCATCTGATCGACCGATCCAAGCGGCCCCTGAGCTTGACGGAAGCAGGACGATTCTTCTTCGAACAGGCCTCGCAGATCACGGCGCGGCTCGACCATATCCGTGAGCAGACGCGGAGAATAGGAAAGGCGCAGCGCGAACGGTTCATCATCGGCTGTGTCGGCTCGACGCTCTATGGAGGCATGCCGGAGCTCGTTAGGCGCATGCGGCAGCGTTGGCCCGATCTCGATATCGAGATCCGCGAAATGATGTCGACCGAACAGGTGACCGCGCTCAAGGAGCGGCGCATCGATTTAGGGTTCGGCAGGGTGCGCTTCAACGACAGGGAAGTCGAACGGCTGACGTTGCGGGAGGAGCGGCTTGTCGTCGCCTTTCCCAAAAACCATCCGAAGTCCATGTCAAACGAACCCATCGCCCTTCGCGACCTCGAGGGCGAATCCCTGGTCATCTATCCCTCTACACCGAGGCCAAGCTTTGCTGACGAAACCTTGACTTTGCTCGGCGAGCTCAATGTCAATCTCGGGCATGTCGAGGAGGTCCGTGAAATTCAAACGGCGCTGGGCATGGTAGCCGCGGGCGCCGGCCTGTCCATCATCCCCGCGGCTTCGCAGCGCCAACGCCCTGACGATGTCTGCTATCGTATGATTGCCGACGAGAAGGCGACGTCGCCAATCATCATGAGCTATCGACGTAACGAAGGTAGAGGCCGGATCGAATCGATAAAGCAGATTATCCGCGAAATGTATGCCGACAATCCCCCCTGGCTCCAGCTCTCCAATGTTCGTCTCGACGCACTTGAGAGTGGAGATGGGCCAGTCGGGCTCGTTCCTCGACCTGATTGACAGGAGGCGACTCGGAACGAAGGGCAACGATGCGGCCTGGTAAGACAAATGCAACTCCGACGCCTTGAACCATTTTGTCGTACCAATATTCGTAACGATTTACTTTCAATCGCTGGGAGGAGCCGGATTCTGGGGTGACGTCGCGCTTTCGAAGTGTCAGCCGTCGTCATCGCCGAACGTCGCGGAGAAGGTTTTGCCGTAAGGATAGAATAGATCCTTGCGTCTCTGCTCCCAAGCCTCCCGATGTTCGTGACGCGTGATGTTCCCAATCCTTGAAGCATTTGCCGCGGACGACGCGGAGGTCCTGGCGAAGGATTTCCACCGTGGGACGTCAGAAGAACCAGTTTCTGCTGCGCGGCTTACTGCCGTCCGGATCTCGGTGGTTTGCCGCAAGTCTTCCGCTTCACGCTGACTGTTGCCGCTTCGCCGGATGCTCCGGACGGCTACGTGTCCGCGCTTGGCGACCTGACGCTGATGGATATCTTCACTCTGCCGAAGCAGTGTCACCTTTGGCGTCGGTCCACTCTTCGTGCTGCCGACGGCTACCGATGATGCGCTGGGAAGCCGCAAATGGCAGGCGGGCACCGCCGGCGGCGAAGAGATACTAGATGCTCCTCTTGCCGGCATCGCGGTGTGCCGAGATGGTGATGCTTTCTGTCATCAAGAGAAAAGGTGTCGCCAATTCAGCCGCCCCTCCCGCGGTTTCCGATTGGCAGCTACTTCTAACGATCCAATGTCTGGCGCGGCGTCTCGCCGAAGGCTCTGACATACAGGGCGGAGAATCGACCCATGTGGGAAAAGCCCCAGCGCTTGGCGATGTCGGAGATCAGCACATCCCGCGACCTCCCCGATTTGAGCTCACACCTTACCCCATCAAGGCGTAGCTGGCGCAGATAGGCCATTGGCGTCATGTCCTTGAATTGCCGGAAAGCCGCCTGTAGCCCACGGACACTGACGCCAGCTTCACGGGCAATGTCCTCTATCGTCAGCGGAGACGCAATCTGCGCCATCATGAAGTCAATCGCTCGTTTAACGTGTCTAGGAACGGCCGAGGGCTGACGACGATTTAGCAAGGCGGAATATCGATGCGGGAACGATTCCAGCAGCGTCACCATGATTGTGCGAACAAGCATTTCATTGGAATGCGTTGCGATGAAATCATTCGCGTTCGTCACAAGGTCGGTCCACAGTAGCTTGCACATTGCCGCCAACTTGCGGCCCGGACCATTGCGGGTGTCGGCGGTTACCATCAACTCGATATCTTGCATGACGGGCGCGTCAATCATCTCGCTGAGTTGCTGCGTAAGCGCTTTGCGGCTAAATCCAATGCCGATATGGCTTCGATTGGGGCGGAACCGCAGAGAATTCGAATGCCCGAGGTCGCATGCGAAAATCGTCCCTGGAGCCAACAAATGTCGTTGTCCACGTATCTCGAACTCTAACGCTTCAGTCAGCGGAAGATACATAGCATACATATCCGGGGGGTCGGAGATACAGATCTCCATGTCGGGGGGACAATTGCCGGCCCAAATGCCGAATTCACCAATGGAAAAATGCTGGTCTGCGACAGAAATCGCTTTGCTACCAGCGATTGTGTTTACGAGTGCCGGTTTGAGGGTTTCGGCATAGTGCTTACGGAGTTCGTCGACGCCGGCTTCACTGACGTTGAAACGGGAAACCCTTTCTTGACCACCCACGCTTGCGTTCCTCCTTAATCGCAACACCGTTCGCGCTTCCACCTCCGCATAAAGAATTGCGGATCAACTTAGCGCGATGCAGCAATGGGACGCCTGGAGCGCCGCACAGAACTCCCTTCCCGGTTTTTATTCGAGAGGTGAACGGATCGCGGTGCAATTTTACTCTTCAATTAAAGCCAAATCAGCCGAGCGCCTTCCTCCAAGGCAATACCGCGGGACACCTTGGGTCTCGCCTAACAAGTGAGAGTATGACCAACCGGCTACTCGCAATCATCATAGCTCTTACAGGGCCATTCCTCTTATTGAGTAACGTTTACATATGTAACGTTTACACAAATAAACGCTTGTATGTTCTGCTGTCAACGGTCTATTTCAAGACACTGTTACTTGGCCACGCATCCACGAAAGTTAAGAGTAATTTATGGTCGGAATCAGGGACATCGCAGCGCATTTGAACGTCTCCGTTGCAAGCGTCTCGCGCGCGCTTAACGGTCATCCATACGTTAACGAGGATCTGCGAACACGCGTGGTCGAATGCGCCCGGCTGCTTGGATATCAGCCAACTCAGTCCGGACGCAGCCTACGGCAGGGCCTATCGAGGACAGTTGGCTTTATGATCGAGACACATCCGAAACTTGCCGGACTCATAGACCAATTCCTCATGTCGATCTCTGACGGTGTTCAAAGTGTGATGCATCGTCATGCCCTCAATCTGGTCGTCCTTCCATGCAGCGCCGACGAGGATCCCGTGGACTTTGTCAGAGACGTTGTGGCGCGACGTTTTGTCGACGCGCTCATTCTCTCTGCCACACGGCCGAATGACAAACGCGTTGGAGTTTTGGCGCAGGCCGGCATGCCCTTTATAACCCTGGGGCGAACTGGGTCTCGCCCCGAGCACGCATGGATCGACCTCGATTTCGAGAATTTTGCGGAACAATCGGTCGATCGGCTTTATCGGTCCGGACACAAAAGAATTGCGGTGATGGTGCCCGTCGGCCCGTTGAATTTCGGGCGCATCACTTTGGAGGGCTACAAACACGCCTTGGCAGCGCGTGGCATGCCATTCGACCCGGAGCTTGTTGCTCATGTGATGCTCGATGAAGCCAGTGCATCAGCGGCCTGCGATACTTTCCTTAAGAATGCCGATCCGCCGACAGGTATAATCCTAATCAACGAAGCTTTGGCTTCGGGCGTCTATAGGCGCCTCGGAGAAGGCGGTCTGGAGCCTGGTCGGGATATCGCCATCATCAGCCTCGAGGATGGTCGCCTACGCACCCTCCCCTCACCGCTCACAAGGTTTCGATTTGATACCCGTGAGATTGGTATTGCATTGGGCGAGGCGCTTCTTTCTCGGATCCCCGCATTTGCCGAGCTCTATCCTGCAACCAAGGATCAGCAACTCTTCCAGTTTGAGATCGTTGAGGGAACAGGGGCCGAAGGTAAAACATCCGACCCTCCCGCCAAAACCGCGTCGTCGAGTTGAGGATGACCAGTATCCCTCGACAGCGGTGTTATCTGTCACTTGGCACCTAATCGCAAAAATCCTGTCTTAACGACATCAGTTAGTTAGCATTGAAGTAAACTTGAGAACTGGCATCTAAATGGAGAACGGCGCCGGGCCGTTTTCCATTTAAACTGAGCTTCGGCTGCGGCGTGCTTCATAGTCAAACACTTTGGAAGTGAGCCCACAACTTCAAAGAAAACAGGATCTTACCTCCTGCGAGAGTGCATTGAGGCTTGGAAATCTGCCGTTACGATTCTCATATTTTGGTGTCAAACGTCATTAGAACGGTCGCGCTCTCTTGATTAAGTGCCAAGCGACAGAAGCGCTCCTCTTCAACGGGCCGGCTAAAGAGGTACCCCTGAATCTCATTGCAACCACTATCAACGAGGAACCGAGCCTGCTCCTCCGTCTCAACACCTTCGGCGATCACCTCCAAATCCAGTTTCTGGGCCAGCGAGATGATTGCCGAGGTTATAGCCATATCGTCGGCGTCGTGCGGAATATCAGCGATAAATGACCGGTCAATCTTGAGGCGCGACAATGGAAATCTCTTAAGCGCACTGAGGCTCGAATAGCCTGTTCCGAAATCATCGACCGCGAGCTTTACTCCCAACTTCTCCAATTCGTGCATTCTAGCAATCGAGCTGGCGAGGTCCTTCATGATCAGGCTCTCGGTAATCTCAAGCTCAAGCCATGTTGGATCGAGCCCGCTCTCGCTCAACGCGTTCGCCACAGTCTCCATCAAACACTTTTCCTGGAACTGTCTGGCGGAGACATTGACACTGATCCTAATTGGTTCGAGCCCCTTGTCCTGCCATGCCTTGGCCTGCCTACACGCCGTCTGGAGTACCCATTCGCCAATGGGCATGATTAGGCCCGTCTCTTCGGCAAGCGCAATAAAATCTCCGGGATAGACAAGACCCTCGCTCGGATGGTTCCAGCGGACCAACGCTTCGGCCCCAACGATCCTGCCTGTTTGGAGGTCCACCTGCGGCTGGTAGTGCAGCACAAACTCGTCGCGGAGAAGCGCTTGCCGGAGTTCGTCGGTCCGGGAGAGCTTCCTTCGGACGGTGGCGGTCATTTCCGGCGTGAATAAAGCGATTCCGTCCCGACCCAGCTCCTTCGCCCGATACATGGCCATATCCGCGAAAGCGAGCAAGTCTCCTGCAGTCTTGCCGTGGCTCGGATAACTGGCGACACCGATGCTACAGGTCACCCTGAGTTCGATATCGTTGAGTGCGATCGGGCGCGCAACCGCCTCTTTTATTGCAGACAATCGACCTAGGCAGCCGTTAATATCCATTTGCTCAAGAATGATCACGAACTCGTCCCCCCCAATTCTAGCGAGAGACCCCTGGTCACTTGTCAGCTCGCAGATCCTGTCAGCGACGATCTTCAGCAGTTGGTCGCCGACCGAGTGACCGAGGCTATCATTGACGAGCTTGAAATTGTCGAGATCAAGGAATGCCAGTGCGACTTCACTCCCTACGGAATCGGCTGTTTGCATTGCAAGGGTGAGTTGTCGATCTAGCAAGGCACGATTGGCCATCCCCGTCAGAGGATCATGATCAGCGAGAAACCCAATCCGAGCCTCCGCGCGATGGCGGCTGATTGCAATCCCGGCCATGTGCAAAGCAATCGAAACAAAATCGGAAAAACCAGGCTGATACCGTGTACCCTCAGACGAATAGAGAGCGAGGACACCTTCGACCTGGCCATCGACGTCGGAAATTGCCAAACAGTGGCACTGATGGTCAAGTTCAGAGATACCCGCCTGATCAAAGACGAGCTTGAGTGCCGCGGCGGTGGCCGTGAGATCTGTGGGAATGGTACGAATGAATGTTGCATTGACACGCCTGCGATATTCCTCCGTCAAGCTAGGCGCAGCCGCCAGACGCAGCTCCCCTGTATCTGGCGCAATCGTCAGGAGCGCAGCGTGCACACCGTCTGCGAATCCCTCAATCATCCGGGCAAGTTCTTCGAGAAAATCGGAGAGGGGCATTCCGCGCGCTATCATTTCGAGCAGATAGGACTGAGAGCGCATCCGTCGTTCTGCCGATTTCTGCTCGGTGATGTCACGGGAAGCCCCGATAGTGCCCACGATTTTTCCGGATGCGTCTCGCAACGGGACACGCGTGATCATCAGCCATCGTTCCCGATCGCCGCGAAACGCCAACTCCTCGCTACCGAAATGGGGCTGCCCTGTCTCGGCCACATGGCGTTCAACATCGGCGGCTATTTGAACGATGTGGCTCGGCAGAAAGTCGAAATCGGTCCGCCCGACCAAATCCTTCAGATGGGACAGCCCGTTGTTGAAGACGACCGCTTGGTTCGCAAACAGAAAACGTCCTTCCAAATCCTTCGCATATATATAATCAGGGATCTGGTTGATCATGTTCTCCAGCCAACGCTGGCGTCCAGCCAAGTCAGCTTCGTGGCGAAAGTCCTCCGACGTTCTGCGCAACATGGCTGTGTTCGGAGCCAGCTCCGCCTCGGGGATCGAGACTGGCAGTTTGCCGTCAGCAATGGCGCCTTTAATCAAGGGAATTCCTCGGAATAGATGTGAAAGATCACTCTGCGTCAGCGAAGTTATCCTCGGGTGAACGTCGATTCACGACTGGGACGAAGCTGCGGTTATGGTGAACGAGTCCTTATTGGTGTGGTTTGGCGCGATGTCTGAGATCTCGAAGCGGCCAACCGGCAATAATCCACCTAGACTATGCTCTAAAAAAGCCCCGCCTATACGTGGTCGGCAGGGGGAGAAAATGGAAAGAAATCTGACGTTTAGAGCTGGCATACTAATCTGCATAGCTCGGGCGTCCAAGCACAATTATCGATTTGCAGCCTTCAGTCGCGGAAGTGTTTGGTCGCGCAGGGCGACCGGTCTGAGAATGAATTTGAAAGCTATGGACCTGCCTCGCGAGATTGCGGACGGCTCTGTTACTGCCGGCATTGCACATCCTAAAATGTCTTTTGGGCCCGGCTTGACTCCATTTGCTTCCCTCGCTCAAACCCGTTTGGGCGGCGCTTTTTTGGCAACCATATTCCCATACTTCCGCCCTTTATCCGGCTCAAAATGCTCCCAACCTGCTTGACATACCTTGGTCGGCGATAATCTCACTTCCGCTCAAGGCGGCGGCCTTGTCCACCGTTGCCAACAGCGTAAAGCTTAATTGGACACGAGAACATCCATTTTGCGCGCCAACAGTCCATTTTGCGCATGGAAACCCTCATTCGTCGAGCGAACGGTGGAGTAGGCAAAGCGAAAACAGGATTTCGTTAAATGATTTCAGGCAAATAGATTATCTGGCCTGCTTTACTTTGGACGTCCCCAGAAGCGGCATTTCATCCCACCGCTCGAATGACTCGATCGGATCATTTCCCAGAATTCCCCACAGACAGGAGTTATGACGAGCTCCTGTACTTCATTCCGCGGGAGTATCGGATGAAACGTGCATTCCTTTCCTCAATAGGCTTCCTCGCCAGAACCTTTCCTTGTTGCTGCTGGTCACGCGAGACCTTTTCGCTCTTTCGTGGAGAGGCGGCGTTGACCACCACGTTCAGCCCTTAGCGGCCAAATAGGTGCAGCGCGTTGATAGCAGTAACGAGAACCGCCTCAATCCGGAAAATCCGGAGAGTGCATGAGGCAAATAGAAAAATGTTAGAAAGGGATAGGCTTCGGCTTATCGTAGATCGATCGTATGAGTGGAAAGCACGCCAATACAGCTTATCCGGTCCAGAAGCGGTTTGACGTTCTGTCGAGCGAACCGTGTGCCGAGGCGCAGAACGCCGACATGTTAGTTCGGGCAAATGCCGTCGATAGCAACAAAACGCGCCAGATGGCGTACCTATCAATCGCTAATCTGGCTTCCTGGTCATTCGACGTTGGAACCGGTGACCTTTGGTGGTCCAGCGAACTCGATCGGCTTCTCAATCAGTTTCCAGAGAAGGTTGATCGGCATCAAATGCGGGAGGCTGTAGGTAGAGCGCTGGCGCCCTGGCTACAAGCCATTGCCTTGCGCTCCGCTTCGTCGGACGGCGATCAATGGCAAGACCTAAAACTAAAGGTTGATGCACCCAACAGCCCCGGCAAAATCATCCAATTTCAATGCCATGCAGGGGCACACCATCACCGCTCAATGATCCTGACCGGAATTGCGTATGAATACGAACACGAACCTGACAGTATAGATCAGCGTGACCGGTTGTTTCGCGAAGCATTCGAATATGGACCATTCGGCGCGGCGCTGATCGATTCACACGGTCGCTATCTGAAAGTGAATGAAGTATTCGCGGGATTGCTGGGTTACACCCGTGAGGAGCTCTCCGGGCGTTACGCCCGTGAGGTTACACCGGCCGGCGATATCAGTATCAACCGCGAGGCCATGCAGGCGCTTTTGCAGGCGGGTAACGGACGGACGACAATCTCCAAACAATATTTCCATCGTGATGGGCATTTAATCGATACCCGAGTGGAAATGGCGACAATCTCAGGAGATATAACAAGACCTGATGAAACCTTGCGCTTTCTTGCCTTCGTGCAGGACCTCACAGAGCTCCGGAAAACGCAGGCCGAGCTATACACGTCTCAGATTCGCTCTGAACTCGCACTCGAAAGCGCGGAAATCGGCATATGGGAATGGAACGGCGAAGACAATACAGGTTTCTATTCACCCCGCACTTGCGAAATCCTCGACGTTGACCTGAAGGAGCTTTCCTCTGAGGAAAGCTGGTTTGCACGCATCCATCCAGAGGATCTTCAGAAGTACGTTGACACCCGCACGCAGCATTTGAACGGCAATACCCCTCAGCAAAAAGCGGAAATCCGTATTCGCCAACGAAATGGTTCATACAAGTGGGTTGAAGATCTCGGCAAAGTCGTCGATCGCGACGAGCATGGTCGGCCGTTGCGTGTGGTGGGAACACTGCTGGATATTCATGACCGCAAGGTCATGGAAGAAACATTGGCGCAGCAATCGCGCGAAATCGCTTCCCTCGCAGAACACTCTCCTGATGGGATGATTCGTTATGATTGCGAATTTCGCCGATTGCACGCCAATCCCGCAATGCGCCGCTTTCTAGGTGGAATTGATCCAAAAGAGGTCATCGGCCTGCCTGCAGCCGAAGGCGATATCACGGGCATTCCCGCTGATTATCTTGAGACGCTGCGATCTGTCCTGAGGACCGGCCAAGAGGCCGAACTGGAGACGAGCTACAAGTCAACCTCGGGATCTAACAACTGGCTGCACGCTCGCTTTACACCGGAAATCAATACCGACGGCAAGGTCTCGACCGTTCTGGTATTGATGCGCGACATTACGGAAGCCGTTTCGCACCGAGAAGATATACAGAAGCTCGCCTATTTCGACGCCCTCACGGGACTTCCCAATCGCGCCCGGTTCAACCGCGTGTTTGAAACCATACTTGCCGACGCTGAAGCCAAGAAGGAGCAATTCGCGCTCATCATACTGGATCTCGACAATTTCAAGGACGTGAACGATACGCTCGGCCATGCGGCAGGTGATCAGCTCCTCTGCGAGGTCGCCCGGCGTCTCTCGGCCGAGCTGCGGCATTCCGACAATTTTGCCCGCCTTGGCGGCGACGAGTTCGCGATTTTTCTGCAGGATGTAAGACGTCGCCAAGATGTAACAGAAATCACCAACCGGTTGTTGACGGCAATAGCCCGGCCTTTCCATTTTGACGGCCGCGATATGCTAGTGTCGGGCAGTCTAGGAATAGCATGCTACCCGGACGATGGCGCCTCCCCTCGCGATCTCTTTGCTCACGCCGACGCCGCCCTGTATGAGGCAAAAGCAAGAGGCAGGAACAATTTTCAGTATTACGATGAAGCATTTACCGTGCAGGCAAGACTGCGAGTGAAGCTCGGTAATGCCTTACACACCGCATGTGCCAATAATGAGCTGGAACTCTATTATCAGCCAAAGGTGAACCTCTCGTCCGGCGAAATTATCGGTGCCGAGGCATTACTGCGCTGGTGGCATCCTGAGCTCGGACTCTTGATGCCCAATTCCTTCATCACCATCGCTGAGGAAAATGGGACGATAATCGAGATTGGCGACTGGGTTATTCGAGCAGCCGCGCAAACGGCTATCGACTGGAACTCCAAGCGCAGTAAGCCACTGAAAATCGCCATCAATTTTTCGCCTCGGCAATTTAAGCAGAACGACCTTGCAAAACAGATTGAACTCGCCTTGACGCAGACGGGTTGCCGAGCGGAATGGTTGGAATGTGAAATCACCGAAAGCTTGCTGCTTGATGACGAGGCCAGTGTCCAAGCGACTCTGGAAAAGCTGCGGACGATGGGGCTAAGTATTGCCATTGACGATTTTGGAACCGGCCATTCGGCGCTTGCTTATCTCAGTCGTTTTCCCATTGACGTTCTGAAGATTGATCGTTCTTTCGTCGCCCAAATGGCCAAAGATCATCGCAGCAGAGAACTGGTAAAAGCATTCACGTCGATCGCCGATGCGCTTGGAATGACCACCGTGGCCGAAGGCATCGAGACGAGTGGGCAAGCTGATAGTCTAAACGAATTCGGCTGCGAAATCGGGCAAGGCTATCTGTTCGGCAAGCCGGTTCCGCTCCAAGACTTCGCGAAGTATTTTGAGCACCGTTCACCTGCATGATCCGTAGGCTTTACAAGTCCATGTAAAGACTGGCGGCAATTTCTTTTGTCTCGGCGGAGGATCCCTTGTCATCGCTCGATGTAAGCTCTTGATGGGATCAGGACTCACGGCGCCTCATTTCATGTCGGGACGTTCTGCCGCAATTTCAGCGGCTTAGATGCGAGATGGAATGCACTCAACCGAAATTATTGATGAGTTCCGCTTAGGGGTTCAGTGCATTGTTGAGGTCGGGCAATCCGACCATCCGCATCATGGGGTCAGACGGAGAAGACAGGAGGCCGACAGCCTCATAGAAGACTCGTGCGTCATCTGAAATCGCAGGAACCAGCACGCCTCGGATGCCTAGTATTTCAGCGGCATTGAGCAGGCGCAGGCTCGCGTCGCGCACCAATGCCCTGCCAATACCACGCCCCTGGTAGGATTGATCAATGGCGAGGCGACCAAGCACAGCGACCGGGATTGGATCAGGCATATTGCGCCGAAAACGGCCAGGTGCTTCCGGCTGTCTTACCGCGCCGGAGGCGAGCGCGTAATAGGCGATAACGCGGCTTCCCTCGCACACGACGAAGGTCCGCGATCCCCCGCCTGCTTGATTGGAACGGGCGCGGCGAAGCAGCCAGTCGTCCAGTTCAGGGACGCCGGAATTGAATTCGGCCAGCTCATGATGATCGGCCAGGGGTGCCGGTGCGCTGAGGGTCACGCCTCATCCCACGGCGCTTTAGTCGACATGGTGCGTGTTAGACGCTCATTGAGCTGCGCAGGCGCATCGAGCCGGGCAAGGTATTCGGCATAGATTTCGGGGCTTACTGTGAAGATAGTGCGGTCGAGCAGCACCTCCTCGGCACGTCGCTCGGACACCTCCAACATGAAATCCGTGCGCGTCTTACCGAGCAACTCAGCGGCGCGATCAATCAAGTTGCGGGTCGTCCGCAGTTTCCGCGGGCTCCGATCTCTGCGAATGAACCCCGACTGAA
The DNA here is from genome assembly GCF_054114205.1 of Rhizobium sp. LEGMi-198b. Lineage (NCBI taxonomy): Bacteria > Pseudomonadati > Pseudomonadota > Alphaproteobacteria > Hyphomicrobiales > Rhizobiaceae > Rhizobium > Rhizobium sp. LEGMi-198b. The sequence goes on along the minus strand of NZ_JBSYVH010000003.1, from coordinate 499,585 downwards.
TGGTGCCTTCAGCTTCCGTTCCAACGCGGGCGTCTAGAAGAAAGACGTTCAACCGCGGTCCTATCCGCCTGAGGAGACACAGTCATGATCCGCACGTCTTTCATTGCAACCGCACTCGTCGCACTCGTTGGTCTCACCGCCGCAGCTCCCGCCATGGCCAACGATGTGCGTATCGAACAGTATGGCTGGTCGAACTCTGCCGGTGGCGCGCAGGAAGGGTACGGAAACCGGATCAGAACCTACCAGAACGGTGGCTACAACCGGATTATCGGCCATCAATATGGGCGTCATAACCTTTCGGCTGTCGGTCAGGAAGGCAATGACAACTATGGCGCCACCTATCAGAACGGCGACCGCAACGTGGCCGGCATCGGCCAGTTTGGTTCCAACCACACGACCATCCTTACCCAGGACGGCAATGGCAACATCGCGGCTGGTGTCCAGGTCGGTCGTGGCTGCAGCGCCAATGTCAGTCAGGGTGGCAACGGCAATGTCGCGGCCTTCGTCCAGGCCTGCCCGTAAGCCGCTGCGTGATGACGCAAAATGAGGTCAAGATCGCAACAGCAAACCATTAGAGGAGACGATCCATGCCGAATAGCGTCAAACATCAACGCCGCCTGATGGCGATTGTCGCGCTGGTCCTGCTTCCCGTCGGCGCAGTTGCGGCCGTGACGACTGCCAACCAATCTGACGAGGCGCAGCTTTGCGAAATCAAAGCAACACCTGGAGCAGGTATGGTGAGACTGGATGCGCTCGTCCACGCCGACAAGCACGTCGGCGGGACTTACACCTTCCATGTCGAGAAATCAGGAGATGGCGGAAGCTCCACGATCAACCAGAGTGGCGACTTTGATGCGACGGCGGGACATGCGGCAACCCTCAGCTCCGTCTCGCTCGACTCCAAGGGAACCGAATACAAGGCGACACTCGATGTCGTGATCGGGGATAAGAGTTTTAGCTGCACGAAGCAGATCCACGGCAACTGATCGGCCTCCACACCCTGCAGATCTCTTTAAAAGGGCGCCGGTTTCTGGCGCCCTTTTGCTTTCGATAAGGCCGCAACGACTGAACGACAACTGAACGGGCAATTCCGACTGAGTTCAGCTTAAAGATGCGAAAGTTGATCATCGGCTAAGGCAGCCGGCAAATGGAGATCAAGATGACCCGCAACGTGCTTACGATCCTTACCGTCACTCTTCTTGCCGCGAGCCTTGGGCAAGTAGCTTTGTCTGTACCAGCCTATGCCGGCGGCCGGATCTCGTTCAACCTTGCACCGGACAATGCCGAGGATGCGGGTCTTTTCTCAACCGGGCTGCGCGTCTATTCGCTCTACCGCGGTCTCAAAGACGCCGACATCCGGCAGCTGGGCGGGAGTAACGCCGCTGGCATCGCCCAGGTTGGACGTGGCAACCTCGGCTTCATCCAGCAACGGGGCAATGGTCATTCCGCAACGTTGCAGCAGAATGGCAACAACAATGCCTATGGCATTTTCCAGTATGGGCGAAATACTGAAACCGACGTGGTACAGGATGGAGATAACGGCAGTGGCGCTATCTTCAGCTATGGCTGGTAAGGTAGTTCACAACAGTCCCGAAGGGCGATGTCACGTTGTTTCATCAACGCCTGGACAAGGCGCTTGCCCGTAATTCAGATAAAAGCCCTCCTCGCAGACAATCCCGGCCCTCCGACGACGGTTCGGCGAGATCTTGACCCTGCGAAAAAGCCAACCCCTTGACCAAACCCGGATCAGAAAACCATACTTAGAGGTGGCTCACTTTTCGGTGGAAAAACCGGCTCAGTTCTGCGCGGAAATCAACACCTCCGGCCGTCCCTGTCACCACGCCGTCTTTTTGTCTGTGGTCGTCATTACCTCCTCCTTGCGCGGATATATCAACTACCAACTATTCTTCATCGACTTGCAGAACTCCAGAGCCGTAGTAGCACGCGGAAAAAAGTCATGTGAGCGTTGAGTTTATGGGCTTCCGTAGTGCCGTCCTCACAGGGTCAACCACCGTCTGCCGCGCACCGTCTGCCGCGAAGCTCAGAGGTGTCCTATTCTTGCTCACGACACCGACTTCAGACGTCCGGCCTCATCCTTCACGGCCTGCACGGAATTCCTGGTAGCGGATCACCCCATTGATGCCGAGCCAAGCGAATGGCTCCGGCGGAATCTTCGAGGGCGCTGGATTGTCCATGAACTGGCGAAGTTCGGGCGAAATATTCCTGGTGGCAAGATCGACCGCCATGATACCCGCCAGCGTGCTTTTCACCGTGCCTAGACCGTTCTCGCAGCAGGCGGAATACAGCCCTTCCTCTATCTCCCCGAACGCGGGCGCATGGTTCCGGCTCAGGCATAGACGGCCGGACCAGGTGTGTTCGAAAGGCAATCCCGCAAGACCGGGAAATCTAGCGTCGAAAGCGCGGCGATGGCCTTTGGCCATCTTCATCATGCGGGACTGCGACGCCGTAATGGTGGTCTCATAGGTATATTTGGTGCGGATGACGATGCGCGATTGGCCGTCCATGGTGAATTTTCTGAGGGTCGCCCCCATGGAATCTGCAGGTAGCAGCGCCCACCGGTCTCGGCCCGAAACAACGCAACCTTGCTGGTCCGCCGGAAAGGGGGCGGTCATCGATGCGTAGGCGAAGATATGCATCAATCGCCGGCTGAAATGCCCAAAATCCTCGATATGGCCATTGACGCCGAGGATGACATTTGGTGCCGTGACGGTGCCCCGCGACGAGATCGCCGTCCAAACCCCGTTTTGCCGTTTCAGCGACGTCACGGGTGAATTTTCGAAGAGATCGACCTTGGTCGCGAGACCGGCTGCGAGTCCCCGGATGTAATCGGCAGGCTGGATCGTTACCGCACCCGGCGTGAAGAGGCCCCCTTGGTAATACGAGGTTCCCGCAAGTTCGCGCATTTCGACCGCATCGAGGAAGGTATGCGGCTCGCCATTGGCTTTCAGAGAATGCCCGAAGCTCTCATTGAGCTTCATCCCGCGCTCAGTCGCGGCTGCATTGATCTTGCCCGATCTATTGAACGTCTCGGCCGACATGCCAAACTCTTCGGCTATGTCGGCAGCAAAACCGATGGCGAACCGGTTCTGTGCCATTTCCACTCTGGAGGCGTCGGCACCACCACTGGCATATTCTCCGGATGAAAGATTATGCGGGACGTCGATCATGAAGCCGGAGTTTCGTCCCGCGGTATTCACGGCGACCTCCCGCGCATCGAGTACGACGACCTTGTCGCCAGGCCTGACTTGTGTAAGGCGCCGGGCCGCTGACAGCCCGGCAAATCCTGCGCCGATGATCACCCAATCGGCGGTGACATTGCCCTCGAGAACGCGGACGGGGAAGGTGCGCTTGCTGATCGCAGTCCACCCCGACACGCCGTTCTCCGCGGGAAGCCGCTTTACCGTCTTCTCAATCATCGGATGGTCTCGTCGACGGAGCGATCGGAGATGTCGATCCAGATGGTCTTGAGTTCGCAGTAGTTGTCGTGTGCGAAGATCGACTTGTCGCGGCCGCCGAAGCCGGATTCCTTGTAGCCGCCGAACGGGGTCGTCGCGTCGCCTTCGCCGAAGCAGTTGACCGTGACGAGGCCGGCCCGGATGTCGCGCGACAGGCGGATCGCATGCTTCAGGCTGCCGGTATAGACCGATGCCGTCAGGCCATAATTGGTGTCGTTGGCAAGGGCGACGGCCTCGGCAAGCGTGTTGAAGGTCGTCACCGACAGGATTGGCCCGAAGATTTCCTCCTTGAACAGCCGACTGGAGGAGGTAACGCCGTCGACAACCGTCGGCTCGACGAAGATGCCGCCATGTGTTTCGCCGCCATGGGCGATCGTCAGCTTCTCGCTTTTGACGTCGTCGAGGAAGGAGGTGACCTTCTCATAGTGGTTCTTGCTGACCAGCGCACCGACGCGGTTTTCCGGATCGAGCGGATCGCCCGTCTTCCACTCGCGCATATAGGCACCGATGCGCTTCAAGAGCTCGTCCTTGATCTTGGCATGGACGATGAGGCGGGAACTGGCGCTGCAGTTTTCGCCCATGTTCCAGAAGGCGCCATTCACCACCTGCTCGGCGACGAGATCGAGATCCTCTGCATCCTCCAGCACCACGGCCGGGTTCTTGCCGCCGCATTCGAGCACGACCTTCTTCAGGTTGGAATCGGCGGAATAATGCAGGAAGCGCCGGCCGGTCGGCGTCGAGCCGGTGAAGGCCACCATGTCGACATCCATGTGCAGGCCGAGCGGCTCGCCGACCTCCCGGCCGCTGCCGGTGACGACATTGAAGACACCGGCCGGGATGCCGGCTTCATGCGCAAGTTCGGCAACCCGCAGCGTCGTCAGCGTCGTCTCCTGTGCCGGCTTGACGACGACCGAGCAACCGGCCGCCAATGCCGGGCCGATCTTCCAGGCGAGCATCAAAAGCGGGAAGTTCCAGGGCAGCACGCAGCCGACGACACCGATCGGCTCGCGCACCACCATCGCCAGCGCATTCGGGCCGACCGGATTGGTGTTGTCATAGAGCTTGTCGATTGCCTCGGCGTGCCAGCGAAGGGTGTGGATGGTATCGGGCACGTCGACGGTCTGGCATTCGCGAACCGGCTTGCCGCTGTCGAGGCTTTCCATCACCGCCAGTTCATGGCGGTTGTCTTCCAGCAGCTTGGCGAACTTGATCAGCGTCGCCTTGCGCTCGCCGGGCGATAGCTGACGCCAGCGGCCATCCTCGAATGCCTCTCTTGCCTTGAGGACGGCGTAATCGACATCGCTTGCGTCACAGGCGGCAACGTCCGCCAGAAGTTCGCCGGTGGCCGGATTGGTCGTCTTGAACGTCTTGCCGGAATTGGCCGGACGGAAGCTGCCATCGATGAAGGCATTGGTCGGGAACTGAAGGCCGGCGGCGATTGCCTTGTATTCGGCTGCGGTCAAGGGTTCATGCATGATTGGCTCCCGAGGTGATCTGGGCGACCGTGCGCTTCAAGGTGGACACAACGGTCTCAAGGGTTCTTTTCTCTTCGGAGTTCAGTCCGCGCAGCGGCGCGCGGACCGGACCGGCTTTCAGGCCGATGATCTCGCAGCCATGCTTGATCGACTGCACGAATTTGCCGCATTCGAGGAAATCCATCAGCGGCAGCATCGCCGCCATGATCGCCCGGCCCTTGTCGAAGTTCTTCTCGATGACACAGGCCTCGTAGAGCGCGACATGTTCGCGCGGCAGGAAATTGGAGCCGGCGCAGACCCAGCTCCTGGCGCCCCAGGCGAAGAATTCGAGCGCCTGGTCATCCCAGCCGCATGACAGCGCGATGTGCGGGAACTTCCGGGCGAGCCGATGCAGGTTGCCCATGTCGCCGGAGCTTTCCTTGATCGCCACCACGTTCTTGGATTTGCCGACGCGGGAGAAATACTCCTCGCCCATCATCACACCCATGCGGGCGGGATAGTTGTAGAGCATGATCGGCAGGTTGGCGGCGCGGTCGACGGTCAGCGCATGAACGGCGTTTTCGCGCTCGGTCGGCAGGGCATAAGGAGGCGACGACACCAGGATCGCATCGGCGCCGATGTCCTTCGCCGCCTTGGCGTATTCGACCGAATCTTCGGTGCGCGTCGCGCCGGTGCCGATGATCAGCGGCAACCGGTTGCCGATCACCTCCTTGGCATAGGCGCCGAGCTCGAAACGCTCCTGGCTGCTCTGGGCATAATATTCGCCCGTCGATCCGCCGACAATGATGCCATGCACGCCGGCATCGATCAGGGATTCCAGGACCGCAGCAAACCCGGCCCGGTCGATCTGCCCGTCCGAGCTCAGCGGCGTGATCGCAGGCGTGTAGATACCTTCAAACTTCACGGCAGTTTCTCCAATGATTGCACGCTCGGACCGCCGATCAGGGCGTCCGACTTAAGTCCTTGTGGCGCGATGAACATTTCCATGTTCTCGCGGGACAGTTCCCAATGCTCGAAGACCAGGTCGACGACGGCGTCTTCGTCGTGAGCGCTCAAGGCCTCGATGAAGCTGTCATGGTGCTCGACCGCCACCTGCAGGCGGCGCCGCATGTCCTGATTTCTCGGACGGAAGAAGGTGTGCCCGATGCGCGCATGGTCGATCAGGAGCCGGCCGAGGCTCGGCTGCAGATAGACGTTGGCCGACATCTCGCCGAAGATTTCGTGGAAACGATTGTTCTCGAGAACCATCGTAAACGCGTCCATGTCCACACTGGCCTGGCGAAAACGCTCCTGCGTCTCCTTCAGATCGGCAAGCTGGGCCGGCTTGAAGTTCTGTACCGCGAGGCGGCCGATCGCCGCGTAAATCATCGGCGCAACCAGAAAGAAGTTCCTGAGCGTCGCATGGTTCATCGGAATGACCCGAGCTCCGCGGTTCTCGCGAATATCGATATAGCCCTCCCCCGCAAGCCGCCGGAAGATGTCGCGAACCGGGGTGCGCGAAAGACCGTAACGCACGCTGAGGCTCACCTCATCAAGATCGGCGTCAGGATCCAGCTCCATCGTCAGGATCTGGCGCTTCAAATCGCCGTAGAGATCGTTCTTGCCACTCTTCACTGAAGACTCCACTGAAAAGAGCTGCTGAGTCAAACCCAGCAGCTCTTAGATGGATCATTTTGCCGCCTTGGCCTCGGCGATCCACTTATCCCAATCGGACTTATGGGCGGCGATCCAATCAGTGGTGTGTTTCATGATCTGCCCGTTCGACTTCTCCCCGTCGTTCACAAGCTTGTTTTCGGCATTGATGTCTTCGATCGGAATCTTCACGAGTTCAAACCATTTCTTCGCCGAAGGGTTCGCTTTGACGAATGCCGTATTCGCGATGACCATTTGGTCGTTCACCGGGAAACCGAGATTCCCAAGGCCAGGCACCGTGGTGTTGTCCGTCTTGCCGTCGGGAAGCTCGGTCTTTTTGACGTTGAGCCAGACGACCTCCTTGCCCGGCCGCAGCACGGCCGACACCCATAGCGGCGTCCAGGTGTAATAAAGCGTAGGCTTACCTTCCTTGATCCGCTCGATCGCGTCAGGGATGATCGTGAAATAGCCGCCCTGCTGATGCTCGACGGTGTCACGGAGCCCGTAGGCGTCGAGCTGGTGTTCGATGACCCGCTCACAGCCCCAGCCGGGCTCGCAGCCATAGAGATCGGCCTTTCCGTTGCCGTTGGTATCGAACAGCTTGGCCTTCTCGGGGTCCTTCAGATCCTCGAGATACTTGATGCCGGTGGCGTCGGCGGTCTTCTTGTCGATCAAATAGCCTTGAAGGCTATTGCTCGTAAGCTTGCCGAGGCGCACGAGTTTGTCATCGCCGCCGCCTTCTTTCCAATAGGCCTCATGCAAGGGTTCCCAGTGCGCTGCATAGAATGTGAGATCACCGTTCGCGACCGCCACATGAGCGAGCTGCACCTGAGTTTGTGTCGGTTCGGCCACGTCGTAGCCTAGTTGCTTCAGCCCCTCCGACACGACATAGGTCTGAAAGAGTTCTTCGGTGATGCCGGACCATGCTGGCATGACCTTATCGGCCGCGGATGCCGCGCTTGTAATCGTTAAGAATGATGCGGCCGCCAAGGCGGCGATCGTCTTGATTTTCATGATGCCAGTTCCCTCTTTTGATTAACGCTCGACCATCCAAAACCGCGCAGCGCTGAGCGTCTTTAGCCCTGCATCTCAGTTCTTCCTCCCGAGGAATGGTCTGATTGGTAACACATGTTTTTCGAATGCAACGCCGCAAAAAAGTAGACCGTCAGGTGACTTTAATGCACTGATCTCCTTGCATTGTTTTAGAAAAAGACGGCGGTCACTAATACTATGGAGCGTTTCGCGCGGCAGGGATTCGACGCGCACTGCGATGCCTAGTCTCCTTCGCTGGCAGCACCTTCTTCATGCGTTCGAGCCTGGTTTGTTGAGGGCTGCGCCCATGCTGAATACGGAAGCATTTAGAAAAGTGAGTGGCTGAAACAAAGCCGCATGCCACCGCGATGTCGACGATCGGTTTGCTGGTGGCTTCTATGAGCTGTCTCGCTCGATCTAGGCGTAATGTCAGGTAATATTTATGTGGAGAGGTACCAAGATAGGTTTCGAACAAGCGCTCCAGTTGTCGCCTAGAAATCGTCAGGGTATCTGCGATCTGTTGAAGCGAAAGCGGCTCGTCCAAGCTCCCCTCCATCAGCGCGACCGCTTGAGGCAGTTTGTCGCTTGCGCAATAGGCGGCCCAAGGAGACCAACCCGTCTGCCGCTGCGTCCGGTCTCTCGCTCCATCCGAGACATTGCGTTTGCAGACGTCGACCGTAAGGTATGTGCCAAGTGTATGCTCAAGAAGCGCTATTGCGAGATCAAAAGCTGAGGTTTCTCCCGCACAGCTCCATATCCCGCCATCTCCGGTATAGATGGCGTCACTCACCTTGGGTCCGTTGAATGTCTCCGAAAACGCGGCCAATTGCTCCCAATGAATAGTGCACTCAGTGTTGTTCAGCGCCCCCATCTCGGCGAGCAGCCACGTGGCCGTTCCGAGAGCGACCACCGGAATGTTTTGGCGGATACATAGGCGCACCGCACCTGATAGCTCTGCGCACGGCATGAGTTGGCTGATCCCGTCCGCGACCATGACAACCATTTCCGTGCGAGGGGACGATGTCATTTTGGGCATGACGTCGGCGAACCGAAATTGGGTCGGCATCGAGACGCCGAGGCTGGAGGTTTCGGAAATCCCCGATTTGCTGGCGAAGACCCAGCGGAACCTCTGCCGTTCCAAAATCGCGTTGGCCTTTTCGAACGGCGCGAGAAACGAGGATAGGCTGAGCAATGAGAAGCCGGGGAATAGAAGCACCGCGATCGTAGCCGTGTCGCGTGAGTTTCTAGCAGCCGGAAGGGGTGCTATGGTCGCCTGGCCCGCCACGTTTATGGCTCCATCGCCCGCCCACTCCGATATTGATCTCATGTTTGAGTTCCCTTCCGAAAGCGGCCGCTGTCCGAAGTAGTCAATGATCCTCGTTAAGTGCGTCGACCGCCGGGATTTCGCGGCTGCGGCGGTCGATATAGGCGCGCAATGCTTCGTCGACGGATTCCTCAAGCTTCGGTTCCTGGTATTCCGACAGCAGATAACGGGCCTGCTCCAGTGCGCGCTGCTTGATGTCCTTTGAGCCGTCCGCCACCCATTGTTCGATGGAATTGTTGTCGAACAGTTTCGGAATGAAGAACGCCTTTTCGAAGTTCGCCTGGGTGTGTGGGTGGCCGAGATAGTGACCGCCCGGCCCGACATCTCGAACGGCCGACAACGCTTCGTCAAAGTCATCCCACTTGATGCCTTCAGCCATGCGATAACCCATGGCGCAGACCTCGGAATCGACCATGAACTTCGCTATCGAGCAATGCATCCCTGCCTCGTTCCAGCCTGCCGAATGCCAGATATAGTTCGCACCTGACATCAGCACCGCCATCATCGTCATCGCGCTCTCGTAGCCCGACTGGGCATCGAACATCTTGGCGCCGCCCAACAGGTTTGACGTGCGCCACGGGACATTATAGTGCCGCGCCATCTGGCCAATCATGAAATTCATCAGCGAAATCTCGGGCGTACCGGCCATCGGCGCACCGGACTGCATCGAAACCGTCGAGAGGTAGTGCCCGTAGATCGCAGGGCATCCTTTGCGCACAACTTGAGTGTAGGCGAGCGCAGAAAGCGCTTCGGCGTTGAGCTGGGCAACGGCCGCAGCCGTCGAAGCAGGGGTGTTCGCGCCTCCCAGAACAAATGGAGAGCAGAGAACCGGCTGGTTGCGGCGATTGAACGCTCGCATGGCGCCAAGCATGGTCTGGTCCCAGACAAGCGGCGAGTTGCCGTTGCAGTTGCCGGTGGCGACGGCATGCGTTTCCATGAAATCCGCGCCGAATAGGATGGCACACATATCAAGCACGTCTTCGGCGTTCTTGGGCGATGTCGTCATGCCCATGAACATCTTGTCCGAATACTTCATCGACGAATAGGTGATGTGGAGATGACGATGCGCCACCACGATATCCATCGGTTCAACAATGTGATGCGCGGACGAGTGCAGCGCGGGCATCATGTGTGCCAGTTTGTGGAACGTCCCAAGGTCGGCGATCGTCGGGCCACGGCGGACATCGTCGAGGTCCCGCATATAGGGTGCACCCGTCATTGGCACGAAGATCGACTTCTTGCCGCCGAGGTCGACATTGTTCTCCGGATTCCGGGCGTAATATTTGATCTCGGAGGGAATCGTCTTTATGAGTTCCATGATGAGTGCGCGGTCAAGATGAACCCGTTCGCCCCGCACGTCGGCGCCAGCGCGCTTCCAATCCTCAAGGGCAATTGGGTCGCGAAACACAACGCCTACCTCTTCGAGGATGTCCATTGAAGCGTTATGAATGCGCTCGATCTGCTCCTCGTCCATCGGCTCAATGTTCGGAAGCCCGCGCCTCAATGTGGGAAGCATTTGGAATTTCGGAGTAGTCCGCAGCGCCCGGCGAGCGTCCCGGCCGCCTCTTCTTGCCCCAGTGGATTGCACGTTCATAACGCTTGCCCTCCCAATAATGTACTCTTGTGTTCGGAATTCTTGACTATTATGTACGGGAAGCTCAACGCCGCACACGAAATCGAATGATGACCGAGGCTCTTGGAATGACCAAATGCAAAAGTCTCACGTGTCAGTTGACTATTATGCTAGCGTCGCGACTCTTCTCTGCCTTTGGAAGGAGGTAGGCACATGGTTCGCAGGTTTTATGACCTTCCATCACTCACCACACTGGCTGTGTTCGAGGCGTCTGCGCGTCATCTTAGTTTCAAGCTGGCCGCTAGCGAATTGAACGTGACGCCGGGTGCTGTCAGTCGCCAGATCAAGACAATCGAAGAGGAAATAGGAGTTCCGCTATTTATTCGAAACGGAAAAGGTGTTGCTCTCACCCATGCCGGCGAGGAACTCTACGGTGTCTTGGCCAACGGATTTTCCAAGGCTTCGGAGATGGTCCGTTCGATCAAACGACGCGATCGGGCCCGAAATGTGACGATCGCCTGCAGCGACGCGTTCGCCACCATGTGGCTGATCCCCAGAATGGCTGATTTCTGGCGGCGGCACCCCGAAATCGCGGTAGATCATCTCATTTCGGACGACGCAAAGGACTATCGCAGAGCCGAGGTCGATCTTCGGATACGCTACGGCTTCGGTGCGTGGCTCGACGAAACCGCAGAACTGCTGTTCGACGACACGATCTATCCTGTCTGTGGGCCTGCCTTCGCCGCCGCCCACGAGGGCGCCACCGCGCGCGAACTCGCGGAGCTGCCACATTTGCATGTTGATTGGGTTGATCCCGATTGGGCTGGATGGGAAGAGGTGCTACTGCGAGCGGGCATTCCGCACTCGCTGAGTGCCGGACGGCGATTTGGGAAGTTCTTTGTTGCCATACAGGCCGCCATGGCAGACCAGGGTGTCGCAGTTGGATGGGGGCGCCTTGTCCGTCATCTGCTCGAGGAGGGAAAGTTGGTGAGGCTCACCGAATTATCTATCCCAGCGCCAGGTGCCTATTACCTGACCACCAACAACAACCGCGAGCTATCGACTGCAGCTATTGTCCTTCGAGACTGGCTTCTGGAAATGGCTGAGCAGGAGCGCAATATCGTCATGGACGACTTAAAATCGGCCAAAAGACATAACTGGTGAGCCGGACTTCGCCTTGTCCGGCGCCGTAGTGATGCGAAGGACCGAACTTGATGACCTTATCTACGCGGCGCGGCGTCGCAATGTCTCCTTTGACCTGCCGGCCGGCGATCTTGACGTGAATCTTTGGACAGACTTTGGAGCTGGCGTCCGCGAGTGCGCGGCTGCTTTTTGGGCACTTTCGCGGTGACTAGATTGGCGTTGTTGCTTCGGTGCAGTGGCAACCCATGATGCATTCGTAGGCGGCACGATCGGCCGCCGCTTTTGTAGGAAACGATACCAAATTCCCCGACGCCTCTGCGTGTAACGGGAAGATCCGCATCGTTAGCGGTGATTAGGGTCAGTTTCGTCGTAGTCTTCACCGCCGAGTGCCGAAGATGCGACCTCCCAAGAATTGGCTGTCGAAATAAAGTCACCTGGGACGCTACTTTTTTGCGCCGGGTAATCAGCCAACGATGTGATAATTAAACTGATAATCAAATAACGAACTAAATGAGGGAACAGATGGCTGAATGCGGAATTCTCGATCCGTTTGCTTGTAGTAAGCTTCCACTTGCTGACTGGATGACGGTTGGCCTCAGATGGCTGGTGGACAATTACCGCCCCTTCTTCCAGGCCGTGAAGACTCCCATCGACTCGATGCTGCAGTCCTTCGCAACCACGTTGAGCACCGTGCCGCCCACTTTTGTTGTTGTCGTGGTCATGCTGGTCGCCTGGCAAATTGCCGGCTTCCGGCTGGCTATCGCATTGACGGTCACCTTGATCTTCGTAGGCTTCATCGGCGTATGGCCCGAGACGATGCTCACCTTGGCCATCGTTCTGACCTCGCTGCTCTTCTCCATCGTCATTGGTCTTCCGCTCGGTATATGGGCGTCGCGCTCCGATACGCTCTATGCGATCCTCCGGCCCCTGCTCGACGGGATGCAGACGATCCCGGCTTTCGTCTACCTGGTGCCCGTCGTGATGCTCTTCGGGATCGGCAATGTGCCGGGAGTCATCGTCACCGTCATCTTCGCGGTCGCACCGGTTATCAGATTGACATATCTTGGTATGAAGCAAGTCCCGCCTGATGTGGTCGAAGCGATGCGCGCATTCGGTGCGACGGAATCTCAGCTGCTCTGGAAAGCGCAATTGCCGCTCGCCCTGCCGACGATCATGGCAGGTGTCAACCAGACACTGATGATGTCGCTGTCGATGGTCGTCATCGCTTCGATGATCGCCGTCCAAGGCCTTGGCCAGATGGTGCTGCGCGGCATCGGACGTCTCGATATTGGCATCGCGACGGTCGGCGGCCTCGGGATTGTCGCTTTGGCGATTGTGTTGGACCGTTTGACGCAAGCGCTCGCCAAACCGCGAAAAAAAGGTGAATGGCTCACGCGGGGGCCGGTCGGGCTCGTCCGGTCCTTCATGAAAACCTCCCACGCCCATACGGGTCAGGACCTGCCGCAATCGTCGGCCATCAAGAACTGAGGTGGTGCTAATGACCGATGCAGTTATCGAATGTAGCAATGTCTGGAAGATTTTCGGCGAGAAATCGAAAGATGCCTACAAGGCCGTCAATGACCATGGGCTGAGCAAGAAGGATATTCTGGAGCGATATGGTTGCGTTGTCGGCGTCGCAGACGTCTCCTTCACTGTGGGCAGAGGAGAGATTTTCTGCATCATGGGGCTTTCCGGATCCGGAAAGTCAACGCTTGTTCGCCACATCAATCGTCTCGTCGAGCCGACGGCTGGCGTCATTCGCGTAGCCAACCAAGACGTCAACGCTCTCCAAGGACCGCAACTGAGGCAATTGCGGTCCGAAAGCGTGGGAATGGTCTTCCAGAATATGGCGCTGCTCCCGCATCGGACCGTGATCGACAACGTCGCGCTGAGTCTTGAACTGCGTGGGATGAGCCGGGACGAACGGCACCAGGTCGCCTTAGAAAAACTCAAGCTCGTGAGCCTTGATGGTTGGGGCGACCGCTTTCCAGACGAATTGTCGGGTGGCATGAAGCAACGCGTCGGTCTTGCTCGCGCCATGGCCGCCGATCCGGAAATATTGCTGATGGATGAGCCATTTTCGGCGCTCGACCCTCTCATCAGACGGCAATTGCAGGAGCAGTTCCTCGATCTGTCGAAGGTGCTCAAGAAGACGACCGTGTTCATCACCCACGACCTCGATGAGGCAATCAGATTGGGGACCCACATTGCTATCATGAAGGATGGACGGTTCGTGCAGGTCGGCACCGCAGAGGAGATTGTCACCGAGCCCGCCGATGACTACGTCGCGGACTTCGTGAAGGGAATCTCCCGCTTGGAGCTGGTTTCGGCTGGAAAAGTAATGCGACCCTTCACGGATGCGCAGTCATCCTCAGGTTTGGGTCCGTCCGTGCTCGCAACCGACAAGCTATCGAAAATTCTGCAGATCGCCAAAGAGCACGACGGCGTGATCACTGTCACAAACGGAGAACAACCAGTCGGCCAAATTTCGAGATATGATCTTTTGAATGCGATTGGCGGCTCACTTTAATCAAGCTACTAGGCGCTCCCAAGGCGTTCCCACTTGTCGGATCATTCCTAGTTCCCGGCAAGCGCTTCGCTGGCAATGACAGGCTCATTGCCGGCTTTTTTTATCGGCTCGTACATCACGGCAATGCGGCGGATTAAGTAACTTCGGAAAGCTCGCCTGCGGGGCTTCACATTTCTCAACATTCTGATTTCGCTAGAAAATCCTCTGTTTTCTTCAGCCGCGCATGACTTTGCAGTTTCAAAATTTTTTCCCACTCGCTCTGAACACCGTATCGGTGGTGGCTAGGTAAAGGAATATCGGATGTTAGGCTCCCTCAAAAATACACGCATAATCACGAAGATCTCTCTGGGCCTGCTCCTATTGATCGCGGTAGGCACCGTGGTCAACATTATCAGCTATCGTTCGCTTGCTGAGCAGGAAAGGGCTGCCATGACGACCGAACATACCTATGCCGTGCTCGGCACAGCCAACAGTCTTGTGGCTTCCATGGTTGACCAGGAAACCGCCATGCGTGGATACCTTTTGTCCGAAGACGAGAATTATCTCGCTCCCCAAAAGGCTGGTGCGAAAGCCTTTGCCGAAAATTATGACAAAGTCCACGCCCTGACCGCGGACAATCCAATGCAACAAAAACGGCTGCAGGAACTCAAAGGGTTGGTCGATGGTTGGACGAATGACATAGTGGTGCAGGAAAGCAAGCTGATGGCGAATTGGGCAACCCGTCAGCAGGCTCGCGATTTAGAAATGTCCGGTGTCGGCAACAAATGGATGGACCAAATCCGTCACAAGGTCACCGAAATCATGGCTGCCGAACAGGAGCTTCTCGCAACCCGCTCCAGAGATGCCGCAGCGGCGGCGGCCAGTGCACGTTTCAGTATTGTGGCTGGCTCGGTCGGAATGATTGTCTTCGGCCTCATCGTGCTGTTGGTAATGAACACTGGCGTGGTGCGACCGCTCAAATACATAGACGATGTCATGCGCAAGCTCGCAAGCGGCGATACGGTGTTCACCATTGCGGGCGCGGAGCGTAAGGACGAGGTAGGTGCGATGGCCCGCGCGGTAGAAGTATTCCGTCAGGGCGCAATCGCCAACAAACATCTGGAAATGGAGGCAGAAGCAAACAGAAAGCGTTCTGAGGCCGACCGGGTTGCCGCTCAGAAGAAGGCCGATGCCGATGCCGCCGAGCGGCTGAATATTGCGACTTCGGGTCTCGCTGCCGGCCTAAAACGGCTTTCCTCGGGTGATCTATCGTTTCAGTTGAAGGAAGCCTTTGCTCCCGATTTCGAAGCCTTGCGCAATGATTTCAACCTGTCGGTCCGCCAATTGGGCGATGCGCTCTCCGCAATATCCTCGTCAGTTGCCATAATAGACAACGGTACGCGGGAAATTGCCTCGGGCGCCGACAACCTTTCCCGGCGCACCGAACAACAGGCTGCATCTCTTGAAGAAACCGCAGCAGCGCTGGATCAGATCACCGTGAACGTGACAAACTCTACCAAGCGCACTGAAGAAGCAAGACTGGTTGCCACACGCGCCAACCAGTCTGCCGAACAATCGGCAATCGTCGTGGCCCATGCTGAAGACGCCATGAAGAAGATCGAGGAGAGTTCTCAGCAAATTTCCACCATTATCGGTGTCATCGACCAGATCGCCTTCCAAACTAACCTTCTTGCACTGAACGCCGGCGTTGAAGCTGCGCGCGCGGGCGATGCGGGCAAGGGCTTTGCGGTTGTTGCCCAGGAAGTCCGCGAACTCGCCCAGCGTTCGGCGCAAGCGGCAAAGGAGATTAAGGATCTGATCCAGAACTCCTCGGCCGAAGTCGAAGGCGGTGTAAAGTTGGTGCGCGATACTGGCGAGGCTTTGAAGGCGATCGGAACCTACATTGTCGAGATTAACGATCATATGGCAGCAATTGCCACTTCGGCCAAGGAACAAGCGACGGGGCTGGCGGAAGTTAACGTGGCGGTGAATGCCATGGACCAGACGACGCAACAAAATGCGGCGATGGTGGAAGAGTCCAATGCAGCCTCCAGCTCACTGGCAAACGAGGCTGCCAAACTTCGCGAGCTCATTGACGAGTTCACGCTTGATGACACGACAGAGGCACCGTCAGCTGCTCTCCATCGTACCGTCCGTGCTATGGCCGAACCGACGCACACCAATGAGTCATACCTCCGGCTCGTCCCACCGCAACGTTAACCCAGAGGATTGCTGCAACTGGACCCCGTGCGAGCAATTGGAAACAGTTTTGTGCACTAATGGCTTTCGGACGCGATCAGTTGGCGCGTGACTTCCATGATGCACATGACTGCGTCGACTTCTCACGACGCAAATAACTCTATGTCAATATGTTCGAGAACGGTTCGTCACCCGAAGGCTGCGACAGAGTTTGAGCCGCTGTTCGCTTTACGCGATGCAATTTAGATCAACCCGTGCCCGTTGCCGGTCCAGCGTGCGGCTTTACCTTTTCGGGCACCGATATCGCGAAGCGACACACGGTCACGTCGCTTTCCGTCCCGTCCATGGTCGCTTTCCAAGCCGCATGGGTAGAACGATCGCTCTACCATTTTTCTTATGACATCGAGAAAAGAAAAAATCGCCAGCGACCTCGACCGCCAATTTGCAGAGATGGGTTTTGCCGAGCAAGGCGTTGAAGCGTTGCGGGCGGGAGCCGATGTGTCTTTGCGCACGCTCTACAAGTATTTTCCGAGCCGCGAAGCGATGGTGGTTGGTGCGCTGGAGTATCGCGATAAAGCGTACTTCGACTGGCTCGCGGGCGGACCCGAGAGCGGCGTAGACCACGTCCTACACCCAATCGTTCGGCTTGGTGACTGGTTGCGCGAAGTAGCGAATACAGGCTGTCTGTTCTTGAATGCTTTAGCGGAACATCCCGACAGCGCCCCAATTCGCGACGTGGTCTTGGACCATAAGGAACGGCTTGCAGATGAATTTCGCATTCGTCTTCAAACCATCGCTCCTGACAAAGACATCGATCAGCTCGCCGAAACGCTTTTCCTGCTTCACGAAGGCATGACACAGACCGCGCGCTTGCACGGACGAGACCGAGCGACGGCGGCGGCGCTGCGAGCGGCGAAAGCGGCACTGGCGGCTGAAGGTATCGCCTGAAGTCTTGTCCACGAATTCTAACCCATTGGGAGGCAAACATGAAGATTAAAGAAATTCATATCTATAGCCATGATCTACCCGTGAAGAACGGACCCTATACCATGGCGAATGCCCAGGTCTGGGCGTTGAAGACGACGCTTGTCCGGCTCGTCGGTGTGGACGGTACTGTGGGCTGGGGCGAGACCTGCCCAGTCGGCCCGACATACGCGGAATCTCATGCCGCCGGTGCCGTCGCGGCACTCACGGAAATGGCTGCGGGACTCGTCGGCTCGGAGGTCTGGCCGCTTGCACTTCAGCGCAAGATGGACAGCCTGCTGAATGGCCATAACTACGCCAAGGCAGCCATCGACATGGCGGCCCACGACCTGATCGGCAAGAAGTTGGGTTTGAGTGTGGCCCAGCTGCTCGGTGGCGCTGCCACCGACAAGGTTCCGTCGTATTACGCGACCGGAGTAGGCACGCCGGATGACATTGCCCGCATCGCCCGCGAGAAGATGGAGGAGGGCTATCCCCGTATTCAGGTCAAGGTGGGTGGCCGGCCGGTGGAAGTCGATATCGAAGTAGTCCGTAAGGTTTGGGAAGTCATCGGAAAATCGGGTATGCGCCTTGCAGTCGATGCCAATCGCGGCTGGACCACACGTGATGCGTTGCGCATCAGCCGTGAATGCCCGGACATTCCCTTCATCATGGAGCAGCCGTGCAACACGATTGAAGACCTGCAGAAAATCCGGCCGCAGGTGCACCATGGCATCTACATGGATGAAAACAGCGTGAATCTCGCAACCGTCATCACGGCTGTCGGCACCGGACTCGTCGACGGCTTCGGCATGAAGGTGACGCGCATCGGCGGACTGCACAATTTCGCGACCTTCCGAGATATCTGCGCCGCCCGCAACCTTCCGCATACCTGCGATGACGCCTGGGGTGGGGATATCATGAATGCTGCCTGCGCGCAGGCAGGCGCAACGATCAACCCCAGGAATTGCGAAGGAGTGTGGATCGCTTCCCCATACATAGAGGGCCACTACGATACCAAAAATGGCGTTCGGATTGAGGGTGGCCATATCGCTCTGCCGAAGGGTCCTGGTCTCGGCGTGACGCCGGAAGAAGGCGTCTTCGGCAACCCAGTCGCCAGCTTTTAAACTAAGACCTGGAGGGTAACATGAGATTTTCAGGCAAATTGGCTCTTGTCACCGGCGCTGCCGGCGGTATTGGCGCCGCTATCGTCAAGCAGCTTCGCGCCGAGGGCGCCCGGGTGGCCGTAGCTGATCGCGATGTGTCCGCAGTCGAGGCGGATGCCTACCTGCCGGGCAACCTGCTGGAGGCATCCTATGCCGACGGCTTGCCACAGGCCGCCTTCGATGCGCTCGGCGGCCTCGATATCGTCGTCAACAATGCCGGTGTCATCACCCGTGGCAAGGTGACCGAAACCACGGATGCCGATTGGGACCTCTCCGTTGGTGTCAATATGCAGGCGCCATTCCGGATAAGTCGTGCGGCAATCCCACTTTTGGCCGCTCGCGGCGGCGGGGCGATCATCAACACCGCTTCGTGCTGGGGTCTTCGCCCCGGCCCGAACCACGCCGTCTATTGCATGACAAAGGCGGCCATCGCCTCGCTCACCCAATGCATGGGCATGGACCACGCCCACCAGAACATCCGTATCAATGCAGTTTGCCCGAATGAGGTCAACACGCCGATGCTGCGCACCGGCTTCATTAAGCGCGGCTTCGATCCGGATACGGCGGTTGCCGAACTTGGGAAGACCGTGCCGCTTGGCCGCATCGCCGAACCGGAGGATATTGCTGATGTCGTGCTCTTCCTCGCTTCGGACGCCGCCCGTTACCTCTGCGGCACGCTAGTCGAGGTGAACGGCGGAAAGGCGGTGGGCTGATGCGTTTCGAAGGAAAGGTTGCGCTGGTCACCGGTGGCCGTTCAGGCATCGGTCAGGCGATTGCCCGGAGATTGCGGGATGAGGGTGCGCGGGTCTTTACCGCGCAACGTGGCGAAGACCAGGAATTCGAAAGTTTCTCGGTCAATTTCGCCGATCCAGCCAGCGCGGGCAAGGCGGTTGAAAGCGTGGTCAAAAACGCTGGGCGGCTGGATGTGCTCGTCAACAATGCGGGCATGATGCAAGAGGCCCTCGCGGAGGACATGACGCTGGCTGATTGGGAGCGGAACATCGCCGTCAATCTCACCACGCCCTTCATGCTGATCAAGGCCGCCCTGCCGCATCTTAGAACTTCGAAGGGCGCCATCGTCAATATCGGCTCGATCGAGGGTCTGGGGTCGAACCCGAAGCACGCGGCCTATTGCGCCTCCAAGGCGGGGCTCCACGGCCTGACGCGCGCAATCGCGATTGATCACGGGGCCGAGGGCATTCGCTGCAATGCGGTTGCGCCGGGCTGGATCGATACGGAACTCAACGTCGGTTTCATCGAGAGCATGCCTGATCCGCAGGCTTTCCGCCGCGAAATCGGGCGAATCCATCCCGTCGGACGGACAGGAAAGCCGGAAGAAGTGGCCGCCCTCGTGTCTTGGCTTGCCTCGCCGGAAGCGGACTTCGTCACAGGTCAGGTCTGGACCATCGATGGTGGCCGCATGGCAAAGCTCAGTCTACCCTGAGCGCATGCCGGATGGCACGCGCGGCAGAGATGTTCAGCAACCAAACTCTAGGGTGCTTTCTTTTTCGCGGATCGCGCAACTCACGCGAACTCGATGTAACGAGCCATGTTCTGGTGCAAGAGTTCTACCATGATATCGCGTGCCGGGTCCCTCACCGCCTTCATCCAGGCGACTGCCAACGGAAGCTTATGCATCGGAAAATCGGCATTCCTGGCCAGAGGGACATAGCTGACACCAGTGACGGCCAGCTTGGATGTCCAACGTGGCACGATGGCGGAGCCTATACCCGCGGCGACGAGATTGATGATTGTCTGCTTTTCGTCGGCAATCTGTGCGATGCGTGGACGCATTCCAAGCTCGGTGAACAGCCCCATCGTCAGGTCATGACTGTGTGGTCTCGAGCGCCGCTCAGGAACAATCAGCGGCTCACCCGCCAGATCCTCGATCGAAATCTCGCTTCTCTCTGCAAGAGGGCTATCGGCAGGTAACGCCACCACCGCCGTTTCGAAGAGCAGTGGCTGTACGGCCAAGCTGCGGCTAAGCCCCTCCCTTGGCCTGATCAATACGAGGTCCAGCCGGCCGGCCAGCAGCTTCGGAATGAGCCGGATCGACTTATCTTCCACAAGCTGCGTAACGGTGTTCGGTGACCGCTCTCGAAAATCCTGGAGAAGCAGCGGGACGAGACCTGCCGCGGCGCTGTCGATCGCACCGATGCGCAGGACGGACGCCGGCTGATGACGCGCGCTCCGGAATTTCTCGGCCACCTTTTCGAGGCGGGCAAGGATGGGCCTCACCTCCTGCAACAGCAAGATGCCATCCTCGGTCAATCCGACGCTGCGGGTCGTTCTGCTGAACAGCGGTACGCCGAGCGATTCTTCAAGCAACCGGATGTGCCGGCTGAGCGACGCAGGCAGCATGCCAGACCTCTGTGCGGCACGACCGAAATGCAGCTCCTCCGCCGCTGCCACGAAACATCTCAACTGCTCCAGTTCCATCGTCCCCTCATTATTTCATTTATTTATATAATTATATGAGCATTGGCTCTTGGGAAAGAAGGAAATAGCGTCGCTCCAATGCGCGAGAGGACGCGCATCTGCATCACTCGAACAAGGGAGGGGCTTGCTATGTCGAGCGAGCTGGAAGGGCGCGTATTGCGCAAGATTACCTGGCGCATCGTGCCATTCATCATGGTCCTTTATCTCATAGCCTTCATCGATCGCGTGAACATCGGCTTTGCGTCGCTGACGATGAACCAGGATCTCGGATTTTCTTCGACCGTATTCGGCGTTGGTGCCGGCATCTTCTTCCTTGGCTATTTCCTGTTCGAGATTCCTTCGAACCTGATCCTGAACAAGGTCGGGGCACGGATCTGGATCGCCCGAGTGATGATCACCTGGGGCATCGTATCCGGTGCCATGGCGCTCGTTCAGGGCACGACGAGCTTCTATGCTCTCCGTTTTCTTCTCGGCGTTGCCGAAGCAGGCTTCTTCCCCGGTATCATTCTTTATCTTAGCTACTGGTTTCCGGCCCGTCGCCGTGCGGCGGTGACGGCGATGTTCATGGCCGCCGCGCCGCTATCCACCGCAATCGGCTCGCCGATTTCTGGTGCGCTGCTTGAGATGCATGGGGTCTTGGGCCTCGCCGGCTGGCAGTGGATGTTCATCATCGAAGCCATTCCGGCCCTCGTCTTCGGCGTCATTGTCCTCTTCTACCTCACCGACCGACCGGAAAAGGCAAAATGGCTTTCGGAAGGCGAGCGCGCCTGGTTGGTCAAGGCGATGGAGCAGGAACAGGCCGGTAAGCCGAAGGCCAGCCACAGCATCTGGGCAGGCTTGGCAGACCTGCGCGTGCTGGCACTGTCGCTGGTTTACTTCGGCACGTCCGCAGGGCTCTACACGCTGGGCATCTGGGGGCCGCAGATCATCAAGAGTTTCGGACTTTCCTCCTTCCAGGTTGGCCTGATGAACGCCATTCCGGCCATCTTCGCCGTCATCGGCATGATCCTTTGGGCTCGCAATTCCGACCGGACCGGCGAGCGCACCTGGCATGTGGTCGGGGCCTGCCTTCTCGCAGCTGCCGGACTTGCCTTTGCAACCGGTGCTGCGAGCGTATTTACCGTCCTTGTCGCCCTGACGTTTGTCAATATCGGCATCAGTGCCTCCAAGCCGCCTCTTTGGAGCATGCCGACCCTCTTCCTGTCCGGACCGGCCGCAGCCGCGGGTATTGCAACAATCAACTCGATCGGCAACCTTGGTGGCTTTGTTGGTCCGTCGATGATCGGCTGGATCAAGGACACGACCGGAAGCTTCGCCGGCGGCCTCTTTTTTGTCGCCGCACTGCTCGTGGTCTCGACAGCCGTCACCCTGCTTCTCGCACGCGGCGCAGCCCGCGAACCCGGACGCAAGGCATCCGTTCAACACTGAAATATAGAACTGGAGAAATACCATGCGTGAATACAAGATTGCAGCCATTCCCGCCGATGGTATCGGCCCGGAAGTAATCGCAGCAGGATTGCAGGTTCTGGAAGCACTGGAAAAGCGCAGCGGCGACTTCAAGATCCACGCCGAGACCTTCGATTGGGGCTCGGACTATTACAAGAAGCATGGCGTCATGATGCCGGCTGACGGACTTGATACGCTGAAGAAGTTCGATGCGATCTACTTCGGCGCCGTTGGTGCACCGGATGTGCCGGACCACATCACGCTCTGGGGCTTGCGGCTGCCGATCTGCCAGGGCTTCGATCAATATGCCAACGTTCGCCCGACCAAGATTCTGCCTGGCATCACCCCGCCGCTGCGCAATTGCGGGCCGGGCGATCTGGACTGGGTCATCGTGCGCGAAAACTCCGAAGGCGAATATTCCGGCCATGGCGGGCGTGCTCACAGAGGCCTGCCTGAGGAAGTGGGAACCGAAGTCGCGATCTTCACCCGTGTCGGCGTCACCCGCATCATGCGATACGCGTTCAAGCTCGCCCAGTCCCGCCCCCGCAAGCTGCTGACCGTCGTAACCAAATCGAACGCACAGCGCCACGGTATGGTCATGTGGGACGAGATCGCCGCGGAAGTGTCAAAGGAATTTCCGGACGTCACCTGGGACAAGATGCTGGTCGATGCCATGACGGTGCGCATGACGCTCAAGCCGCAGAGCCTCGATACGATCGTCGCGACCAACCTTCATGCCGACATCCTTTCGGACCTTGCAGGCGCGCTTGCAGGTTCGCTCGGCGTCGCCCCCACCGGCAATATCGATCCGGAACGCCGTTTCCCGTCGATGTTTGAACCTATCCACGGATCGGCCTTCGATATCACCGGCAAGGGCATCGCCAATCCGATCGCAACCTTCTGGACTGCGGCCCAGATGCTGGAGCATCTCGGCGAGCGGGAGGCCTCCGCAAGGCTGCTTGGCGCGGTCGAACGGGTAACCGAAGCCGGCATCCTCACCCCCGACGTCGGCGGAACCGCCACGACGCAGCAGGTTACGGATGCCGTCTGCGCGGCCATTGCCGGCTCTAACATCCTGAAGATGGCTGCTGCAGAATGAACTGGGACGACACGTCCGCCCGAAGCGCGCTGCGCCGAATGTTCGACGCAGCGGTCGCGAGCGCCGATCCGGTAAAGGTTGTTGCGCGGCATCTTCCCGAGCGCCCGAGCGGCCGCTGCATCGTCGTCGGCGCCGGTAAGGCATCCGCTGCAATGGCCGCGGCATTGGACATCGCTTGGTCGGACGTCGATTTGTCCGGCATTGTTGTCACCCGCTACGGCCATGCAGTGCCGGCCGGCCGCATCGACATCATCCAGGCATCCCATCCGGTTCCGGATGAAATGAGCGTCGAAGCCGCCATGCGCATCCTGGGATGCGTGCGAGACCTTGGGCCGGACGACCTGGTCGTCGCCCTCATCTCGGGGGGAGGATCGTCACTGATGGTCTCGCCGGCAGGCGACATGACACTGGCGGACAAGAAAATCGTCAACCAGGCACTGCTTGCCAGCGGCGCGACCATTTCGGAGATGAATACCGTCCGCAAGCAGCTTTCCGGCATCAAGGGCGGACGCCTCGCACAGGTCGCCTATCCGGCCCGTGTTGTCACATTGCTCATCTCCGATGTGCCGGGGGATGATCCATCGGAAATCGCCTCCGGTCCAACGGTCGCCAACGAAACGACGGTGGAGGATGCGAGGGAGATCGTCTCGCGCTATCGCCTGGCACTCCCCGCCGCTGCACAGGACCTGCTGGACCGGGGAGGTTACGCGTATCCAGGCCCAATGAACTCGGAAGTCCGGCTGATTGCGTCCCCATCCGTGGCGCTGGAAGCTGCGGCGAATGCGGCCCGCACTGCCGGACTTCGACCACTCGTGTTAGGGGACGCCGTGCAGGGAGAGGCCAAGGAGGCCGGCACCGTCTTCGCGGGCATTGCACTTTCGGCGCGCAAGAAGGGACTGCCGATCGCAGGGCCCGCCGTGCTTCTTTCTGGAGGAGAAACGTCCGTATCGCTTGCCGCCGATTCATCGGGCCGCGGAGGCCGTAACACGGAATTCCTGCTCAGCCTCGCCATCGGCCTGAATGGGGCCGAGAACGTCTGGGCGATTGCCGGCGATACTGACGGGATAGACGGCGTCGAGGACGCAGCAGGAGCAATCATATCACCCGACACCATAGTCCGCATGCGCCAGGCCGGCATCAATCCTCGCTCGGCTCTTGCGCGACATGACAGCTATACGGCGTTCAATGCGATCGGTGACCTCGTTATCACGGGCCCAACACTTACGAATGTCAACGACATTCGTGCAATTCTAATCGGATGAAACCGTTGTATCATTCGCAGCAATCGCCGAGCCGAGATCGTCGCGACGGTCGGGGCGACCCAGCTCTGAAAATCCTACCGACTGCAGGCAACCGCTAAAGATACCCAATCCATATGAAAGGCACATGGCGTCTAGACGACATGTGCCGAGGACCTCTGCGCATCGATGTTGGAAGCGTTTGATGGCCTGATAGACGAGTAGCGCTTCTGAAGCGACAAATCGGGCCATTTGCCAATATCTTGGTTTATACTTTGGTCAGTAAGTCGCATGCAACATGGCGGCTGCCACATACAAAACCTAAGCATTACTCGGGTGATGCATCTTAGATGCCCGACCTGAGAGATAGGTGACGTTTTGTACCGGAGACATGGGTGACACTTTTCGCTTTGGCGGGAGGTGTTGATGCCGTGGAGAGAGACTTCGGTTATGGAGGAACGTCTTCGATTTGTCGCCCGTCTGCTTGAGGGCGAAGGCATGAGCGATGTGTGCCGTGCGTTCGGCATCTCGCGCAAGACCGGTTACAAGATCTTCAACCGTTACAAGGACGAGGGGTTGGAGGCCCTGACGGATCGATCACGTCGGCCGGTGCGCTATGCCAATCAGTTGCCCGAGCCGGTCGAGGCGATGATCGTGCGGCTCAAGAAGGACAAGCCGCATTGGGGTGCGCGTAAGATCCGCGAGTTATTGGTCAGGAAGCTTGCCGGCGATATACGTGTGCCCGCCAAAAGCACGGTGCATGCCGTTCTCGACCGGCACGGGCTGGTCGCTCATGCCCGCAAGCGGCAACGCCATCGAGCCGAGGGAACGGCCTTATCCCAGGCGCTCATGCCGAACGATCTGTGACGGTGGATGTTCCACCAGGGCAACACATGGCGTAGAAAGCGGCGGCGCTCAGTGTCCGGCAATCTCAACCACAGAGCCTGCGGGCGTAAGCCATCCATGACCCTGCGCCAGCGACTGATCGAACGGTAATTTGGCATTTCCGACGCCAAGACAAAGGACGAAGCTTCGGCCGGCAATCTCATCGCCGTTGTCTAGAAAAAACCGAGCGCGGCACTGTACCGCTCAACACATCCGCTAGCCTTTGCCTTGATGAAATCAACCCGGCAGCGGCGCTTCCCGTTGCGCAGAAGGGCGGCTAAGCTGTCGCGTATATATAGTCCATAATCCTGTATGGAAGCGAAGTCTCCCCCATGCAATGGCCGCTTATGCTCACGCAGCCATTCGACAAACGCATCCGGACGGTCCGGAAAGAGGCTCATACGTCCGGCAGGCACATTCAAGCGATGTAGATAAAGCTCGGTGCGATAAGCCGTTCCGCGCCCAAATCCGGGATCGTCGCCGACAATGGCGATGGATGCTGTTTCCGGGAGCAGCTCGCCGAGGTTGCAGACTGTGGCGATAGCGGAAAAGCCAGAGCCCACAACAACGGCATCATAGATCATCGCTTGTCCTCTACGCTTTCGGACGGGCGGGAGAATTGCCGATGCCCCCGTTCGTCTGATCTAGGGCATGCGAATCTCCGATCCAATATGGGAGGGTTCCGTCACGGGGGTGCTAACTTCGTCCTATGCGCTCCCACTCACGAGGCGGACATGGTCTGTCACGCTTTCCAATTCGTGGATAGCCCTAAGCTCACTGGCAACGAGCTTCTGAAGTCTCCACAGGTTGAGGTCCCGAATCCCCCAGGCCTCGAGATGTTTGACCGTCAAATAGAGATATTCGGCACATGACCCTCTGGCACCGCACGCCCTTGCCAATATGCCTGCTACCGCCTCCAGTGACAGTTTGGAAGCAACATGCCCTCCCTTTGGATCCGCCCAGAAGACCAAAGCACGCACAGGACCTTGCTCGGTCTGTACGCGGATCCACCTTATGGTGGACGAGTCTTCGAGGGTGCCGATTTCACGGCGAAGCATGCGTCGGATCTGACCCAGGCGATCACCGTCATCCAATCTGAATGCGACGGCCTTGCAGTACCCACCTCGCTTCAATGCAAGCATGAGCCCCGGCTGCGTCAGCGATCCTCGCCATCGCGTCATGCGAAGACAGAACGAGCGATGCCAACCCTTGACTGTTCCGACACGTGCTTCCACTGCATCGAAATCAGGCTTCCAGATCAGCGAGCCGTAGGCGAATACCCAAAGCGCATCGCCTTGCGATTCCTGGTCCAGCCGCTCGGCGATTGCTTCCAGTTCCCCATCCGTGATCGGTATGCGCAGCGGGTCAGGGCCTGGGTCGATCTCGTCTCGCAAGCTTAGAGTTACCAATTCATCCGTCAGATCCATCTGGGATTGGCCTGCCACGACTTCGGCGCGTCGTCGAACCACCCGCCTACCTCCGCCCATGGCTAGCCAATGTTCGACTCCCCGCCGAGTTTGCCCGCTGAAACCCTCTGTGATGCGGACGACTCAAGGCTACCCGGCAAGCGTCTGCGAGAGCGCCATCGTTCATAGCACTGCCGCCAAGCCTGATGAGGCAGCCGCTGGCAACTGTTTAGGCAAACCAAGCTTGCCCCGGAGCGTCTCTTCTCCGTACTCGGTACGATAGACCCCCCGCTCCTGCAAAAGCGGCACGACTTTTTCCACGAATTCGTCAAAGCCGCCGGGGGTCAAATGAGGCGCAAAGACGAATCCATCGGCCGCGTCTGCCTGCACATGGCGATTGATCTCGTCCGCAATACCATCCGGTGTTCCGACAAAATGCTGGCGCGCAGTGACACGAATGGCCAACTGGCGAATGCTAAGACGATCACGATCGGCAATTTCACGCCAAAGGCGCGCCGTCTCCAACCGGCTCTTGATATCCTGATTGCTCGCTCGCCCCTGGGCGAGGCGCGAATCGGAAACATCGGGTTCGATCTCCGGCAACGGCCCTTCCGGATCGTAGCTCGATAGGTCGCGGTTCCAGACTTGTTCCAGAAACACGATCGCATTCTTCGGGCTGACCTGCTGGAGGCGGATCGCGTTCAGTTTTTCCTCCGCATCCTTCTTCGTATCACCGATTACGAAGTGAGCCCCGGGGAGGATTTTGAGAGCGTCCGCGCTGCGGCCGTATTTCGCCAGCCGCTTTTTCACGTCCGCGTAGAAGGCCTGTCCCGCCTCGAGCGAGCCATGCCGGGAATAGATGAGGTCCGCGTGACTGGCCGCCAATTCCCTACCCTCGTCCGAATCTCCGGCCTGGGCGATCACTGGCGCGCCTTGCGGCAAGGGCGCCAGCCCAGACCATCCGGAGATGTCGAAGTGTTTGGAGCGGACCGAAAACTCGCCACCCCTCCATATCGCCCATGCCGCTTCGATGAACTCGCGCGCGCGTTCGTAGCGTTCGCCATGCGGCAGGTGATCGCCGCGGCGGAAGTTCGCGCCGGTAAAGGCGCCCGGCGAGGTGACAACGTTCCAGCCAGCCCGGCCGCCGGACAATATATCGAGCGTCGCCAATTGGCGGGCGAGCGCGTAAGGTTCGTTGAAGGTCGTCGTCAGGGTACCGATCAAGCCGACATGCTCGGTAATGGATGCAAGAGCTGTCAGAATCGCCAGCGTATTCGGTCGGCCGGCAACGTCCAGCTCATGAAATCGGTCTTTCTGCTCGCGGATGCGCAGCCCCTCGGCCAGGAAGATGAAATCGAATTTGCCGCGCTCCACGGTTTCGGCGAAATGTCGGAACGACGAAAATTCGATCTGGCTTCCTGCCGCCGGATCGCTCCAGACGGTGAAATTGTTGACGCCCGGAAACTGCGCGCCGAGAATGACCTGCTTTTTAGCCATGGACTGCTCCCTTGAAACTCACGCCGCCGCCGTAAACCGATTGGCCGCTAGGGGCAGGCCAAACCGATCTCGAAGCGAGCCGCCGGCTGCGGCACGGACTGGAAAGGCCGCTCTCAATGCAGGCAAAAGCTCGCTGCCGAGATAAGCCACTTGCTCTGCCGGATCGGCGAGCAACAGGCGAATACCGTTGATGCCCGATCGGGCCAGCCCGGCGAATTGCGCCACCAGTTCAGCAGTTGTTTGCCTCGCGGCCTCAAGGGTGACGTCGACAATAAAGGCTCTTGTCTTGCTGCTGGCAAAGCTGCGGATCTTTTCAGCCGCGTCTCCGATGCTCGCTGCCTCCAGGCGCAGAAAGACGATATCAGCCGCCGTCGCGGCGAGAAGATCTTCGTCCTGGCGATAGGTCACAGCAATCACAGGCTGACCTTGCGGCGGCCGAGGGGTAATGGAGGGGCCGAGAATATCGAATCCCGTCCCTTTGAAATTGACGTAATGCAGCTTGGAGCCATCGAGAAAGCGCTGGCTCTCCTTGTCGCGGATGATCGTTCCATCTTCCCAACTATCCCATAGAAGCCGGATGACCTCGATCGCATCGCGTATGTCCTGATCCAGAGCCGTGGCTTGCGCCGGCGGGAAGCCATCAAGTTCGCCGAGCGCATGCTTGGCTTGTGCTGCCTGGGCTCCACGATATTGCTGCACAAGCAACCCTGCCCTGCCGCCGCTGACGAAGTCCAAGGTCGCGATCGCGGTCGAGACGTGAAATGGTTCCAGGAAACTGACGGGTGCGCCGGCGATGATGCCGATATTGCGGCTGAGCGGCGCAAGCCAATTGGCAAGCAGCACGGCATCCAGACCATCGCCCTCGGCGCGTGCGAATCCATCATCGAGCGTCACAAAATCGACAGCCTCGTCTATCTGCGCGATGAGAGCTTGCCAATGATCGCGCTGGTCTTCGCGCCTGTTGCCGGAACGTGCGGCGACATCAAACCCGACGCCGACAGTCAGGCCATTTGCATTGGTGGTCATGTAAGCTCCTGTCTTGTCACGATCTAAAGCCAAACTATCGTCCCGGCGCTTCGCTTTGGATGAGGCGATCGCATCTCTGGTTTTCGGAAGCCTCAGGCAGCGGAGGTCTCGTACGCCGCCAGACGCGCGGTGATCTTCTGTTCCTGTGTGGCTTTCAGCGCCGACACGCGCGCCGTCGCCTCCTCGAAAGAGGCTGCAGGCGGATAGATCGGTGTCGAACCGATCTTGCCTGCCTTTGCGCCGATCAGCTTTTCAAACGGCAGGGAGCGATAATAGACGGGATCCGCAGTCACATCGAAAAGCGGGCGATAGCCGAGCGAAACATAGAGCGCGACAGCCTCCGGCTGGCGGAAACCGGTCGTCAGATAGGCGCGGGTGTAGCCGAGTTCCGCGGCGCTTTCCTCAAGCGCAATTACGATTCGCCGACCGAGCCCCTGACGGCGTAGCGCCGGATGTGTCCATATGCGCTTGAACTCAGCCGTTTCGTCATCGTGGCTCATGAAGGCACCGCCGGCGATCGTTTCGCCGTCGCGTTGCAGCAGGAGAAAATCGCCGAGCGGCGGAGAAAACAACGCGACGGGGTAGCGCAGGATTTCCATGCGCGCGCCACCCGGTCGGCTCGCGGCGCCGTACCTGCCGTCATATTCGCTCACCAGCCCTTCGATCAGCGGCTGAACTGCCGGCTCCAGAAGAGAAGAACGGACAATGATATCGGTCATAGGAACGCCTCCAAATGGTACCTGAAGGCTGTCCGGAGATAGCGCATAATCGGGATATCCGTCCCGTCGCTCTCTCGATGCCGCTCAGTGCTTCACGCTCTTAGGATGCATGATTGCCGGAGGGCTTCGCACGGCATGATCTTTTATTGTGCAGTCGACGATTGAAACATCATTGCTCGATTTAGTAGTACATTAAAAATATAGATTAACAAGATTGATATTGCCGCCAACCGCCAAGAGGACGGATGTCTTACACCTTGAGTTTTCTCGACAAGAGTCCGATTGATGGGCCCGAGCGTGCATCGCAAGCATTGCAGCGCAGTTTGGCGCTCGCCAAACGCGCCGAAGAGCTGGGCTACCGGCGCTTCTGGGTAGCGGAGCACCATAACTCCGCCAAACTCGCAAGCTCTTCCCCCGAAGTATTGATCGGTTTTCTGCTGGCGCATACGCACCGCATCCATATTGGCTCCGGCGGCGTGATGCTCCAACACTACAGCGCATACAAGGTTGCGGAAAACTTCAATCTCCTTTCGGCTCTCGCACCAGGACGCGTCGATCTTGGCGTCGGAAAAGCGCCGGGCGGCTTGCCGCTTTCGACCGCTGCTCTTCAGAAAGCCTATGATCCCACGCGCAAACCATCGTTCGAAGCGCAGTTGGCCGAGCTGGATGGCTTCTTGCGCCATGAACAAGATAATGAACGCACCACTGAGGACCTAGCCGCCTTTCCCGCGCCCGACCTGCCGCCAGGTCGCTTCCTGCTCGGAGCAAGTCCGGAAAGCGCGAAATTAGCCGCTCATCTAGGCTGGAACTATGTCTACGCGGGCCACATCCACGGTGATGATGACGCGATTTCGCAATCGCTTTCGGCCTATCTGCAGGCGGGTGGCGGTACGGTGCTGCTTGCGGTCAGTGTCGTGACGGCTCAGACAACCTCGCTCGCTGAAAGCCTTTTGGGCGACACGCGCCGCTTCCGCCTTGAGATCAAGGATGGACAAGGGGTCAATGTCGGCAGCCGTGAACAGGCTCTGGAATATGTCCGCCAGGCGGGCGCAACCGACTATCGAATCGAGGAGAGAAGCCCGCGCGTCATCCGCGGAACGCCCACCGACGTCCATACGGAGCTGCAGCGCCTGCACAGGAGATTCGGCATCGATGAATTCGTCATCGACTGCCCACTTTCCGAGGGTGCTCATCGTCTAAACACCATCGAGCTCCTGGCGGGCGCACGCGGGGCCGTCGCGGCCTGACTGGCTCGGCCTCTCACAGATTTTTCACAAGGAGACATCCATCAATGCTTATTCGCAGACATTTTCTGGGCCTGACCGCCGCCATGCTCGCAACCTCTGCGCTGCCTGGCCTTTCTATTGCTGCGGATGGCACGCCGATCAGTGGCGGCAAACTGACGTGGGGCGTCGAGACGGAACCGGCCACGCTCAATCCGCAGCTCAACGGCCAGGACAAGACCAAGCTGCTGTTGCGCAATGCCTATGAGTCGCTGCTGGCGCGCAGCGCAGATGGCGGCTACGTTCCTTGGCTGGCAACTGAATATAATATCTCCGACGACGGCAAGACGTATACATTCAAGCTTCGCGATGATGTGACCTTCACCGACGGTCAGAAATTCGATGCCCAGGCCGTCATCACCAATTTCACCAAGCTCAAGGATCCGGCTTATAGCGGCAGCGTGAGCGCGGGTCCGGTCTCCCGCATCGTCGAGGCGAAAGCCTTGGACGACTACACCGTCTCCTTCACCTTGAACCAGGTCTATGCACCCTTCCTCGATTATGCAGCGAACCTGGAACTTCTTTCGCCGTCGGCCTTTGCATCGACGCAACTAAAATCCGGTGGACCCGAGATCGCGGGAACCGGTCCCTTCATCTTGAAGCGCTATGCCAAGGGACAAGACATCCAGTTCGTCAGGAATTCAGCCTACCACTGGGCGCCCAAGACGGCCGCTCATCAGGGACCAGCCTATCTGGATGAGGTGACCTATCGTTTCCTGTCCGAATCCTCCGTGCGAACGGGAGCGCTTTCGTCCGGACAGGTCTACGTGATCGAGGGGATCGCCGGCAACGATGCCAGCCTCTTCAAGGACAATCCGGATTTCAGTTATCAGACGGCGCTCAATACTGGCACGCCCTATTCGCTTTTCCTCAATGTCACCTGGGGACCGACCGAAGATATCAAGGTGCGCAAGGCCCTGATCGCCGCCATCGACGTCGATGCGGTTCTGAAAGCGGTCTATCGCGGCGAACGTACTCGCGCATGGGGCATAACATCGCCGATCGACCCACAATTCTATGACAAGAGCATCGAGGCAAGCTACGGTCCCGACCCGAAACTCGCCAACACATTGCTCGACGAAGCAGGCTGGACAGCTCGCGACGCGGACGGCTTTCGCACCAAGGACGGCAAGCGGCTGACCATCGAAGTCATCCAGGCACAGGCGACCGTGCGCGATCAGCGTGACGTGCTGCTGCAGGCCCTGCAGGCACAGGCGCGACAGAACGCCGGCATCGATCTCAAGATCGTCTTCGTGGACGCGGGCACCTATACCGATCGACGCAAGACCGGGCAATTCGGCTCAATCGCCAACTCCAATACGCCGACGGATGCGATCGACATCGAGTATCACTATCTGCCTCTCGATAAGGGCGGCAGCATCAATTACAGCCGCGCCTTCGCGCCCGAACTGTCGCAGTGGCTGAATGAGGCCGCTTCGACGCTGGACCAGAAGAAGCGCTTCGATCTGTACTCGAAGCTGCAGCGTTTCGCGGTTCTCGACCAGGCCTATGCCCTGCCGCTTTACGAACCGGAGGATCAGGTCGCGGCGGCAAGCTATGTGAAGGGCATCAGCTTCCGGCCCTTCAAGCAATTGCCGGAGAGCGCCTACGACATCTGGCGCAGCGAATAAACCGTCCCGTCAACCCGTCCTCGGCGGCGCAAGCAGTCGAGGACAATGCAGGAGCGATCGATCATGAGTGCTGACGATACGACGGCCTTCGACCAGACCCCTTCGGCCTGGCTGTCGCGTCGACGCCGGTTGACGCGCAACGGCCTTGCATCACAGATCCTGGTCCGCATCGGGTCGGCCATCGCGGTCCTGTGGGCCGCGATAACGCTGAGCTTCATCAGCCTGCATCTCGCGCCGGGCGACATTGTCAACCTGCTGATCGGTGAGCAATTGCGGACACCTGAAGTGGAGGCCGCCATTCGCATTGAATGGGGATTGGACAAGCCGCTACTGACGCAATACCTGACCTATCTGCTGCGTGTTCTGCATGGCGATTTCGGACGTTCCTACATCCTGCAGACGGATGTTTCCGGTCTCGTGCTCTCACAGATGCTGCCGACGCTCAAGTTGACCGCGGCGGCCCTCGTCGTGGCGGTGGTGTTCGCCGTTGCCAGTGCTCTTTTGACCGCCGGCAAACGGCTGCCCCACAGCATCGCAGGCAGTCTTGAACTTATCCTCATCTCGACGCCCTCCTTCTGGCTCGGCATTCTGCTGCTGTTCGTCTTTTCCTTCACGCTGAAGCTCTTTCCGGTCGCTGGCGATCGGACGTTTTCAGCGCTGGTCCTGCCGGCCCTGTCGCTTGGTCTGTCGCTCGGCGCCGTCGTCGGACAGGTGCTGCGCGAGGGACTTGAGCGTGCCCTGGAAGAACCCTTCGTTCTGACGGTCCGGAGCTGGGGTGTCGGCGATTTCGTCTTGAGGCTACGCCACGGCCTGCGTCACGCAGCACTTCCCGCCGTGACGCTCGCCGGCTGGCTCGTCGGCAATCTGCTATCGGGCGCGGTCATCACGGAAGCTGTATTCGGCAGGCCCGGATTGGGTCGTATCACGGTCGACGCCGTTCTGGCGCACGACCTGCCCGTCGTGCTTGCGGTCGCCATCCTCTCGGCCTTCATCTATGTCGTCCTCAGCACGCTGGTCGACGTGCTGTATCTGCTGCTCGACCCTCGTCTTCGTAATGATAACGTGGAGGCGGGCCATTGAGTGTCTCTTCCTCTCCACAGCAAGAAACCGATCGGCGCCATCTGAGGCTTCACACGCGGTTCGCAAATCCCGGGCTCAACCTTTCCATCATTTTCCTGCTGCTCGTGGCGGTCGCCACCATCTGGCCGCAAATTCTGACTGCCGCCAATCCGATTGCCGCCGACCCTTTGCAATCCCAGTTGCCGCCATCGGCCGAACATTGGTTCGGCACGGATCATCTGGGAAGAGATGTCTTCTCGCGCGTGGTTTACGGAGCGCGCTACTCCATTTTGATCGGCGTCAGCGCCGTTACCATTGCCGCAATCGTCGGGGCTTTTCTTGGGCTTCTGTCCGGCCTGGCCAGAGGCCTTCTGGATGAAGCCATCTCGCGCTTTCTGGATGTGATTTCGTCGTTCCCGGACCTGCTGCTCGCTCTCGTCCTGATCTCGTTCACCGGGCCTGGCACGGTCAATCTCATCTTCGCGCTCGGTGTCGCCTCCGTGCCGCGTTTCGCAAGGGTCGTGCGCGCGCAAACCTTCGTGATCGCCAAAAGCGGTTACGTCGAACAGGCGAGAACCTTCGGGCTGATACGCAGCGTGCTGGTGATCCGCCATATTCTCCCGCATGCATTGGCCCAGGTTCCCATTCTGGCAACGATAGGGCTCGGCACGACGATCATTCAGGCAGCGGGCCTGAGCTTTCTCGGTATGGGGCCACAGCCTCCTGCCCCGGAGTGGGGAGCGATGCTGGCGGAGGCACGCAATTATCTCCGCGTGGCGTGGTGGATCGGCGTCTGGCCCGGTCTTACCATCACGCTGACGGTCATCTCCATAAGCGTGCTTGGAAAACGCTGGCAACTGGCGTTCGAAGGCAGGAGGCTATCGTGACCACCGTGCTCGACATTCGCAATCTCACAATCGGGTTTCCTCGGGATGGCCGCGACAACAGGGTCGTCCATGGGATCGACCTGAGGATCAACAGGGGCGAAGCCGTCGCCCTTGTCGGAGAATCCGGCTCAGGCAAATCGGTGACGGCGCGCTCGATCATCGGCCTGGTCGGTGTGGGCGCAGTCGTTGGCGCGGATCGCTTCGATATAGACGGAAGCGATGTCCGCGACTTCGATGATAGGCAATGGCAGCGACTTCGCGGTGAAAAGATTGGCTTCGTTCTTCAGGATGCGCTGGTCTCTCTCGATCCGTTGAGACGAATTTCGCAGCAATTGTCGGACGCCTTTGGCGGACGCGGCCTTTTTCGCCGACCCAATCGACACGAAGACAGCCGCCTCCTACTGCAGTCGGTCGGCATCCCCGATCCAGATCGCCGGCTGCCGCAATATCCGCACCAGCTCTCTGGCGGCTTGCGCCAGCGTGCCCTCATCGCAACGGCTATAGCCCGTGGACCGTCACTGTTGATTGCCGACGAGCCAACGACCGCGCTGGATGCGACCGTTCAGAAACAGATACTCGATTTGCTGGCCGAACGTCGAAAGGCCGGCCATACGCTCCTCCTGATCAGTCATGATCTCGCCGTCGTCTCCCATCTTGCCGATCGTGTGCTTGTCATGAACAGCGGACGGATCGTCGAGGCAGGTCCGGCGGAACAGATACTAAGACGACCTAAACATCCCTATACGCAGCAATTGCTGGATGCCGTGCCATCCGCCAGCTCAAGGGGATTCCGTTTATCTCCAGCGACAGCAGCGAATTTGCGGGCGACACCAGCGCAGCAGCACTCCCAGACTGGTGACCGCTCCAGGATTCCCCTGCCGACAAAGTCGATCGATCATCAGGTCCACATTCTGTCGGCTCGCAACCTCATTAAACGCTACGGCGGATCGGGCGGTATTTTTGTCGTCAACGATGTATCCTTCGATCTTGCTGCAGGCGAAGCCCTCGGCATCGTTGGTGAGTCCGGCTCCGGCAAGACGACCGTTGCGAAAATCGTTCTTGGCCTGGCGGAACCAGATAGCGGAACGGTCTACCTCGACGGCGAGCGCTGGAGTAGGGTCCCCGAGAAAGAACGCCGTCACAGGCGCGCAAGCATGCAACTGATCGCACAGGATGCCCTCAGTTCCTTCGATCCCCGCTATACGGTTGAAAGAATCGTCGGCGAAAGCCTCGATAGCGTCGGCGTCTTTGGCGCCGCACGCCGCCAGCGCGTGCTTGAAGTGCTGGACGCGGTCCGTCTCGGCGAGGCGCTCCTGAAGCGTCATCCGCGCGAGCTTTCCGGCGGCCAGCGCCAGCGTGTCGCCATCGCGCGCGCCTTTGCGCCGCGTCCGCGGCTTCTTGTAGCCGACGAGCCGGTCAGTGCGCTCGACGTATCTGTGCAGGCGCAGGTGCTGGATCTGCTGGCCGAACTTCAGGCCGCATCCGGAACCTCGCTCCTATTCATCTCTCACGATCTTGGCGTCGTCCATCACCTGACCGATCGTGTTCTCGTGATGAAGGAGGGCCGGATCGTCGAAGCAGGCGCGGTGGAAGATGTCTTCGCCAGTCCGCGTCACAATTACACGCGCGCTCTGCTGGAGGCGGTTCCGGCTTTGACCTGAGAGGCGCGATCCGAGGCATGCTTTCGAACCATCAAGGAAATTCGCCATGACCAACAATCGCACCCGACGCCTGAAAACCCTGACCGGAGCAGGCAGCGTCATTTCAGCCGGCAACGACACAAATCCGGTCACAGGCATAAAGCGCGCCGTCGAGCTCGCTCGCAAGGCCGAAGCAGAAAAGATCACCGGGCTGTTTACCGCGGATCTTCTCCACATCGACCCCGCGGGGCTTGCGGGAACCGCAGGGATACAGGAACCGATCGTTGCGCTTGCCGCCTTGAGCCAGGTGACCTCTCAGATCGGTCTGATCGCCACGGTCTCCACCACCTTCCATTATCCTTACAATCTGGCCCGCCAGATTGGCACGCTGGACCATACGAGCGGCGGACGCGCTGGCTGGAATGCCGTGACCTCCTCGGTCGGCGAAGAGAATTTCGGCGAGACACTGCCAAGTCCGGAGGAGCGTTACGAGCGGGCTGCCGAGTTTATCGAAATCGTCAATGCGCTTTATGATGCCAACGAACGCAACGCGGCCGAGCGCAAGGCATCCGGCGCGATTGGCATCGATCCGACGAAATTTCATTCGATCGACTACCGCGGCAAACACTTTAAAGTCGAAGGTCCTCTGAACGTGCCGCCTTTGCCACAGGGTCGCCCTGTTCAATTTCAGGCCGGACAGTCCGAGGCAGGGGTGAGCGTTGGTGCACGATATGCCGAGGTGGTTTATACCTCTCAGCCCAAACTCGAGGACGCCATCGCTTTTGCGACGGAGTTACGAAAGCGGGCAACGAGTTTCGGACGTGCGGGCGCCCTGCCCTTCATCATGAATTCCTTCCATTCAGTCATCGGCGACTCTGACGCAGACGTCGCAAGGCGCCTGAAGGAAAAGCACGAGCGGATCGATTACGAACAGGGGCGCCTCAAGCTAGCCGACATGCTTGGTGGAAACCTTGATCTTTCCGACTTGCCGCTGGACAAGCCCTTGCCGGAAACCCTGCTGCCGGAAGTCACCAGTATCAATCGCCGGCGGGGCCGAGTGGAGATTTTCCGGCGTTATGCCCGTGAAGGGCTGACTTTGCGAGAACTTATCATCCAGGCCCAGGAAACTGGACACTGGTCCGTTGCCGGCACACCGGAGCAATTGGCCGACGCGATCGAGGAGCGTTTCCGCGCAGGCGTTCTGGATGTCCTGTCTCTACATGGCTTTGGCAATCCCGATCAGGAGGACCTGCTTGTGAACGGGCTATTGCCGGAATTGCGGAGGCGTGCGCTCATCGACACAGACTATGTCGGGGACGATTTTCGCTCGAATTTGGAGCTTCCGCCTTACACAGCCTCGAACGGGACCTTCAGCTCGGCAAAACGCGCCTGATCTGGGAATATGATTTCGGCTCACACTCATCCGCGGTTCCAGACGTACCGGCATCGGGGATGAGCTTTCCTAGAGAACCCCATCGAATTTATTACCCGAGCCGATCGCACATGCCGCGCGGGCTTTCGATAGCCACAAAGGCGTGTTTCAGAAATCGGCGATGGGATCTGCGACACCAGGCCGATCCGAACGGCGGATTATCCAATCTTCGCTGGAAGCAAAGAATGTCTTTCGGCAGAAAGCTTCGGCACGGACGCGATCAGATCGCGCGTATAAGTGTGCCGAGGGCGCTCGAAGAGCTGCTCGACCGGCCCTGTTTCAACGATCGCGCCATCCTTCATGACGGCGATACGATGGCTCATGTGCTGAACCACGCCGAGATCGTGTGAGATGAAAATCATCGACAGTCCCAGCCGGCTCTGGAGATCGACTAGCAGATCCAGGACTTGGGCCTGCGTTGTCACGTCGAGCGCCGATACCGGTTCGTCGCAGATCAGGAGTTTCGGTTCCGCCGCCAGCGCCTGGGCGATGGAGACGCGCTGCCGCTGGCCGCCGGAAAGCGTGTTTGGCCGCCGCGCGAGAAGCTCCGACGACAGGCCAACTCGTTCAACCAGCTCGGCTATTGTCCGCTTGCGCGCTGCCCGATCGAGATCATCGCGCAGCCGCAGCGGCTGCTCTAAAAGGCGCTCCACCGTGAAACGGGGATCGAAAGAGCCGAGGGGATCCTGGCTGATGGTCTGAATAAGGCGACGCAGCGGCCGTCGCTCTGATTCGGCAACTTCGCTCCAAGATCTGCCTTCGAAATGCACCTCGCCGCTATCCGGGCGCCGCAGCGCTAAAGCGACCTTGCCGAGTGTCGTCTTGCCAGAACCCGACTCGCCGACGATTCCAAGTGTCTCGCCGCGCCCGACCTCAAGCGAAACCTTTTTAACCGCGTCGAAGCGGCTGCCGTCGGGGCGCTTGAAGCTCACGGAGACATCGCGGATCTCGAGCAACAGTCCTCCCGATTCCACAACTCGGCGGCGTATTGGCGCGCCTTCGGCACTGCTCAGCCACCGGCCACGGGTTGCCGCGGTCGGCACAGCGGCAAGCAGCCGACGCGTATACTCGTGCTGCGGCACGGACAGCACCCTGCGCGCCTGACCGGCTTCCACTAGGCGACCATTCTGCATGACGACCACCCGGTCGGCGAGTTGCATCGCCACGGCGAGATCATGAGTGATGAGGAGAACGGCATGACCGGCACGCGCCAATTCCTTGAAGACGCTGAGAACCCGTCGCTGAACAGTGACATCGAGGGCGGTGGTCGGTTCATCGGCGATCAACAAGCGTGGCTGCGCGGCAAGCGCCGAAGCGATCAGCGCTCTTTGACGTAATCCGCCCGACAGTTCATGGGGATATTGGGCGGCGCGATGATCGGGGTCGGGAATGCCGACCTCACCAAGCAGTTCTTCAACACGTCGCGCCGCCTGCGAGCGGGGCAGCAGACGATGCGCCAGGATCGGTTCGGCGACCTCGCGGCCGATCGTGCACAAGGGATCAAGCGAGACCAGCGCATCCTGCAGTATGAAGCCGATTTCCCGCCCGCGCAGCCGGCGCCAGGATCGCTCCGAGAGGCTCAGTAGATCGAGCATTCGCCCGTCACGACCCGCAAGCGTCATCGCTTCCGCCCGGACGTCGGCCCGTGATCCGGCAAGGCCGACAAGCGTACGCGCCGTCACCGATTTTCCCGAGCCGGATTCTCCGACGAGCGCCAGGATTTCCCCGGCCGCGATCTGAAACGAAAGGTCGTTGACAGCCTCAACACGGCCGCGCGGCGTCGGAAAAGCGACGCTAAGCCCCTTCACCTGCAGTAATATCGGATTGCCCGAAGGGACGGTCGTGGAACGGCTCGGTAGAATGGTGTTCAGGTTCAAGGCATCTCCCCCTTGGACAACAAGGTCTGCAGCCGGCGGCCGAGAACAGTGAGCGAGATCACGGAGATGGCGACCACCGTGGCAGGCAGCAAGCTGGTCCAGGGGGCGACATCAAGGAAGTTGCGGCCGTTTGCGAGCAGCGCCCCCCATTCCGGTGCCGGCGGCACAACGCCGAGGCCGAGGAAACTCAGTGCCGATGCGGAGAGAACGGAACTCCCCACCCCTATCGTCGCCAGGATCAGCAGGGGGCGAACCGTGTTCGGAATGATGTGGCGGATAATGATCGTCCAGGGACGTTCGCCGAGCGTGACGGCATGCTCGACATACCCAGAGAGCTTTACCTGCAGCACCTGCGAACGCACCAGCCGCGCATAGGAAGCGATGCTGGAAAGCCCGACGGCAAGCAGCGTGTTCAACGGCCCGCGCCCGAGCACGGCGATGACAAGCAGCGCCAGCAGCATTTCCGGAAATGCGAGCAGAATATCGATCCCCCGGACGAGAAGGCGGCCGATCGCCTTCGGAGCAAGTGCGGCCGCCGTGCCGAGCAGGATGCCACCTACGGTGGCGATCAGGGTGGCCCCGATGCCGATTGCCAGCGACAGCGATGTTCCGTGGACGACGCGGGACAACAGGTCGCGCCCGAGCTCGTCGGTGCCGAACCAATGTCTGAGATCAGGGGGCAGCAATATGGCATCCGTATCCACCGCTTCCGGATCGAAAGCAGTAAACCATTGCGGCGCGGCGACCGCGAAGGCCAGAACCACCACGATAAGAAGCGGAACGAATAAGCCAGGTGCCAACCAGGGATTGGCATAACCCCCACCATTTCCGCGCCGACGCAGCGCGGCATCGAACAATTCCGCGCTGCTCATTGTACCGTTCTCCTGAGACGAGGATCGATCAGGAGATAAAGGGCGTCGACTAGGAGGTTGATGACGGCGAAGACCGCTGCCGAAAGCATCACCAAGCCCAATACCAGCGGCATGTCGCGAGTCTTGATTGCCTGTAATGTGATCTGGCCGATGCCGGACCGGCCGAACACCGTTTCCGTAAGGATGGAGCCGCCGAGCGCGCTGGCGAGAAGCGTGCCGGTCAAAGTCGATGCGGCAAGTGCGGCGTGACGCAGCCCATGGCGAAATCGCAGCAGGGTCTCCCCGACGCCGCGAGCGCGCACCGTAAGCGCGAATGGCTGGGATAGGGCCTCTTCCAGCCCGTCGCGCAGTACCTGGCTCAGCAGCGCAGCCAGAGGCAGGCTAAGGGCAATCGCCGGCAGCACGAGGGCGGAAAGCCCGTCATTGCCCGTCACCGGGAACCACTGCAGTTGAAAACTGAAAACTGACAGAAGCACGATGCCGATCCAGTAGACCGGCGTGCTCAACACCACCAGCTCGATGCCGGAAAGCGTTGCCGCAAGCCCTCGCTGGCGTCCGGCGGTCGTCAGCGCGATGATGATCGCCAGAAACAGCGCGACAACGACGGCGCTGCCTGCTAGCTGCAGTGTCGGGCCGACGGCTTCCCATATCACCTCGATGACGGGCTGCCGATATTGATAGCTTTGGCCGAAATTGCCGAGCAGCGCATCGCCGAGATAGCGCAGATATTGAAGCGCCAGCGGCTGATCCAATCCGTACTGATGCACCAAGGCGGCGCGCTCAGCCCCGTCCACAACGTTCTCACCGCCGGCCAGGATCGAGACGGGATCGCCGGGGATCAGCTTGACGGCGATGAACGCAATCGTCGCCGCGCCCCACAGCACGGCAACGATCACACCCAGCCGCCTCGTGCCGGCACGGATCAGATTACGGGTTGAGCCAGGCATCGTAGAAATTCGGTTTGGCGTTGGTCGCCCAGCTAATGCCAAGCAGTTTCTTGGAAGCGCCGAGCTGATAGGCAGGGATATAGCGCGGCACCGCGTAGGCCTGATCGATAATCTCCGCCTGGATCTCGGCATAGAGCCGTTTCCGCTCTGCATCGGTTGCCCCGATCGCCTTGCTCAGCTTCTCATCAAGACTGTTGATGCGAGCATAATTGGCGCCGTTGGGCGGCGCATAAGCGGAATGGAATAC
Organism: Rhizobium sp. LEGMi-198b; assembly: GCF_054114205.1. NCBI lineage: Bacteria > Pseudomonadati > Pseudomonadota > Alphaproteobacteria > Hyphomicrobiales > Rhizobiaceae > Rhizobium > Rhizobium sp. LEGMi-198b. The sequence goes on along the minus strand of NZ_JBSYVH010000003.1, from coordinate 457,463 downwards.
GGTGCGCAGGATGTCGGGCTCGGCGCGCACGTAGTAGAGCGAGACCAGATCGTAATCGTTGGCATTAGTGCGGCTGGTAAAGCCGCCGGCATCAACCGGATCGAGCTGAAGATCGAAACCAGCCTGACGCACCTGGTACTGCGCCGCCTGGGCGAGCGTGATATCGGAGTCACCGACTTGCGCGCTGTCATAGACATAGTGAACCGTCAGGCGCTGGCCCCCCTTTTGGCGAATGCCATCGGCATCCTTCTCAGTCCAACCGGCTTCATCGAGTAACCGGTTTGCCTTGGCGACGTCGAAGCCCCACTTCGTCTTGACGCCGGGATCGTAATAGAGCGTCGAGGGCCCGACGATGTTGTCAGCCGGTTTCAGGGTACCGAAATAGGCAGCCTTCACAACGGAAGCCACGTTCACCGCACTCTGAAAAGCCTGGCGAACCTTGATGTCCGTGAAAGGCCCCTTCGATGTGTTGAGGAGAAAGGAGCTACTGACGCCCGGATTCTCTTTCGTTACCACCTGCAAAGTGCCGTTGCCTTGCACGGATCGGAAATTGGCGGGAGGAACGGCGTCGATGGCCTGGACTTGGCCGCTCGCCAATGCGCCTAGACGAACCGATGCTTCCGGCAAGTATTTGAAATCAATTTCATTGAAATGCGCCGGCCCGGTGTGGATCGCATAGCCCGGCCCCCAGTTGTAGTCGGCGCGCCGGCTGAGCTTGCTGCCGCTGCCTTGGACGAAACTGTCGAGAACATAGGGACCGGAGCCGACGACCGTATTGGTAGTGCTCGCCGCCTTCTGCAGATAGGCCGGCGACTGAATTCCGAGATAGGGCAAGCTCAGGCCCTGCAATAACGGCGCGAAGGACTGGCGGTAGCGTATGACAAGCGTTTGCGTATCCGGGGCCTCGATCTTATCGATAGGCCCGAGCAGCGACTTCGCATAGCTGGAGGTCGTCTTGGGATCGAGAATACGATCGAAATTATATTTGACCGCCGCGGCATCGAGCGGCGTGCCGTCGCTGAACGTCACGCCCTGGCGCAAATGAAATGTATAGACTGTATTATCGCCATTGATTTCCCAGCGCTCGGCGAGCCACGGGGAGAAGCTGTTGTCCGGAGCCTGACCCACCAGGGAATCGACGAGGTTTCGAGTGATCACAGCCGTAATCGAACTGCCGGTAATCGACGGGTCGATGATCGCCGTATCCGTTCCCAGCCCGACCTTCAAGACGCCGCCATCGACCGGCTTCGCAGCATCGGCACCTGCCCAGGCACCGTTGGCGGCCATGGTCAGAAAGAAAGCCACCACAGCGGCGCCAACACTGCCGCGCCTCGAAATACCGACGATTCTACCACTCATGATCCCATCCTGTTTTCTCAAAACACCTTTGACTGCCCGATATCGGCAAGGCAGCAACAACTGGGGTTATAATTGTCTATAGATTTAATAGATAAAAGGAATTCTAGTTCTTTGTGCGCCGATGTCGGAAAATTCCGGTTCCGAATTGCCCGATTTAATGGAGGCCGATCAGTTCGGCGGACAATATGATGAGGATGAGATGATAGTAGTCAAACGCGATTGACGTGGTTCGGTTGGATACCATGACACTGTGCAACGATGCTGATCGTCGCGTTCGCCTCATACGTCTCCCAACGCTGTCAAACTTCTCGGCAGTCGACAAGCGGCGGCGCTGCTCGGGTCTGAACAGGAGTTCTATCTTGGAATTGTGACCGGTCATAATGGCAAGTGGGTGATCGTGCCACTCATGTCCGGAAAGCGGGTTCAGATCGCTGGCGTTGGCTCACCAAGAGAAAGCATCAATCGGTTCGCCCAATTGAAGAAGGCGGCGCCATGGATCACATCGGCGATTTCCAGGTCATCAAGTCCTTCGTCGCGCAACTTTCCGATCTCGTCGGCTCCGAATTGAGATGGCGTTGCTGTCAGTGCAGCTGACGCCCCAACTACAGCATTCCACCGGCTGCCCAAATCGGCTTGAAGACCCTCATCCAACAGACGCTGCACGTCATCCGTTCGCTTGGAATGATGGGAGGCAAAACGGGAATGCACCGAGGCGCAGAAAATGCAGCCATTCGTTCGCGATGCCGCCGTAGCAGCCAGTTCGCGCTCGGCTCGGGGAAGGCCCTCCGAAACATTGTAGAAGATATCCTTGTCCGTTTTGGTGCGGGCCTGGAGAATATCGGGGTCGCGCACCAGCAGCATGAAATAGGGCGATTTCGCGCGCGACGCATCTACAAGGCCGGCCAAATGACGCTCGGTCAGATCGGCTTCGTCAATTGGCTGCAGCCATGGCGTCCAGCCGATTTCAGCTTGGGTAAAGGCATTCGGCCGGTCTGCGATTTCGGGATGAATGACGGTTTCGGTCATGAAAGGATTCCTTGTTCGTGCGACTAGGCTTGCGCGACCTGTCCGATATTGGCCGAGTTCTTCGCAAGCGCCCTCAGCCCGGCGACCACCCTGATCTGAAACGCCAGAAATGCCGTGATCTGTGACAAGGTGACAATGCCTGTGGTCGTCCAGCCGGCGTCGTGCAGCTTCTGCAGCGCCGCAGCACTTGCCTCCCTCGGACGGAAGACCAGAAGATGGCTGTGTTCGAGCGCCGCGCTGAGCTTCAGGTCCAGAAGTTTCCGCCTTTCACCCGAAACCTCATAGACGAGGCCCGGCCGGTCCTCGCGGGAAAGCGGGCCAGCCGGATAATGGCCGTAAGGTCCGGTCGTATCGCCGGCCTCCAGCTCCGCGCCGATGACGGCAACGAGCTCGGGACCATGCGTCTCATCCCGCAACTTGGAAGAATAGAAATTCGCAATCTCCGGTGCCTTGTGGAGGCCGGCAACAAAGGCGGCGACGGCAAAGCGCTCCGCCGGGGTCACGCTTCCCCAATGCTCGGGCTCGAAAAGAGCTTCATAGCTCTTCTGGGCATTGAGGCGCGTCTCGGGCCGTCGTGCCCGAAGGCCGTCAAGATCGGACCCAGGATCTATTCCTGCAAGGAAATCGATGACGTCTCTGGTCTGCAAAGTCATGGTCGATGCCTTTTCTTCGGATGCCGCCATTAGACTTGCGCCGCAAAGCGGCGTTCATTTCCGGTGGGGCGCTGCTGCATCCAACCAAGCGCTGGGGCGACACGAGCAGCCGTCAGTTCCAGCGAGCGTAGAATATGTCCATGCGGCGGATCGACGGAATGCACTTGGAAGACCAGGTCCGTGACCCGCGCCAATGCCGTGTCTGCCTGAAGCGATGCGATAACGTCGTCAGGGGTGCCGACGTGAACATCGAATGCTCTGATCAAATCAGCCGTGGTTTCGCCTGGGATCACAAAGCCCGTTGCCTTGAAGTGTTCGACGATCCGCCTCAGGCCGATATCGGCAAAATGAAGAGCCTCTTTCCTGCTGTCGGCGACAAAGAGGCTCCGCGAACCCAATATTCGCGGTTGACGCCCTGCCGGCAACGCCGACAGATAGGCATCGATGATCGGGCCTTGCAGGTCCCAGAGCTTGGCGTCCGGCGTCTCGGCCGGCCGCGGCTGTGTGCGCGACAACATCAACCCGTCGCCATCGCGGCCTGCACGCAAGCCGCCGCCAACGGAAAATGTCGCCTGCCAGACATGGTCGCGCAGATGCGGCGCTGCCGGATAGAGGCGGTTGCCGCCCGTAAGCTCTCCGCCCGCCCAGGCATCGCGCACCAGAGCAAGATGATTGCCATAGACCTCCGAGCGCTGGCTGCTTTCCAGACCAAAGGGAAGGAAGGCCTGCGGGGTACCGCCCGTGCCGAAGCCGACCTCCAGCCGCCCGTCGAGCAGCTTGTCTAGCACGGCTGTATCTTCGGCGACCCGCACCGCGTTCTCCATCGGCAGCGTAATGACACCCGTCCCCAAACGAATATGCGAGGTCTGCGGGGCCAGGGCGGCGAGAAACACCAATGGCGCAGGCAAGCCGCCTTCGTCTCCGTTGAAGTGATGCTGCGCCACCCAGGCCGTGTCGAAGCCATGCTTTTCGGCGTGGATAATCTGCTCGGCAACCAGCCTGTAGCGGGTTCCAGCATCCACCTGGTCTAGGACCCGACTGAAGAAGCCCAGTCTCTTCGGTAATGTTGGCGTACTCATGGGATCATCCTGCACTTATAAGGGTGGACTCGGTGGCCCGCGGAAACTTCTTGCCTGGCACCGCATCGATCAGCTCGCGCGTGTACGGGCTCCTGGGATCGGAAAAGACGTCTTCGACGCGACCCGTCTCGACCAACTGCCCGGCGTTCAGCACCGAGACAGTGTCCGCGATCTGTCGCACGACGGCGAGATCGTGGGAGACGAACAGATAAGTCAGCCCAAGCTCGCGCTGCAGCTCGTCCAAGAGATCGAGGATCTGCGCCTGTACCGTTACGTCAAGCGCGGACACCGCCTCATCGAGCACCAGGATCTGCGGGTCGAGCACCAGGGCACGCGCAATCGCGACGCGCTGGCGCTGCCCTCCCGAGAGGGCATGTGGCCGACGTTGCGATATGTCGACTGGCAGCCTGACCTTGTCGAGCGTGGCCGCCACCTTCGCCAATCGCTCACGCCGGGATAGGCGTTCGAAATTCAGCAACGGCTCCTCCACGATCCCAGCAATTGTCTGGCGCGGATCGAGCGAACCATAGGGATTTTGATAGACGAGCTGGATCTTCTTGCGCAGCAGCCTCAACGTTTCGCCGCGCAACGAAGACAGGTCGAGCCCGTCGATCAGCACCTGCCCTGAGGTCGGCTTCTGAAAGGCGGAAACGATCCTTATCGTCGTCGTCTTGCCGGAGCCGGATTCGCCGACGATTGCGTGGGTGCTGCCGCGGCGAACACGAAAAGAGACATCGTCGACCGCCCGGAAACTGCCGCTGCTACCGGTACCGAAATCCTGCACCAGCCTATCGACCACGACGATGTCGTCGGTCGGCGCGACGGATGCAACCGGGTGTGCAGGCGAGGCCTTCGGCCGCGCATTCAACGACGGCGCGTCGGCAAGCAGACGGCGCGTATAGCTGCTTTGCGGGTTTGCGAGGATATCGGCCGTGCGTCCCTGCTCTTGGATGCGGCCGTGCTGCAAGACGATCAGCCTGTCGGATCGATCGGCAGCAACCCCGAGGTCGTGGGTCACCAGAAGGACCGCTGTGCCATATTCCCGTCTCAGATCGTCGATCAGATCAAGAATGTGCCTCTGCACCGTGACATCCAAGGCACTGGTGGGTTCGTCGGCGATGATCAGCGAAGGTTTCAACGCAATGGCAATGGCGATCAACACGCGCTGACGCATGCCGCCGGAGAGCTCATGCGGATATTGCCCGGCACGCAATTGAGGCTGGCTGAGGCCGACACGTTCCAGCAATTCGATCGCTTGAACGCGAGCAGCCGCTCCAAAGGTCCTGCCATGCACCGTCAGGATTTCGGCGACCTGTTCGCCGATCGTCCTCACCGGATTGAGCGAATTGCCCGGATCCTGCGGCACGAGGCTGATGATGGAACCACGAATGCCGTCCAGTCGCTTTTGCGGCCAGCCAGCAATATCCTGACCATTCAGGCGGATGGTTCCTTGCTGGAGAAAGCCACCTTCGGGCAGAAGGCCGATCAGCGCCTGTGCCGTGGAGCTCTTGCCGGAACCGGATTCGCCGACGAGGGCGACCACTTCGCCGGCGCGAACCTCAAAGTCAATATCGTGGACAACCGTGCGCTGGCCGCTCTTGTCGCGATAGGCAACCCTGAGGCCGGCAACATCGAGGATCGGTGCACCGTTTTCCCCAATCGTTCCAATGATTGGAGCCGTCATTTCCCGATGCTCCCGATTGCCCGGCTGATGCGATTGATGGAAATGACCACCAGGACGACGACAAGACCGGGCGCCGCGGTCAACCACCAGGCGGTTGCGATATAGTTGCGTCCTTCGGCGATCAGCAAGCCCCATTCCGGTGTCGGTGGCGGGGCGCCATAGCCGAGAAAGCCGAGCGTCGCGAGCTGCAGGATCGCCCAGCCGGCCTGAAGTGCCGCAAAGGCGATCACCGAGGTCAGTGAATTCGGCAGGATGTGACGCCAAAGCACCTTGAGGAATGTCCCGCCGCTTCCGAAGGCGGCCTCGACATATTCGCTTCGGCGCACCGTCACGACTTCGGAGCGAACCAATCGGGCAAACTTGGCGATCAGCGTGCAGCCGACCGCGATCGCGGCGTTGACGGTGCCGAAACCGAGCAGAACGATGATGCTGAGCGACAAGAGAAGATCCGGTATCGACAGCATGACATCGACCAGCCTCATGATGACCGTCTCAATCCTGCCGCCGAACGATCCGGCAAGCACGCCGAGCGTCGTGCCGGCCACAAGCGCGATGCCAACGGCAGCGAGCGCGCCCGATAGCGAGTGGATAGCACCATGGACGATGCGGGCATAGAGATCTCGCCCAAGCGAATCCGTGCCCAGGAGATGGGTGGCACTGGGCGGTCGTAGATGTTGTCCGGGCAGGCCCTGGACAGGGTCATAAATCGTAAAAAGGCTTGGGAAAAGTGCCCAAAGGACAGCCAGTGCGAGGATGAGGCTCCCAAGGAGGAGACCAGGCTGCATGCGCGGAAAACGCCCGCCAGCTCCGGCGTTCTCCTGAAAATCGGTCTCAAGCGTCAGGGGCGATACACTGACTTTCCGGTCGGACGCATCGAGGTCTGCATGATGTCGGGCGGTTTCGATCGTCGCCATCATGCGGCTCCCAGCTTGGTCTTCAGACGTGGATCGAGCACGGGATAGAGAAGATCGACCACGAGGTTGATGACGACGAACGCGGTCGCGGCAATAACGACGATCGCCTGAAGAACGGCGACATCCTGGCTGTCCACGGCCTGTTTCGTCAGCCCGCCGATACCATTGAGGCCGAAGACCGTTTCGGTGATGACCGCGCTGGCGATCAGCTCTCCGAACAGCAAGCCGGCAACGGTTAAAACCGGCAGCAGCGTGTTCTTGGCGACATGCCGCCACAGGACTTTGGCATGCGAAAGTCCCTTGGCCCGTGCCACGGGCACGAAGGGCTTCGTCAGGACCTCGTCTATGTTCTTCAGCAATATCTGCGCGAGCGGCGCCGAAATCGGCACCGCGACCGTCAGGATGGGCAGGAAAAGACCCTCCCATGGACCCGGATTGATGACCGGCACGAGGCGAAGCCGGAAAGAGAATATCTGAATGAGCATGATGCCGAGCCAGAAGGTCGGCACCGATATGAACAGCGACGGAATGGATTGGATCAGGCCACGCAGCCAGGCAAGACCGGAAAGATTGCAGGCGATTGCAATCAGAACGGCAAGAAGCGTCGCCACCACAAACCCCGATGCTGCAAGCAGAAGGGACGGTGGCAGGTTGGTGGCAAGCAGCGAGCTCACCGGAACGCCTGCCTGCAGGGAATAGCCGAAATCCCCCGTCAGAACATTCCAGACCGCATGGGCATATTGGTGCAGGAACGATCCGTCGGCGCCATAAGCCGCCCTGATATCGGCAAGCTGCTCGGGGCTCAGCCCGTAATCCGGGTTCTGGAACTTGATCAGCACTGCATCACCCGGCAGCGACTGCAACAATACGAAGGATACAGTGAAGGCAGCCCATAACACGAAAAGGGCCTGCCCGATTCTCGATAATATGTATCTTGCCATGCTGCTACCATGCTTTCCTGGAGGAGGAGCCCGGCGCGAAGCCGGGCTTGTATCTTTCGTCAATGCTCTGCAAGCCAGGCGCTGTAGAAGGACGGGCGTCCCACAGCCTCGAACGCCACTCCCTTGACGTACGGTGCACCTGCAAAAACCTGAGGTTCCTCGAAGAACGGGATGACGTAAGCCTGATCCAGCAGATATTCCTGCGCGGCCTTGGCCGCAGCCAACCGCTTGCCCCTATCGGTTTCGGAGGCAACGGTCTCGAGGATGCCGTTCAGCTTGTCGTCGAAGAAAGTCGCCTTGGGATTGAGACCACCCTTCTGCAGCAGGGCATCCCGGTTCTTGGGATAGAACTGGCTCTTGATGACGTCGGGATCGGCACGGCCGACTTCAGCGACAACCAACGGGGTCTTCACCGGATCGATGTTGTCAGTCACGACATTTCCCGACGTGCCGGCAAGAACCTGCAGCTTGACACCGATCTTCGCCCATTGCTGAGCGACGAGCTGCAGAACGGCCTTGTTCTGCGGCTGCGGCAGAGATTCATAGACAGCAAGTGAAAGCGGCTTTCCGTCCTTCTGGCGAATGCCGTCCGCCCCCTTCTTCCAGTCCGCTTCGTCGAGAAGCTTCTCGGCGACGGCCGGGTCGTAACTCAGGTTCGATGAGAGATCCGCGTATCCGGCCGCGGCCGATGAAATGACCGACTTTGCTTGCGGATAATTGGCTGAAAACAGCGTATCGACGATTTCCTTGTTGTTCGTCGCATGCAGAAGCGCCTGACGGACCTTGATGTCGGCAACGAGCGGATTATCGGGCCGGAAGGCAACGCTGTCGTTCACACCGCGCGTCGGTGCCGCATAGATCGCGAAACTCTGATCGGCGACCTGCTTTTCGTCATATGCCTGGAGCTGGCGAATGAAATCAGCCTGACCAGACAGCAAGGCGCCGATGCGTACGCTGTCTTCGCCGGTAATGATGTACTTGATGCCGTCCAGATAGGCGCGGCCCTGATGCTCCAGCTTGCTTGGGCTCCAATTGTAGTCCGCCCGCGCCTTCAGCGAGAGCTGCTTGCCGAGCGCTTCGCTTTCGACGACGAAGGGGCCAGAACCAATGATCTTCGTGGCGTCGCCGAGCTGATCGAAGGGGAGTGCGAGCGTTTTCAGCGAAACCAAGCCGGATCCGATCACCGACGTTCCCTGCAGAAAACCAGGAGATGGCTTCCTGAAATAGAACTTGACGGTAGAGGGGTCGACGACTTCGCTATGATCGTAATTGTTGATGACCTCCGAAACCGGCTGCTTCAGCTCCTTGTTGCCAAGGCCGAATGTATCGTAATTCTTTGCGACGGCATTGGCATCGAGCGGCGATCCATCCGAAAAGGTCACGCCCTTGCGGATCTTGAATGTATACTCGGTCGCCGCGTTGTTGACTGTCCAAGACTCGGCAATCCACGGCTCGATTTCAAGCGTCTTGGGATTTTGATAGGTCAGCTTGTCAGTGATCTGGTTCAGGATACCGCCGTTCGGATAGAAACCCCCGGCTGGCGGATAGAGATTCGTGTGTGCCTGCTGCTCAAGATAAATCAGCGTGCCGCCTTTGACTGGCTGGTCATCGGCAAATGCGACCGGCGCCGCCAATAACCATGCCGACAATAAAGTTGCCGCTTTGAGTTTGGCTTTGATGCCCATTGTGTAAGCCTCTGTAGGAAAATGCACATCAACCTACGACAAACATCTAATTATCTATAGAATTAATATTCTAATTTGCGCGCTGCGGATGAAACCAATCGCCAACTGCCTTCCTATAGACGGAGATCAATGGTCGAAGTCATCGACAGTCAAAAAATCAAAACCGTTCACGCCACCTTCCATATGCTTTCGACAAGACGAGCAGGCAGAGCGGCGCCGACGCAGAAAATGTCATCGTCAAGGATTCAGGCGAAGGAGCCGTTGACCTGACGATTGCGAATGTCAGGTTTCACTTACCTTCACTGTAGCTGACGGTGGCGCGAGAGGCTTCGATGCCAGCGGAGTTCGTTTGCATCTGATCGGGTCCGGGCACCAAGCGGGCGACTGAAGGCCGCATGCACCTGCCTAAAGACCCGCGACAGCCTAAATCTTCATATATTAGAATTTTATTCCGCGACTTCGCGGCTATTTGGTATCGATGAGAATGGTCGTCCCCGGTGAATATAGTATACTAAATTTATAGACTAAAGCACTCGCGATGCCGTGCCTCGCTCTTCATCTCATCCTCAAGAATGGATTTCAACAGGTGATCGCAATGACCAGACAGGTGATCGAATACGCCGGCATTCCGGTCGGCATCGTCGTTCCGGACAGCAACTCCCTGAAGTTTGTTGCGGTCAAATTTCATGTCTACGACCTCGACGGTCAACACTTTGCGACGACATCGGACGTGCTGCGGGCAATCCACAAGCTGACGTCGACGTCCTCTGACAACGTCAGTCGCGCCGCCTAAGGGAAAGGTGCGCCATGAGCAGGCTACATTACTTCTTTCATCTCTCGACGCAGCGCGACGCCATCGAGGCAAGATTGCTAGCCCAAGAATATCAGATGCTGCTTCTCGATGATGATGTCGACGACGGCACCAAGGGCGAACTGCAATCGAAATGTTCGGAGCTTTCCCGTGAAATATGGTCTCACCGGCACCGACGTCACCGTTGACAATCAAATTCCAAGCGACGCCAGCCAACAGCGTCGTGAGGGACAGGACAAGCGCAAGATCAACGCGAAATGAATACTGGAATCGATGAGGAAAATTACCAATGCTACCAAGAATTTACATCAAGAATACCTTCTCAATCGCTGCCAAGTTCGGCGCTGCAATTGTTCTGCCTATTACCATCGCGCTTGCATCTTACAGTCCTGCAACTGCAGGCCAGAAGGTGCTTCTATCCTATGAAGCCACGCCTTCTTCGGGCTTCGACCTGCCAGGGCTCGCCCATGCAAGTTACGACGACCGGGCAGCATTCTCTGCCGAAGTCCTGAAGCAGATCGTGCCGAAAATCATATCGGTAAACGGCATCGATCCGGCGGGCCTGGAGACCGAGGTGACACCCGGAGGGTATCTGTTGAAAACCAATGCATCGCTTCAAACGCAGGGAGAGCTCGATGACCTCGCCGCCGATCGGCTTGCCGGCTCGTTTGGTTATGTTTTTCGCCAGTACAGCGTGCTCGTCTCGCGCCTTGACGATACGTCGGGCAAGACCGGCTTTGTCGTCGTACGTTTTCCCAAGGACACGCTCAACGCTGCTGTCGCACAGAAATTCTTCGAAACAGCCGATGCGACGAAGAAAGGCTTGGGAGGCGGCTATACCGCGTTCGCAGATGAACAGATTTACCTCAACGTCACAAATTCCGAAGGAAAGCCCTATAGCGGCCTCGATGACGCGACCTTCTTGGACGGATTGAAACAAGCGGCTGCATCCTTCGCAGATCCCAAGCCGGAAATCGCCACTTCAGGCAAGGCAACTGCGCGCTTCATCGGCAACGATTGGGCCAAATCCAATCAAGGCGAAGACTATGTAGGCCAGCTCGGCGGCCCCAATTCCGACCTAGTGCAAAAGCTCCGAGTAATCGGCAAAGACTATGCATCGCTGATCGCGGTATCAGCCGAAAAGAATGGCTGGAACCGAGACCAATAAGGAACGGTTGCTTCTGAACCATATCTGATGCGGCCCTTGGCAACGGGCTGCTGCCGCGAAAAGACTATCATTTAATTTGTCTTTGTATTGGGAGACGTTGATGGCTGTTACGACCCAACCACTCATCCTCGATCACGCGGTCGTGGGCGCCCTTGACCGGCTGGACGATGCAGCCGCTATCTACCGCAAGCTCGGCTTCAGCCTCACGCCGCGAGGCTATCACACCCTGGGCTCCATTAATCATCTCGCCGTTTTCGGTGAAAACTATCTGGAGCTACTGGGATTCCCGGAGGAGAATGATAGGAAGCGGAGCGATCTGTGGTCCTATCCGATGGGTTTGAACGGGCTTGCGTTTCGCGCAACCGATGCTGCCGGCCTGCAACGAGACTTGGGCAATGCCGGCAAATCCGTTACGGAATGGCAGGATTTTTCGCGGCCGGTTGACGTGGGAGGGACAGAGAAATCGGCCAGCTTCCGCACCTTCCAGATCGGCAAGGAGGCGATTTCCAACGGCCGTTTCTTCTTTTGCCAGCACAATACGCCAGAACTGGTGTGGCAACCGGACAATCAGGACCACCCGAACGGTGTCCTCAATATTGTCGACGTGTTTATTGTGAGCCGCGCCCCTCAAACGATTGCCGAATTGCTCGCTGGATTTCCTGATGCCGTGGCACCGCAAGTCAGGAAGGACGGTATTGCGATTCAAGCCGGTATTGTCACGCTTCATATTATCCCCGAGGACAACGCTGCCTCCCGGTTTGGGTCCGCGGTTCCACCAAGCTTTGAAGGCAACGAAAGAAAGATAGTCCTCGGACTGAGGGTGCGCTCCCTCAAAATAACGGCGGATACCCTCGTGCAAGGGGGGTTTTCGCCGCGTGCATTCGAGGGAGGTTTGCTGGTTGATGCCGATGCCGCCAACGGAGTTGCGTTGTGGTTTAGGGAATAAACACGGGCGCGCCGGGCGCCTCTTAGACCGCCTCCAGAATGCGTCGCTGCAGGTCGACGGCTCTGGGGTCGGCAAGCTCGCGCCGCGGACGGTCCAGACCGATGTCTATATCGAGGGCGATTGTGCCTTGCCGAAGGACGACGACGCGATCCGCAAGCGCAACCGCTTCGGCGACATCATGCGTGATCAGCACGGTAGTAAAACCGCGGTCCGCCCAGATGCCCTCAAGCAAGCGATGCATGTCGATGCGGGTTAGAGCATCGAGCGCTCCGAAGGGTTCGTCCAGCAGAAGAATCTGCGGGCGGCTGACCAAAGCGCGTGCAAGCGCCACGCGCTGCCGCTGGCCGCCCGACAATACGGTCGGCCAATCCTCCTCACGCTCCTGCAGACCGACGTCGGCAAGGACGGCTCGCGCGGTTTCCCGCCAGTTCGACCCACGGGCAATGCCAACATTCTCGATGACGCGCTGCCAGGGAACGAGACGGGCTTCTTGGAAAAGCAGGCGTACGGCCGGATGAAGCCGATCGACCGTCTTTCCGTCGATCGTTACATGACCGCCGCTCGGTGCATCGAGCCCCGCTATCAACCGCATCAGCGTCGACTTGCCGCCGCCGGACCGCCCGACGACGGCCAGAAACTGGCCTGCGGAGGCTTCGAGATCGAAATTGCTCAGCACATCGAGCTTGCCGAAGGATTTTTTGACATGCGTCAGCGAGATCGGCAAGCCGCCGTCCACCGCGTCATCCGCATCGATCGCTGCTGATATCTCGGCCGCACTCATCGCTTCGCACCATCGCCTGTCTGATAGGCTGAATGCCAGACAAGGACACGGCGCTCTATCACTCGGGTCGCGATATCGGCCAGCTTTCCAAGCAGGGCATAGACGATGATGCCGAGCAACACGATGTCCGTCTGAAAGAACTCCCGTGCATTCATCGTCATGAAGCCGATGCCGCTGGTTGCCGAGATCGTTTCGGCGACGATCAAGGTCAGCCACATGAAACCGAGCGCATAACGCAGGCCGACGAGAATCGATGGCAGCGCACCCGGAAGGATGATGCGCTGGATCAGCGCCTTGCGATCGAGGCCGTAGACGGAGGCCATCTCGACCAGTTGAGGATCAATGGTGCGGACACCGTGGAAGGTGTTGATATAGATCGGGAAGAAGACGCCGATCGCGACGAGAAATATCTTCGCTCCCTCGTCAATCCCAAACCAAAGGATGACGAGCGGGACGAGCGCGAGATGCGGAATATTGCGCACCATCTGTAAGGTGCTGTCGAGAAAAGTCTCGGCCGGCTTGCAAAGGCCGTTTATTACGCCGGCGACGAAGCCCAATCCTCCGCCGATCACAAGCCCGATCAAGGCGCGCTGTGTCGAAGCAAGCGTGTGATAGAGGAGCGAGCCATCAAGCAGCAAACGCCAGAAGGTGGCGGCAATCTTCGTCGGTGCCGGCATCAGGCGGGCATTGACCAGGCCCGTGCGCGCAGCGATCTCCCAGGCGACCAGCAGCACGATCGGAAGCGCCCAGGGCGCAAATGCGCGCCCGAGTTCCTTGCCATTGATCCTACGGCGTTCGTCGGCCGAATAGCCGGCCACCGACGTCTCAACCATCAGGCACCGCCCTTGCGCACGACATCTGCGATGGAGATCTTGCTCGGGATGAGACCCAGCTCGAAGAAGGTATCGGCGATTGCCTGCTGCTGCGTCACCACCGCCGCGTCCAGCGCCTTGACGCCATAGGACTGGCGCTTCAGCGCGATGGCGAGCACATCCTCCGGAATGCCGACGGACGGAGCAAGCTCCGCGGCTGCGGCCGAGGTATTCGTCTTTGCCCATTCGTCGATTTCACCGACCGCCTCAAGGACGATATCGACGGCCTGCGGATGATCGGCGACGAAATTCTTGGTGCTGAGATAGAATTGATGGTTCGGCACTATCCCGTCGCCATTACGCAGTTCGCGCGCTTCGATTGCCACCTCTGCAGCCGCCTGGAAAGGATCCCATATCACCCATGCATCCACCGCACCGCGCTCGAAGGCGGCACGCGCATCAGCCGGCGGCAGAAAGGACGTCTTGATGTCGCTGTATTTGAGACCCGCCTCCTCAAGCGCCTTGACGAGGAGGAAATGCACGTTCGAGCCCTTATTGAGGACAACCGTCTTGCCCTTGAGCTCGGCAACCGATTTGATCGGACTATTCTTGGGCACGAGAATGGCTTCGCCCAGCGGCGCCGGCGGCTCGTGGGCCACGTAGACGAGAGGCGCACCGGCGGCCTGGGCAAAGATCGGCGGCGTTTCCCCGGTGGTGCCGAAGTCAATAGCACCGACATTCAACGCCTCAAGAAGCTGTGGGCCGGCCGGAAATTCCTTCCAGCTCACCGTATAGCCGATCTTGCCGAGCTTCTGCTCCAGCAGGCCCTTTCCCTTCAGCAGGACGAGCGTGCCGTATTTCTGATAACCGATCCGAACCACCTTCTCCGCCGCCGTCGCCGGGTCGATCTTCAGAAGAGGCAGTGTCAAAGACCCCGCCAACAGGGCCGAAAACTTACGTCTTGAAAACTCCATGTGCACCCTCGCAGGCAAAGAAACCGATCTAACTCATATATTTTATGGAGTTTATCGACTATTCGAGGCGCTTCATTCTAAGCTTAGCCGCACGGGTAGTTTTTTATCCTAAGTTGATGCCTAGATATCTGTACGAGCGCCGTGAAAGCGAAATGCGCCGCGATCGATCCATGCCAGAATAATCAATGCTCGGATTTCCGGCTGGTCCGGCGGTTTCTTGAGAAATGACAATTCTGACTCTGAAGATCATCATCGGTAGGTGCTTAATACATCGGAGGAGGTCGCAGATGCCGTCATCGATGTTTGGATCGATGGTCCTGTGGACGGCTACACGCTGCAGCCACCGTGCGCACCCGACGATATTGAAGAATTCGTGACTAAAGTCGTCCCAATACTTCGGGAGCGTAGCGTCTACCGGACGGCCTATGACAACCAGGCAATCCGCGGCCGCTGCAACCTGCCACACCCCTCCAAGCGGTAAAACCGCCCAAATAGCTCCCTACGCCTTGAAAGGAATCCAACCCCTGCATCAGGTCGAAAATGCTGCTTTCCTATGCAATAATTTCAGTCAGTTAGACCAATACTATTACAAAGGAGCATCTCAACTAATCTTTGAAATCAGCAACTTAGCAGCGATATCCTTGGTAACGTCCTATAGCTGGCCGGTCATGTGGATGGCACGATCGACGCAATACTCACGTGGAAGAATGGGCAACGATGAAGTCAACAATCGGTTTAAGCCAAGAAAAGAAAGGGTTATTCACTGCCGGACTGGTCAGAAACGCGCTGTTTTGTACAACCCACCCAACCGCTAACGCCGACAGCCTTCATACCATCCCAGACTGTATCGACCACCAAGGCCGAAGCCGTCCGCGGAACAGTCGAGATAAAACGGAGACCCTGGCGACAAGCCTCTGAAACGGCATTTGAGATGCTTTGAAAAATGGAATAGTCGAGTTTGCCTCGCTCCCCAAAATCGCGCTTGTCAGAGTTAAGATCCTGAAGCGCGTCGCGAATGTCTTGATCGAATAGCCGGTCACTCGCTGCTCTTTGAAATGCTTCAAGCGCAGCAGATGCATCCCCACCCTGTTCACTTTCAGCTTTTGAATAGTCCGACCAAGCCTGAAAATTTCGCAGGAATATGTCGCATTGCAAGAGAGCCGACGTGACAAGACGCGCAGAAAAAGTACTCAGTTCGTCCGATAGAACGTCCTTAAACCCGTTTGCAACATCAAGGTAGATTCCGAACTTGATTGGAGAAAACTGGTCGAACTGCCTTGAAATCTCACCCAGACACTTTGCAACCGCTTTCGTAATTCTCGGATCGCAGTTCGATCGCTCTAACTCCGCAAACCCATCAGACAACACATCGCTTAACGCCGCTGCGGCATCTCGCATGCTGACTTTGTGAACATTGGTCTGGAGATGGGTATCTGCCTTTTTCCGTATGGAATCTGCGGTCGAGAATACTTCCAGAGGCGCGAGTCGCTGAGGCGGAATTTGTCGAAGAAGCTCTGCAATGTCATCACCTCTAAACGTAGCCAGGTCGGCTTCGATGAGGTCTTCGCAAATGTCGTAGAGACCTTCCAAGGATGACTCGAGCTGCTCTACGAAATCCCATTCATAACCCTGAGCGCGAGCTTCCGTGATCACCTCGCCCAAGCGCGAGACGCACGTCTCGATCTTTCCGAAAAAATACTCCTTGTGGTCCGCGAGGTGAAACATTGGACCGATCAACACCCTGGGTCAAAGCACCTTAAAAAGCTCATCAAAGTAACCCTATCGAAGGAGGTCGAAGGAAGCCTTCTTCTCTCCCACTCCGGATTCACCAAAACGATCTATAACGGCATCACCGAAATTTCGGCGCCTGTGCGCCTCGCAAGCAAAGACAAGACTGTCGCGCTCTGCCGTACTTACTATCGCCTCAAGAACCAGCTCTGGATTGAGGACCTGGACCTTCATAAGGAGCTTATCTCCGGCACGTGGGCGATCGGAAACATGCCGCACGGAAGTTCCCGATAGTAAAAACGGCTGCCCTGGGCGCTTACTCGATCGGTACTGTCGTTTGGGCCTACCGGCTCCTATATGCTGTCCGGTGCAATAGATCGAGGCACTCTGCGAAAGCGGATATCAGACAGGCTTCAAGTAGCCTGAACAAGTTCAGCCATTTGGCTGTATCGAAATCTGCATCATGATCGAAGATCTGCGGTAAACGAACCCGCAACAATTATCGCGCTATTCGGATTCCAAACCTCAGACGAGTTACATCGAAATTTGACTCGTCCGAAGTATTGCGTCCGGCTTCGCAGCCGCCCTCGGAACAGAAGTTTCCGCCGATGAGGTCTGCCAAGGCGGACGACTGAATGCCCACAAAATAGATAGTCGCATTGTGCGCGTGTGAGAACAGCGCTGAATAGCATTCTTGCAGTTGCCGCTTATCAGCCTCCCGGACGTTGAACTCGCCGGAGCAGAATCATCCTCTATTCGATAGGTTCCGCCACCCTGGAACCAAAAGGCGATTTGCCCCATCAGAGACCGATAATGAGAACGGAGATATAGGTCGCGCGCGGCACGGTCTTTTCCGGCTCACGGGCCTCTTCCAGTTGCCGAATCTTCGACGCCGATATGAACCCGTTCGGCGATACCGGAGAGGTAGTCCCGCGGCGTATTTCCGAACGCTCTTCGGAATGTTCGCTGAAAGTAAGAAAGATCTGAGAAGCCGGCCTCGAAGGCAATTGTGGATATGAGCTCGACCCGCCTTCCCGCGATAATCTGGTCTATTTCCTTTCTGGCATGCTCGAGCCGCTTTATCAGCAAATACTTCGTCGGCGTCGTTCCCAACGAGGCGAAGCTACGCTGAACCTGCCGCATCGACAGGCGTAGCGTGTCTGCCATTTCCCTTATCTTGAAGTCGGGATCACGATAGCGGCTATTGATATATTGTCGGCTTAATCTGAGAGCGTGATCCATGCCATTGCCCGCAGGGCTCTTGTACTCCTGCTCGCGGTCTGGCGTCTCGCGAAGCATGATGGTCAAAACGCTAAGAAGGGCATCACGCAGCAGGCTATCGAGCCCGTTTTCCGATGATGTCGTCTGCCTCATTTTCTGAAGCATTGCAGAAATCGCGCCGTTGATCGGATCCAGCCGTGGAAGAAAATTTCCACCGACCACCGATCCGCCTAACGCCTTGCCCAAGACATCGCCGCGAGGCAACATGACAAAGCAGAGCTTGTTGAATTCCCCGAAGAAGGTGAATTCCGAAGGTTCGAGGCTATCGACGAGAACCATGTCCCCAGGTTGCAGCCAGTGAGACAATTCATGCTGGCTTACCAAAGCATTGCCTTCCCGCTGAATGACGAGGAAGAAATCATCTCTGAAATCGAGGTTTATCTCCCGCCGACTTCTCGACGCCTGCTGGAGATTGGAGCACACCTCCACGAAGCTGATGCCTGCGCCGATCTCGATCGATACCTGGCCCTCAGCCTTTTTGTTGCGGGCACTCAAAAGGACGAAGTAGCCGCACATCTTGCGCAAATCCGCTTCGAAAGCCCCGATGTCCGACATTATGTGCACATCCTGTTTATCGTACCAGTCGGTCCGCGCCGCATTTGGGTCAACACGCCCACTGAAGCCACGATCTGTCGCCACAGTCCGCATTTTCCGTCACTTTTGACCAAGCTTACATGAAACGATTGGTCTTAAATAGCCGTAATGAAACCCTATTTCGGCACGCGCAAGCGAGACAAATAACGCGCTCGCAAGTCGTGAGAAACGAGCCGCATTTAAGGCAAATCCGGGTCAATCCATAGCCGACGCGCTCGTGCCGTTGTGCGGCAGCTTGCCTGCTGTTTGAAAATGCGGTGCATCGGTCCTGCGCGCCGGACGAGGAAGGCGGTCAACGCCATGTGACGTATATAGTCGAGGGCCGGCATAGAGCCGGCATTCTCCGGGGAGGGAGAATAATATGGGGGAGAGGAAATGAAGAATTTTTTGACTGGGAATTACGGGCGCCGCGACTTCTTGAAAGCCGGGGCGTTAGCGGGCGCTGCCCTCGCCGGCGGGACCTCCTTCGTCGATCATTTTGGAAATCCGCTTGCCACAGAGGCCCGGGCCGCAACGCCAACGCGCGGCGGCATGCTGATCCACGGTATTCAGGGCGGCAGCGCCGGCGATTCACTCGATCCGTTCAAGGTGCTTTCGGCGGCGGACTACGCGCGGTTCACGGCACTTTACGAGACATTATGGTCGGCTTCCGCAGCTTATACGATCGATCCGTGGCTGATTGAATCGGGCGAACCGAACGCAACGCTGGACGAATGGACAATCCGTCTCAAGAAAGGAATTCAGTTCCATCACGGCAAGACGCTGAGCGCCGACGATGTCATCTACAGTGCCCAGCGCTGCCTCGATCCGGCGACGGGAGCCATATATGGCGGTCTGCTGGCAACGCTCGATCTGAAGGAAACGAAGAAGCTCGACGAGCGCACGGTGCGCTTCAAGCTCAAATCCGGCATGATTTGTTTTCCGGAGGCCGCATCACTTGCCTTGCCGATCGTCCCGACGGACTTCGACCTCGCAAAGCCAGTTGGGACCGGTCCATTCAAACTGCAAAGCTTTGTGCCGGGCCAGCAATCCGTCATGGTGCGGAACGAGAACTACTGGCGCGATGGACGTCCCTATGTGGACGGCATTACGCATGTCAATTTCAACGACGAAACCGCAAGGATCAATGCCTTGCAGGGTGGCCAGATCAACATGGCCGATTTCGTATCCTTCCCGTTGATCCGCGTCCTCGCTGCGGACACCAGCCTCCAGATTAATCGCAGCGAGACAGTCAGCTTTATCCCACTAAACGTGCGGGTCGACCAGAAGCCCTATGACGATGTGCGGGTTCGCGAAGCACTCAAACTGCTCGTTGATCGCGATGCCATGGTTAAGGGTGCCTATCTGGGCGAAGGCCGCATCGCTAACGATCTCTATGCGCCTCTTGACCCCTTGTTCAATAAGGATTTGCCGCAGCGTCAGCACGATCCCGATAAGGCGAAGTTCCTGCTCAAGCAGGCCGGATTCGAAAATCTTCAAGTCGAATTGACGACCAGCGATCTCGGCTCCGGCGTGCTCACCTCGACCGAACTATACGCTGCGCAGGCGCGATCGGCAGGCGTCGACGTGAAGCTGAACAAGGTGGATTCTGCCGCATTCTATGGCGATCAGTATGGAAAGTGGAGCTTTTCTCCGAACCTTCAGCCGCCCTACAATTATTTCGTCACACTGATGCAGGCGGACGGTCCGACTTCGAGCCTCAATCTCTCGCATTTCAATGACGAGGAATTCTCCGGCCTGTTCTACAAGGCGCTTGCTGAAGCAGACGATGCAAAGCGGACATCGATGGCCCATCGCATGCAGGAAATCCAATACCAGAAAGGTGGCACGATTATCTGGGGCTTCCAAAATTCAGTCGACTTCACCCGTGGTGTGGCTGGAATCGCGCCTGATGTGTCCGGTTTCTCCACCTACCGGTCCGCAGATCTCTGGATTGAAGAGCAATGACGAGAACCGGGAAGCCCGTAGCGATCGTGACAGGTGGCGGAAGCGGCATCGGCCTTGCTTGTGCCAGGTCACTCGCCTTGGCCGGATACCGGCTTGTCATCAACGGCCGGCGTCAACGCACACTCGATGAGGCGGCGCACTCCATCCTCAGCACGGTCGCCGACGCGGAAATAGAAACGGTCAGCGGCAGCGTCGCCAACCCGTCCGATGTCGATGCGGTTTTCGTTCGCGCGGCAAGCGCTTATGGCCGTCTGGACGCTGTTGTCAGTGCAGCGGCTGCCCTTCATGTCGCCAATTTCAAAGATATGAAGTTGCAGGATTGGGACGACATGAACGCCACCGTGCTTCGCGGCGCGGCCTTGATCGCCATGGCATCGACAAAGGCCTTTCTCGCCGCCGGAACGCATGGGCGCATGGTGTTCATCTCCTCGATCAGCGCGCGTGTCGCCGATCCGGGTCTTGCGCATTATTGCGCGGCGAAAGCGGGCGTCGACGCGCTTGTGCGGTCCCTTGCGGTCGACCTGTCCTCCGACGGCATCGTTGCGAACTCTGTCGCCCCGGGCTGGATTCACACGCCCATGATCGGAGAGTTCGTGGAATCCCTGCCCCCCGGCGCACTCTCGGTCATGAACCCTCAGGCACGCGCGGCTAACCCTGACGAAGTTGCGAAAGTGGTCCGGTTCCTGGTGGTGGACGCCCCGGACTTCCTCACCGGATCGACCATCACGGTGGATGGCGGTCAAACGATCATGAACCACGTAATCGATGGATGAAATGACAGCATCAGAGAAAACCGGCCTGGTCGAAGTCGTGCATATTCGCCCGAAAGAGGGCATGGCCGACGCGATCCTGGCCATGCGCCCGCGCTTCTGCAGCGATTTGAGGGAAAAGACACCCGGCTTCATTTCCAACGCCTTCTATCAGATGGCCGATGGCACGTTTCTCGACGTCGTTTTGTGGACTGACGCGGCATCGCTTGAGGCCGTGGACGAAAACCATCCGCTGCTCGAGGAATGGTACGACAAGGTCGAAATCATTTCGATGGAAACAGGAGTGCCTGTCGATGCCTGAACTTGCGGCTACGATTGCGGAGTCGCTCGGGCATCCTCAAGGACCTGACGTCATGGACGACGGCACCGTGATTTTCGCGGAAACATACAGGTCCCGTCTTATGCTGTGCAGCGCCTCGGGACGACTGTCCGAGCTTTATCGCTGCGGCGGAGGACCAAATGCGGTGCTGCTCGGAAGCGACCGGCAGGTCTATTTCACGCAGAATGGTGGACAGGCGGGTGATTGGCGCGCCGACCATCAACGCCCACCGGCACTGGAATGTCTTAACATGTCCACTGGCAAGGTGACGGAAATCTGCCGCGAAGTGGAGGGACGGCCTCTACTTGCCCCTCACGATCTGGCGTGGGGTCCGGACGGATCCTTATATATGACAGATTCAGGGACATGGGCTCCCGACGGAGATACGGAGCCCGGTGCCATCATTGCCATTTCGCCACGCGGGCATGCCGAATTGATCCTCGACGCCGGCCATGTATTCCCGAGCGGCATCGCTCTTGCCGGGGACGGGACCGTTTACTGGGCGGAATGCTATACTCGGCGGATCATGCGCATGAAAAAGGGAGGCTCGCCGGCTGAGGTTTGTACCTTGCCTCCCGGCCATACGCCGGAGTCGCTCAAAATCGACGAGAATGGCAATTTCTGGGTCGCTGCCCTGGAAGCCGCGGGCTTCGATATCATCACGCCAAACGGCGAAATCATCGGCTTCATTCCAACCGGTGGTTTGCCGCTGAACGGAACACTTCATGGCGGGCGACTTTACGTTGCCGACTTGGGGCCATTCGACGAAAGCCAGCCGGCCCCACAATTTCTCGGCCGTATTCAAGCGGTGCAATGCAATGCCCGCCCCTGGCCGTCTTTTCGCTCAACGATCGACATGTGAGGAAAGTCATGCGTTTGCAAGACATTGACGCAGCCAGCACGGCACTGATCATTCTGGACATGCACGTCTGCATCGTCGGCCCGGAGGGAAATGCACAACCTCACGCGACCGAGCAGGATTTGGTTGCCAATATTGTCGCTTTGCGTGACGCAGCAAACAAGAAAGACGTTGCCGTCGTCTTCATTCATCATCGCAGGCCACGGGGCCTGAGGGCACGCGGCATGATGAGCGCGCTGTTTCGGGAGATCGCCGATGATCCCGATCTTCAGCCGGGCGCCCCTGGACTGGAGATGCTGCCGGAGCTTTCGGCAGGCCCTAGCGATATCGTCATCGAGAAGCAGCGGGCGGGCGCTTTCGCCGGCACCGATCTCGACCAGACGCTGAGGGCGATGGGGATCGACACCCTCGTCTTGGCGGGCGCATGGACTAATCTTTCGGTCGAATCGACCGCGCGCTACGGGAGCGATCTCGGGTATCGCGTAATCATCGCCAGTGATGGCACAGCATCGCAAAGCGCTGAAATGCACGAGATCGCATTGAGCGGCGGCCTGTCCATGCTTGCCGAAATAGCGACCTGCGACGAGGTGATTGGTGCGCTGCGATGAAGCCAATGTCTGACGCCGAAGCAAGAACCGTAAGCATGCCGGCGAGTTCAGACGCAGCGGCACAGCTCAAATGGCTGTTCCGGAGGATGTTGAGCGGCGTCCTCGTTCTTTTTGTCGTTTCCATTCTGATTTTTGTAGCCACCCAGGCGTTGCCCTCGGATCCGGCACAGACCATTCTGGGCCGGCAGGCGACACCCGAACTCCTGGCCAATCTGAGGGAACAGCTCGGGCTGAACCGTCCGTTGCCAGTTCAATACGTCTCCTGGCTTGGCGGTCTGCTGACGGGCGATCTTGGCGTTTCGATTGCGGCAAAGCAGCCTGTCGTCTCCTTGATCGGAGCCCGGCTTCTCAATTCTCTGGCTCTTCTCATCTTCTCAGCGGCAATTCTCATTCCGCTTTCCATCGCTGTGGGCGTCGCAATGGCGGTCTGGCGCAACCGCGTTGTGGACAGATCGCTAATGCTGGTTTTTCTCAGCCTCATGGCGCTGCCGGATTTCGTGATCGGCACCATATTGCTGATTTCGCTCGCCACGCTCGTCTTCCAGATCTTTCCCGCCGTTTCTCTGATTCCACCGGGGCAAAGCGGCTTCGGACATCCCTACAAGCTCGTCTTGCCCGTGCTGACCGGCGTGCTGATCACCGCGCCCTATCTCATACGCCAAATGCGGGCCGCGATGATCGAGGCGCTTGAATCGGAATATGTGGTCCAGGCGCGGCTGCGCGGCATCAACGAACGGCGAGTGGTGTGGCGGCATGCGCTTCCGAATGCCCTGGTGCCGATGGTGCAGGGAAGCGCCCTGATGCTCAGCTATCTCCTCGGTGGCGTTGTCGTCATCGAATACATCTACAACTATCCCGGTCTCGGAGGGTTGCTGAATGATGCGGTCCGCTTTCGTGACCTGCCGGTCCTGCAGGCCGTGACCCTGATCTTCGCCACCGGCGTCGTCATCTTCAACATCGTCGCGGATCTGCTGACGATCCTGCTCACACCCCGCCTGCGAACCATCGAGTGGAGCAAATGAGTAATCCATCCTACGACACGACCGGAACCGGATTCTGTCGGAAACTGCTTGCTTCGGGGCGGGTACGCCGTGCGGCTGTGGCGACGTTTCTGTTGCTGGCGATCGCATATCTCGGACCTTTGTTCGCACCCCACGAGCCATCTGATATTGTCGGAATACCCTTCGACGTGGCAGGCGCCGGTGTCTGGCTCGGGACCGACTACCTCGGGCAAGACATATTCTCGCGAATTCTGTGCGGAGGCCGGTCGGTTGTCTGGATGTCCACGCTGGCAAGCCTCATCGCGATCGTCTTCGGTGCCGCCCTCGGCTTGTTCGCAGCCTATGCAGGCGGGCTCGTCGACACGGCAGTTGGCTGGTTTAACGACATTCTGCTGGCGTTTCCCTTGATCGTCCTCGTCATATTGTTTCTGTCCATGCTCGGCCACGATCCGTCGTTGATCGTCGTGGTCGTCGCCATAGGCTGGCTTCCAACGGTGACGCGGCTCAGCCGCGGTGTGGCGCTGTCTGTCATCCATCAGGAATATGTCGCCTGGGCGGAGCTCGTGGGGATGCCTCGCTACAAAATTCTGCTCAAGGAAGTCCTGCCCAACGTCACAACGCCGCTGATCGTCCAATTCGGAGCGCTCCTGACCTGGTCCATCGGCATCATCGCGGGATTGAGCTTCCTCGGTTTCGGCATTCAGCCGCCGAATGCCGACTGGGGCCTGATGGTCAACGAGAACCGAAGCGGCCTGATGATCGCCCCGTGGGGAACTATCGCACCGATCGCAATGATCGCCTTCTTCGCGCTGGCAGTGAATTCACTGACGGATGCCGTCAGCGACATACTCGGTATCGGAGACGTGCTGTGACAGCGGTCGTGGAAATCGAAATTCTGGCTGAGGGCCTTGGCCATCCGGAAGGTCCCGATGTCTTGCGGGATGGCGGTATCCTGTTCGTCGAGGCCGATAGCGGCCGGGTTTGCGTATGGTATCCGGATCGAGCCGTTGTAACGCTTGCCGCCACAGGTGGCGCTCCCTACGGCTCCACGCTCGGCTCCGACGGTTGGATCTATGTCACCCAAAGTGGAGCCAATTACGGCGGCCATGCCCTTCCGCGGCCGCAGATGCCTTCGATACAACGAATTTCGCCGGATGGCGCTGTCGTGCAGTCGGTTTGCTCGGCATCAAATGGCGAGCCATATTTCGCACCCAACGATCTGGTCTGGGGACGGGACGGACGGTTGTATTTCACCGATTCCGGCCTCTGGGAACCGGACAATCCGACACAATCGAGCGCCATCCACGCCGTAAGCGCGGATGGCTTGGCCGAGAAGATCATTGATCTCGGACCTGTTTTCGCAAACGGCATCGGCTGCGAAGCGGACGGGTCGATCATCTGGCTCGAATCCTACACGAGGGTGATCGGACGATTGCGTCCCGATGGCCGACGCGAAGTCGTCGCTCGCCTGCCCGCCGGCCAGACCCCCGAGGGTGTTGCCATCGATAGCGAGGGAAATCTCTGGATCACGACGTTCGAAGCAGGGCTTGTCGCGGTCCTTTCGCGCGACGGCAGGACGCTCAAGGAAATCGAAGTCGGCGGCGTACCCGTCAATTGCACGTTTGTCGATGACTGGCTCTACGTTACCGATTTCGGATCGCCGATCGATCCCGGCGATGAGGACTCGCTGCGACCGGGCCGCTTACTTCGCATGCGCGTCGATGCCAAGGGCATGCCGATGACGCGCGGATTCATGAGGTTATGAGGAACACCAAAATGAGCGATCAAAACACGGTTCATATCCTGGAGCGGAACTTCGGTGAGATGCCGCAGGGCGGCGACACCCTCAAAGATGGACGCTTCCTCACGGTCGACGTAATGACTGGCGAGATCGTCGCTTATTCGCTGCGGAGTGGGCGGGAGGTTATTTCCAGGGTCACAAGTGGCCCGATTGCCATCCTTCGCGGTAGCGACGACGCATTCTATCTCGCCCATACGGGCGGTGTCCTCGGCAATTTCTGGGCGGCGGATGACCAGATCGCACCCTGCATACAGAAGATATCGCCTGGTCAGGATCAAGCCGAAACCATCCTGACCGAGGTTGCCGGAGTGCCTCTTGTTTCTCCTCATGATATCGCTTTCGGACCGGACGGCCGGCTTTATGTCGCGGACTCCCACATTTGGGAGTGGGAGAAGGAGAACCGGAAAGGCGAAGGCCGGATTTTCGCGATCAATCCGGACGGCAGCGCGGAACTTCTCGTCAATACGGGATGCACATTCCCTTGCGGACTTGTCGTCGAGGCGGATGGGGCCGTCGTCTGGACGGAAGCTTATTCGGACAGGGTTCGTCGCCTGCGCAAGGACGGAAGGATCGAAGACGTCTTTCAATTGCCTGAAGGCCACACGCCGCACGGCATCCGCGTCGGCGAGGACGGGACGCTTTGGATCGCTTCCTTCGGTTCCAGTTCGATCGATGAAGTCGCCCCGGACGGAAGCAGCCTGATATCCCATCCAGTCCCTGGCCACCCGATGCATCTCGCATTCGACGGCGACGGTCTCTTGATCGCCGCCTTCCGGGCTGCCGATGCGGACAACATGGTCGGCCAACTGCTGAGGCTCCACACCGGACGGCTGGGCGCTTCGACCGCGCGCGGCGCGATCACATTGCAATGATCGTGGAAGAGGAGCTGACGATGGCGGACCAAGATCGAGCAAGGGCTTCCCGCGCAAAGGTGACCAATCTCTGCGTCGCGCTGAAGGACGGTCGGCAAATTGTCTCGAACGTCAATTTTGAGATCTCGCCCGGCGAAATCCTATGCCTGATTGGAGAATCGGGATCGGGCAAGACGACAGTCAGCACCGCCCTCCTGGCACACACCCGCACCGGCGCAACGATCGCATCCGGTCACGTATGCGTCGAAGGGATCGATATTCTCTCGCAGACACCGCAATCCCTCCTGTCGGTTCGCGGAAAGATCATTGCCTATGTTGCGCAGGACCCGGCCTCTGCGTTCAATCCGGCCATCCGTATCCTCGATCAGATGATCGATGTCGCCCTGTGTCACGGCTGGGATCGCAGGACGGCACGAATCCGGGCAACCGAGATCCTCGGTGAAGTTGGCCTTCCCACCCACGACGAATTTCTTGCCCGCTTTCCGCATCAGGTTTCCGGCGGCCAGCTTCAGCGTCTCGGCATAGCCATCGCCATGCTGCTGGAACCAGCGGTACTGGTGCTCGACGAGCCGACGACAGGCCTTGACGTTGCGACCCAGGCAGTCGTGCTGAAGCTCGTGCGCCGGCTTTGCACGGATCATGGCATCGGCGCCCTCTATGTGACGCACGACCTCTCTGTGGTCGCAGCGATAGCCGACCGCATCGTCGTTATGCGCGATGGAAAGATCGTGGAGGAG
Source organism: Rhizobium sp. LEGMi-198b (assembly GCF_054114205.1). NCBI lineage: Bacteria > Pseudomonadati > Pseudomonadota > Alphaproteobacteria > Hyphomicrobiales > Rhizobiaceae > Rhizobium > Rhizobium sp. LEGMi-198b. Next base: position 430,113 of record NZ_JBSYVH010000003.1, on the reverse strand, counting down.
AAAGCGGCAGGCCCGTTTTTCAAGGCGCCGGCACATATCTATAGCCGCGAGCTCCTGGCCGCCGCCCCGGATGTCGCACTCACCGGACCGCACAGGAACATTCGGCCGGGTGGTGATGCGTCCGCAAGACCAGTGTTGAGGGTCGTTGACCTTGCGGCGCACTACGGCACGATCTCGGTGCTGGCTGGAGTCACTTTCGATGTCCATGCGGGCGAGTGCCTGGCCGTTGTCGGCGAATCGGGTTCGGGAAAAAGCACCCTCTCGAAGAGCATCGTCGGGCAGCACGTGCAACAGAACGGTTTGGTAGAGCTTGAAGGCATCGCCCTGCCAGCACGCGCCCGTCAACGTTCTCTGCAAGCGCGGCGGGAGCTGCAATACGTCTTTCAGTCCCCGTTTTCCGCCTTAAATCCGCGGAGGACGGTCGGCGAGAGCATCGGGGCAGCCTATGACCTCGTTGAAGGCGATCGGGGAAGGCGGCGGGACGCCATTGTTGAAGTGCTGTCGAAAGTCGGGCTTCGCGCGGATCAAGCGAACCTGCGGCCGGATCGCCTTTCCGGTGGCGAACGTCAGCGTGTCTGCATAGCACGCGCGCTGATCTGCAAGCCCAAAGTCCTCGTTTGCGATGAGATCACCTCCGCTCTCGACGTCGTTGTACAGGAAGCCATACTCGATCTCTTGACCAGGCTTCGGGACGAGGAAGGGCTGGCGATGGTTTTCGTCACCCATAATCTGGCGGTCGTCCGCAATCTTGCGGATCGGGTTCTGGTCCTGGACAAGGGCAGGACCGCGGAAATTGGCATGACTGAGGATGTGCTGACACGGCCAAGCCATCCTTACACCCGGTCCCTGCTCGCGAACACGCTGTCTATTTCCACCATTTCGCAGGAACGATGGGGAAAGTCGGCGCCGACTGCCGGATAGGCCCGCCAAACATTCACATCCCGTAAAGGAACATTGCGATGAACGAACAGGTAATGCCGCAGTCCGACAATGCCCTCGGCCTTGGTGCGAATTTTACCGCCAACAAAGCTGAGCGCAGCGCCGAGCTTGCCGGGCGAAAGATCGATCTCGAACTGAGCAACGGTCAGGATTTTTCTTTCGAGTTCGTCGATGCGGAGAAGATGCGCTGGAGCTCGCGGGGAGCGGCCGTCAAGCGCAATGAAACCTATGAAGCACAGAGGGTCGCCGATGACCTGTTTCTCATTGCCTTCCAGCATGCGGACGATCTTCGTACATCGATGAGCGTCGTCGCTGATCTCCGTTCCGGCGAAGTCGTCTTCATTCAAAACGTCGTGGGTGAAAAAATCGGCAATGAACCGGCCGTCATTCAGACCGTCACTCTCGGCAGGGTCGCCGACCAGGCGCTGCAGGGGGAAAAGATTGCGCAAACGAGCGATCTGTTTGGTCGTCGCGCGATGTGGATCTACAGCGAGGACGACGTTTACGAACATATATACCTCAACGCCGAATGGTACGCGTGGCACTGCCTCAAAGGTGAGGAATATCCGAAGGCCGACATCGATCCTTGCCAGATGTTCAGGCTGCGGGAAGACATCTATCTCCTCACATTTTCCGAGAAAGTGATGGTCATGGCCGCTGGCATGGTACTGGACTTTTCCGGGCTGCGTTCGTACTGCGCGGCACTCGGACGGGATCCTGCGACGAACGAGATCACCCATTTCACCTTCGGCGCGTACGGAATGATCCTCAGCCAGACAAACTATCCCGAACCGCTTGTGAAACCGGCGGCGCTCGCTCCGTAGCCGAACATGCCGACGGCGCCTGCCGAAATCAAAAGAGCAGCAAGGGGGCAGCCGCGCGTCGCCCGACGTCGCGGCGAGCGAGGCGGTTAGACATGGATCAATCAAACAATGCGCACCGGCAAAGTTGGAGCGAGCACTTTTCCGGAACGCTCCGCCTCGGCCTGCCTCTCATCGGCGCACAATTGGCGCAGCTTGCCATCAATACGACGGATGTCATGATTGTCGGTCGTCTGGGTGCAATGGATCTGGCCGGCATCGTGCTGTCGATCCAATACTTCTTCGTGATCCTGTACTTTGGATCAGGGTTCTCGATCGCAATCCTGCCGCTCGTCGCCCAAGGCATTGGACGTGGAGACAGGGATGGCGCGCGCCGCTTTATCCGCATGGCAGTATGGGCCTCGCTGACCTATTCCGTTTTGGTTTTGCCGTCATTTTTGTTTTGCGAGCCCGTCTTGCTCTGGATGGGACAGAAGCCCGACGTGGTCGCGAAGGCTGCGTCCTATCTGACGATCATGGGCTTCGGCGTTGCACCTGCATTGGCGTTCATGGTGCTGAAGTCGTTCTTGAGTGCAATGGGCAGGACACGCATCATCTTCTACGCCAACCTCATATGCGTCGTCTTCAACGCGATCTTTGGCTACACATTTGCGCTTGGCCATTTTGGCTTTCCCGCATACGGCCTGAAGGGTGTGGCCTGGGTTGCCGTTGCAGTGGAAGTGCTGTTCGCACTCTGTCTCGCCATTTACATCGCACTTGTTCCGGAGTGCAGGAAATTTGCGCTTCACAAGGAGATGCTCACGCCGAATTGGCCAGCGCTCGCGGAAGTGCTCCGCCACGGCATACCCATCAGCATGATGATCCTGTCGGAAATGAGCCTGTTTTCCGTAGCAGCCATCATGATCGGCTGGATCGACACACTTCAACTCGCCGCACATGGCGTCGCCATGCAATTGGCCGCCATTGCATTCATGGTCCCGCTCGGCCTCTCGCAGGCCGCGACCGTCAGAGTTGGACTGGCAGCGGGCCGCGCCGACCGCAACGCCATCATCAGGACCGGGATCACCGCACTCGCCATGGCGGCGCTATTCGCATTGCTAAGCGGTGGCCTGCTGCTTTCGCAAGCACGGCTTCTCGCGGGATTTTTCATCGATGCATCCGCGCCCGACGCCGGGAAGGTTGTCGAGCTGGCAATACCCTTCATCACGCTTGCGGGCGCCTTTCAACTGTTCGACGGCCTGCAAACGGTCGCGGCGGGTCTCACTCGCGGCCTGAAGGATTCGGTCGTGCCGATGACACTCGCAATCGCCAGCTATTGGGGTATAGGCTTCCTCGGCGCCTACGTCCTCGCATTCCCGCTCGGCTTAGGCGGCATTGGGATATGGTTTGGTTTCGTCGCCGGTCTCGGTGCTGCCGCCGTTTCGCTGATCGTTCGCTTCGCGATGCTTGCCCGGGGATAAGAGAGATATAAGAAACCGGAAAAGGTTCGGCGGCCACTTTCGGAAGCTGCCAAACAGAAGCTGTAAACGACGGCACTCCGTGGCAATTTGTAGCTCACGCCCGGCAACATCAGAACCATGTGGTCCGGCATGGTGCTCGAAGGGTAATCCTCCCGCCAAATAACGGACTTCAAAAGCAGAATTTTCTCGGGCTTTATGATCGAGGAGATTTTGATGAAGACGAGCAGATTCAGCGAACCGCAAATCCTTGCAATCCTGCGCCAGGCGGAGGGCGGCGTTCCCGTGCCTGATCTATGCCGGGAGCATGGGATGAGCACGGCGTCGTTTTATAAGTGGCGAGCCAAATACGGCGGCATGGATGCGTCGATGATCAGCCAGATGAAGGCTCCGGAAGACGAGAACCGTCGGCTGAAGAAGATGTATGCGGAGATGAGCATGCAAGCCGAGCTGCTCAAAGAGGCTCTTGGAAAAAAGTGACGCGGCCATCTCAACGCCGGGAGATGACCGGGAAAGCGGTGGCGTTGCGCGGGGTGAGCATTGCACTCGCCTGCCGCACCTTTGGTGTCAGCGAGACCTGCTATCGTTATAGCGCCAAGGTTAGCGACGAGAACGAGCAGATCGCCGATCTCCTGATCGGGTTGACGCGGGCGAAGAAGAGCTGGGGCTTCCGACTGTGCTTTCTCTACCTGCTCAATGTCCGGGGGCATCGCTGGAACCATAAACGGGTATACCGCATCTATCGCGAGCTGGAACTGAACCTCAGGATCAAGCCACGTAAGCGGTTGAGGCGCGAGAAGCCGGATGCTCTGGCCGTGCCAGAGAAACCAAACCTGGTCTGGTCAATGGACTTCATGGCGGATCGTCTTGAGGATGGCAGGCAATTCCGCCTGTTGAACGTTCTGGACGACTTCAACCGCGAGGGACTGGGCATCGAGGTGGATTTCTCGCTGCCGGCCGAGCGCGTCATCCGGAGCCTGAACCAGATCATCGAATGGCGCGGCAAGCCGATGGCCATACGGGTCGACAACGGGCATTAGCCTTTCAAAAGGAATTGGGCGGACGTCAGATAATAGTTCCGGGCGGTCGCGTTTACCTGACGCTCTCCCAACTCCGACAGAGCCTTGGCTTTCAGGCCTTTAGCGGCAGCATTACCTATATCGACCGCCAGCACGTGGTCGGCCAGCTCGGCAGCCCATTGAAATTCATCCGCCTCGATCGCTTCCCGTGCCCGGGCCAGCATTTCGTCCGCGCCGCCGGCCAGATCAAGCATCTTTCTCGCACGCTCCACCGGCGGCAACGGGAAGATGTTGGTGGCATTGCCGTCGAACCAACCGACATAGTCGGCGTAGATACCGCGCACCGTCCAGGCAACGCTGCCATAATATTCCTGGAGGTAAGGGCTTTCGGCCAATTCCGGCGGGAGCTTCACCTCTTGAACCAGTTCGCCCGGCCTCATTCCTCGCTTGATGCCCGCCAATGTCTGGTCGAAAACGGTCTTGATGCCATCCCGATATTGGATGAGAGCCTGACGAACGTTATCTTCGCCGAGGATCGGGCGCATGTGCCCCTGCACAAGGTATCGGGCGTTCAGCGGGATCATTTTTTCGAGGCTGGCGATCCACTTTTCGGGCGAACGCAACCGCAGCCCCCTGAGGGGCGAGAGGTTCGGATAGGATTTGTAAAAGTCGTCACCGGGCAAAAGCACGCCTTTGCCGGGAATCCAGACAGCGATATTCTCGACGGACTCTCCGGGCGTGTGAATGAGTTGCATTTCAACGCCCGCGATTTCGATTGTTTCCTCTTGCCCGTTGAACGTCCGGTTCGGAGGAAGGAAACCCTCTCGCGTGTGCGGCGTCACCCGGCCATATTCAAGCTGAGTGCCGGCATTGATGAACAGCTCATCGGGCAGCGTTGTGCCAAAGGCATCGCCGCCATCGCGCTGACCCCTTCCGAATTCCGCAGCGGAATCCGCAAGAATCTGGTGGCTATGGATCTCGGGGGCGTCGCTGCCGGCAAAAACACTGGCGCCGCCGGAGTGGTCTGGATGATTGTGCGTGTAAACAATCGCGCGAACCGGCCGCACCATCCGATCGCCGAACGCCTCGACGATCGCTGCGGCATCGACCGGATTGGCCGCCGTATCGACAATGATCGACCCACCCTCGCCCTGGATCAGCGTCACATTGCTGGCCGAGTAACCGACCGCCACAAACACCCCGTCGGTGACTTCGATCACATCCTTTCGGAACTCCGCCGAGCTGGCGCGAAGCTGCTCGCGCCCTGCAAATTCGTCAGGAGTTGCGTCCGGCGTTGAAACTCCCGCAGACGAAATGAATGCCATATCCTGACCCTGCATCACGATTCGATAAGTGTCTTTTGTTATATCCGACTGCGAAGAGCGAGCGCTACGGCAAGTAGCGATCTGTTCGGCACGATGCCTAGAGACAGAGTGACTATAAATAAGATGACAGTCGGCGAAGCCTGGGCGGGACGGTGGTCCGCGGATAGGCAAGCCCGAGCTGACGGTCTTACACCGCGAGAAAAATAACTCAGGACTTTTGCGACAGCTCGCCGATCCAGGCGCCGCTAAAATTCGGCTCAACGGGGCCAGTAAGAAATACGCCGCCATTCCCGTCCCACCTGACCGCAACAGTCCCGCCATCGCACTCCACGTCAACAGAGCTGGTCAACAAACCACGCCGGATTCCGTTTACGACTGCACCGCAGGAACATGACCCAGAGCCAAGCGGAATACCCCCGCCTCGTTCCCAAATGCGGAGACGAATCCGCGTCGGACTAATTACCTGAACAAAATGGACATTGGTTTTTTGCGGAAACAAGGGATGCGATTCGATCTCAAGTCCACGCCTCTTCACATCCAGAGCTTCGAGATCTTCAACAAAGAAGGTGCAATGTGGGTTTCCCATACTGCAAGCAGATGGTGCGCCGGGCAGAGGTAACTTCAGAGTGTCTGCCTCTTGGGCAATTGGCACATCACGCCAATGTAGAAGCGGCTTGCCCATATCGACTGATATCCGGCCGTCCAATTCGCGAAAGCAGGTGAGAAGCCCTCGATTGGTTCTGACCACAACGGAAGAAGAGCCGGTTTCCCGCAAAAGTTTCCAAGCAACACCTCGTGTGGCGCTACCACAAGCATCGAGCGTCGAACCATCGGAATTCCAGAACGTGAGCTGAGTTGCTGCATCCTCACAATCTGCCATGACCGCGAGTTGATTGAAGCCTATCCCTCGATTTCGATCTCCGAGGCGTTGGGCGATATCTCGATTGATGATGTTCGCCTGGCCGCGCAGATCGACAATGGCGAAATCGTCCCCGTTCGCGTGCATCTTCTGAAAATCGAATGACATTGCTGATCCCATGACGTAACGACGGCTCTGAAGTGCAGCGGCATACGCTGTTCGATTTTACTGCAAATCACTTTCTGGTCCGCAGTTTCGCCTCCAGCCAGATGCTGTAGCGCGAGGCACCGAAGCTGATCGCGAAATAGATGCAGGCGGCAAAGACGAAGGCCTCGCTGTAGAAGCCCAGCCAGTTCGGATCCGTTGCGGCGGTCTTTGCGGCGTTCAGCAGATCGGAGATGCCGATGACGGTAAGCAGCGACGTGTTCAGCAGGATACCGATGGACAGATTGACCATGGCCGGGATCACGATCCGCAACGCCTGGGGCAGGACGACAAGCTGCACTGTGCGCCAGTAACCAAGCCCGAGGGAATAGGCTGCCTCGGTCTGGCCGGCCGGTATCGATTGAAGGCCGGCACGAATGACCTCGGCCAGATAAGCCGAGACAAACAGCGTAATTCCGATCTGCGCTCGCAGCAGCTTGTCGGTCAGTGCATCCGCCGGTAGCGCCATCGGAACGATGAGCATTGCGACGTAAAGGACGGCAATCAAGGGAACCCCACGCAGGCATTCGATGAACAGCACCGCGAGTATGCGCAGGATCCTCATCTCGGATCGGCGGGCCAGCGCCAGCAGCAGGGCGATGGGAAATGCTGTCGCCAGCCCGATCAGTGAGACCAGCAGAGTGATCGGAAGTCCGCCCCATTGGTTGGTCGGAACTTTCGGCGGCAACAGCGTCCCGGCCATCAGAAGCCAGCACAGCGGTATTGCCGCAAGCCAGAGCAGCAGCAGCCATTTGCTCCAGGACTGCGGCCTGGCGGAGACGAACAGCAGGATTGCAATTCCCAGGATGACGAGAGCCGGTCGCCATTGCAGGGCGGGTGGATAAAAACCAAAGATGATGAAACGAAATTTCGCGCCTATGAAGGCCCAGCATGCGCCCGCGCCATCGACACCGCAATCCGGCGCCGATCCCGTCCATACCGCATCGTTGACGGCCCAGCGCCACAGAGGCATGAACATCCATACCGCGACGGCAAGGCAAGCAAGCGTCAGCAAACCATTCAGTCTGCTGTCGAAAAGTCCGGCGGCCAGGCTCCGTCGGCGAAATCTCGGAAGGACGATCTGCAGTTCGCTCATCGCCGCCTTTCCTCCCTCAGCATGATACGGCGATTATAGAGGTTCATCAGCACGGAAACCGCGAGATTGAGCGTCAGATAGGCGACGGCGATGATCGTGATCGCCTCCAGCGTCTGGCCCGTCGTGTTGGCGGTGGTATTGGCGACGCTCACGAGATCGGGAAAGCCGATGGCGACGGCGAGACTCGAATTCTTGGTCAGATCGAGATAATTCGATGTCATCAGCGGCGTGATGACCCGAAGCGCTTGGGGCAGTACGATAAGCCGCATGATGTGCCCAGGCCGCAGTCCCAGCGCACGGGCTGCTTCCCACTGACTGTTTCCAACCGACTGAATGCCGCTTCTCACAATCTCGGCGATGGTGGCCGCCGCATTGAAGACAAGCCCCGTCAACAGCCCTGCAAACTCCGGCGTCAGCGACAGCCCGCCGCTGATATTGAAGCCGCCGCGCGCAGGCGGTTCGGCGGATACCGAAACGCCTGTCGCCCAGCAAACGGCAACGAACATCGCAACGGAAAGCACAAGGATACGGGTCGCGTAGAAACGCTGACCGAAGAACAGCCGCCGCGTGGCGATGATCGTAGCCCCGGCCGCAGCAGCGGCCAACGGCAACCAGATGAACGCGGAAGGTCCGTCGAAAATCAGCCGAGGAATGAAAATGCCGCGATTGGAAAGAAAAAAACCACCGGAAAATTCGACTGCCCGGCGCGGCGCGGGCAGGCTGTGGAAGATCGCGCTCCACAGAAAGAGCTGAAGCAGCAGCGGCGTGTTGCGGAATATTTCGACATAGGCACGCACGACGGAGGCCAGCACAAGATTTCCGGACAGCCGTGCGATACCGAGCATCACGCCGCAAACCGTTGCGATCACACAGCCAAAGAAGGCCACGTTGATCGTGTTGAGCAGTCCTGCCAACAGCGCGCGAGCATAGGTATCGGAAGAGGAATAAGCGATTAGGCTTTCGCCGATTTCGAAATTCGCCCGCTGAGACAGGAAGGCAAAGCCGAGTTTCAGGCCAAGCCTTTGCATGGTTTCGACAACGTTGTTGCCGAGACACCAGCAAACGGCGAGGACGACAAAGAGGAACGCCGCCTGAGCAAAGGGCGAAGGACCGAGCCATTGGCGGGCGGAGGCCAAAAAACCGGGCTTGGAAAAGCCCGGTTCGTATCTCTTCCGTGACGTGATACGCAACAGCACGAGCGGCTCAACGGAACGGCGGCGAATAGATGAGACCGCCCTTGGTCCACAGCTGGTTCAAGCCGCGGTCGAAGTTGAGCGGCGTGCCCTTGCCGACATTGCGCTCGAAGATCTCTCCGTAATTGCCCACTGCCTTGATGATGTTGTAGGCAAACTTGGGATCGAGGCCGATCGCTTCGCCAAGCGAGGTGTCGACGCCGAGAAACCGCTTGATGGCCGGGTCTTCGCTCTTCAGGAAGGTATCGACATTTTCCTTGGTGATCCCGAACTCCTCAGCCTGAATGGTGGCATAGATCGTCCAGTTGACGATTTCGAGCCACTGATCGTCGCCGGCCCGCACTGCTGGCGCCAGCGGCTCCTTTGAAAGCCGTTCCGGCAGAAGGATATAGTCGTCCGGTTTCTTGAGCTGTGTGCGCCTTGCGGCCAGATCGGTCGAGTCCTGCGTCAACGCATCGACGCGGCCGGTATCGAGCGCCTTGGTAAACTCGCTCGTCTCCTCGATCGTGATCGGCGTAAACTTCTTACCCGTCTTGCGGAAGAAGTCGGCGATGTTGAGTTCACCGGTCGTGCCGCTCTGGACGCCGATCGTCGCCCCATCGAGCTCCTCACCCTTGGTGACGCCGAGATCCTTGCGAACGAGCAGACCCTGCCCATCATAGAAAACGACCGGACCGAAGTGGAAGCCGAGCTTGAAAGCCCGGGTGATCGTCTCGGTCACCCCGGAAAGCAGAATATCGAATTCACCGGCCTGCAGTGCCGGCAAGCGCTGCTGCGGCGAGGAATTGGTGAATTCGACCTTGTCGGCATCATTGAAAACGGTGACGGCGAGCGCCCGGCCGAAATCGACGAAAAAGCCCTGCCAGCGACCGTTGCTGTCCGGCGTGAAGAAACCTGGCGTCGTTCCGACGCCAACCTTGATTACTCCGCGCTCCTTGATCTTGTCGAGCGTCTGGCCGGCTTCGGCTGCGACCGGCAAGAATGCGGCAGCGGCCATCATTGCCGCTCCCGCGGCCGTCCGCAGTTGCCGCTGGATAAGCGAAATTGCTTGCATGAAATACTCCTAGAGTTTCGTCCCCAATTGCAGGCGCATCGAGCTTGGGAGGATCAGAAAGCTGCCTGCATCAACGATCTTAAATAGATACAATCTATAAAATAGATAGATTATTGCTGCGCACTGCCTATTTATAAAACGCCATGCTCATTTTTGAGGCTGATGAGGTTTCTTTGAAAGCGGGGAGATAGCATCGAGAAAGCATGAGAAACTGTCGCCGAAATTGCCTTTGCGGTGCACGTTCTCAATTGATCTGCGCCTGTAGCGGCCCTTCGTCATGCGTTGCGATATTGCGGCCAAAGGGGTTGATGAAAAGAAGAGCCGTCATCGCGAATATCAGCGCGAAGACGACGAGAAGAGATTTTTGCTGCTTCATGGCGGCCCCAGAGTTGATAACGGCGACACGCAGATTCCCGTCAGGCAGGGGTTCCTTCCTTGAGTTGCTCTTCGAGCAGGTCGGCATGATGTTCACGCGCCACGTCCGGATGCGAGCGCAGACGCGATTTCAGAACGTTGCGGCCGACCTCGCGAAAGAGCGGGTTGAGCGGGTCCTGCGTGACACCGCGCACCTCTGCGGCGAGCGCCGGCGGCAGATCGAGAACCGGGATGGTGGCCGCTAGATTGGCGCCGAGGAAGAAAGGGATGGAGAGGCGATCGCCTCCCGCCGGCGGCGTAACCACCCGATGGATGTTCGCCTTCAGATAACCGTTGGAGGCAAGCTCCAGCAACTCCCCGACATTGACGACGAATGTGCCGCGGATCGGAGGCGCTTCGATCCAGCCGCCTTCGCCATCATCCACCTGTAAGCCGCCAACCACGTCCTGCAGGAGGATGGTGACGAAACCGCCATCCTTGTGGGCGCCGACACCCTGGTCGCTTCCGGTCTGGTCACGGCCGGGATAGCGCACGAGCTTGAGCAACTGGTTCGGGCCGTTGCTGTAGATCGGCGCGAAAACGTCCGGTTTCTGACCGAGTGCTTCAGAGAAGGCTTGCAATACCTTCAAACCGACGTCGGTGACGTCATCGATCCATTTGAGCACGGCCGGCCGCAATTCCGGAAGAGCCGAGGGAAACTGGTTCGGACCGATCAGCCGTTGCCACGGCGGATCCTTCGGGCCGATCTGCAGCCTTTCTCGCTCCGCACCGAAATCGACCTGCTCGCGCCAATCCTGCTTGCCGCGCGTATATTCGAAACCGGCGCGATTGTAGCCGCGGAAATGCGGCGACCTCAGCATCTCGATCTCCAGCTTCTGCGCGTCGGGCAAAGAGAAGAAGCGGCGTGCGAGCGCCGCCAGATCGTCTATCTCCTGCTGCTCGATGCCGTGCCCGGCCAGGTAGAAAAAGCCGAGGGTTCGGCTGACCTCGCGAAGCTCCGCCAGCGCCTGCTGCCGCTCGGGATGGGCAGGAGCAAAACGCTTGAGGTCGAGGATCGGAAGCGTCTTTGGAGAGGCGGTCACGGTTTTATCCTTCTTGAGCGGCTCGAGAATCGAGCCCGGGCGGAACTGTGGAGCGGGGCTGCGGCCTGAAGCCCGTTCGGGGTCACACCGATCTGTCCGGTAACCTCGGTGCATTCGCCGGCGGAGATCTCCGCCGGCGACCTATCAGCCGACGGGGCTCAATAGTCGAAGCCGCCGCCCGGTGCAGCCGGAGGCGCCGACTTTTCCTTGGGCACTTCGGCAATGAGCGCCTCGGTCGTTACCAGAAGACCGGCGACGGAGGCGGCGTCCTGAAGCGCGGTGCGCACCACCTTGGCGGGATCGACGATGCCTTCCTCGAGGAGATCGACATACTTCTCCGACTGGGCGTTGAAGCCAAAGGTCGGCGAGCTGTTCTCCAGCACCTTCCCGACGACGATCGAGCCTTCGACGCCGGCGTTTTCGGCGATCTGGCGGATCGGCGCCTCAAGCGCCTTCAGCAGAATATGAATGCCGGCCTGGATATCGGGATTGTCGTTCTTCAGAGCTTCGACCTTGGTCTTCGCCCGAAGAAGCGCCACGCCGCCGCCCGGTACGATGCCTTCTTCGATCGCCGCACGCGTCGCATTCAGCGCGTCGTCGACACGATCCTTCTTCTCCTTGACTTCGATCTCAGTGGAACCGCCGACGCGAATGACCGCGACACCGCCAGCAAGCTTCGCAACACGTTCCTGCAGCTTTTCGCGGTCGTAATCTGAGGACGTTTCCTCGATCTGCGTCTTGATCTGCTGAACACGGGCGTCAATTTCAGCCTTTGCGCCGGCGCCGTCGACGACCGTCGTGTTCTCCTTGTCGATGCGGAGCTTTTTTGCCCGGCCAAGCTGGTCGAGTGTGACATTCTCCAGCTTGATACCGATATCTTCGGAGATCACTTCACCGCCGGTGACGATCGCGATGTCCTCAAGCAGCGCCTTGCGGCGGTCACCGAAACCTGGCGCCTTGACGGCGGCGATCTTCAGGCCACCGCGCAGCTTATTGACAACGAGCGTTGCCAGCGCCTCGCCTTCGACATCCTCGGCGATGATCAGGAGTGGTCTGCCGGTCTGAACCACTGCCTCCAGCAGCGGCAGCAACGGCTGAAGCGATCCGAGCTTCTTCTCATGGATCAGGATATAGGCATCCTCGTATTCGACGATCAGCTTTTCCGCATTCGTGACGAAGTAAGGTGACAGATAACCCCGATCAAATTGCAGCCCTTCGACGACATCCAGTTCTGTTTCGAAGCTTTTTGCCTCTTCGACAGTAATGACACCTTCATTGCCGACTTTCTGGACAGCTTCGGCGATAAGCCTGCCGATTTCGCCTTCACCATTGGCCGAGATCGTTCCGACCTGTGCAACCTCATCGGAAGAGGCGACCTTGCGCGAACGTTCCTTGATGCTGCGAATGGCTTCGGCGGTGGCAATGTCAATGCCACGCTTCAGATCTTGAGGATTCAAGCCAGCGGCGACAGCCTTTGCGCCCTCGCGAACAATGGCCTGTGCCAGCACGGTTGCCGTTGTGGTGCCGTCACCGGCAAGATCATTGGTCTTGGAGGCGACTTCGCGCAACAGCTGCGCCCCGAGATTTTCGAACTTGTCCTCAAGCTCGATCTCTTTGGCGACGGAGACGCCGTCCTTGGTGATGCGCGGAGCACCGAACGATTTTTCGATAACGACATTGCGCCCCTTCGGACCCAGCGTCACCTTCACCGCGTCGGCGAGAATATCGACGCCGCGCAATAGTCGCTGACGGGCATCGGTGGAAAATTTGACTTCCTTGGCAGCCATAAAGAGTTCCTTCCTAAAATGCCGAGTTAGGCCACAACGCCGAGGATGTCGGCTTCCTTGACGATCAGCAGGTCTTCGCCGTCGATCTTGATCTCGTTGCCGGACCATTTGCCGAACAGCACGCGGTCACCGGCCTTGACGTCGAGGGGCGCGAGCTTACCGTTCTCGTCTCGCACGCCCGGACCGACGGCGACGACGGCGCCCTCTTGGGGTTTTTCCTTGGCCGTGTCCGGAATAATGATCCCGCCTTTTGTCTTCTCCTCGCTCTCGACGCGCCGGATCACGACGCGATCATGCAGGGGGCGAAATGCCATTTGCGTTTCCTTCCTGAATTCCAATCAAAATCGTTCTGGCAGCACTCTGATGACGGTGCCACTGACGATATTGTCTTGAGGAGGAGAGCGATTGGCAAAGCGTATCGCTTCGATTCAGCTACGGAAGGGAGAAGGGAATTTCAATTTTCTACCAAATTTGTAGATTTCTATGTCCCACGCCGAAGTGGTGCAGGCTCCGGAAATCCTACCGATGCGCGCATGAAGAAGCGCTGGTCAGGTTTTGATCTGCGAGCGCTATGGACGCCATCGTTTTTGCAGCGGCAAATTTCACATCCCCTGATCGCCAAGGCTGTGGAACTGCGGCCCGTCTTCGCGGACCCGGATCGGATGCTGGTTAGACTCCAATCAGCCTGCTTTCTTGCGTTCCCTGTCGCTGTTTTAGCGTACTTGCTTGTCAACACTGGGAGATCGTAAATGAGGTGTCGGTTCCTCTTGATCCACCGCCTCGAAAGGAGGCGAACTATAGACCCCCAAGTGCGAAATTGCAGCGTATCCTTTCTTCATGAAACTGCGTCATCGGCGAAGCATGCGAACGGACAACCCCGTCCGTCTTCGAACTTACATCTGCGCTTTCATTCCGCGCTTAGTCGCCTAGCTACATTAACAAGCATCCTGTCAGCGCTCCTTGCGCCGAACAAGGAAAGCGAAACGTTCTCGGCACAACTGGCGACTGGAAAAGCCAGCTGCGGGCAGCCGCTAAGGCCCGAGAGACAAAGAAGCTTGATGCAGGCGGAACGAAATGCGGCGAAGCTCTCCGGTTCGGCATCGCGCGTTGGTGGGCTCGTGGCCAATGTCGGAAGAACGACAACCGCATTTTCGCAGAGCAACCGGTCGATTTCCCCCGAAAACAGCTCGCGGATTCTGTGCGCCTCGCGCACCGCTTCGTCGTCCAGGCGGGAGCCTGCTAGAAGACGCGCGGCGATATCGGGAGCAATGGCTTCAGGACTCCGTTCGAAGAGCGTTTTGTTGCTTTCCCAGGCTTCCTTTTGGAGGATGGTGATAAACGCCAAAGCGAGATCCGCGAGGCTGAATGAGATGATGGAAGCGGTCCTGCGGATAGGCATGCCCGCCGATCGAAGACTGGCGATCATCTCGTCGGCGATCACGTCGTCGATGGTTTCGAAAATATCCTCGGGAATGAGCATGGATGATGGTCGGTCATTTGCCGAGGGCATGCCAACGGCGCTCATCACCGCGGCCATCGGTTCGAGACTTCGCGTCATGAAACCCGGCACATCGAAGCTCGGCGCCAGCGGGCGCAGCGCCCTGTTGTCGAGGCTTCCATGTGTCGGCCGCCAGCCGATGAGGCCGTTGATGGCGGCGGGTAGCCGGACGGAGCCGGATGTGTCTGTTCCAAGGCCGAGATCCGCGAGGCCCGCGGCAACCGCGACGGCCGAACCCGACGATGACCCGCCGGGAATGAGGCCCGGATCATGTGGGTTTTTCGGCATGCCGAAATGGATGTTGCCGCCAATAAGGGAATAGGCGAGCTCATCCGTGTTGGTTTTGCCGACGAAACAGGCACCGGCATTCAGGAGCGTCTGGACCAAAGGCGCCGTCGCCGTCTTGATGCCCGAAGCAGCGAGCACCGCGGCATTGCCGGCCGCCGTAGGATAGCCGGCGACGTCAAAAAGGTCCTTCACTGCGAGGCGAAGGCCGGAAAGCGGGCCGGCGGATGCGTGGCCGACATCTACCTGCGGATAGGGCATGAATGCATTCCACCGGTCCTGCACTTAACCGCTCCCTAGATCTTCAGATGCTGCAAGACACGGTTGCGGCTGTCTGGACCATTGGGGCTTTCGTCTTCGATCGCTCCAAGTTTGAGAATGGCCCAGCGGTCCGCCACGGAAAGGGCGAAGTCCAGGTTCTGTTCGACCAGCAGGATGGTCGTGCCGCGCTGCTCACGGTCGTGCCTCAGCGCTTTGGCAATGTTCTGTACGACAGAGGGCTGCAGGCCTTCGGAGATTTCGTCGATCAGCAGCAGCTTTGGCCGCAGCATCAGCGCCCGCGCCAGGATCAGCATTTTCTGCTCACCCCCCGAAAGCGTGCCGGCCTTCTGGGGCAGCCGGTCCTTCAGAAACGGGAAATAGCCGTAGACCCTCTCCAGCGCGGATGCCAGATCCCGATCGCCTTTGAGCGCGAGGCGCAGATTGTCGCGGATGGAGAGATCCTGAAACAACGGCAATTCTTGAGGTGCATAGCCGATTCCGGAAGCGATTAGTTCCGCAGGCTTCCTGTCGATGATAACGGCACCATCGACCTCGATTGTACCTTTGCCGGCACGCAGGAAGCCGAGGATCGTCTTCAGCAGCGTCGTTTTGCCCATGCCGTTCTTGCCCATGAGGGCAAAGATCTCGCCGGGCCGGATGGCGAGCGACACGCCATTGACGACATCGACCGCGCCATATCCGCTCGATACGCCGCTGAGCTTGAGTTTGAACGCGTCAGCCATGGGCGCCTCCTGCGTAGATGGTGCGAACCGTTTCGGAATTGACCACGTCATTCACCGTGCCGTCGAGAACAAGCTTGCCTTGGTGGAGAACCACGATGCGGCTCGATATGTCACGCACGAAATCGAGATCGTGTTCCACCAGGATGGCGGCGAAACCCATCTCGTCCGTGAGTTTCTTGAGGATGGCGCCGATGGTCATGCGCTCGGTCTTGGTTAGGCCCGCAGTCGGCTCGTCGAGCAGAATGATGCGTGGCTCCAGAGCGACGACCATCGCCAGCTCGAGAGCCTGCCTTTGACCGTGCGACAGTAGCGAGACCGGTTTGTCCAGCATGTCAGCCATGCCGGTGAGCATCAGGATCTCGGCCGCAGCAGCCGGCAGCACGATCTCGGCGGACGAGCGCATCGGGTTGGGCGTCTCACGGCTGAGACGCGCCATCTTCAGGCATTCGCCGATGGTCATGCTGTCGAAGATGCTGGCGACCTGAAATTTCCGGCCGACACCGAGGGCGACGATCCGTTCGGGTGAACGACCAGCGATATTCGTACCGATGATATCCACTTGACCTTCGATCTCTTGGGTACCGTCCGACAGACAACGCATCAGAGTGGTCTTGCCGGCGCCGTTCGGGCCGACCAGGCTGACGAGTTCTCCGGCGCCGATTTCAAGGTCGATGCCCTTCAGCACGGATAAGCTGCCATAGGACTTGCCGAGACCGCGGATCGACAGAAGGCTTCCGCCTGCCAACCCACCATTCTTGGCGACGATGCGCGTCGGCAAGGGCTTCAAAGTGCTGTTGGAGTTTGCGGACTGCAGGAAACGCGTCACCAAGGAGGCGAGGCCGCCCGGCAAAAGGATGATCATGACGACGAAGAGCGCACCGACGATCAGTTGCCACAGGAAGGGTAGATCGCCCGACAGGCTGGCGCTCAGATAATCGATGCCGATTGCGCCGAACAAGGGCCCGATGATTGTTCCCCGACCACCAAGCGCCGTCCAGACGACGAGTTCGGTTCCGAATACGAACCCGGTGTTCTCGGGCGCGACGACACCGGACGCATTGGCATAGAGGAAACCCGCAAGGCCACATACGCCGGCAAGAACGCCGACCAGGACGATTTTCGTCCGGGCGGGGTTCATGCCCAGATAGGCGACGCGGGCTTCATTGTCGCGGATTGCAGCGAGCAGACGGCCGGCGTCCGACCGGACAAAGACGATCCCAAGAACAGCCAAAGCCAGCAAGCAGGTGCCCGACAGGCGAAAATAGCCGGAAAGCCCGAGCGGGAGAGTTTCGTAACCGACGAGGCCGCTCGAGGAGCCGGTCCAGGTACCGCCCGAAAAGACGAGCTGTGTAACGACGATCGGCACAACGAGCGAGATCACGGTGGCATAGAGCGGTGTCGATCCGTGATAGAACGACAGCCAGCCGACCGCGAGACCAAGCAGGAGCGGAACGAGCACGGCGGCGACAAGGGCGACGACGAAAAGCGCCGGGCTTGCGCCAATATGGGTGAGAACCATGGCGGTGGCATAGGCGCCGACGCCAAAGAATGCCGCCTGCCCGAAGGTGAGAACGCCCGTATAGCCCCACAGCAAATCGACGGTGATCGCCAGCATGGCGTAAATCATCGAACGCGTGAGGACGTTGAGGCTGAAGCGGCCGAGGAACATCGGTCCGAAAGCGATCAGCAGAAGTGCTGCAGACGCCAGCGCCAGCAAAAGAACAAGCCGGAGTTTCTGTTTGTCAGGCACGGGCAAATCCTTTCGGACGTATGCGCAATGTGACTGCGCAGAGGACGGCGACGGTGATGCCGCCGAGGATCGGACTGAAATAGGTGCTGACGAGCACCTGAGCGGCGCCGAAGATGAGACAGGCGGCGGCAAGCGCGCCGAAAGAAGAGCCCGCGACCATCACCAGCATGAAGGCGCCGGTCAGCCAGGCGACGCCCATATTGGGATCGACGCTGGTCAGCGGCGCGAGCAGCACGCCTGCAAGGGCGGCAAGGCCGGTGCCGATCATGAAGGTTGCGAGCCGCACCTTTTCGGTGTCGATACCGAGCCCGCGCGCCAGCGTTTCGTTCATGATGACTGCCCGCGCGGAAAGACCAAGCCTTGTCCCATCGAGCAGCAAGGTGAAACCGAGACCCAGACCGATAGCCGCCGCAATGGCGAAAAGGCGGTAGGCCGAGTAGCCGATGCCGAAGAGATCGAAGGTGCCGGGCAGCAGAGCCGGTGTGAACTGCACATCGCGACCAAACCAAAGCGTGATCAGTTGGCCGATGACGATGCCTAGCCCCCAGGTTGCAAGAATGGCGTCGAGCGGTCGTCGATAAAGAGGCCGCACGATGAACCGTTCGGCAACGCCGCCGAGGATCGCTCCGACCAGAAATGCGAAAGGAATGGCAAGCCATGGATTGAGGCCGAATCCGCTGACGACGACGGCGCAGTAAGCCCCGATGGTCAGCCATGCGCCATGCGCGAAATTGATGATCTTCAGCACGCCGAAGATCGCAAGCAGCCCGGCGGCAACGATGAAGAGAATGGCCGCGGTACTGACGATATCGAGAAAGAGGGTCATTTCTGGAACTCCGATGCTGGAGGCGGGGCCCCTGCCCCGCCCCGCTGATTTCAGAGGTTCGGGCACTGATCGCCAGGATCGACGTCTTTGAAGCTATCGACGACTGCGACGCTGCCGTCGTTCTTTACCTGGCCAAGATACATCGTCAGCGGCGCATGGTGCTGCTTGTTCATGGAGATCTTGCCGCGCGGACCGGTGAAGGATACGTCGGGAAGAGCCTTGAGCACATCCGCCGTATCCGTGCTGCCGGCCTTCTCGACGGCTGCTTTGTAAAGGTAGATCGCCTCATATTGCGGCACGGAAAGATCGTTCGGCGTTCGCAGTTCCTTGCCGAATTTCTTTTCCATGGCCGAGAGGAACGCCTTGTTTTCAGGGCTGTCGATGCCGGTGACGTAGGAGGCGGAGAGGAAGATGTCCTTGGCATCCGCGCCCATGCTCTTGGCGGTGCCTTCGTCGACCGCGAGATTGCCGTAAGGCAGGGTGACGCCGGAGGAGCGCAACTGCTTGGTCAAGGTCACGTTCGGTGCGCCGCCGGCCGTCGAGGTAATGATGGCGTCGGCACCGGAGGAGCGGACCTTGGAGATGATGGCAGTCCAGTCGCTGCCGTCCATCGGCAGATATTCCTCGCCGACGACCTGAGCGCCGGCTTTTTCGATATAGCCTTTGGCGAAGGTCAGCATGCCGCGTCCGAAAGCATAATCCGAACCGATCAGGAAGAACTTCTTTGCGCCCTGTTTGCTGATGAAATTATCGACGACAGGCGGCACCTGCTGTTCTGGAACCCAGGCATCGACGAAAAGCTTGGCGTTGCAGGATTTGCCTTCGTAGAAAGACGTGTAGATATACGGCACGTCACCCTTGGAAATGATCGGCAGTCCGGCATTGCGTGCAGCGCTCGTTTCCATGGAGATGACGACGTTCACCTCTTTCTGGAAGACCAGGGAATCGAAGGCCTTTTGTGCGCCGGCCGCCCCTGATGCGTCGTCGGCGATCTCGAGCGCCAACGGCCGCCCGAGCACGCCGCCTTTGGCATTGATTTCTTCGACGGCGAGTTCGGCGGCTTGGACGACGGACGGTGCGACGACGCTGTTGGCGCCTGACAGCCCCACCGGCACGCCGATCTTGATTGGATCCTCGGCGAAAGCTGCGGTGGCGAATGCCGCGGATGCCAGTGTCAGGATGATGGTTTTCATTTGCATTTTGTTCCCCTTTCTTGAGTTGGGTTGATATTATCCGTAGACATCGGCTCGGCGGTCGCCGAGCAGATGATTGAAGCTGTTAAGCGTGCGGGTTTCCGTGACGCTCGACAGATCGATTTGTGCAAGGAGGATTTCCTCGCGATCGGCACTGGCCGGACCGGACACGGGCCAGCCTAGCGGGCCGACGATAAGGCTGCGGCCGATGAAGGTCTGGCCGCGCTCAATACCGATCCGGTCGGCGCAAGCGATATAAAGGCCATTGGTGTGGGCGGCCGCCTTGTGCAGGATATTGGCCATCGGCTCCGCAGCGCTTTCCGCCCCGGCCATCGGTACCCAGTTGGTGGGCACGCAGACCAGTTCCGCGCCGGCCAGCGCCAATTCGCGAAACGTTTCCGGAAACCACCCGTCATAGCAGATGGCGATGCCGATGCGGCCGAAGGGCAGGTCAAATACCGGCAGCCCGATATCACCTTTTCCGAAAAGACGGTTTTCGTTGTTCCACAGATGGAGCTTGCGGTATTTGCCGATATATCCCTCGGGACCGCAGAGAAGAGCGCTGTTGTAAAACCGGCCGCCATCCTGCTCGGCAACGCCGCTGACGATATAAAGGGCAAGCTCCGCGGCAAGGCGGCAGAGCGTCTCGGCGCTCGGGCCGCCGGGTACCGGGCCGGCCAATGCGGCAACCTCGTCGCCGTCACGGAAGTTATAGCCGCTGTCGGCCAGTTCCGGCAGAACGATGATTTCTGCGCCCTTGGCCTTCGCTGCCCTTGCCAGCCGCTCGATGGCTGCGAGGTTATGGGCGCGATCACCGACGATCGGTTCGAACTGGACGGTTGCGATGGTTACCGTCCGCGCGGTCGAGGTCTTGATGCTCAATCTCGTCTCCAAACGCAAAAAACCTCTGGCACGGAATTCAATCCGTGAACCAGAGGCTACATAGCCATGATGTGAATGCGGCAGCCCTGCCGCTGAGCAAACCTGCTCGTTATCTTTAGGCTTGCACGAAAGAATGGGACCGTCAAGCCGCTTTATCGGGCTTTTTCAAAAGGTGCGTAGATACAGCTAAGGGTTTAAATTTGAGGTTTTCCGCCGATGGACAGTCCAAGGCTTTTCATGGTGTCCTGCGCGGCGATGATGGATTCGGCGATCGTCGCCATCGGAACACGCTTTGACGTCGCCTGATCGCGCAAGAGCTTATAGGCCGCGTCCTCGTCGAGACCATTCATGACCCGCAGCGCCGAAACGGCTTTTTCGACCAGCCGGCGACTTTTCAACGTTTCCTCGAGTTTCTGCACCTTACCGGCGAGTCGCTTTTCGTAACTTTGCCGATAGCGTGCAAGCGCAAATTGCGTCAGAATGCCGAGCGGCCGCAGCGGTTTGCTGATAACGCCGTGGGCGTTGAGGTCGATGATCGCCTGGAGTGCTGTCGGGCTCTCATATGTCAGGATGGCGATGACCGCCGTCTGCTGGAGGTCGATGATCTCAAGCGCGTGCTCGACATGGACATCCTCGACATGCAGGAAGACGGTGTCTATGTCGGGAGGCAAGGCGGGCGGAAGCGGCCAGGTCGCCCGAACCTCGCAGCCAAGGCGCTTGAGATGGGCGATCAGCAAGTTGCCGTCCTCGTCGCGCGGATGGACAACCAGAACGCGTGCGCGCCGCAAATCCTGAATAATCCGGCTCGGTCCCGCCATCTCAGGCCTCCAGCCAAACGTCTTCGAACCGCGAAGCCGTCAGATACGGGTCCGGCCGGATCGGTCCAGGCGCTTGCCAGGCAATGTCGAAAAGCCCGTCGGCCCGCGCCACGCCGATGCGGGGGTGCAGCCATAGATGACGGGTATCGGCGTCGAAATTGATGCGACCTTCCGGAGCAAGAAAATCTTCCAGGAGAATTTCCTCGGAAATGCGATGGGTATCGAGCGAGCCGGCCCGGGCAAGCGCTCGGGCGAACAGGTGAACCTGCGCATAGGCCGGTTGCGACCACACGCTCGTGGTGAAGTCCTGGCCGAAACGGGCTTTGAACGCCGCTACGAAACGCTCGTTCGCCTCGTTTTCGACCGTCTGGAAATAAGTCGCCGAAAGAATATGGCCGGTGCAAGCGTCGGCTCCAATCTCGCGAATCTCGCTCTCGGCCATGGTCAGACTGGCAATCGGAACCCGCCTTCGATCGATTCCCGCCTCGGCATACATGCGGTAAAAACGCTGCGCCGGCCGCCCGACGAGCGTCGAGAAGATGGCATCGGGCTCGAGACGAACGATATCGGAAATAACGGAACGCAGCATTTGCTCGTCGGCATGGAGAGGAAGATATCGCTCGCTGACGACTTCACCGCCCTTTGCCTCCACCACATCCCGCATGACCCGATTGGATTCGCGCGGATAAATATAGTCCGCTCCGACGAAGAGGATCCGGCGTCCATGGTTGCGGAGCAGGTATTCCGCGAGCGCGAAGGTGTTCTGATTGAGCGTGGCGCCGGTGTAGATCACATTCTCCGAATACTCGAATCCTTCGTACATCGAGGGATAAAACAACAGCCCGTTATGCCGCTCGACAATCGGCAGCACGGCTTTACGGCTGGCCGACATCGACGCGCCGAAGATGATATTGACGTCGTCGTCGGCCAGGAGGCGCCGCGCCAGATTGCGATAGGCAGTTTGATCGCCGCCCGGATCATAGGCGATCGGAACGATGGGCTTGCCAAGCACGCCTCCGGCCGCGTTGACCTCTTCGATCGCAAGCGCTGTGCCAAGAAAGTGCTCGGTTTCCGTGATTTCGCTGATTCCGCTTCTGGAAAACAGCACTCCCACCCGCCATTCGGAGCTTGTCATCTTCGCCTCTTCGGACGCCGTTGGAGTTCGATAGCAGGGAATTTCTCAATCCCGCGCATTCGATTTCCCTACCCTTAGTGCGTTTCCATGTGATGTCGCAAGCGGGTTGCAAACAGGTATGGGTTAGTCACCGCTAACAGAATGACGTGAGTTACCGCTGTGAACCGATCCGGGCGTCACATGGTCGGGTATCGGGCAGATATACGCCTGCCCTTCGGTCTTGTCAGCCCATTCGGCCCTGGCCGCGGTCAGAAGTTCGGGCGTCGTCATCAGCGAGAGCCCAGTCGTCGCAAGCGCCTTTGCAGCATGCGCCATGGCCTTGTGGGCGGCTGCGCTCTTTCCCTGGGCGACCACCTGCCAGGTATGAGGATTGGTGCCGATCGCCCAGGCCGGCGTCCAGCATTGCGCCGTCGGCGTCACCCAGCTGACATCACCGACATCGGTCGATCCAGCTCGAAAATGCGGGCTCTATTGCAAAAATTTCTTATGTAGAATGAAATTCCAGAAGGTCTTGGATGACTACCCGAAAAGCTGCTTCTTCGACATTCCGCCACCTCGAACGGCAGCCGCTATGAGGCCGTTCCGGGGCGTTTAACGGCAATAGAAGGATTATTTCTCTCCAATTTTACGTCTCCAAAAATTTCTGCAACAGAGCCCTTCGATCCGGCCTATATCGCCCTTGCCGCTTGCTCCAGGCTCGCCGGCGCGATCACGCGATGGAACGGCGCGATCACCGCTATATACGCCCGCCCCAACCAGTTGTGGCAATGCACCACGGTCACCACGACAAGCTCCCGGTCGCCCGCCGCGCCCGCGCGCAGCAGGATCGCAAGTCGGAAGTCGAGATGCCGGTCGTCCTCGCCCAGCACCAACTCCCTCGCGCTCTTGGAGAGCAGTGGAAAGAAGCCAATCACCGGCCCACGTGCCGCCGCAGCAGCACCGACCGCGCGAGACGATTTAACGCCGACTGTCGCCATCACCACATCGCGCACCCGCGTAAGCGCGCGAATCCACCACGCCTGCCGCTCGAACCCGGCGCGCGCCAGCACTTCGAGATCGTCGTTCGACCCCACCGGTAACTGAATCGCGTACGCATCCAGCAGGTCCGCGCCCACATAAAACGGCGCCAGCACGCTGTCGGACGGCACGGGGACCGCATGGGCTTTTATGCCGCCAGCTTTTCCCAAAGTGTCAACAGCCGCAAGGGGTGACGGCAAACAAGTTGCCCGAGACACCGCGTCTTCCCGTGTGGGCGTCCCGGCCGGCTCAATGCGAGGTGCCATTTTGCGCGTCCTTCTGCTATCATTTTCTTAGCAAAAAATTACCTCGAGCGCTACAGAAAGTATAGCATGAAATTTCCCAAACCCGGCCAGCCCGTACGCGGGTCGCAAACCGGGCACCCAACTATGGCGCTTCTCGATCTGCTGGGGCGGCGCATGAGTTTGCGCGTTTTGTGGGAGCTTGCTCAAGCAGGACAACCTCTAACGTTTCGGGAACTGCAAGCGATCGCGGAAACAAATCCGAGCCTCCTAAACACACGCCTCAAGGAATTGCGGGCCGCTGCCATCGTAGTCCATCGCACTGGCGGCTATGGCTTGAGCCAAGAAGGGAAGGCGTTGGTCCGCCTCATCATGCCGCTCGACGAATGGGCCGCCGCGTGGGGTGCAAGACTCAGCGCTGAAAATGATGCGCCGGCAACACTACCTGCTATGCGAGACCCTGTGGAAAGAGACCGGCCAAGGTCAAAAGAAAGTTAGCGACCGTTTCTGCCCGTAGGCGGGGCCTGCGGGAAACGAGCTCACGACCGATATTTTTAGGAATGAAAGTCGCTGAATGAATTGACCGCCCCCATCGAGTGGTCCGCGCCCAGTTCCGCGATTTTCTGAGACGTCGGAATCAAAAATAAGTTTTGACAGGCGCTTCCGGGACGTTCGGCGGTGCTCCGCTCGCCGCCTCAAAGACGATACCGCATACTTGATTGGTTCCATTTGTCGATGCGGCTTCGGCACATTGAGCAGACCTGGGAAGGGCTCAGCTACGTTCAAGATACGAACGCCTTTCTTAGAGACGCCGCGATTCATGTGCCGAGGTTACGGCATCTCCTTTGTACGGATACGTCAGAGAGGCGACCAGAACGGTGAAACACCTGCTCGCGCAATTGGACCAGCATCCCGGCTTGCGCGATGGCACCAGCAAGCTTAGGCGCCTATATCAGCTGCTCACAAATCTTCGCACATATCTGGTCCAGAACAAGGCTTCGATTGTCAACTACTGCCAACGATACTGGTCAGGCAGCCGATATCCAGTTCGCTGGCTGAAAGCGCCGCCAACAGTCTCGTTAAAGCCCGCATGAATAAAAAGCGCCAGATGCATTGGCGCCGATTGGTGCTCATCAGGTCCTTCAGGTCCGAGCACTGTTGCCGACGGCCGCCTCTATCAGGCGAAGCTCGACCTCGTAGTGTGATCCCCAGCTTTTTCCTGCTCTCAGATACTGGCGATCATCTCAGGCGCGTAGGCTTGCCTGCAGCCAGGACCGTTCGACCGCGTTTGGATCGCAGGAAAGCACGAGCACAGGCCCACGGACGACCTGACCGGGCACTTACGGTTCGCCCCAGCTGGAAATGGGTTGGCCGGCCTTGGTCGCCACCCTGATGTCGTAAAGCGCAAGCGAAGCCTGCAGCTGGCGCATGTCGTTGCAGCGGTTGATGATGCCGCCGATGTATTGCACGCAGTCGCTGGCGCTGCCCTGTACCGAGCCCGTCGCCCAATCCTTGACGATCCCGTCGGCGCCCACCAGGAAATAGGAAAGCCGGTTGTTCTCAGAAACGGTGGAACTGCCGACCAGGCCGGCGAAATTCGTGCCGGTCTCGGTCCTGGCAGCCGGCGCCATATGGCGATAGATCGTCATGCCGTTCTTCAATGACGTCGCGCCGATCATCGGCCCGAAGGTTGCGTCGGAGCCCGAAAGCCGCGCCATCGGCGACTGGCCGAGATTGGCGATCTCCGTATAGGGCTTGCCCAGCGCATAGCTGGTGAACGAGCGGTTGGCGGCCTTCTCAGCCTTTTCCGCCACCTGAGAGCACCCCGCCAGAGCAATGGCGAGGCCGATCGAAAGAACTGCCATAAAGCGCATATTGTCCCCTTTGCCGGACACGCGGTGTCCGCAAGCCCCTGTTTCTGACCCCGCTGTCTTTGCTATCAGCTTTGCGGGCTTTGGGAAGCGGTCGCGTTTATGTGGCAGGACCATCCACACGCTTTTCAGCGCCAATGTTCGAGGTTCAAGATCCCTTGCAAACAAACAAAGCACCACGGAAGTCAATTGGATTGGTGGCGCCAGGTCCATGCCCGACCTGAGAGATAGGTGACGTTTTGTACCGGAGACATGGGTGACACTTTTCGCTTTGGCGGGAGGTGTTGATGCCGTGGAGAGAGACTTCGGTTATGGAGGAACGTCTTCGATTTGTCGCCCGTCTGCTTGAGGGCGAAGGCATGAGCGATGTGTGCCGTGCGTTCGGCATCTCGCGCAAGACCGGTTACAAGATCTTCAACCGTTACAAGGACGAGGGGTTGGAGGCCCTGACGGATCGATCACGTCGGCCGGTGCGCTATGCCAATCAGTTGCCCGAGCCGGTCGAGGCGATGATCGTGCGGCTCAAGAAGGACAAGCCGCATTGGGGTGCGCGTAAGATCCGCGAGTTATTGGTCAGGAAGCTTGCCGGCGATATACGTGTGCCCGCCAAAAGCACGGTGCATGCCATTCTCGACCGGCACGGGCTGGTCGCTCATGCCCGCAAGCGGCAACGCCATCGAGCCGAGGGAACGGCCTTATCCCAGGCGCTCATGCCGAACGATCTGTGGTGCGCCGACTTCAAGGGCGAGTTCAAACTTGGCAATGGCGGATACTGTTACCCGCTGACGGTGACCGACCAGGCCTCGCGTTTCCTTCTTGCCTGCGAAGCCTTTGAATCAACGCGCGAGCAGGGCGTGTTCGAGGCCTTCTGCCGGCTGTTTGCCGAGCGCGGCCTGCCGCTCGCCATCCGCAGCGACAACGGCTTGCCGTTTGCCTCGCCCAACGGCCTCTACAATCTGTCCAAGCTGTCCGTTTGGTGGCTGAGACTCGGCATCGTGCTCGAACGCATCAGGCCAGGCCATCCGCAAGACAACGGCCGGCACGAGCGTATGCACCTGACGCTGAAGAAAGAGGCTACCCGTCCGCCCGCCAGAAACATCCTGCAGCAGCAGGCCCGCTTCGATGCATTCGTCAGCGAATTCAATACCGAACGGCCGCACGAGGCACTGAACATGAGAACGCCGGGCAGCCTCTATGTCTCATCATCGAGATCCTATGAGGGCCTGCCGGAGATCAATTACCCCTTCCACGACAGGGATGCGCTCGTCACCAACTGCGGCCGCATCTGCATGCACCGCAAGAAGATCAATATCTCGACCGTTATGGCAGGACAAAAACTCGGCATCAAAGAAGTCGACGACGGCATTTGGCTCGTCAGCTTCATGCATTATGATCTGGGATATATCGACCTGGAACAGAGGACCTTGCAAACCATCGACAACCCGTTCGGCACGAGGTTGTCACCCATCTCTTAGGGACAAACTGTTACCTATCTCTTCGGTATGGACAAAACCGTCTCGGGCGCCTTGAACGGATTCGAACCGTCGGCCCCGGTACTTCCACCGCCCACAAACATACCAAGCCTCTGAGAATATTACGTTTATATCAGACCGACCTGTGAAACTTGACTTTCGGCGTTTTGGATAGAAGCACTACGAAGCCTGCGGTCGGTCACCGTAGCTTGACGTCCTCAAATCTCATGCCGAAGCGAAAGGATCGCGATTTCGTCAGGAAGCAACTCAATCCTGGCACCGAGCTGACACCGCCTCCCTTTCAACTGTTCGACGACGTACACCCAAATTGGTCGCAAGAGCATTTGCAACCTCCATGAGCGCGACGTCAGCTCGAATCGGATGCGAGACGACCAGAGAGATTTGAGCGAGGTGCCGGCTCGAGCCGTTACTGACCTTGCTGATGACAGAGAATTCAAGCCAATGTGAGACCCGATCAATGTGAGGGAGAGTTACACGGAAGGCGGGGATCGCTGGATTGCGCAGAGCGCGATGACTAATCCGGGTCGTCACATCAGTGCAATTGCCGCGCTTCCGTCCGAGGTCGGCGCTCTGATCCAGATCATTCAGGGCATCCTGCTTCATTGCGATTGGCTAAAGGAGTACGGCCTTGACGAAACGAGGCTGGGTTCGATGCCGCGAACGACATTGCCGATTGCGGAACGCCTTGACGACGTCCTAAAAAGGGATCAACAGCCTCTCAACGTCCAGCGGCCGGCCGACAAGCGGTCTGTCGGAACCTGCTGCGACTATGCACTGATGCTCTATGCCTTTCTGCGCTGCAAAGGTGTTCCCGCCCGATCGGGCCCTGTGGTTCGCGAATGGCAGCCCTGCCGTGCTGCCTGAATTTGCTGACATTCCGAGATGCAGGGCGGCATTACCATAAGACGGATTTCTTCCGCAGTCCGGGTCGCCACGATCGGTCTTTACGGCAAATATTGATTTGAACAACAACTCAATATTTGCCTTTCGATGAAGGGCCCACGGCAGCATCGGCGCAAAATACAAGTCAAAGCCATTTCATAACCTTGGACCTTTTGTAGCTTCTCCGTCCTTCAGGCACACCATCGATGACCCGACCCGTTTCCGGTCAGCCGCAACCGTTGGAGCCTATCTCAGTCTGACCCCAAGACGAAAGCAATCAGGCGAGACTGACCTAAACGGCAAGACATCGAAATGGGGTGATAGACTTTTACGAACCTACCTGTTCGAAGCCGCGGCAGTACTACTGCATCGGACAAAGAAATGGTGTCGCTGAAAGCGTGGGGATTACGACTGGCCTAGCGCAGCGGAATGAAAAAGGCCCATGTCGCCGTTGCCCGAAAACTCGCCATCATACTTCATTCGTACAAGACGCGATTTATTTGGAGACCTTGGATGGGAGCTGTGCGACAGCAACCCTACGCGTTGCCACAGCGGGCTACCACCGCACCTGCCCAAAGCTCCTGTAATCTTCCCTATTGCATCTGCGGAAAAGTGCTACACACTGCCATAGGACTAGCGAAAGCGCATTGAGACAGGATCTGGGAGGGTTCATGGTCGAAATCTTTTCGAAGCAGGACGGTCCGCGTCGGGAGGACGCACGCATCAAGCACCTGATACAGCAAAATCAACACGTGATCACAAAACTCGCGGACCAGATCAGCGGTGGCCATTATTCGGAATCGAAGAAGCCTAAACTGGCGCCGCAGGCTGAGGGATTGATTATCCATATCGGTGGTTCTGCGAAACCGGCTCCTGAACCTGAACCCAAAATCAGGATCACGCCTAACGGTCGTGTGATCGCCGTCGACGTCAGCTCCGGACTGCAACTGCACTATATCGGAGAGCTGCGCGAGCGCCGCGGTCTGAAGATGTTTGCGCTAGCGACTACCGACAACGGTTTCATTGCCCCGCTGGACGAGACAATGATCGAAGCACTTGCTGATATCGATGGTGTCGCGCTTGGTCCCGCTTATGACAGCGCGGATCTGGCAGCCGATATCGGTCTTCGGCTCAATATTCCTTCCGAGGCGTAACGACGAACGGCATATGCTGCTTGCAAGGGCCGAGGTGGTGTCGAATCGCTAGAGCGAGGAATGTGGTAGCCACATGAAACAAGATTCATACACGCGGAGAAATTCCGCCATGGCTCAATCGTCCAGCGGGGATCGACTCATTGCTGCCGACTTGACGCTATACGCAGACTATGACGAGCGGGTAACCATGCGGGCGTGGGAAGCGTTGCTCGAAGGCCGCTCCGAACCTGCCTCCTCCTCATTACCTGTGAGATCGACGATTCACGAGTCCTGGCACCGTTGCGCAAACGGCGGCATTGATGCGCAACAAAACGAAGCGCCTTTGGAGACAGACAAAGATGCTGTCGAGGCGCTCGCACGAGGCAATTTCGAACTTCTGGCGGCCGCCGCCCGACCGTTTTCGGCAATGGGAAGACTGCTGGATGGAACCGGCGCTATGCTGATGCTTGCCGACAGCAAGGGCGTACTGATCCAGGCGATCGGCGACAAAAAGACTATCTATGACGGAATGGACATTCATCTCGGGGTGGGCGGCAAATGGACCGAAGACGTCGTTGGAACCAATGGCATCGGCACCGCTCTGTGGACCGGCGAGCCCGTGTTCGTTCATGCCGCAGAACATTTCTGCGCCGGGATCAAGGCCTGGACCTGTGCAGGCGCGCCGATCCGCGATCCTTTCGATGGAAAAGTCATGGGTGTCGTCGACCTTTCGGGACACCCCGATATCTTCCGGCCACACAATATCGCTCTCGTCGCAGCAGCGGCTCGAGAAATCGAGCGCGCACTCGCGGACTCCCAGAATGAAGAGCGGATGCGGCTTCTCGAAGCGTTCATCGCCTCTGTCGGCAGCTACCATTCAACTGATGCGGTGATGATCATCGATCGCCATGGACGCGCAATTTACAGCAACAACATACCGATTGCGGATAGCAAGCAGTTTGGCGACACTATTCGTCAGGAAGCCCTAAGCTGTCGGTTGCCGGAGTTGACAAACTCCGGTTTCCTGGATCGCGTCGCAGGTTCGATCCCACAGGACATGCAGTCGTGTAATGTTTGCCCCTTGGAGCTGGACGGAGCAGTGCGCGGTGCGGCGCTGGTCTTTGCCAAGGCCAAGGGCGGCAGAGCGGCCGAGATCGGTAGGGAAAGCAGAACTCAACGGCTCAAGGACGAATCCGCGCTTATCGTTGGTGAAAGCGAGGCGTTGCTGGCAGCCATCGATATCGCCTGTCGGGTCAGCGAAGCCGAAGAAGTAACATCGCTCCTGATCGAAGGCGAAACCGGCGTTGGTAAAGAGCTTTTTGCCCGGCTCATTCACGCAGGAAGCCGCAAATCGTCGAACAACCCGTTTATCGCGCTCAACTGCGGTGCCGTTACCAAGGAATTGTTCGGCAGCGAGTTGTTCGGTCATGTTAGTGGCGCTTTCACCGGCGCTTCTCGGGATGGCAAGCCAGGCGTCTTCGAGCTCGCCAATGGCGGCATTCTCAGCCTCGATGAAATCGGCGAGATGCCGCTGGATATCCAGCCGTTCCTGTTGCGCGTGCTTGAGGAAAGGGTCGTGTACCGTCTTGGAGACAGCCGTTCGCGGCCGGTCGATGTACGGGTCGTCGCCTCAACCAACCGGGACCTTAAGGAAGAAGCAGCAGCCGGTCGGTTTCGCAGAGATCTCTTTTACCGGATCAGCACGGTGTCGATTCATGTTCCTCCCCTCAGGGAACGGGGCAGTGACAGCCTGTTGCTCATCGAGCATTTCAATCGAAAGCTCGCCCACCGTAAGGGAACTGCGCCGCTGCGCTTTTCAAACGATGCACTTGATTCGTTGCTCGCCTATCGCTGGCCGGGCAATGTCCGTGAGCTGCGAAATCTTGTCGAGCGCCTGCATCTGCTTTCAAGCAACGGTTTCGTCGACCTCAAAGACCTGCCCTCAGATATGGTCGAGCGGACACGAGATCATATCGACGTCCTGTCGGCAACGGATGCGCTGCCGCGAGCGGAAGTGCCCGTCTTAAGCTTCGAGGAAGCAGAGCGGCAAGCAATTCGGAACGCACTGGCGGCGGAACACGGCAATCTCAGCAAGGTGGCTCGGCGGCTCGGCGTGTCGCGCCCGACGCTTTACCGCAAGCTGGAGCAATTTGGGATCAAGCGCGGCTTCATGTGACACGGCAGCCCAAATTTATCTAGTGCGGAGCTATAAACCCCCTGGTATTCGCAATGTGGGTGCGAACGTCTTTTCCTTCAACTGATTGAACACTATCACGCCGGTTGCCGGACATTTTTGTTGTTCCCGGCAACCGGTCGCCCCCTCCGCTCTACGCGCGGCCAAGCTTCTCCGCGCCACCGCCGAGAGCCGGGCCGGCGGTCGGATCTTCATTCTCGGCGAGATCGCCGATGAGCGTCTCCGTCGTCAGGATCAGCTTCGCGACAGAGGCTGCGTTTCTAAGTGCGGTGTAGGTCACGCGGACCGGGTCGACGATGCCGGCGTCAATCATGTTCTCATATTTGCCGATCGACGCATTGAAGCCGTGGCCGCTGTTGATCCGGGTAACTTCGGCAATAATGGTATCGGGATCGCCACCGGCGTTTGTCGCTATCCGCCATAGCGGCCGTGTCAACACTGACTGCACGAGCCGAATACCCTCTGCGACATCATGATCCACGGTCGCAAGCGTGGCATTCAGCACGGACGAAATTTGGGCAAGAGCCGATCCGCCACCGGCCACAACGCCCTCTTCAGCCGCGGCACGCACGGCATGCAGAGAGTCCTCGATCAACTGGATCGTTCTCTTCTGTTCTACCGGGGTAACTCCGCCAGCATAAAGTACCGCCGTGCCACCCGAAAGTTTGGCCAGACGCTCCCGCAGCTTGTCCTGTTCGATGTTGGGCGGAGCGACCTCGAACTGCCGCTGTACTTGCGCCCGGCGGGCGGCAATCGCAGAAGGATCACCGCCTCCGCGAACGATCGTCGTATAGGTCGAACTTGTTATGACGCGTTCAGCCGAGCCGAGATCTTCTGTAGTCACGTCCTCGATCCGCCCGCCGAGATCGCGCGCTATCACCCGCCCGCCGGTGAGGATGGCGACATCCTCCAGCATCGCCTTGCGCCAGTGGCCATATTCCGGCGGATGGACCACGAGATATTTCCCTGGCCCCTGCTTGCCGAGCAATGTCACGACGACGTCCGGCGAGACTTCTTCCGCAACGATGAGCAGTGGCCGACCCGTCTTGTCGGCAATAAGGCGCGCTGTATCGAGAGCAGATGATTCCCTAATCTTAAGGTCGGTGAGGAGGATTAGCGGACGTTCGAGCACCGCCTCCATCTTTGCCTGGTTGGTAACCATATGGTGCGAAAGATAGCCACGCTCGAAAGACATGCCTTCGACGACATCCAGTGTGGTTTCTGTCGTAACGCTGAAATCGGTGGTGATAATGCCATCCGTGCCGACGCGCTCATAGGCTTCGGCAACCAGTGCGCCGAGTTTCGGGTCAGTGGCGGCGATGTTGGCGACCGCGGTAAGCGTGCCATTACCCTTTGCAGGCTTGGCGCCGGCCTTCAGGGCCTCGACCACCGTCTCAACCGCAAGATCGATCCCCTTGCAAAGATCGACCGATCTTGCGCCGCGCTCATTGGCGTGAACGCCACCCTGAACGAGCGCATTGGCAAGCACGATGGCCGTCGTGGTGCCATCACCCGCAATCTCGTTGGTCTGCATCGAGACTTCACGCACGATCTGTGCGCCCATGTTCTCGAAACGATCGTGTAGCTCGATTTCGGACGCGATACTGACGCCATCGCGAGTGACCATCGGCGTACCCAGTGGCCGGTCTATCATTGCGTTCATACCTCTTGGCCCTAAAGTGGGCTCCACAGCGGCCGCCAACCTAGCGACGCCCCGGGCAAGCGCACGGCGCGCTTCGGAATTGTGCAACATCAATTTCGGCATGACTCCTCCTTCCGCCTGATGGGCGGTTTGTTGATTTGGGGCCTCTTTCGGGAAGGCCGTTGCTTTTAATTACGGGGTATCGGCGCGCACTGCGGGAGCGGGAACCCGGTTCAAGATGAAGTCGACCAGCGTCGGTTCACCATCGACTATCTCCACTTCCTTGTAGCGAGTATGCTTGAGCCCGCGGCAAAGTGCACCGTTGAACTCCATGTTGATCCGGACACTTCGAAGGTCGGCCAGATGAACGGGCAATGTCTCCGTCGTAACCCGACCGCCGTCATAGCTCAGAATTACCGGGTCGCGCGGATGCAGGGCCGGCCACCGCAAGAAAAGAGCGTGCCGATAACGCAGCCTCCGCTTCAGCACGTCTTCGCTGCCGAAGCCGAGGGTATCGAAAACGGAAAGCGTCATGCCGGCGATTTCACTATCCGCCATCCCGCTGCTGCGAAGATCGAGGATTATCGCTTCCTGACGGCGCTTGAAGGCCTTGAGCCGGAACTTCTCACGCAGATCCTCGAGGTCCGTCTTCTCCGCGAGCGATCCGAAAATCTCCGCAAAGCTCTTACCCTCCAGAATGCCCTTGTTCACCTCTTCTGCAAACATATGGTCATGTAGAGTCAACCCATATTCCGGAGACCACGATAGTGCGTCCAGCGCGGTCCTGACATCGTCTAGCATCAGGAAGGCAAAATTTGGCGAACACCAGTATGTGGGCAGCCGGAACCCGACCTCCACACGACCATCGGCCGCAATCTCCGCGCGCTCGATGAAGCCCATATCCGTCACGGGTTCATCCAATTCGGGATCGTTGACCCCTTCGAGGCGCCGCCAGAGTTCCCTCTGGCGACTTTCCAACAAATTGGCCGCGCTCATGGCCTCTACTCCGCCGCAACGCTGAACGGCGAACTGGCGAGTGCGACCTTCTTGGCTTCGATGTCGATGTCATAAATGCGCGCCGCATTAAGACCCAGGATCTTCTCCTTGATCTCTGGTGTAAGGTCGACACCCCTTTCTTTCCTGATGTCATCCGGCAGTTCGAATGCCCAGAATTTTTCGACCAACCAACGCGGCGTCCAGATCGCGTAATCGGATCCGAATAGGATTTTTTCCGGACCGGCCCAGAAAAGCAGCTCGGAAATCACTTCAGCGAAGTAGCGCGGTCGTGAATGAATGAAGGGAAGCGCGACCGCGAGACCGCCATAGACATTGGTTTCCTGCACCGCGATCCAACAGAAATCGTCCAGCCGGGGCAGTCCGCAATGTTCGACGATCCAATTGAGATTCTGGAAGTCGGTCGCAGCATAGTCGACATCATGGACGTCGAAAGCATCCTTGTTGAGCGGGATGATGGTCGGTCCCTTGTGAACATGGATGTTCTTGATCCCAAGCTTTTCGCAAAGTTCGAAACAGCGATAGGCCTCGGGATCATTGAGCTTCCAGCCTTTTGAAGCGCCATTCCACTCGGCCGTGTACATTTTCACGCCCTTGATGTCGTAGGTTTCCTTCATCCAGTGGATATACTCCAGCGCCTTCTCTCCATCGCGTGGGTCGAAAGAGCCGTTGACGATGAAGCGTTCGGGATAGCGCTTGGCCATCTCGGCGTTGCGCTCGATGGTATTGAAACCGTTCTTGTAGAAATCTTTGAGATACGTCGATTGAACGATGGCGACATCATCCGGACCGTTGATGAACAGATCCCTATAGAGATCGTCGGCGCTGTATTTCTCGAACTTGCTTTTTTCCCATAGTTGCTCTTTGGGACTGAGCGCCGTGTGATAGCCGTAGAAGCATTCGACGAACTGCTTGCCATGGATGTTGCGCTGGTTCTCAGGGCTGCCGTCCCAGAAATGGGTATGCCCATCGACGACGAATATTTCCTTGCCTTCCGGTGTCTTGAACATTGTTGTTCCCTCCGCTGCAAATGATTGAACATTCCGGCGCGCCACTCCGTCGGCGCGCCGACGCTGGGCTTCGTCAGATGTACTCGAAGACCTCGTCCATATCGCCGAACAGGATGACCTCATTGTCATCGATGCGGACCATCCGCCCGTAGTGGGTAGACGTATTGACCTCGAAGATTTCCGCAGTCATTTCGCGGCCGAGATATTCGCTGATCTCGTCCATTCTGAAAATTAGCTTGCCGTTGCCGTCGATGCGGATCATCGCCGGCGCGTAAGTAACGGTAACGCTGGGTTTCTTGCTCATGAATTCTGCAATGGCGCGGGCTTCGACCGAGTCATTCATGGTGACGCCACACTGGTGGGAAATCGTCTGTTCGAAGGTGATGTCCTTCATCGATTTGAAGATGTTCGATTGAGACGCGTCGCGGGCTACTGATGACATGTTGAAATCTCCTGTGTTAGCGCTTGAGGCCGAGTTCGCCGAGGATCTGGCCAATCCGCTCTTGGGACTGCGCACTGACGTCGGGAAACGAAACCGGCTTGGAATGCGGCATGGACCAGATCGGCTGAAGGCCAAGTGCGGACTTGTCGGCCAGGGCGCCGTGCTTGGTGACCCAGCCCTGGAAAAGCTTGCGGTTTGCCGCGCCGTGCTTTTCATCGTTGGCCAGCAGGTAGATCAGATCGATCGTATTAGCGAGATTGCGCTCATAGTCAGCCTCGGCAGCCGAAATCACCGGTGGGGTGACAAAATCATGGTTTGCCGCAGCTGCCTGCATTAGAAAACCTGAGCGAAACAGTTCCCCGACCAAGGGTTCGAAGATGATGTTGATCGCGAAATATTGTTCGAGATAGTCAGTAGTACCCATGATTGTCTCGATGGCTTCGCGCGTGCCTTGCCAGACAGTGTCCTCGAGCCAATGCTTCTTGCCGAGTTCGTCGTCCCAACCAGGAATATCCATGCCGATTTCGGCCAGATAGAGCGTGATGTCCTGGGCAAGCCGGAGCTTGTAGGACGAGTTGGTCAGCGTGGCGTTGTTGATCATCTGGGTGTAGCCATAGCGCTGCGCCTGCATGAGCGAGGTGCCGAGCCCGAATTCGGCATGTTTCCAGGCTCCGAGATGGGCCTGGAGAACTTTGATCCACACTTTGTCAAACGTCTTCGGCGCACCGGCTCGGCGGGCGTTGGAAATCACGCTCTGCACCATCGTTTCGATCTTCGATTGACGCTGATAGTGTGTGCGTTCCCACTCCTGATCGGGCGCCCGGAACGCATGCCAATTGGAGCTCTGCGCTGCCGTATTGTCCTTGACATAGGCACCCTTGCCGTTTGCGAAGGAGATGATCCAATGCTGGATCAGATAGCGCTCCGGATCCGGTTGGACGTCGACGGTGACATCCTCGTAATGTGTGGCGCGCTGTCCCTTTGGATCGAAATAGCGGTATTTCCGGCTATCGGAATCAGCAAAGATTGCCGCTCCGGCTGCGCCCGACCCCACTGAACTCGATAATGCTGGCATAGTCCTCACTCCCTTGTTGCAGTTGCACTATTGCTGTTTCTTCTTCGTCCAGCCCTCAATGGCTCGGAGTTCCTCCCCCGGACGAAGTCGTAAATTTGTCGAAGAAAATGCGCTCGGACTCGAAGCCGTTCATGAAAAGCACCGGCTGCAGAGCGTCGATCATCGGCGGCGGGCCGCAGGCATAGACATCGCCTTGGCCGTCAATTGCCAGTTCCTTGAGTTTGGCATCCACGCTTTGGTGAACAAAGCCACGCTCGCCACCCCAGCCGCTGTTCTCGCCGGCATGCGAAAGCACCGGGATGAAAGTGACTTCGGGATAACGACGCACCAACTCACCGATCCTGTCGAGGTGGAAAAGGTCATCCTCCGTCCTCGCACCATAGAAGAAATAGACCGGGCGTTTCTCACCGCTTAGAAGATGATCATTGAGGATCGACCAGACGGGCGACATTCCCGATCCCGCCCCCACCAGCACTAGTGGTCCTTGTCGGTCTTCTCGTCGAAAGCAGGTTCCATAGGGTCCGACGACGGTGACATCGGCTCCGACCCGGATACCTCCGGAATCGAGCTCGCCGGAGAATTTTCCTGCGGGGTATTTTTTGATAATAAAGGAGAGTTTTTTGGTTTCGCTCGGCGTATTTGCCATGGAGAACGAGCGCGTAATCGTCTCCCCCTCTTCCGTGGTGACTGTGATGTCGACATACTGTCCCGCCCAAAACTTGATTGGGGAACCGAGTTCGATTTCGATGCCTCTGATATCGTGGGTCAGTTTCTCGATATGCGTGATCTGGCCCTTGAATGTCTTGACGGCAATCGACTTTGCGAGAACCTCCTCGTCATAGTTCAGGAGCTCGACTTCCATGTCGGAATAGGCGATCGACCGGCACAGCAGAATGTGTCCGGAATCCCTTTCCATGTCGTTGAGCGCGAATGTCGAGTATTTGAGCATGTCGACCTCGCCGTCGAGCAGGACGCATTTGCACGCCGAACATTGCCCTTCCTTGCAGCCGTGCGGCAAAGCGATACCCTGGCGAAACGCTGCGTTCAGAACTGTTTCGCCGTTCTCGACCTCGAATTCGACACCGACCGGCTCGAGACGAACCGTGTGTGCCTGCTGATGTAGCTTTTGAGCTTCAGCCATTGACGCAACCTCCAATTCCCGCGTGTTTCCTTGAAGGGAAACGTGCTTTTCCCGGAATGTCGCGGAGGCCGGGACCGGCCCCCGCGGCTCTACGCCTTAGTTAAAGGGCGTGATGGTGAAGCCGGCACGGTACTCGGCGAGGTGCTGTTCGCGGGCCTCCGGCGACATTTCGCGCAGAAGCGTCAGCGGGGATTGCAGTATGTGGCCGCGCACATCGTCCAGCGTCCACATATCCTTGCCGTCGAAACGCAGGTGCGGCTGCGGCACGAGCGTCTTGCCGTCCGAACGAACGAAGTTCAGATCCTTGATGGCATCGGCGAGATCCCAACCGTGATAGAGGGTTTCCCATTCGCGCTTGCCGCTGAACCGGCCCATCGCAGGCGTCGGCCGACCCTGGTATTCGTCAGCGAACGCCTCGACAGCGGTCCAGCGATCAAGTTCGTGGGCGAAGGTGTGCAACTGTCCGTCGATCTCATCGACCACCATGTCCTCGCGGATTAAGCAGGGAACAAGGCAGCTCCAGCAGCGATGCGGATAGACGTAGCCAGTTTCCTCGTTGAATGTGATGATCTTTTCGCCGCGGTGGCTAAGCTTGTCATACCATTTCCAGAAATCGCCGAACTCGGCATACCATCCCGGATATTTCTGTTCGAACCATTCAAAATCGGCTTCGCGCTGAGCTTCGATGCGCCAGAAGTTGACCGGCCAGCCAACCGCGAAGAACTGCGCCACCTTGTGGACGTAATGTTTCTTGGTAATGCGGTTCCAGGCTTCGTGAACATCGTCATGATGAACCTTGATCCCGTATTTTTCGAGCGGCAGCATGTAGGTGCGGTAATAGTCCTCGAAGATCCAGCGATGCCACATCTCCGCATAGGATTCCTTGTTCTTGTCACGGTTGGTGGTGCCGTATTCGATGAATGTTCCGATGGCCGCATCGACGATCGCGTGGTTTTGCCAGAAGGCGTAACGAAGGTCGCGCTCGAGCAGCAGGTGGTTTTCCGGCTCCTTGAGAGCTGCCATTAGCAGCGAGTGGCCGTTGCCGATATGACGGCTCTCGTCGGATTGCACCGACAGGAAGACTGTCGGGAGAGCATAGTCGCCATTGCGCGCAGCTTCGGACGGCATCGCCACGAAAAGCGTGTTGGTGAAGGCGGTTTCAGCGACGACGGTCAGATACATGCAGGCAGACGTCATCACATCACCGGTGATGAAGCCTTCGCCGAACTGGCGGCCGATCGTGGTGGCGTAGCACTTGCCGAAAGCTTCCTCGGTGATGTCGAAGCCAGCCGGATCGATATAGTTTTCCATGTACCATTTTTTGAGGTTCATCTGGATGGTCGAATGCCGGAACTCGTCGACCATCTGCATGGTGAAGCCGGTGCGCAGATCTTCACCGGGCGCGATGCGGGCGACCATCGCCATGGAACGGGCCGCCGAGATCTCCGGGAAAGGAATGATCGCCAGGAACAGCTTCATCCACTCGACCCAGCGCGGCTCGACATTGCGGAACATATCGCCGCGCAGAGCCGCATCGAGAGCGCCATAGACGCGGTTGTCCTTTTCCTCCTGCATCGGGAAATAGGAGCGAAGCACCTGCTTCATCGGATCGCGCGGCGCCTTGCTGATCTTATAATCCGTCGGAAACGTCATCGCTTCCTGGACATAGGTCGGGTTCCAACCGAGGTCGGAAATCTTCTTGGTTGCTTCGCCGACGGAGATACCGCGCTGCGAGGTTATCTTGTTAAGCGTCAAAGACGACATCGTCATTAGCCTCCACTGTGTTTGAACCGCAGGCGCTCCGGCCCCGGCTGGAACGGCGCGTTCGAGCGCCGCGTGCGAAAATTGGAACGGCACGATAAAGTGGTACGCTTGGGTGCGACCAAGGTCCGACCATCCAAGTGGATACGGCAAAGGTATTCAGGGAAACGCCGGTACACTCCTCACCCGGCTCAAGTGAACCGCTTCCCCACTCCTTCGTTCTTCTAGCGTCGCAATGAACGCGATGGCTTTTTGTGCGATAGACCTTGCAAAGCGCGTGCCAGTTCAGAAACGCAACGCGTGCCGCAGCAAATAACGATAAAGGATATTCGGAGTGTAACGTTATTTTACAGTCGTAATTTACAAGTGTAATACTTCATACATCCAAGCTTTACGGAGATATCTCAGAGTAAATTGGAAAAAATATAAATATACATCGGCTTATTATGCCGTTATATTCGCTCGGGTGTTTTATCGAAGCCTAAACTCCGTTTGGAAACCGATATGGTGGATAACAACGAAAGAGCGCAGCCTGCCGTGGCCGGCGAGAGCGATGTCACCACAGAACTCGCGCGTCTTATGAAGAGGGATCTGATCTTCACGATGCGCTTCATCGGCGAGAGCCAGCACTTGATGCAGCGTCATTTCCAGCAGTTCATCCTACGGGAACTGGCGATGATGGGCGTGACGCCGGAGAGTCACCCTATGATCCATGTCTTCTCGGAAAAACACGCGCTGATGCTGCGGGATTTCGTCTTTTCCGGCGTCTCGCTGTCACGGCAATTCCGGGTCGAGGAGGTCGAGCAATTGACTGGCGACACGATGATGCGAGTGGATGTGTGGGATGAGCTTCGCAACCATATCCGCATGGCGGAAAGCCAGTTCAGAACCCAGTTGCCGCAACTGCCAACAATTCTCGAGGCATGGAAGTCACCAGAAGCCGGGGCCACCGATACCCTGTGAACTAGCCGTTACCGACCGAAACAGGGGATTTTGTAATGACCACTCAGGACAACACCGCCCTTGAGCTCTTGCGCCGGCGCACCGAATGTGTCGCGGCTGTTTCTTCGTTGACGGCCAAGGCACTGAAGTTGGCTCAAGCGCTTTCTGGTATCGAGATGGATATCCTCAGGCTCGAACTCGCGGCCAGCCGGAGTGGCAACAGCGAGAAATTGGTACGTGAATTGCTCGACACTAAGAACAATGCCGACGAGATGCGGGAGGCGCAGGTCAGTTGCATGGAGGAAATCGCGGAAGCGGAAGCGGAAGTCGCATTACTCGACCGGCTGATTGCTGCGGCAAGAGGAGGATAATATGAACCAGCAGACCACGCCTAACGTAACCCTGTTCGATCTTCTGGCACGCAACTGGAGGCGGCCATCGGCCATCAAACATATCTGTTTCAATAATGACGATACGCTGCTGGCGATGTCATGCTTTGATGGAACCGTCGCTCTCGCCCGCCTCGCCGACAATGAACCTCCAGAGTCCCGCATTACCATCGACAACGGTCGAACCACAATCCACCCCCGTGAGGGACGGCCCTCGCCCCTGATCAATACCCGAATTCGCGATGGCGGCGGGCTCACAGCCTTTGATGACGGTGAAACGCTGGTCTTGACGGCAAAGGGCGACCTGTTGCGCATCAATCGATCCGGCGAGATTTCGGCAAAAGTCCTCGCGGATAAAAGCCCAATCATTGCTTTTGATTATTGCCGGTCGACGGGGCTGATGGCCGCGGTCCTCCCCAATCGGCTGCGCCTACAATGGAAGAGGACAGATTCAATCAGAGAAGCCGCTCTCAGCGATCCTATCAGCGAAGTGGTATCCATTTCGAACGATGGATGCATGATCGCGCTTGCGGCTGCCACCAGCCTCAATATCCGCCACGCGGAGGACGACCTGCGGTCATTTCGGGAAATTGCGCTCTCAGCCCGGCCAATTTCGCTGATATGGAGCGCAGACAACAGGTGGTTGGCATGCGGCCTAGAGACCGGCGGATTTTGCCTGGTCGACATAGCCTCTGGCGGTGATGCCATACTCAGCGATTTCCCCGGTCCGATCCGCACACTGGACTGGAGCCAATCCGCAAACGCAGTTTTCGCATCCGGAGCCTATCGCATTGCCGGATGGTCAATGGACACACCGCCTCTTTCGAACAGCTCGACAGGAGCACTGGCTACCGGGCATCCGGGCTTCGTGATGGTGGATGCCGTTGCTTCTCACCCATTCAAGAAGCTTGTGGCAGCAGGTTATGCGAACGGCAAGATCGTCATCGCCAAGATCGGCTCTCCCGACGAACTGGTGATCCGGGACACGGGCGGACCGGTCACTGCACTTCAATGGAGTGCTGATGGCAAACAGCTTGGCATGGGCGACGCGCTCGGCAATGCCGCGATCATCACCTTCCCTAACCAGTTCTTCAAATAGCTGCCACTCAAACAGAAAATGGAGGATATCATGCAAAGAAAGCTCACCATTGAAGAAAAAAGCAAGGACGCTTTTTTCGAGAGAATTGCGAAGCTCTCCGAGGAAATGGTTGCCGCACATGGCAAAGAATTCAGCATGGGTGCGCTGGTGCTGGGTGCACGCTGGATCGCCGAAGGCCGCGCCGACACTGAAAAGAAAGTCAACTGAGCACGAATATTTTCCCACTCGGCCAAGAAATATATATGTCAGTCGCAGCGTGCCGCTTGCGGCTGATAGCTTTCATCACGTGATATGAGGCACGGCGATCTCCGTACGGCGTTCTTCCTGATAGATCAGACAGACTGTGCGCAGCATCGAGGCGAGATTGGACATATCCCCATGCAACTCCAGAGCTTCGTTGTAGAGCACGGATATAAGTTTGGACGTTGAAAGCCCCTCCATTTTCGCGATGTCCTCGAGAACCTGCCAGAATGCGGCCTCAAGCCGTACGCTTGTTGAGTGCCCGGAGATCCGGACCGACCGGCTGACTTTCAAGAATCGCTGCGGGCTCTGCGCTTTTAATACCCTGCACATCATGGCGCCCTCCTCCCTTTGCATTGTTTACGAAAAGGCTCCCCCGCAAAAGCGCGGGGGCACACCAGCATCTGCCACCATTGTGGCGGTCAGTCGGGGTCAGAGGCTAGGGAATGAGCACAGCCCGGCCATGGATTTTGCCATTATGCAGGTCCTTAAGGGCCTGATTGGCATTGGCAAGGCGATATTCGATCGTCGTCAGGTCGACCAGACCTCGGTCAGCGAGCGCCATCAACTCGACAAGTTCTGCCCACGTACCAACCAGATTGCCGATAATGTTTTTCTCGGTGATCACCATGTCGACGGTCGGCACGCGGATCTCCTCGCCGTAGCCGACGACATAGTAGCTACCCATCGGCCGGGTCATTGCGAGACCCTTGGTCGTTGTTCCTCGTTCACCGACGAAATCGATTACGGCTTCGGCGCCTTGGCCATTGGTCAGTTGCAGCACGGCTTCCACCTCGTTGCCGTCTGCCTTGACGATCTTGTCCGCTCCAATCTTGTCGGCCAGCGCCAGCGAAGCCTCCGATTTGTCGACCACGATTACGTCTGCAGCGCACATGGCCTTGAGGCATTGGATGCCAATGTGACCAAGACCGCCAGCGCCGATCACGACGCAGCTTTCGCCTGGCAACAGATGTCGTGTCGCCTTTTTTACGGCGCGATAGGCGGTGAGACCGGCATCCGCATAGGGCGCGACCTCCTTTGGCGACAGTGTCTTGGGAAGAGGCACGATGTTGCGCTCCGACGTGCAGAGGTATTCGGAATAACCGCCATTGCAATCAAGTCCTGGGAATTTTCCGGGCCCATGCATATCGAAACCTCGGCGGCATGCGAGGCAAGTGCCACCGGAAATCTTGGGATGAACGATGACCGGATCGCCGACTTTGATGCCCTCGACCTCCTTACCAATCGCCTCCACCCAGCCGGCATTCTCATGACCCATGATCAGCGGAAGGAGATTGTCGCCAGCGGGATCCATATGCGGCCGCCAGACACCCTCGATGATGTGGAGGTCAGTGCGGCAGACACCCGCTCCCCCAATGCGAACAATCACGTCGGTCGACTTGGTGATGACCGGATCGGCAACCTCCTGTAGTGAAACCCATTGGTCGGCCGTCAGGTTGTCGTCATACCTGGTTAGAACTTGCGCCTTCATATCGTTGTCTCCTCCACCGTCGGGACCAATGCCCGCTGCAGAAGAACGATCAGCAAGTGCTGTGCCAGATAAGAATTCATAGCGTTGTCATAGACATAAGCGGTCAATTGACCGGCGCTGGTGTTCACCGGCTGAACGATATGGACAGTGTAACTGTACAGTTTCTGTCTATTGCGCGGTCCGGTTCGGTACTGATACCTTGTACCAAATGATGCATGAGGAGGAGACATGCAGCACCTTTCCGGAATGGACCGCGCGCGCAGTGCGCTGGAGAGGGGCGACAGAGTTCCAGCCGGCACTTTGCAGCCGATCGTTGCCGATAGCTGGCAGCGCTGCCGCGACGCCGATCTCGATCCTCGTGGTCGACCGCGGCAAAGCGTCGTCGCCCTTGCCGACGTGAAGCGACGGCGCGAGGCTAATGCGGCGATGCGGCTGTTGGCACTCGCCGAAATGCAGCTTCTCTATTCGCAGATCGCCGGCTCGAATTTCATGATCGCGCTCGGCGATGCCGATGGCATCGTGCTCGATACGATCAGTGATCAGCAATTTGCCGATAGCTCGGCCGGACGGTCGATCATCCCCGGCAGCATGTGGAACGAGAGCGAGCGCGGTACCAATGCGCTCGGACTGGCCGGCATGACTGGCAAGCCGGTGGCAATCTACGGCCGCGAACATTATTTTGCCTGCCACGGGCACCTAAGCTGCATGGCCGCGCCGATCTTCAATTCCGCTGGAGAAATCCTCGGGCTGCTCGACGCTTCCTGCGCTCACGAGGCGCGACAGGAACACACGCACGCGTTGGTGCGGATGGCCGCCGCCCAGATCGAAAACGGCCTGATCTACCAGGATAGTGCCAAGAGCTTCGTCCTGGCCTTCCATCCACGCGCGGAATATCTCGACACGCTGTCGGCGGGGCTGCTTTCTGTTTCACTC
Source organism: Rhizobium sp. LEGMi-198b (assembly GCF_054114205.1). NCBI lineage: Bacteria > Pseudomonadati > Pseudomonadota > Alphaproteobacteria > Hyphomicrobiales > Rhizobiaceae > Rhizobium > Rhizobium sp. LEGMi-198b. The sequence continues at coordinate 385,499 of NZ_JBSYVH010000003.1, read as the reverse complement.
GATGGCGAAGTGCTATCGATCAATCGGCCGGGCAAATCTCTGCTTGCGGGGCTGCCTGCCACCCCTGGAAATCGGTTCGATGGTTTGTTCGAAGCAGGGTTCGGCACAGCGATAGACGGCCTGCTGAACGGAGGCGTCATCCGTCTCCGCGATCGGGCAGGCAGTGTCGTCTTCATGGTTTGCCGCCAGATCGGCGAACGCCGGACGGCGATCGAAAAACGCCCCTCTCCGACGGTGCCTGTCTTGCTAAGGCAGGAGGATGCACCAGATTTCGTTGTCGACGATCCCCAGATCAAGCGCTCGCTCATTGAACTTGCCGAAGCCGCGGCGCTCTGCATGCCTGTGCATATTGCCGGCGAAACCGGCACGGGCAAGGAGCTGATGGCCCGGCATGTCCATCGGTTGAGTGGCCGCAAGGGCGAATTCGTTGCGGTCAACTGCGGCGCGGTGCCGGAAGATCTATTCATCGCGGAAATATTCGGGCATGAGGGCGGCGCCTTTACCAACGCGCGCACCGAGGGCTCGCCTGGGTTGGCGCGAACTGCCGACCGCGGCACGCTGTTCCTGGACGAGGTCGCCGACATTCCGATTGCCGCACAGACCTCGCTGCTAAGGTTTCTCGACAGCATGGAAATCCGTGCCGTTGGCGGGCAGAAGACGCAGAAGGTGGACGTGCAGATCGTCTCCGCCACCAACCGCGACCTGGAGAACATGGTGGCGCAGCGGCAGTTTCGCGCTGATCTATATTATCGCCTCAACAGCTTCCATATCCGCCTGCCGCCGCTGCGTTCGCGGACCGATTTCGGCAGCGTTGTTCGCTTCCTGATGGGCAGCATGGCGCCCGGCACGCCAGTGACCGATGCAGCGATCGTGGCATTGTCGCGACGGCAGTGGCCGGGCAATATCCGCGAACTGAAGACAGTGCTGCGGCGGGCACTGCTGCGGCGGCGCGCTGACTATATCGATGAAGGTTGTTTCGACGAGGCCGAGCCGGTCGTAAACTCCCTTTGGGATTGCTGTGAGGAATGTCGCGGCCGGCCGCTCAGCCGAACCAAGTGCCAGGAAATCCGCGCCGTATACCAGAGGACCGGTGAGAACGTTTCGCGGACGGCCCGCGAGCTAGGCGTGTCCCGAACGACTGTCTACAAGCATGTAGGGACAAACGGCGGTGAGTTCGAAGGCTTGGCCGGTCGTCCCGCCGCATCTTAGAGATAACGCCCGGCCCGCTGCAGAACTTCAATCTTGTAGCCGTCCGGATCGCTGATGAAAAAGAAGCGTGCCATCTTCCTTCCGTCTTGATCGAAGTCAACGAGCCTGCCGGGACGGAGTCCGAGCGAGGTTAGCCGCAGATGCTCGGCATCCACATCCGCGACGGAAACCGCAAGGTGCCCATAACCGTCGCCGAGCGAATAGGGCTCTGTGCGGCCTTTGTTGACCGTTAGCTCCAATTCGAACGGGGTATCGAGGTTGCTGAGATAGATGAGCGTGAATGTTTCAAAATCAAGCCGATCGACGACCGCAAGGCTAAAAGCCTGCCGGTAGAATTCGACCGATCGCTTTTCGTCTAACACCCGGACCATCGAGTGGATCATCTTGGCCATTGCGCTGCACCTTTAGCATCGTCCCTAAGGGGTTCCGCGACCAAGCTGAGCACACTTTGTCACGATTGCTGCAATGGCTTACATGAAAAGCCTCTAGGTTGGTGGTATCCGGCTATAGTTGCTGGTTTCGGACAATCAACAATGTCTGACAAGATCGCTTCACAAAGATGCCGAACATGATCCATTCGACCGCCTTCGAGGTCGGCATCGAAGCGGCCCGCCAACTCGCCGCGCTTGACCAGATATCCGCGACCGTCGAAGGCGCAACGAAACGTGCTGAAGAAGCGCGCTCGAACTCGGTTGGATGGAACAATAGGAAGACCCAATCTTCTGGATCAACTCTTCAATGTTTGTGATGGTAGGCAGCCGAAGCGCCTTTTGTATTCGGCCGCAAATCGACCGAGATGCCTAAATCCCCATTTGGCAGCAATGTCGGCGACGGTTCGTTCGGAATGGCCGTCGAGCAGATCATGATGAGCTGCGGCCATCCGCATCTCATGCAGGTGGGCCATAGGGCTGGTGTTCTTGAACTGCTTGAAACCTTCCTGCAGCGTTCGGACGCTGACCTTGGCGGCGGTCGCAACGTCGTTGAGCGATATCGGCTCAGCAATATGCGCCTCCATGAACTCTATGGCCCATTTTACTTGGCGCGGAGCCGGTGCCGGGGCAGTTCGCGCCAGCTCGCTTGAATAGCGATGCTGACAGTTCTCGAGAATGAGATAGGTCACAGCGTCACAAAGAGAGGCTAGTGCCAATGGCGACCGCCGCAGCCATCCGCCGTCGTAAAGGCCGCGATAAAGCTGATCGGCCAGATTCACCAACTCAAGCCCGGCATCCGACGTCAAGTCGATATGGGGATGGATGTCGATTCTGCCGCTAACGGTCCGATCAAGCATCCGGCTCAGGTGACCGGCGATCTTTGCCTTATCGATGAATAAATTTCGATGATGACGCGGGCCGAAGATGCGGCCACCTTTGCTAGGCTCCCCTTCCAGAATGATGCCGTGCCCAGGAGCTGAATGTATCGGGTTGCGGGAATAATCAAAGATCGCATGCCCTTGCTTCGCCAGAAAAATGATCATTCTATCGCTGGGCGCCTCCCGCTTAACGAGAAGCGTCCCATCGTAGGCGCAATCGGATATGGCTACCGGTCCCGCAGAGAGAAAGTGACAGCGGAATGCGACAGGATTGTTGTCGAGCGCGGCAACCTTTATTGACGAGTTTGGCGTCGACAGCAGTTCCGAAAGCTCGTCGGGATCTATTCCGCTTTGCACGGTTTTCCCCTTCATACCATACTCATTTTTGCGGCGAATCACGCGATCTCGAACGGAGTCATCATTGGCACGCATACGTGAAGCTGATGCATTTCGCGACCTTGAGAGACTGCGTCATAGAATATTTGATAGAGGCCTGTACTCAAGCATTTATATCCGCCTTCCCGGCCAGAACTGGCACTGTTGCTATTCCGTCATCCAGCGATACGTGTACCTACCGCCGGTTAGGTCGCGGCCCGGCTCAGCTTTTTCCGAAGTCTTCGCGATAGCTGCCAGTCCCCTCTCCGTGGCCTCGGTCAGTTTTCAATCCTTCCCGACAAGGTTTGGCGCCCCGGTTTTGGTCAACAAATCCGGGCGCGCAAGTCGTTGATACTGGTGATCTTCCCAATTCGCGCCCCCACTAGATATTTCCGGCCTTGATGACATCGACTTGGTGCTGGGCTGTCATAGTGATTTCCGGTGCCGTAGCTACTGATTGATTTTCTGCATGGTGGCGAAGGATCGCTGTGCGAAATCGAGCCAGTCCGGCGGGAAATCGCGTTCGATGATGACGTTGTCGACGTTGTGCAGCATTTGGACTGTCGGCCAAAGCTCATTCCAATCGATAAGGCCGTCCCCAACAGCAGCAAATCCGTCATCCGTCGCGGTCTCCCACCCGTGTGCTGGATCTTTGATATGAAGTGCAATCAGATGATCTGCGTAGCGCTGCATCTCGCCAATCGGGTCTCGCCCAGCCCGTCTGACCCATCCGATATCCATTTCGAGCTTTACTCCATTTCCGACGAGGAGATCTAGGATCAGCGAGCCGTCATCAAGCGTGACATATTCAAAATCGTGATTATGCCACGCTAGTTGCAGACCGTTCACCTGTGCCACCTCGGCGGACTTGCGAAGCTTCCCCGCAAGGGTCTTCCAATCCTCCACACTCGTTGGCCGCTTATCCTCGTCAATCCAGGGTGCGACGATGGTATGCGCACCGATGGTGTGGGCAATGTCCACGAAACGATGGATTTGATCTATCACGCCGTCGATGGGCGCGTGAAGCGTGGGAGACGTTAGCCCCACCGCGTCGATCTTGCGTCGGTAGCCGACAGGATCGTCGCCGTACAAGGGATAAAACGGTTCAACAGAACCGTATCCGATCGACTTCAACTTCTCCAACTGTTGATCGAGCGGTGGAAATTTCCACGCCGAAAATAGGCTGAACGAGAGTGTCTTCCTGGGCATCGCAACCTCGCGAACTGATGATCAATTGGGGGAGAACGCCGACGCCAAGCAATGTGAGACGCTACGAATATGCGCCGACCTCCTTACGAATCCCGACTTTTGTCGATGACTGAGAGATATTGTTGATTGCAGGACGAGACATTTGCGATAACGCCCCGCTTCGAGGACGCTACTTTGCCTGCTCTACGGTTTTCGCCCACGCAACTACGAATTGATCCAGCGTCATTGAAGGATCGGACCAAAACTGCCCAACGACGTCCTGGAGACTTTGAACGATGTCGGTTGGCGTAAGGATTTCCATCGAGGGAATCTGTTTGCTGACGTCTTGCAACACGGCGACCCCGACCTTGGCGCAGGCGTCCAATTTACTGTTATCAACGTCGAGGCGAACCGGCACAGATCCCTTTTTCGCGTTGAAGGCAACTTGGACGTCCTTGTCCATCAGCACGTGAGCCAGGAGATCCTGCGCTCTTGTTCCTTGAGCATCCTTAAGCTCCGGGAAGATGAACACGTCGCCGCCCATGATAAAATTCGGCTGACCAGGTCCCAGAATACACCCGAAGTCATCGCCCGCGGTCTTTCCGGCGGCTACGAATTCTCCCTTGGCCCAATCACCCATGAACTGCATGCCGGCTTGTCCGGAAATGACCATTCCCGTAGCGATATTCCAATCCCTGTTTGCGTTGCCTGCATCTGCATAGAGACGAAGCTTGCCGAATGTCTCAGCGACTTTTCTAAATTCTGGAGAAGCGACCGCCTCAGGACTCAGATCCTTGAAGACCTTCAGATAGAGATCTTTTCCGCCCTCGCTCAGGAGCACCGAATTGAACATGATCATCAGTTGCCAATTCTGTCCTCCAACGGCCAACGGGATAACTCCCGCGTTCCGCAATTTGTCAGCCTGCACAAAAAAATCGTCCCAATTTGCAGGTTCCGTCGCACCAGCCTTCTCGAAGACCTTCTTGTTGTACCAAAGCCAATTCTGGCCATGATTGTTTACCGGGACCGCCATGACATGGCCTCCCCGGGTGATCGCGTCGTAGAAGGCGGGCGGCAGCGCAGCTTGCCAATTCTCCGCCTTGGCAATGTCATCGAGATTGCGCAGCAGACCCTGGTCGACGAGGTCATCCATCTGCTTGCCGGTGCTGAACATCATTGCAGCAGGTGGATCGCCGCCCAAGATTCGGTTGATACCGATAGCGCGTGCACCGTTCCCTGCCCCGGCTATAGCCGCATCAACCCACTCGCCGCCTGCGCGATTGAAGGCGCTGGCAAACTCCTTCACCGCAGCGGCCTCGCCGCCCGACGTCCAACTATGAAAGACTTCGGCCTTCAAAGTATCAGCACTTGCCTGTCCGCTGAGCAATACCGCTATTGCCACAACGCCAAAACATCTTAACGCCTGGGTTCCCACGCCGCACTTCTCCTCCTCATTAGAATTCGATACATCAATGCACTTTTCCGGGAACGTTTCAATAAATATTATTATATTGTATTTTCAAATGTTTAGCCGTATAATTATTTTACAAATTTTGATACGATTCAAAAATTTGCAATTCAAAGTCGGAGTGCCTTGATGAATGCAGTCAAGTGAGATGAAGAAGATGGAACGATTTCGTTTCGATTTAAGCGCCGTGCCGATGTCGTCGGCCTGCATCTATCGAGACTAATTCGAGCCGGTTGAACCATGTTCAAATTCGGGTTCGACCGTCTTGTTCCTGCACCATGCAGACGATGCATCGCGGAAGAATTGAATCACGCGGCGTCGAAACGTGATACTCGAAGTAAGCGGGGAGCGTCGGTTGACGGCAGGGTGAGTCGATTTGCTCGTCATTCTCGGAGCAAGGAATGAAGCGTAAGAAGAGAATAAAAAAAGGCCCCACTTCGCAAACGGATGCCCCGGAGCAAAGGTCCGAACGTCCGACGCTGAAATCACTCGCCTTTATGACTGGGCTGGGGGTATCCACCGTCTCCCGAGCGCTTCAAGATGGACCAGAAATAAGTCTGCAGACCAAGAAGAGAGTGCAGCTTGCCGCCGAGCATGTCGGGTACCGGCCAAATCGAGCAGGGGTCCGTCTTCGAACCGGCAGGACTGGTCAAATTGTTCTCGTTCTCAACACAGATGAACAAGTCGGCGGCTTCGTTTCCGAAATGATATACGGGATTTCCGAGTATCTGGCCGAAACGCCCTATCATTTAACCGTTTCACCCTATTCACGAAACCAAGATCCGATGGATCCGATTCGCTATATCGTGGAAACGAATTCGGCAGACGGCATCATCATTTCTTGGACCGAGCCGAACGATCTCCGTGTTCGTTACATGGCGGAGCATAGTTTCCCCTTCGCCACTCATGGCCGCACCTCAACAGGGATTGATCACCCCTATCATGACTACGACAATTTTGTATTTTCGGATCTCGGTGTGAGAAAATTGGCGGAGCTTGGCCGCGACCGATTGATGCTCTTAGCTCCGCCTCCATCCATGAGCTACCATTACCACATGCGCGACGGCTTTTTGGACGCCGTTTTGAAGGCTGGTGGAGTTCATGTCCCCTTCAATACGGTGACAGTTCATGATCCTATCAATCGTATACGTGAAAGCGTGGCTGAGTTAATGGCTAGCCCGTTGAGACCGAACGGTGTCATCAGTGCATCCGATGCCGCGACTTTCGCATTGGTGGCGGGCATCGAGGACGCGGGTTTGCGTTTGGGCAGAGACATCGATGTCGTGTCAAAGCAATCGTCTCAGTTGCTTCACCTATTCAGGAACGAGTTATATGTCATCAATGAGGACGTGCGACTTGCCGGATACGAGGTAGCGAAGGCGGTCATAGGAAACATCGGCGGTGTCGAGCTCCCCGCGTTACAGACCATTGCCACGCCCTCACTGGTGGAAGCAGCGACGGCTCTGAAGTCTCAAATGTAGTTATCTGGATCACTCTTGGTGTTTCATCCGGGAGTTTTGATGGTGCGAGCGAGCGGTCAAGCCCTTCTCGCTTCCGGAGCTTGCCGCCTGAAGGCGGATACCTTTGCAAAGGCAGCGATTTTACCGTCGGCCAGCGGCCGCTCCTGGCGCCCGAATTCGACAGAGGTTCTATCTTTCGCAACGGAAGGCGATCGCATCTGAAGCCGCTTCAGCGATCAAAGCCCGCGCAAGGCATTCGATAGCGCTTGCGCGGTCTCTTTGACTAGGGTGCTCAGGCTGTCGACAGCGGCGGTATCAAAGCGACTCGTCGGCCCGCTCAGGGAGAGTGCCGCAACCGGGGTGTCGGCCCTATCCCAGACGGGGGCGGCAACACATCGCATTCCCATCACCTGTTCCTCGTCGTCGAGTGCCCATCCTCGCGATCTAACCTCTTCCAACTGCCGATGCAGCTGCGGAAGGGATGTGACCGTCCGGTCCGTGAGCTTCAACAATCCCCTCTTATCGAAAAGTCCTTCAATCGTGCCGGGCGGAAGATAGGACAGGACTGCTTTGCCTGCGGCGGAGCAATGAACCGGTATCTGCGAGCCCAGCCGGAAAAAGGCGCGCAACGGATTGTGGCTTTCGACCTGCGCGATGACGACCATACTGCCGGCATGTCGGACCGAAAGGTTGGCAGTCTCGCCCGATTTCATACCGATCTCGGCAAGGTAGAAACGCGCAATCTCGGCAAGACCCGTCCGACGAAGGTAGGAATTGCCGACCTGAAACGCGCGGACGTCGATTTCCCACCTCTGGCTGAGTGGGTCCATGGACACGAAGCCGCGTGCCTCCAGCAACAGCAGAAACCTGTGGGCGGTCGAGGCCGGAATGCGCAGCTGCGTCGTCAGATCGCGCAGCGAGACAGGCCCGTGCCGGGACACCGCCTCCAGAACATCGATCGCGCGGTCTGCCATTGTCCGGCCCGCCTTCAGCGCGCCGACTTTCTGCAGACGCGGCCGTCCTCGCGGGTTTTTCATCGCAGGCGGCTCATTCTTGACGCTTTTGCAAAAGGTCCGTTTCCATTTGAGAAAGTATCATTCATGGAATATTATATACATGTTAAATCAATATCTTAAAGTTTATTTTGTCGTAGCCTCCCACAAAAATGTATAATGGTCTTGTCGATAGGATCCCGTATCGTCTCGCCTTCTGTGGGAGGACTTTACATGAACGAACAGAATCCGATCTTCATTCTGGGACCGACCAACATTCCGGACCGCATCCGCAATGCAATGAACAAGCAAACAGTCGATCACCGCTCGCCGAAGTTCAGCGAGCTTTTCATGAGCGTGCTGTCAGACTTGAAGACTGTCTTCAAGACCGCGCGCGGCACGGTCCTCGCATTTCCCTCGACGGGAACGGGCGGCTGGGAGGCGGCCCTTCAGAATACCTTAGACCCTGGCGACCGAGTGCTTGCCGCACGCCACGGCGTGTTTTCGCACCGCTGGATCGACATGTGCCAGCGGCATGGTCTCGAAGTCGACGTAATCGACTGCGCCTGGGGTAGCCCTGCGCCGGCGGAACTCTTTGCGGAGAGGCTCGAAAACGACAAGCAAGGCACGATCAAAGCGGTCCTCGTGACGCATAACGAGACGGCGACCGGCGTGCGGAGCGATATCTTGGCTGTCCGCAAGGCTATCGACAAGGCGGGCCATTCCGCATTGTTACTGGTCGATGGCGTGTCGTCGATCGCATCGATGGATTTTCAGATGGACGCTTGGGGCGTCGACATTGCCGTCACGGGTTCGCAGAAGGGCTTCATGCTGCCAGCCGGTCTTGGCATCGTCGCCGTTAGTGAACGCGCGATCGAAATTGCAAAGACAAAAAAGACAGCGCGTTGCTTCTTCGATTTCCCGGAGATGCTCAAAGCTAATCAGGCGGGCGGTTATCCCTACACGCCGGCGCTGCAGCATTTCTACGGATTGAGAGAAAGCCTAGACATGCTGCTGGAGGAAGGTCTCGATCAAGTGTTTGCGCGCCATCGCCGAGCGGCGGATGCCGTTCGTGCAGCAGTCGCCGGCTGGGGGCTGTCGCTTTGCTCGACGTCGGCACCACACCATTCCGATACCGTAAGTGCCATCTATGTCCCACCGGGCGTCGACAGCAACATGCTGACGGATCTTGCGCTCAGAAAATACGGGGTCTCATTCGGTATCGGCCTTGGGCAGATGACCGGCAAGGCGTTTCGCATCGGCCACCTCGGCTCGATCACCGACACAATGATACTAGGTGGGCTGGCGACGCTCGAGATGGCGATGAGCGAGCTAGCCTACCCGGTAAAGCTCGGCTCTGGGACAACCGCCGCACAAAAGGTGTTTGTCGGCCGCCCCTGAGCGCAACACACAAGAAAACTCCGTCCTAGAACGGAGTTTTCTACATCGGTCCGCTTGGATCAGCGACCGAGGATTGCCTTGCGAATCTCGTTTCGCTGCAAGCCAACATCCTCCAGAGCATGGTCATCAAGCACGCTCAGTTCCCGGATTGCGCGACGCTGTGCCGCAAACTTTTTCACGCGTTCACGAAAGTTCATGTTCATCTCCATCACTTGTTGATGCTTATATAGGCGGTATCCTGCCTATTTTGAATGCACCGCCATGCAACGGAGGCATGCGTTGGACGCAGGCCGTGTGCACTCCATTACCGGAGTACCGATTGCCTAAAAAAGAAGCGACTGGACCTCAGCCATCAGAGCGAAAGGCGCTTGTCCCGTCGCGCGGGCTACCAAGCAGGTCTGCCATGAGGCCGTTATGGAGGGACGCGCCGAGGGCGTGCGCCCTGCGGTTGATTGGCCGAAAGCTTATCGGCATGACCAATCAGCTTGCATCGTGACTTTTGAATCTACACTTTGGACTGCCCACGCCTCGCGGGCTCGCGATCCAAAGGAAAACCTCACCGTCCTGCGGCGATCGCTGCAGGCTTCGGGCCGCCATAAGCCCAATCGAGAAGTTCAACCGTGTGGACCAGCGGTATCTCCGTCCCGCTGCGCAACTGTGTCATGCAGCCGATATTGCCGGTCGCGATCAAGTCCGGGGTAGTCGTCTCGATGTTCCTTATCTTGCGAGCCTTCAGTTGCGCCGATATCTCCGGCTGGAAGATGTTGTAGGTGCCGGCCGATCCACAACACAGATGGCCCTCAGGCGGATCGCGAACCGTGAAGCCGGCGTTCTTCAACAGCACCTTCGGCGCTGCGACGATCTTCTGCCCATGTTGCATGGAGCAGGCCGAGTGGTAGGCAACGACGAGGTTCTTCGGATCGCCCTTGGGCAGATCTAGGCCCATGAGAAATTCGGTGATGTCCATGGCAAGACCCGAGATACGGGCGGCCTTTTCGGCATAGGTGGCGTCGTGGCTCAGCATATGGCCGTAGTCCTTGATCGTAGTGCCGCAACCGGATGCCGTCACGATGATGGCGTCGAGACCCTTGGTCTCGATCTCGGCAGTCCAGGCATCGACGTTGCGCCGTGCAGCATCGAGAGCGACCGCTTCCTTGCCCATGTGGTGAACGAGCGCGCCGCAGCAGCCCTCGCCTTTCGGCCAGGCAATCTCGATGCCGAGACGCTGAAGAAGGGCTACTGTCGCTTCATTGATGCCGGGATCGAGGACCGGCTGGGCGCATCCGGAAAGGATCGCCACCCTCGCCTTCGGCCGCAATGGTGCAATCTCGCGGGCGGGCAGCGGACGTCTGTCGGTCTTCGGTGTCTTGACCGCTGCGAGCCGCAGCATCGCGGCTGCCGGCTTGAGAGGTCCGACACGCTCGAGCAGCCCGCCAAAGGGCCGTGCTATGCCCGCTATCTTGAGCGCCAGCCGTAACCGGCGCGGATAAGGAAGGATTGCGGCGACCAACCAACGCAGGGCTCGGTCGATCGGCGGCCTCCGGTAAGTATCCTCGATGTGTTTACGGGCGTGATCGATCAGGTGCATATAGTCGACGCCGGACGGGCAGGTTGTTGTGCAGGCAAGGCACGACAGACACCGATCGATATGAGTGACGGTCTTCTCGTCGGCAGGGCGGCCGTTTTCCAGCATGTCCTTGATCAAGTAGATGCGGCCGCGAGGGCTGTCGAGCTCGTCGCCAAGTGTGACATAGGTCGGGCAGGTCGCGGTGCAGAAGCCGCAATGCACGCATTTGCGCACGATCGCTTCGGACTCGGCGACTGCGGGATCAGCAAGCTGCTCGGCACTGAAGTTGGTGCGCATCTCTTTAGTATCTCGCCATGAACGTTGGACTGAAGATCGTCTGCGGATCGAGCGCCGCTTTGATCCGCGTCGACAAGGCCTGTAGCGCCGGACTCAGGGATGCAGGCTGCCGGACCGCATCGGCTGTCGCCCTGATGAGAACCGCATGGCCGCCACCCGCGCGCTGGATTTCGCAGTGAACGGTTTGCCCATCAAGCGGTCCGGCAGTCTCGAGCCAAACCAAACCTCCCTGCCAATCGTAGAAGGTGCTTATGGCAGCATCGCGCCCGACCGCGGCGACGAAGCGATGGGCCGACATCGGGGTCAAAGAAACCCGCCAAAGAGTTTTCCCCCGCTCCCTTGAAAAGGGTAGAGCGTTGCGGATGGCGTGCCAGATCGAGACGCTCGCATCGCCCTCGACAGACGAAATAGGACCGAAGGATGCCATTGCTGCGGAGAGCTTTCGAACTCGTTCGGCGACCGACGGTGCAAGTCCTTCAAGGCGCAACAACACGGCGCCTTCCTCCGGCAGTGCACCGATCAATGCGCGATTTTCCAGATCGGCAGGCACGTGGGCGGCCCCGCTGACCGAAACGGGCAAGCGCAAAGCAGCTGCCATCACCTTTGCGGCCCTTGCGTCGTCATTGCAGGAGACAATCACGGTCGAGGAGATCTGTGGCCTCGGTAGCACCTTGAAGGTGACTTCGGTAATGAAGCCGAGGTCACCGCGCGAACCGGCCAGCAGCTTGGGAAGATCGAGGCCCGTCACATTTTTCATAACCCGACCGCCGGCATTGACGATCTCGCCTGCCCCATTGACGAAGCGCAGGCCGAGCAGGTGGTCGCGAGCAGCACCGTTGATGAAGCGCGCCGGTCCGGAGCTGTTGGTGGCCATCGCTCCGCCGATCGTCGGTTCGCCCTTGGTGCCGAGCACCGGTCTTAGATCGACCGGCTCGAAGGCAAGATGCTGCTTGTTACTAGCGAGCGCCGCCTCGATCTCCGCCATGGGCGTGCCGGCTTTTGCGGTCATTACCATTTCCGACGGGTCGTAATCGACGATGCCCTTAAGTTCCGCCGTATCGAGGACGTCGCCGTTGCTGAGGTCGACGGCCGAGCGGGTATTGGCGCCGAGGATTCGGATTGGTTTGCGGCTCTCGCAGCGCGTGCGGATTAACTCGGCCGCTTCGCGTTCGGATGAGGGAGAGAAATTCATGCGATGTCTCGGCCGTCGAGCGGGAAAACCTTGGAGGGGTTGAGAATCCAGGACGGGTCAAACGCCTTTCTCACCGCCATCTGCTGCTTAAGGTCGATGGCCGAAAACTGATGGCTCATCAGATCGCGCTTCTCGATTCCGACCCCATGCTCACCGGTCAGGCAACCGCCGACATCAACGCAGAGCTTGAGGATCTCATTTCCCGCCTCTTCCGCGCGTTGGGCGTCTTCGGGATCATTGATGTTATAGAGGATGAGCGGATGCATATTGCCGTCGCCGGCATGAAAGACGTTGGCCACGCGCAGGCCGAGCCGATCGATGATCTCGGAGGTTTTCTTCAAGACGGTGGAGAGCTGTCCGAGCGGCACCGTGCCGTCCATGCAGATGTAATCGGCGATGCGTCCCGTCGCGCCGAAGGCGGATTTTCGCCCTTTCCAGATCAGCGCGGCCTCCGTTGCCGACTGGCTCTCCCGAACGACTTTGACTGCATGGGCTCGGGCAATTTCGATGATCTGTTCGAGCATCGCGTCCATCTCTGCTTCGGAACCCTCGACCTCGACGATCAAAAGGGCGCCGACATCCATCGGATAGCCGGCATGGGCGAAGGCCTCGCAGATCTCGATTGCCTGCTTATCCATGAATTCGATGGCGACCGGAATGATGCCGGACGCTATGATGCCGGCCACACAGGAGCCGGCCTGCTCGGAGGTATCGAAACCGAAGAGAACCGGGCGCGTGCCTTCTGGCGAGGCGATCAGGCGCACGGTTGCCTCGGTGACGATGCCGAGTTGGCCCTCCGAGCCGCAGATGATGCCCAGAAGATCGTAGCCATCCGTATCCAGCGCCTTGCCGCCGAACTCGACGATCGTACCGTCAAACATCACCATCTTGAGGCCAAGCAGGTTGTTTGTGGTGACGCCATATTTGAGACAATGTGCACCGCCGGAATTCATGCCAATATTGCCGCCGATCGTACATGCAAGCTGAGAACTGGGATCCGGCGCGTAGAACATGCGATCGCTGGCAACCGCGTTGGAGATATTCAGATTGGTTACACCCGCCTGAACGGTCGCGGTGCGGTTTTCCAGATCGATTTCGAGGATCTTCGACATCTTGGAAAGTCCAATGACGATCGCATCCTCTTGCGGGATCGCTCCGCCGCAAAGCGAGGTCCCTGCCCCGCGCGGAACGACCGGGATATCATTAGCCTGGCAATAGGCCATCAGCTCCGAGACCTGTTCGGTCGTCTGCGGCAGGACGACCGCGAGCGGCAGGCGCCGATAGGCGATGAAGGCATCAGTCTCGAAGGGGACGAGCTCGCGCTCGTCCGTGATCACCAATGAAGGCGGCAAGAGCGCCCTGATATCGGCAATGATCCTGTCGCGCTTCGACAGGATGTGGGGCTTGACCGGCAGAAAGGTAATCGATCCCTGTGACATTCTCCCAGCGCAAAAAGCGCTCCTCTTTTTCGAGAAAACGTTTACTATCATTTTCGATTTGGCGCAAATACTAAAGACATATGTCAGTTCTGGAAAGATTGAATGATGACGAATCTTGGCGATCTGGAGGTATTTGCGAAGGTGGTGGCGACGGGCAGCATGTCCCATGCGAGCAAGCTGCTCGGCTTTTCGCCGGCCGTAGTTTCGAAACGAATCAAGCGGCTTGAAGACCGGCTTGGCACGCGGCTTTTGCAAAGAACGACCCGGCAGATGACGCTTACAGAAGCCGGACTGGGCTTTCACGACCGGGTCGTCAATATTCTCGCCGGCATCGAGGAGGCGGAATTTTATATTTCCGGCCGGACGACAGATCTGACCGGGGCGCTGCGGCTATCTGCTCCGACCTCCTTCGGACGGATGCATGTCGCGCCACATCTGAAGGGATTCATGGACAGCAACCCGAACGTTGTTGTCCAACTCATCCTGAACGACGGGTTTTCGAACCTCGTGGCGGACGGTTACGATCTGGCAATCCGGGTGGGGGAACTGAGCGATTCCAGCCTAATTGCGCGCCGTCTGGCGCCGGTGCGACGGATCCTATGTGCATCACCGGCTTACCTGGAGACTCATGGGGTCCCGCAGTCCGTCGAGGATCTGGAAAGCCATCGCTGCTTGCCAGCCCACAATGGCGATCCCTGGCGCCTTGTGGGGCCTGGAGGCGCGATCGTTATCCGCCCCGAGGCGAGCCTGACGACCAATTCTAGCGAGGTTGTACGGGAAGCGGCCATTGCTGGCATCGGCATCGCTCTTCGCTCAACCTGGGACATCGGCGCCGAATTGCGAGCGGGAGCACTGGTCCGTGTCCTGCCCGAAATTGAAGGCTCACACAATATTACGGTTTCCGCCGTTTATCCGAGCCGCCACTTCCTTCCAGCCAAGGTCAGGGCTTTCATCGATTATCTCGCCGGCGTATATGGCCCGCATCCCTACTGGGAATATGAGGCAATCGACCTGCCGGGCAATTTGCAGCCTCACGCCGCGCACGGCTAGCGGAGAACGCAAAGGCTTGATCGCCTGCACAAGCACGAACCAGCATCCCAGTGTTGTCGATCGAAACGATCGCAAGTGGCGCTGCCTGGCCGGAACGCTCCGCGTTCACTGCGTTCTGGCAACGTTTTCTTATGCTGGAATGGCCTGAAAGCAGTGATATCCCGCGTTTTTCGGCGCCATGGCGCCTCTGAACACACTTTGAAAGCTACTCATTGAAATTTAATCATTCTATATGAGTATACGTTTACCACGACGTCGATTTTTTTCGAATTTGACATGGTCATTTAGGCTTCAGAGCCGAAAGGATTTCTGGGAGACAACGAGTGGAAGCCCTTCTATCCCGCTTCAAGATTCAGACGAAAGTCATTTTCTTTCTCGTGCCGCTGCTGGCCACGATCGGCTGCCTCGGGGTCATGGGCTATTATTCCTCGGGCGTGCTGAGCTCGCGCCTGTCCGTTTCGAACCATGTGCTTAACGCGTTAACCGGCTTCAAGGATGCCTATGCAGACATGACCGCATTTCTGCGCAACACGACGGAGGCAAACAAGGCCGCCGTCATTGGGCGTCTGGTCGATCAGCAGGCGGTGCTCACCAAAGTTTTGGATGGCATGGGTGGTGAGAAGGACACCGAATTGCTGCACCAGGCGCGGGAGCGGACGGAGGAGATCGAGCAGAGCATCGGCGTGCTTTGGGAAGTGTTCGTCGCAGAACAGGGCTTTCGCATCAAGATCGCGAAGAACATAGATGACCTTACCGTGATCGCGGAGAAGCTCGATGCCAGCACCCAGGCCTTTGCAAAGCAGGCCAATTCGGATCGCGCTTCGATCGGCACATTGTTGACCGATACCCTACAGGCTGCTCGCGACAACGCCTCACCCGATGTTGTTCTTGAGAAGCTGAACGGATTATCGGCGCAGCAAAAGACCGCACAGAAGACGGGCAAGCTCCTGGAAGCGGTCACCAAGACCACCACCAAGCTGCAAAAATCGGTTCACGCCATCCAGCTCGCCGCCACGCGTTTCCTCGGCGATGCGACTGACGCGAGCCGGAGTGACCTGACGATTCGCTTCGATGATGCACAGAATGACATGCAAGTCGTGCGCGCCGTGTCTCGCGGCCAACAGGAACTGGAACAGGCGTCTGCTGATCTTCTTTCGATCGTGAACTCCATGGAGACGGATACGAAATCCCTGATCGACGCCAACCGCAAGCGCAGCGACGCTTTCGATGGCGCTGGCGCAGCCGTCGATCAAGCCTGGAACGATCTCAGACGATTTGCGGAGAACCAGAAGAATACAGCGCAGTCGCAAACAGCCTTTGCCAATTCCGTTTCCGTCACCGCGATGGCTACGGGCATCGTAATAGCGCTGCTTGCCGGCTTTGGGCTGGTCTGGACACTGCGCCGGCCGATCAGCTCTATTACCCGCGCCATGCGACAGATTGCCGACGGCCAGATCTCCACCGATATCGACGGACGGGAGCGCCGCGACGAGATCGGCGATATGGCGAGGGCGCTGGCCGTCTTCAAGAGCAACGCGATTTCCAAGCTCGATACCGAGGCGCAGGCGCTTTCGTCCCGCAGGATCGCGGAGGCAGAGCGGACAGCCAACGAAAAAGAACGACAGGCGGTTCAGGACAATATCAGCGAGGCGGTGCAGATCCTCGGCGCAGCATTGGCCAATCTTGCTGCGGGCGACCTGTCGCAGCGGATCGATAAGCCGTTTGTCGGTAGCCTGGAACGGCTGAGGAACGACTTCAACACATCGATCGCCAAGCTGAGCGAAAGCCTCTCCTCCATCCGGCAGAACGCTATCGCCATGCAGAATAACAGCAGCCAATTGTCGACCGCCTCAGTCGAACTGGCACGCCGGACGGAACAGCAGGCCTGCTCGCTGGAGGAGACAGTTGCTGCAATGGAAACGATCGGTAAGACCGTCCAGGCTTCTGCTGAAATCGCTGCGCGCGCTGATCGGGCCGTCGCTCTTGCCAATAAGAATGCCGAATCCTCCGCCAAGGTCGTCGGCGATACCGTCCAGGCGATGCAGCGCATCGAGAGCGCCTCCAGCAAGATCAACACTATCATTGAGTTGATTGACGACATTTCCTTCCAGACCAATCTGCTCGCGCTTAATGCCGGCATCGAGGCGGCGCGGGCCGGCGAAGCCGGCAAAGGATTTTCGGTGGTCGCGCAGGAAGTGCGTGAGCTTTCCCAGCGCTCTGCGGCGGCCGCGCAGGAGATTAAGACCCTTATCATCGGCTCTGCAGCAGAGGTTCAAGACGGCGCCGCCCTCGTCGAGAAGACGAGTACGGCCCTTTCAACCATCATCACCCAGGTCGCGGCGATCAAAAACGACGTAGCGTCGATCGCGCAGGCGACGAGGGATCAATCAAACAGCGTTCGCGAAGTGAACACAGCCCTTTCAGCAATGGACAAAATTACGCAGCAGAACACGGAAATGGTCGAGGAGACGAATGCGGCGAGCCAAATTCTGGCGCAGGAATCGCTTCGGCTAAGACAATCCGTGGAGGAGTTTGTAATCGCGCAAACCATGTCAGCCATCGCAGCATAGACCAGTGAATCTCAAGGAATTATCAAACCTACTGGGCCTGTCCCAGACGACAATCAGCCGTGCTCTGAACGGCTACCCTGAAGTTGCGGAAGCAACGCGGCTGCGGGTACTGAAGGCGGCGGCGGAAAACGGCTACAGGCCGAGCCAGAGCGCTCGGCGCCTGGCTACCGGACGGGCAAACGCCGTCGGCCTCGTCTGGACGACCGTGGGCAGCAGTCCCGACCTGCCCCTCGAAGTCGATTTGCTGCGATCCCTGACGGCTGTCTCGAGTGCCCACGGGCTGCACTTGGTGCTCATTCCGGCGACCGGCGACTGCGGCTTGAACGCTTCCCGTCAGCTTTATCTCGAGGGCGTGATCGATGCCGTCCTACTGATCAATCCGGCCGCAGTGCTATCTGAAACGAAAGATTGGCCGATGCCCGTCGTGGCGTTTGGCGCGAAAACGAGAAGCCGTGAAGGATTTGCATGCGTCGATGTCGACTACGAGCATTGTGCCTTCGACGCAAGCAGGCTGCTGTTTCAACTCGGACACCGCCGCCTCGTTTTGGTCGACGATAATTCCCCGCGCATCCAGCAGTTCCGCGATGGCATCGAGAAGGCGCGCAAACAGCATGCGGGTGCCTTCGGTCTCTCTCCAATAGTGTCGGTCGAAAACGTCTGTGCTCTCCAACGCCACCTTCAAGGCTTGCCGGGCGAGCGACCGACGGCGGTCTTCTGCCCGGAGCTCGCGTCGGCTTACAGCCTAATGCGGTGGGCGCACGCGCAGGGCCTGATGGTCGGCAAAGAGGTGTCGTTGATCGCTTACGATAATCACCGTTCGTTTTCGACCGTTGAAGCCTCGCACGCTGTTACAGTTTGCAGGCTTGACGTCGATCTTTTGTCACGACAGATTTTCGATGCGCTGCAGAGCCTCCTCTATTCGACACAGACGCCGAAGCTTCAAATCTTGGTGAAGCCGGAACTCGTTCTTGGAGCAACCACAGGCGAGGGTGCCTGACCCGCTCCTGACAGATGACGCAGCCGCATAGACAGATATATTTCGCTACTTTCATTCGATCGCATCATCGGTGAAAGAGGAGACGCCCAACGGCGTTAGGGGGCGCCGTCGTGTGCTGCCGATAGCAGAGACAACCGCATATCGGATGAATAAAACCTGAAAGGAAAAGCCTTGCCCATCGCACATGTTGCCCTCTGGACACCCGACCTCGATCGTCAGGCCGCTTTCTGGCGGGACTATTTCGGCGCAGAAATTGGTCACGCCTACCACAGCAAGCGAAGGGTTGGCTTCATTTCGAGGTTTGTCACCCTGCCCGGCGGCGGCCCCCAGATTGAGATCATGACCGGACCGTGGATCGACGGCGCAGAATATCGCGAATCCACGGGATGGGATCACATCGCCGTGTCGCTTGGCAGCTCCGAGGCTGTCGATGAGTTGGCCAACCGCTGCAGGGCCGAGAACATTCTGGTATCTGGACCGCGCACGACCGGAGACGGCTTTTATGAAGCCGTCATAGCTTCCCCCGACGGATCACGAGTTGAGATCACCTCCTAGTCGGAATTTACGGGATGAGAGGGACCGGGCCGCCGGGTGGCGCCTGGCGGCTCAGATCTGCAAGTCGCCCTTGTAGATCTTTCCAAAGTTGTAAATGCCAAAGCCTTCCAGAGAGGCGCGGGACGACCCCGCAATTCCCTTTTCTCTTGATCGCTAAGTTTCAAGCCCATCAAGCTCCTCGGAATCGTTTCGTGAGTCAAACTCACAGCGCTTTGACCTCTGATAGCGGATAGATAAAATCGAGTTCGAAAACGTTCGAAAGGCTGCCGCACCGACGCGGCGGCGTGGGGCACGGCAGCCTTCGATGAGGGCAGGTCTGGAGGGTGTCAGCGTCGACGAACCGACGTGC
Source organism: Rhizobium sp. LEGMi-198b (assembly GCF_054114205.1). Lineage (NCBI taxonomy): Bacteria > Pseudomonadati > Pseudomonadota > Alphaproteobacteria > Hyphomicrobiales > Rhizobiaceae > Rhizobium > Rhizobium sp. LEGMi-198b. Next base: position 366,081 of record NZ_JBSYVH010000003.1, on the reverse strand, counting down.
CGATTTCCTTCCGGTCGATGCCGATATCGCTAAGGCAGTGGTCGTCTTGCGAACTCAGCTCACGTATTGCGCGGCGCAGCGCGATATAATGCCTGACCCTTTCTACGATCGTCATCTTGATCTCCTAAAGTTCCGGATTGGTCGGGAAGTTAAGCTGGGCGTTCACGAAAACGCGGTGTTGCGTTCAAGCTCGCGGACGTTGTCCGGACGGGCGAATGGCGTCGGATCCGGCTCACCGACTACGACCGGTCGTCCAACATCTCTGAAGAACGTCTCCAGGCCGTTCGGCGTGATGAACCAAAGCCAGTGGAGTTCGCCTGAGCCGTCGTTGGCAAACTTGTGCTTGCGCCCCTTGCCGACAAAGATGGTCAGCCCCGGCTCAGCAACATACTCGACGCCGTCAACGTAGGCCTTCCCCGTACCGGAAATGAAATGGAGGACTTCATCGTGTTCCGGATGATCGTGCTCGCGAACGTAGCCACCTGGCGGAAGCGTCTGGGTTCCCAGACTAAACGGGGTCATCGTTTCGACGAGGTGCGGCGCAACGCGTACCGAAACCTGGCCATTGGCCGGTTGAGGCTGCCAGTGATTTTCACCGGCGTTCGGTGGCACGATCAGAATCGCCCCGTGGTTTTCATCAATTGCGAGTGCGCGAGTCATCTAAATCTCCTGTGTGCGACATCACGGGAGCAAGATATACATAATTCAATTATGTATGTAAAGTATGTAATCTAGTTATCTAAATTCGGCTCATCGAGCTTGTGTAATGCCGCGCGCATCTGCTGGAGGAGAAGATTCACGGTATCGCCTAGCTGGCCCGCATCTCTTCCTTCAAAAGGGCGGAAGATCATGTCGTTCGCGAGTTTCCTAATCGGGGCGACCTTTAATACAAGCGCTACTCCTTTATCGGTGAGTACAATAAGGGAGCTGCGCTTGTCTGCGGGATGAGGCGCTCTCTCCAGCAACTTTGCCTTCACCATATGATTGACTTGCGCAGTAATAAAAGGCCCGGAGACATCAAGTTCTGCGGCTAGCTGCCCCACTGTCGTCTGGCCGGCATCCGCGACAGCCATAAGAATGGAATATTGCGGAGGCGTCAGGCCGATGAGCTGTGCGTACCGCTCGCGAGTAGCGAGCATGGCGCTCGACATCTTCAGTAGATCGTTGATCAGCTTTCGAAAACGAGTATCGGACTCACCGTCGAGGAAGCTCGACAGGGACGTGCTCGGAGGAGGAAATGAACTAGGAACGTCTGCCATCTGAATCCGACCGGTTCTCCGGAACGGAGATACCCCTGCATGCTTTCATATGCAACGGCTTGTATCCGGTGTCGACTGGAAGATTATCGTCGGGGAAGACACTGACGAATGCCCAATTGGTTCGCTGCCAGCATGGTACGAGCAAGCAGTTTCTGCCAAACATATGGGGTTTCGAACACTTGGTCGGACTCTCCAATTTCAACGACAGTTTCGTCGTTGAAGAATACAACCCAATAGCGAACTTCGTCTCGCGCGTGACTAGGATCAAGTTCAGTCCATCGCAAAGAGGATCGTGAAGGCCGCATAGGAAATCGCCGAAGCATGGAAGACGTCTATGGCCAACAGACCGAACTCATTGCCGAGAGCCGTGATCCGCATCCGCGTCCGCGTAGCGGTGGCATGAGTATCAAAACACATCGGCGCAGCTACCAGCTCAAAGGCATCAGCGTGCGGAATGTTGTCAGGTCACGGCAACGGGGGGTGCTGGCAGGAAAAAAGTCCGGAGCGTTATCTGCAACGACAGCCAGAAAGGGTATGCCGAGTGTTACGGCGGCGTCGAACTCCGTCCGAGAGTCGCCGACGGCGAGCGCCTCAGAAGGCGCGCAGCGCTCGCTCTGCAGAATCCTTTGGAATTCGGATAGCTTCTTCTTCGGTGATCCGGCCGCCGACACAAAGAAGCGCTGCAGTCCTCGACGCGCCAAAACTAATTTAAGATCGTGATCGGGCATTCCAGAGACCACGTGAAGAGGAATATGGTCCAGTAGGTCCTCAAGAAGCTCGCGCGCGCCCGGGATGAAAGGCGCTTCCATCATCGCGTTGTCGATAATGTTTCCGAATCGCTCGCAGAGTTCAGCGATCCGCTTTTGCTCGGCCTCACGACCAAAAACATGCTCTTCGAAGTACTCGAACTTCTGTTGCCTTCCGATACCGCCATGCTGCTCCTGGTAGCGAATAACCTCTGCGATCTTGGCTCTGTCTTCACCTTCATAGCATTGTGCGAATGCCATCGTCTTCAACCGGGCTGAATCGAGGACGACCCCGTCAAAGTCGAAGATAATCGTGTGTGGTTGCCGCTCGAACTGAAGATCCACGTGCGTGCCTCTTTGTCTGTCATTCCGTCTTCGAAGCAAGCCGAAGCCGCGTTGGCTGCGTGAGCGCCCTCGGATCGAGCACTTGATTGATCAATTCCGGCGAAAGCGTGTGATCGGCTTCGAGAAGTTCGCGCATCGTGCAGCCGCTTGCCAGAATTTCCTTGGCAAGCAGAGCGGAACGCTCGTACCCGATCAAGGATGTGAGCGCTGTAGCAAGCGCCGTCCCGGCCTCCAGGTTCTCACGGCAGCGTTCATCGTTTGCAACGATCCCCCGTACGCATTTGTCTGCCAGCGTATGGAGCGCATTGGTCATAAGGGTCATTGACTGCAGAAGATTGAATACGATGACCGGTTCAAACGCGTTTAGCTGCAGCTGGCCTGCTTCGGCGGCCATCGTCACCACGAGATCGGCACCGATGACCTGGAAAGCGACTTGATTGACGACTTCGGGTATCACGGGATTGATCTTGCCAGGCATGATCGATGACCCGGGCTGCACGGACGGAAGACTGATTTCGCCGAGCCCCCCTCGCGGTCCGCTGGACAGGAGCCGGAGATCGTTGGAGATCTTCGAGACTTTCACAGCTATGCGTTTGAGCATCCCGGAAAACAGGACGAAAGCTCCAGTATCCCAGCACGCTTCGACGAGATCGCTCGCCGGGCGAAGGGGCACGTTCGCGATCTTTGAAAGTTCTTCGATAGCGAGAGCTGCGTAACGGGGATCAGCGGTGATGCCGGTTCCGATCGCGGTCCCGCCCAGATTGACTTCCTGAAGCAGTGTGGCGCCATCTTCCAGACGCTGAATATCTTCGCGCAACGTGACTGCGAACGCCATGAATTCCTGTCCAAGGGTCATGGGCACGGCGTCTTGTAACTGTGTACGACCGAGCTTGACGATGTCCTTGAACTCATCGGCTTTCGCTTCAAAAGCGTCGGCCAGGATTGAGATCGCCGTTGAGAGCTGCTTATAGCTTAGGAGCAGGGCCAACCTGATTGCCGTCGGATAGACATCGTTTGTCGATTGGGAAAGGTTCACGTCATTATTCGGATGGATGACGTCAAACCGGCCACGCGGGAGTCCGAGGTGCTCCAACGCGCGATTTGCAACGACCTCATTGATATTCATGTTCGTGGACGTCCCTGCCCCGCCCTGGAAAACGTCGAGCATGAACTGGTCCATGAGCCGACCTGCGGCAATATCGTCGCAAGCCAGCGCTATCGCCGTGCGCTTTTCTTCCGGCAAATCACCGAGCTGCCAATTTGCATTGGCCGCAGCTTTTTTCACTAACGCAAGCGCTTTGATAAATAGCGGATAATGGCCGATTGGAATTCCGGAGATTTGAAAGTTGCTGATCGCCCGAGCAGTCTGGGCACCGAAATAGGCGGTATACGGTACGTCGACTGGCCCAAGCGAGTCATATTCGTGCCGTACGTCGGAGAGGCTTGGGGCGAGCAGACTTTCATCCATGGAATCTTCTCTAATGCTGTAGATTCGGGAAAGCTGGTGACGGGGACATATTATGTCCAACCGTCACCAGCCGCGACCGCTGGGGAGGTGTAACGCTTCAAGAACGGTCGGATCCGCCGTGGCGGATCAGCTTGCCGTGTGTGGCAAGGCGTGCGGCCGTTGGCCGAGTTTAATGAACACCGACTTGACCTCTGTGAACTCGAGAAGACCGTCCATGCCGTTCTCGCGTCCGATACCGCTTTCCTTGAACCCGCCGAACGGCATCTGGACGGATGTTTCCAGGAACGTATTGACGTAGACCGTTCCGCTCTTCAATTCGCGCGAAACCCGAATCGCCTTGTCGATGTCCTTGGTCCAAAGGCCATTGCCGAGACCATAGTTCGTGTCGTTCGCAAGCTCGATGGCTTCGTCCACCGTCTTGAACGTCGTCACCGCGAGCACTGGTCCAAAGATCTCCTCGCGGAAGATTTTCATGTTGGGCGTAACGCCGGAAAAGATCGTCGGCGCGACATAGAAGCCCTTTCCGAATGTGCTGTCGGTAAGACGCTTACCCCCGATTTCCAGCTTCGCGCCTTCATCAAGCCCCACCTGGATATAGCCAAGAACCTTTTCCATGTGCTGCTCGTGGATCAGCGCACCGAGATCTGCCTCAGCGTCCTCGGGCAGACCGATGCGGATCTTGTGCGAACGCTCGACAAGCTTTTCGATGAACGTGTCTGCGATCTGTTCCTCGATCAGCAGACGCGTGCCTTGAACGCATTCCTCACCCTGGTTCAGGATGTAGCCGAATAGGACGCCATCCAGTGCGGCTTCGATATCTGCGTCCGCAAACACCACGTTTGCGGCCTTGCCGCCGAGCTCCAGTCCGACACGCTTCATCTGTTCGGCGGCGCGAGCGGCTATCCGCTTCCCGACGGCAGTCGATCCAGTGAACGAAATCATGTCGACCCCAGGATGACCAGTCAGCGCTTCACCGACAGCGCGGCCGGAGCCCGTCACCACGTTGATCACGCCATCGGGGATGCCCGCCTCTTTGGCAAGTGCTGCAATTTCTAGAGTGGTGCTCGATGTGAGTTCCGACGGCTTGATTACCGTCGTGCAGCCCGCAGCGAGTGCAAAAGGTAACTTCTGAAAGAGGGTCACCAGCGGGAAGTTCCAGGGCGTGATCATCGCGACAACGCCGCGCGGTTCGCGCGCCACCAAGCCAAGATTTGCATCGCCGATGTTCGACACGAGATCGCTCGGAATTTGCCATGCCAATGCTGCAGCATAGCTGGCAAGCTCGATCGACCACTCCGTTTCGCCCTTGGCGAAGCGGATGGGCTTACCCACTTCCTCAGCTTCCATCTTGGCAAGCTTGTCGACATTCAGCGTGAGCAGCTCGATCCATCTTCCAATTGCCTTGGCGCGTTCGGAGCCTGGAAGTGCGGACCAGACCGACCTGTCGTCGAACGCTCTCCTCGCCGCTTTGACAGCGAGGTCGACTTCACGTTCGCCGCTATCTGCAAAGCGAGAAAGCAGCTTGCCGGTTGCGGGCGAGGTTCGTTCTACGCTGGCGGAAGTCTTGGCCCAGGAACCATCGATCCAGTTCCCATAGTCTCGGACGTTGGTCATTTTTATTCCTTCGTTGTTGGACGTGAGCAGCAAGATTAGTGCCGCACGACGGCATCGTCATTGGCAACCACGCGCAGCAGTTCCGATGGGGCCACCACTCCGATGGTGTCGCCGGCCTTCACCTGGGTACGGTCGGTGACGATAACGAACCGGATGTCGCCTACACTGACATAGATGTTGGTTGTTTGGCCGAGAGGCTCGACTAGCTCCACCAGTGCGTCCGTCGCCCCTTGCTTGCCCGGTGCGGTCACCATGAGGTGTTCCGGACGGATGCCAAGCAGCAAGCCGCCCTTGGCGTCCACGACCTGGGACGCAAATGCACGTTCATCCTCGGTCAAAGAATGAGCAAAGCCAGGGATGACGCAGGTCACAGCAGTGCCCGGCTTGAGCTGGGCGGAAAACAGGTTCATCGGTGGGGAGCCGATGAACTCTGCCACGAAGCGGGTCTTCGGGCGGTCATAGACTTCCAGTGGCGAGGCGATCTGGACCATGTTTCCCTTGCTCATGACAGCGATGCGGTCGGCCATTGCCATCGCTTCGATCTGGTCGTGGGTTACGTAGATCGTGGTAATGCCGAGATTGGTGACAAGCTTCTTGATCTCGGTCCGCATTACGGCGCGAAGCTTTGCATCGAGGTTGGAAAGGGGCTCGTCCATCAGGAAGACCTTAGGATTGCGCACGAGAGCCCTCGCTAGGGAAACGCGCTGACGCTGTCCGCCCGAAAGCTGCGACGGCTTGCGCTGCAGGTATTCGTGAAGCCCAAGCTTTTCGGCCGTCTCCTCGACCTTTCGCCGGCGACTCGCTTCATCAAACTTCCGGATCTTGAGAGGAAACTCGATATTCTTAAATACAGTCATATTCGGATAAAGACCGTAATCCTGGAACGCCATCGCGATGTCGCGGTGGCGTGGCTCGGCGTAGGTCATGTCCGCCCCGTTTATGCTGATGCGGCCGGAGGTCGGAAGCTCAAGTCCAGCAACCATGCGCAGGGTGGTCGTTTTGCCGCAACCGGACGGACCGAGCATGCAGAAGAACTCGCCGTCCTTGATATCGACGGAGACGCCGTTGACGACCCGAAGCGGCCCGAACTGCTTGGTGACGGTATCGATGTGAATAGCCATGGGAGGGCTCCTTAACCTTTGACCGCGCCGAGCGTCAGGCCGCGGACGAGATAGCGTTGCATGAGAAGGACGAGCACGACGACCGGCAAGGACATCACGACGCCTGCGGCGGATGCCAGACCCCACGCGATTGCCTTGGGCTTGATCGCGTTAGCCGCGATAACAGGCAAGGTTTTCGCCTCCTGCGAGGTGAGCATGCTTGCCAGGAGGAACTCGTTCCAGGCGAACATGAAGACAATTACCATCGTCGCTGCCAATCCCGGCAAGAGAAGCGGGAGCGTGACGCGCCAGAACGTTTCGAACCGGCTGCATCCATCGATCATCGCCGCTTCCTCGATGGATTGCGGGATGTCTTGAATAAAGACGCGCATGACCCACACGACAAACGGCAGACCAGAGAGTGCGTAAGCGGCAGTTAGCAGCCACGGAGTGTCGAAAATCCCAAGTTGACGGGCTATGATGAACATTGGAATGACCGACACGATTGGAGGAAGCATGCGAATCGACAGGATTTCGAAGGCAAGGAATTCCTTGCCTTTGATCTCGAAGCGAGCAAGCGCATAGGCTGCCATGGTGCCGGCTGCCATTGCCAGGCAGGTTGACATACCGACAATCAGGGCGCTGTTGATCAGGGCGTCCCATGCCTTGAGTTCGGTGAAGAGTTGCCGATAGTTGTCGAAGGTCGGTGCGAAAGACCAAACCGGCGGGAAAGCCGAGATATCGACCTCCGATTTAAAGGAGGAAGATGCCATCCAATAGATTGGAAAGGCGAAGAAGAGGGTCGCTGCGATCGCCGCGGCATAGGCGGCTGTCCCGTTGATGCCTTTTTTGATGAGTCTTGTGTTGGACATCGTCGCGCTCCTCAGCGGTTTTCTTTGTCAGCGACGAGCTTCAGGAAGCCGGTCACATTCACGAAGACGATGACGATCAAAAGGATGATGACGAGCGCGATCCACGACAACGCCGAACCATATCCAAGGTCGAAGATGCGGAAGTTAACGCGCTGCAGATAGACGCTAAGTAGGTCCGTCGCGAAATCCGGCCCACCGCGTGTGATGATGTAAACGGTATCATAGGTCCTGAACGCATCCACGATACGAAGCAGGGTCGCGATCACGATCACCGGCTTGAGCATTGGCAGCGTGACGTGGAAGAACGTGCTTAAATGGCCCGCGCCATCAATCTGAGCAGCTTCGAATGGGCTGCGAGGCAGGGACCGAAGACCGGCAAAGATGATGATGAACATGAAAGGCGTCCATTGCCATACGTCCACCAGGATAATTGAGGCAAGTGCCCCGCTCGGAGAACCTGCCCATGCGAGCGGCGCAATTCCGATGAACGACAGCAGGTAATTAAGAATACCAAGGTCAGGCATCATCATGGTGCGCCAGACGATCCCAACCGCGATTGGGGTAATCAGCATCGGGATGAGCAGAAACGTTCGAAGGAACAGGAAACCTGGTCTGTTCTGATTGAACAGCAGCGAGAGCAGCACAGCCAAAGTAAGGGATAGGGTGACGCTCACAGCGGTAAAGAGCAGCGTCAGGCTGACGGAGTGCCAGAATTGGGTGTCGCTGAAGGCACGAACATAGTTGGCAAAGCCGATGACGGAGTAGTTAGTGCCGAACGTCGGATTGTAGTTTGTCAGCGAAATGTACAGCGAATGCAGCAGCGGGTAGAGCCCCACTACGTTCATGATAATGAGTGTCGGTGCCAGCAGTAGCCTTGGCACGTTCTTTTCACCAGCACGAACCGCTTTCGTCGCACCTAGGGCAGCCGGGGGGGCCGCGATAGAGCCAGCTTTGGCCATGGGAATTGTCCTTATACCGGGTCACGGCAACACGCGGGGGGTGCCGTGACCTTGTATGTTTGGGTTAGGAGCGGATGACGGAGGCCAGCGCCTTTTCGGCGTCTTCCATGGCTTCCTGCGGCGTCTTACGGCCATTCACGCCCGCCAGAATGTTTTCATAGAGAACGCGCTGAACTTCAACGGCATTTGTCAGGCGATAGGGCGGGATGCTGACCGGCGTCGTGCCACGCGCTTTGAAATCGCGGAAAGCCTGCAGCATCGGGACTTTGGCCAGAACGTCATCGCTATCGATGTCGGACTGCAGGCAAAGGGAGGATTCGCCACCTTCCCGGAACAGCTTGTAGGCTTCGCCTTCACTCATCCACTTCAGGAACTTGTAGGCCTCGGCTTTATTTTCAGATGCGGCATTGATCAGGATCGACCAACCGCCGATCATCTGCTGCTGAAACTTTTCAGTCGGGGCAACGGTATAGCCGAATTTTCCTTTGTACGGGCCATCTTCGATACCAACGATAACATCCGACCAGGTTATCATCATTGCAGCCTTGCCCTGCTGCATGGTCGAGGAGCCTTCTGCGTAGTCGAAGCCCTCGACACCTTTCGGGGTGAACGGCAACACCTCACGCAGACGTTCGATGGCGCGGGCGCCCTGGCCTTCCGAGTTGAAGACTATCTTGTTGTTCTCATCGAGAACGCCGTCGTCGTGAGGAGCGATCTTCGTCATGCCCATGAGGCGACTGCCCCAGTCGCCGCTCATGTGAGCATCTTGACCGCCGAGCATCAGAACGTTGCCGGCGACCTCGTCGGAATGAAGCTTTTTAGCCGCTTCGCGATACTCGTCCCAGTTTTCCGGCACCTTGGTGATGCCCGCCTTTTCAAACAGGTCTTTACGGTAAACGAAAACCGGAGTGGTCATCACGAGCGGCAAGCCCCAACGTTTGCCCTCGTATTCGGTATAAGTCGTGGATGCCGGCGAAAGCTTGTCGACGGAAATTTCCGACAGGGAAGAATCCTCGGCGCGAATGTCATCGAAGGAACTTGCCCATCCGTTGCGCAACGGCTGGCGGATCCAAAGATTGTCGGTGGTAAAAATATCAAAGGTGCTCGAACCCTGACTAAGTTCGATCAGAAGCTTTTCGTAGTGGGCCTCATAGGGATTCGACTCGCCGGTGACCTTTGCCGCAGCATAAGCCTTCGCGACGTTACCCGTCAGCGCGTTCGACCATGCGACGTTGCTGTTGAGGATATTGAGGCCTGCTGCAGCGGCGAAGCTGCGACCGGCAGGAAGCAATGCATAGGCTGCCGCACCGGCCGCCAGCGTTCTCATCAACGCTCGGCGAGACAACTCACTGGAGAATGGTCGTTGTGTCATATCAGTTCCCCTATTTTTGATGGGCATAATCGGCAGTTATTCCTCACCGCCGAGTAAACGTTTACACAAAAACATCAGCAATTCGCTTTGTCAATCCGGTTTTTATGGACGCGTTGGATTTCACCCAATATAAAAATAAATGATTTTGGGCCCAAAAAGCGCGCTCACCCTAAGGAGCCATGAAAGATTATGAAGAAAACGCCAGAAAATCAGCGTCGCGCGACGATTCATGACGTCGCAAAGATCGCCAATGTGTCGATTGCGACAGTTTCGCGCGTTCTGAACAAGCCGGAAAATGTCAATCGTGACATGTATGATCGGGTTATGGCAGCAGCCTCAGAACTCGGCTACACCACGAATTCAGCCGGAAAAGCCCTTAAAATAGCGCGGACCCGGACAATAGGCACGCTCCTCCCCCGGTTAGACGACCCAATTTTCTCGGAAATTGCTCACGGCATACAGGAAACCCTGTTCGCCCATGACTATGTCGGCTTCCTCCAGACCTCTGGATATGACAATAGCAAGATCTTCGATGCTGTTTTCCGGCTTTTAAATCGCGGCGCTGAGGGTTTACTTGTTTTCGGACGTATCGATGACGAGAGATTACTTGATTTTACCGAGAAAAATCGCGTTCCCATTTTGCAAATCTATTCCTATCTTGAAGGAAACCGGATTCCTTCGGTCGGGATCGACAACTATGCCTCGACGCAGAAGATCGCACAGCTAATGCTGCAGCTTGGACACCAGGACATCGCGTTGATTTCAGGACCGACGAAGGGCAATGACCGCCAGCAGTCGCGATTGAAGGCCTATCAGGACATCATGAAGGCAAATGGCTTCAAGACCACGGAACAAGTGGTCAATCCAGGCTATACAATCAATGATGCGGGCCAGGCTTTTCGGAGAATATTGGAGGAAAATCAAAAGGTCACTGCCGTCATGTGCGCGACGGACTTGCTTGCCTGCGGCGTACTTGCCGAGTGCCGGAAGCTTGGAATCAAGGTGCCTAACGACATTTCCGTATCGGGATTTGAGGATGTCAGTTTCGCGTCTCTCCTGTATCAGCCACTGACGACACTTGCCGTTCCCTCCGGCGATATGGGGAGGTACGCCGCACGCGCGATGATCGCGAATCTCGAAGAAGGACAGAAGCTCACCTCGATGCAATTTGAGACCAGTCTAATCATGAGAGATTCGATTGCTCGCGCTCCCGGCGGCTCAAACAGAGCTGCTTGACGGATTTTCTGAAAACGTTTACTCCTATTCTCAATCAAGAGAACCGCGATCGATTTTTGCGGATAGGGGTATTCAACATGCGCTTCAGTAAAATGGTGACAGTCGTCGGCGCTCATGCTGCGGGCGAATTAAATGAGGTCATCACGGGAGGTGTGCTCCCGGTTCCCGGTGATACGATTTTCCAGAAGATGCAGTATCTGGAAAAACATGGCGACGAACTTCGACAGTTCCTTCTGCACGAACCGCGCGGTAAGGTCACGCAATGCGTCAACCTGGTCCTGCCGGCAACCCATCCAGAAGCGAATGCGGGCTTCATTATCATGGAGTCGGAGTATTATGTTCCGATGTCGGGTACCAATACGATCTGTACGGCGACTGTGCTGCTGGAGACCGGAATGGTGCCGATGGTCGAGCCGGTGACCCATCTGACGCTGGAAGCGCCGGCTGGTCTCGTCAAGGTGAAAGCAGATTGCAAGGACGGTAAGGTCCGCGGAGTCACTTTCTCAAACGTTCCATCCTTCGTAATGGCGCTCGACAAGCACGTCGAAGTGCCTGGGCTCGGTACCGTCAAGGTCGATGTGGCTTATGGCGGCATGATTTATGCGCTCGTTGATGCGACCGCGCTCGGCTATTCGATCACCCAGGACGAAGCCGCGGAGCTTGTAGAGGTTGGAGAGAAAATCAAGCTCGCTGCAGCTGAACAGGTGCCAGCAGTTCATCCTGAAAACCCGGAAATCCACACGATCAATCAGACGCTTTTCGCTGGACCGATTCGCAACGAAAATGGCGTCAAGCGTTCAAAGAACACTGTGATCGTTTCCCCGGGCCGCCATGACCGTTCGCCGTGCGGAACTGGCACCAGCGCGCGCCTTGCCGTGCTGCACGCGAAAGGACAGATCGGCGTCGGCGAAAAATTCATTCATGAGTCGATCATCGGGACCGAGTTCATCGGTGAAATCGAGGAGACAACGGTGATTGCGGGTCAGCACGCAATCCGACCGGCGATTACGGGAACGGCATGGATCACCGCGTTCCACCAATATGTGCTGGATCCAACTGATCCGTTCCCGACGGGCTACAAGCTCGGTGACACCTGGAAGACCCCGAACTAGGAGCCAGGAAGATGGCTTTCTCGCTGGTAATGACGCACGCCAGTTATAGCCTCCGTCAGCAAAATGGCGGATCTGCGAACTCAACAATGGTGAAAAAAATGGGCAAGATTTCAACAGCTCCGTCACGCTCCAGTTATGATTACGTGATCATCGGATCTGGTTCTGCCGGCAGCGTCCTGGCCGGGCGCTTGTCGGAAGATGGGAAAAACCGTGTTCTTCTGCTGGAGGCAGGCCCATCTGACCAGCACATCTATATCCGCATGCCCGCGGCGCTCCCCCTTCCGCTAGCAAATGACCGGTTCAATTGGTTCTATACATCAGAGCCCGAGCCGCATTTGAACGACAGGACGGTGCTCGAGGCGCGCGGCCGCGTCCTCGGCGGTTCTTCCTCCATCAATGGCATGAACTGGGTACGCGGGAATCCATGGGACTACGACAACTGGGCCGCGATGGGCCTCAAGGGTTGGAGCTATAGGGAGGTCCTGCCCTATTTCCGGCGTGCGGAAACTTCCGATAAGGGCAACAACGCCTACCGTGGCGGCAAAGGCCCTATGAAGATCGAGACCTGCAAGGCGAAGGGACCGCTTTACCAGGCTTTTTTGAAGGCTGGCGAGCAGGCCGGTCACAAGTATATCGAGGATCATAACGCCTACCGGCAAGAGGGTGTGCATATAACCCAGCGTAATGTGGGCAACGGCATCCGTTGGAGCACCTCGCAAGCCTACATCCATGCTCAGCCCGAGCGGCCGAACCTTGACGTTGTGATCAACGCCAAGGTTCTCAAGATCGATTTTGAAGGAAAGCGCGCCGTAAGGGTTCAGGCCAGGATCGACGGAAAGCACTACTCGATTGGCGTGGACAAGGAACTTCTGCTGGCGGCAGGCGCCATCAACTCGCCGCAGCTTTTGATGCTGTCAGGAATTGGCGACGCCGAAGACCTTCGCAAGCTTTCGATCCCAGTCGTCGCAAATCTGCCGGGCGTAGGCAGGGGGTTGAAGGACCATGTCGCGGCCCCAGTGCAATACCGTGCGACGAAACCGGTGTCCGTCGTCGGTAAGTTGACGCGGTTCGGCAAATTGAAGCTTGGCCTTCAGTGGCTCATCGCAAAGAAGGGCCTCGGCGCAACCAACTTCTTTGAAGTGGGCGGGTTTCTGCGTACGAACAAAAAGCATCCCGTGCCTAACGTTCAGCTAGAATTCGTGCCGCTCATAGGCGAGATGCAGCACGGCAGTGTCGCCTTGGAGAACGGCTTTCAGTATTTCTTCAGCTTGATGCGGCCGAGAAGCGAGGGACGCGTTTGGCTTCAAAGTGCAGATCCCGACGTCGCACCGAAGTTCGTTTTCAACTTTCTTGAGAACGAGGAGGACCGGAAGGAAGCAATCGAGGCAGTCCGCGCAATCCGGAGAATTGTCGCTCAGCAGGCTTGGGACGATATTCGGGGCGAGGAAGTCACGCCGGGCAAGAACGTTCAGTCCGACGAAGAGATCCTCGAATTCCTTCGCAAGGAAGCCGGAACGAATTATCACCCCTGCTGCAGCTGCCGAATGGGAACAGATGAAATGTCGGTGGTTGATGCGCAAGCGCGCGTCCACGGTTTCGAAAACCTGCGCGTCATCGACGCTTCCATCATGCCAGCAATCGTTAGTGGTAACCTGAACGCCCCGGTCATCATGATGGCCGAGAAGCTCGCCGACGACATCCTTGGAAAGACGCTGCCGCCGCAGGCGGCCGAATACTACCTGCCTGCAGCAGAGTGAAGGAGTTTGAAATGACCCAAACAATCGAAGAGAAGAAGGGCGACGTGCTCATTTTGCGGCCGGAGGAAGGCAAGAACTTCTGGCAGCCGGTTCCGGCCAATGGTCATATTTCCGTTCGCGTGGCACCTGGCTTTGTTAATGTCGAAACGCCTTTCAGCCTCGGAACCCAAACCCTGCCTCCGAAAGGCTACGTACGCGAACACGCACATCCTGTTCACGACGAGGTGCTGCACTTCATCTCGGGCAGGGGCAAGGCTGTCGTCGAAGGCATCGAATATGATGCCGAGCCTGGGGTGACTATCTTTGTCGGCCGCAATCGCAGGCACATGTTCATCAACACAGGCATTGATGAGGACTTACATTGGCTTTGGTTCATTCAGCCGAACGGTTTGGAGGATTTCTTCGAGCAGATTGGTCGTCCGATGGAGACCGGCCAGCCTGATCCGACCCCTTTCCCGAGGCCTGATGATGTTCTCGAGATCGAGCGGCGCACTGCGTTTGTTGCAGCAAAACCGGAATAAACCCTAAGGGGACTGAAATGCCTACTATGATGGCGTCCGATGGATGCCGGGTGACGTATGACGTCTCCGGCAGCGGTGACGTGTTGCTTCTGATCCCCGGCCTGGGCGGTTCCGCCGCCTTTTGGTCCGCAGTATCGCCTCGTCTGGCGGAACGCTACAAAGTCGTCAGTTTCGACCATCGTGGCACAGGAAGAAGTGATCGTCCGAACGGAAAATATTCGATCACGCGGATCGCGAAGGATGCTCAGGAAATTCTGCAAGAAACCGGGGCTCGAACCGCGAGCGTTGTTGGACATTCGACGGGCGGAATGGTGGCCCAGTATCTGGCCCTCGATTATCCGGCGCTCGTCAAGCATCTGATCATCAGTGGAAGCTGGGAGAAACCGGATCCCCGCTTCCGGACGATGTTCGAGGCGCGCCTTGATATTCTGCTCGAAGCTGGACCCAGAGTATACCAGCGCCTTACCCACGCAATTGGTTACCCGGCAGACTATCTCGAGCGGAACCGCGATGATCTGGCTGAGGTTGTCGAATTGGCACAAGCGGCCCTTTCCCCGGTGGCTGTGGCAGCGGGGCGCATCGAGATGCTGCTTTCCGACCATCGCGCCGGCGAGCTTGCATCGATCAAGGCATCAACGCTGGTGATCGGCGCAACCGACGACGCTCTGATTCCTTTTTATCATTCCCAACGGCTTGCAGCGATGATCCCGGGGGCTCAGCTCGCCGTCCTCGATGGCGCTCATTTCTTTCCGAAGGTGCACCCTGACAGGTTTGCCAAGATTGTCCGGCAATTCGTGGAGTACGGATATGCATAAAGATCCAAAGAAAATTGCCATCATCGGCTTCGGAGCGATGGCGCGCAGCCTGCAGGCGTCGCTTGCCAACTCGGGCGATGATTTCGAAATACGGGCGACGCTGCTTCCTGAAGAATTCAGGGTAGCCGCCGACATTCCGCAATCGGTGAACGCCTTCGGTTCGGTCGACGAACTCTTGGAGTGGAGGCCGTCGCTGGTTGTGGAATGCGCCAGCCATGAAGCGGTGCACGATGCGGTACCGTCACTCCTTGCAGCGGGTGTGGACGTTGTCGTCGTTTCAATTGGCAGCCTCTCGGACGCCTCGTTGCTGACCAAATTGGAAGCGGCCGCAAAAAGCGGAAAAAGCCGTCTGACCGTTGCGTCGGGAGCGATCGGTGGCTTGGACGTATTGAGGTCGGCAAAGATCGCTGGATTGAGCAACGTCGTCTATACCGGTAGCAAGCCGCCAGCTGCCTGGAAGGGTACACCGGCGGACGAGCAGTTCGATCTCACCTCTCTGACCGAACGCACCGTCATCTTTGACGGCAACGCGGCGGGTGCCGCGAAGCTCTATCCGAAGAACGCAAACGTCACGGCAGCCGTCGCGCTTGCGGGTGTCGGCTTCGAAGAGACCAGAGTGACGCTGATCGCTGATCCCGGGTCGGCAAGCAACACGCACCAGGTCGAAGCCGAAGGTGCCTTCGGCCGCTTTTCGATCGTCTTGGAAAACCGTCCCCTTCCAGACAATCCCAAGACATCGTGGCTTGCTGCATTGAGCATCGAGCAATGCATCACCCGCCATTTCCAGAACATCGAATTATGAGGTATCAAGATGCGTCTCATCAATAAAGTTGCAATCGTCACAGGCGCCGGAGCGGGCATTGGCGCGGCCACAGCGGAGTTATTCGTCAACGAAGGGGCAAAAGTCGTCGTTGCCGACTACAATGCCGACGCGGTGGGCGAGGTCGTCGGGCGCATTGGAGAAGATGCGATCGGCTGTACGGTCGACGTCCGGAACAGTGCGCAGGTGAAAGCGATGATCGATCTTGCTGTGAACACCTTCGGTGGCCTTGACATTATCGTCAACAACGCCGGACGTGGCAGCCTGGGCACGGTCGAGACGATGGACGAAAATGACTGGGACGACATTATCGCAGTCAATTTGAAGGGTGTTTACCTCTGCTCCAAATACGCGATCCCGGCTCTGCGCGCTCGCGGCGGCGGATCGATCGTCAACACGGCCTCCAACATCGTTCAGTTCGCCATCAAGGATCGCGCTGCTTATGTGGCTGCGAAGGGAGGAGTCGCGGCCTTGACGCGAGCAATGGCGCTTGACCATTCTGCCGACAACATCCGAGTGAACTCCGTCGCTCCGGGCGTGATCTGGTCAAACTACTACAACAATATGTTGACCCAAGTGCCCGACCCCGATGCTTTCGTAAACGGTCTCAAGGCCCGCGCTCCGATGGGTCGCTATGGCGAGCCGCGCGATATTGCCAATGCCATTCTGTATCTAGCATCCGAAGAGTCTGCCTTTGCCACCGGCACCATGTTGACGGTGGATGGCGGGGCTGCGGCTTGGTAAACGCGGACGGTTAGACGGATGATATTGGAAGAACGCGACTACCGTATCAAGGCGGGCTATTTGGGCGACTTTCTCGAGAAATACGAGACACTTGGCTTGCCCGTCCAGCGCGAGCACCTGGGCGACCCGCATGCCTTCTTCACCTCTGAAATTGGCGAGTTGAACCATGTGGTCTCGATGTGGCGCTATGCGGATCTTACCGATCGTTCCGCAAAGCGGAGCCTGATGCTCAGTGATCCTCGCTGGCCTGGCTATCTGGCTAGCATCAAGGGTCTGATCGATGTCCAGAACATCCGCATTCTCACGCCGGTGTCGTTCTCGCCGCTAAAATAATTCCAAGGATTTAGAGAGATGCCAATCTACAAAGAAACAATATCGATGACTCACAAGGGCGCGTTGAATGCACTTGCTGCAGCAGTCGCGGAGGCAACGCGCATCGGCGTGCCCCAGTGCGTGTTCGTCGTTGATGTAAGCGGAGAGACGATCGCTAGCGTCCGGATGGATGGCGCGAAATATCTCAGCATGCACACCGCTCGGGCGAAGGCTCGTACCGCCGCTTCGATCAACGCACCGACAGGATCGATGGCTTTCGAGTTCGGCACGTCCGCTGGCATTGCCTCACAAGGGGGCGTAACTCCGCTCCCCGGTGGTTTACCTATTCGCTTTGGTGGCAAACTGGCCGGGGCGATCGGCATCGGCTCGGGGAGCGGCGAGCAAGATTTCCAGGTCGGTCGCGCCGCATTGGCTGCAATCGGTGCCGATGAAGTTTAGTGGCTAATGCAGAGGTCAGGGACCGCGGTCGGCCAATTGACACGCGGCTGCCCATCCAAGGACGTCCCGAACAAATAGCGACGAGGGTGATCTTCTTCGTGCTGGGGCTTGGGATGGCAAGCATGGGCACCGCTCATACCCTTCGTAAAGCAGCGCACCGGGATACCTGAGAGTTCAATCGGTTTTCTTTTGCTTTGCCTCGGCTTGGGCTCAATGGCGATGCCGGTCGCCGGTGCTCTTGCCCACAAGTTCGGCTGCCGCGCGATTTTGCTGTTCTGCGGCGCTTATCTGTGCGGCGCTGCCCATTTTGGCCTGCAGCTCTTCCCTCACAGTCATCAGTGTTGCGTTGTTCATCTTCGGTGCGCGCATCGGGCGCCATGGACAGCACCGTCAACATCCAGGCCGTTATCGTCGAGCGCGCAAGCGGCATGCCGATGATGGCAGGCTTTCACGGGATGTTCAGTGTCGGGGGCATCTTTGGTGCGGGAGGTCCGGTGGCCGTCTGCGCAAAGGCGCTGATTTCCAGCGCCTCACCCGAGAAATCTTTGTAGGTCGGGAGCCTCCTCAAAACTCCTCCCATGCAGCAGCCGTAGCCGCCGCTCGTCACTGACTTAGGCAGCAACTGTTAGTGACGAGCAGCATCGGCATTGCCGCCGGCAGCGCGCATCTGTGCCAGACTGGTGGAGAAGCCGAGCCTCATGCCCTGTTCGGCGGCGTCATGCAGGCGATCACGCGATCGGTCGCCTTCTGCGAGCGCCCTGCGATGGAGCGGCTTGATCTGGCGACGGCTGACCGCTAGGTTGCCGCCGCGAACAAATTGCAACGACACGGGGATCTTCATGCCGAGTGGTAAAGTTAAGTTTTTTAACGCCGACAAGGGCTTTGGTTTCATTACGCCGGAATCCGGAGGAACGGACGTTTTCGTGCATGTCTCCGCCCTGCAATATGGCGATGTGCTCAGAGAGGGCCAATCCGTATCCTACGATCTCGGTCAGGATCGGAAGACCGGCAAGTCAAAGGCGGAAAACGTCAGACCGCTTTGACGACGGCAGATAAAGCCCCGACCCGACATTTCTCGGGTCGGAGCCGCTTGCCGTTCTGCGGCGGTCGATCTGACCTGAAGTTCCAAAGCATGAGGGCTTCGATTTCAGATGCTGGCCCAGCCTAACAGGCCGCTGCACGGTAGAGCCGATCACGACTAGATCTCGGCACTATGACGATCGCTTGTGGCGCGTACCGGCAGTTGCCAACGGCCTTGGTCCGAGGTGTCGATATTGCTCTCTGCCGCTGAGACACTCCGCGGCTTTGAGAAAAAGCCGCGGAAAGCAAGAGAGAGTAAAAGCCCGGTCTAAGCGGCTTCGATCCGGTCCTCGATGCTGGAGAACATGTGCTCGAGATTGAGGAAGCAAACCATGCCCTGTTCGAGCGGAATGATTCCGTAGGAGAAGGTGGGATCGAAAGTCGCACCCAAGTCGGGCACCGGTTGGATGCGATCGCCACTGACCGATAGGATGTCAGAGACCTGATCGACAACCAAGCCGATGATACTATCTGCTACCTCAACGACAACAATGGCGCTGCGGCTGGTATCGATGGCCCCCGGCACGCCGAGCTTTGCCGCGAGGTCAATCACCGGAATGACAGAGCCGCGCAGGTTCATGACGCCGAGAACATGCGGTGGGGCGTGGGGCAGCGGCGTTGCCGCTGCCCATCCCCGAATCTCCCGGATCGAGGTCGTTTTGATGCAGAACTGCTGGTTGCCTAGATGGAAGGCGATGATTTCCTGCGTTGCGTTATCAATCCGGCTTTCCATCAAAATTCCTCCCATTCCTTGATCGCGACAGCCGCGGCACCGCGGCCGCCGAAGGCGCCGGCAAGTTTCTGGGTAAGCGCGCGAGCCGGCGAAGCCACCGGCTTGCTGTCGTGCCGAGCTACGCGCGGTGCAGAGGTCGAGCCATCCAGTCTAAAGCGAGCGATGAGCTGTGCCAGATTGGAAGCCTCATCGGCCAACCGGTTCGTGGCCGCAGTCGATTCCTCGACCATCGCCGCATTCTGCTGCGTCGTCTGATCCATCTGATTGACCGCGGTGCTGACTTCCGCCAGCCCGGTAGACTGCTCTCGTGCTGCCGTGGCGATCGAATGCACGTGCTCATTCACCTTGATGACGTGGCCCTGGATCAGCCCGAGGGCATCGCCCGTCGCGGTTACTAGCTTGACACCCGTGTTCACCTCGTCACCGGACCGGTTGATCAACGCCTTGATGTCCTTGGCAGCGGTGGCCGAACGCTGCGCCAGTTCACGCACCTCCTGTGCGACGACGGCAAAGCCTTTGCCGGCATCACCGGCGCGCGCTGCTTCGACACCGGCATTGAGCGCTAGAAGATTGGTCTGGAAGGCGATCTCATCGATGACGTTGATGATCTGGCCAATCTCACCGGAGGCCTGCTCGATCCGACCCATCGCCGAAACCGCATCCTTGACGACTGCACTCGACTGCTCGGTGCTTCTGCGGGCTTCATCGACCATGTGGCTGGCTTCTGTTGCCCGTTCCGTCGAGCTTTTCACCGCAACGGTGATCTCCTCAAGCGCGGAAGAAGTCTCTTCCAGGGCAGCGGCCTGCTGTTCCGTGCGCTTCGACAGATCACTGGAGGCGATACGCATCTCGCCAGCCCCGCCGTTGATCGTGTCGATCGCCGCGCGAACCTCACCGAGTACCGACCGAAGATTGGCCATGGTGGCGTTGACGTTGCTCTTCAGTTCGCCAAAAGCACCCTGAAACTCGCCACGCATGTTTTCCGTCAGATCACCATCGGCAAGCGCTGAGACAACACGGCGAGTTTCGGCCACGCCGCGATCGACGGAGGTCACCAGCTCGTTGACGCTTGATGCGAACCGGTCGAGATCGGCATTGTCGTATTTCTTGGTGATTCGTTGCGTAAAGTCGCCAGCAACCGCAGCCGACACCACTTCGCCGATGCTCGACTGCAGATCGGCACTCTTTGCCTGCAACGCCGCTTCCTGCGCGTTCATCTCCCGCACCTTGATACCGTTCTGCTTGAACACCTCGACGGCGCGCGCCATGGCGCCGAGCTCGTCACCGCGTTCGGAGCCGGCAACATCGATATCGAGGTTGCCGCCGGCGAGCGTGGCCATGGTTCCGGTCAAGCTGCGTATCGGGCGCACGATCTGCAGCACCGCCATTGCAATTCCCAACAGGATGGCAAATGCCGCACCGATCGTCAGAACGACATAGCTGGTAAAGATAGTGGAATCGGTGACCGCACTTGCGGCGTCATTCTGTTGCTGCAAGTGCTTCTTCGACCAGTCGTAAAGGCGGTTCGCATCGTCGTCGAATTTAACCCGTGCTGGACGGAAATTACCCGAGGCGAGTTTCATCGCCGTATCGTTGTCGTTAGCTAGAGATGCCTGGACAATCGGCTGCGCGGTGGTCAAAAGAGTATCCAGATCCGTTTTAAGCGCGTCCAAATCAGCCTTCCGATCAGGAATGTATTCAGCGGCTTGGCGAATGAGATTCATCGTTTCTTCGGACGTCTGCCGCAGTTCCTCTTGGGATTTGCGCATACTGGGCTCGTCCGGCTCCGCGATCAATCTGTAGACGAGATGAGCAATCGCATCGGAGTTACCAGCAATTTCTCCCAGCTTGAGTGTTCCAGTGACGTCGCGATCGATCACCGCGCTGTAAGTATCATCTATAGACCGAAGCTTCGTCGCCTCGTAGATGCTAACACTGGCGCCAATCGCGACCGTCACGATGGTTAGGGCCAGCAGTTTGGTGCCGATCTTCAAGGAGTTCATCGAATTCTGGAACATAAAAAGTGAGGCCTTTTCTGCTCAGCAAAACACAATCAAAGTGTTGCTGAGGTGGGGTCGGACGATCAATTTGTTCGCCCCCAATTTTCGGATGCCGCTTCAATTCATTCGAACGACAGGACCGATATTGCGTGTTCAATGACGCGATGTCGGTCTGAGATGACCTATTCGATTGCGGTAGTTAATGAATCTTTTCTTCCCTTGCTGCGATGCACAAAGACTGCGCCCTTGGGATAGTGAAGTCGCTAAACGGATTTGACCGGCGGCGTCTGCGTCGTCGCCCTTGAGCCAGCGCGCAAACAGGGGGCAGCAATATCGCAGCGAAGATAAGCGTTCGGACAATGCCATGAAATTTGGCTTCAATCGACAGATACATCACACGTGTCTCCGCCGACAGTTTGGACCGATTAATTAATCCGCCGTACGCAACGGCGTCGACACTCTAGTATCTGGTTAACTTCAATGCCTCATCGCCGCTTTAAGAGCATGCGTGTCGAATTGGAGCTGCCCCATGCTTGATCCCATGACGACGCTTCCACGTCCGGCTGATTTCGCGCAATAAAGTGCCGCATCCGCGCCTTTAAGGGCAGCCTCACAGCTGGTTTCGTTCGTCGCAACCTCACAAACCCCAAACGAAGCACCGATGGAAATCTCGCATCCTGGCAGTTGCATTTTGTTTGAAATAGAGACCGATAGGCGTCGGCAGATTTCTGCCGCTTCTGTTGCCGATAGGCCCGGTATCATAATAGCGAACTCATCGCCACCCAGCCGAAAAAGCCTGTCTTCTGCGCGGATGCCTGCTCGCAGCCTCTCAGCTACGACCTTCAGGAGTTCGTCACCCATGGCATGGCCGCGCGTATCGTTTACGGCCTTGAAGCCATCCAGATCGAGGCAGACGACCATCAACGGTCCTTTCTCAACCAAAGCCGTAAATTCCGGCTGCAGAAGCGAGCGGTTGGCAAGACCCGTCAGGAAGTCATGGGTCGCAGCATGCCGCATCTGCCGTTCTCTGCTGACCAGCATCTGCGCTGTCGTCCGGGTGATGCGGATCATGAAGACAGCGCCTGCCACAAGAACAATGCCGACAGCCAGAATTAGGGGCAGCGACTGCCAAAGGATGTCAGAAGCAGGCGTTGGCGGAAGCCAGGACAGAACCTCGACTTCGCCCTCTGTTCCCAGAGCGATTTCAGCGCGGGCGCGGTCGGGCGAAACGGCTGGCAGGGGACTGATCTGCGCGTCGTTGAGCAGCAAGCGCTTTCCGAAAAAATCCTGCAGGGTGCCGCCGATCGGCATGGCAGTGATGAGGATGGGTGCGCGATCGCCCTTCGGCTTGGATGTCCCAAAATCCGGCTGGAACAGGCTGGCCGAAAGGAGGACGGCTTCGTCCCCAATGACCTCAATCCGACTGATCGCGAGCGGTGACGGAATGCCAGCTTTTATCGGCTGATGCTCCCGAGAGCGGACATTTGCCAGAAGTTCGGAGGCATCCTTCACCATCGCCGCCGGACCACGCACGAAAAAGGGCATGTCCTTCACGGTATCGTCCGTCCGGGTGTAGATGATCGCGTCATGTGAATCCAGGACGGCCACAGAACGGGTCCTTGATGTGCCGATCAAAGAAGCGCCTATGTTTCTATCGGCCCACTCTGCGTCGAAGGAATTGTCCAGCTTTGCAATCGCCTCGTCCCAGATGGTCCAGGCTGTTAGAGAAAATTCGACGTCGGAAATCCACAACGAGATATTGCGCTCGACAAGCATCTCCTGGCTTCGCCGTGCCTCCGCGTCGATCCGCTTCACACCGTAGTAGGGAAAGGTGGCCATTCCAGCGATGAATAATGCTACGCCGACAATCGCTGGGCCGACCAGCCTAAAATGTAAGAAGCGCATCGCCGTGAACCGCCGTGCTGGTGGGAGGACTGAGGACCGTTCATCCTCAAAATGGTTTATTGGTTAGAACTTCTTTGCGGCGGCGACCTTTGCACCGACGGACTTCTGGCCGTCGCCCTCGATATTGAAGAGGAGGCTGGTGTCGAGAATCCAGAAATCGGCCGTTTGCAGCGTCAGACGAACCGTGACGGCACCGAAGGCGCCGGAGCCGTCAAGGCCTGAGAAGCCGCCAGTGAGCCCGAGCTTCGGCGTCAGCTTCGCTCCGCTCTCGAGCGCGAAAGACCGAGCGATTTCGGCACCCAGACTGACGCGAAACTGATTCTCATCGAACCCCTCAATGGTGATCGCATCGCCGGAGCTGTTCTTGACTGTGTAGTCGTCGACCTTTTCCGAGAAGTAGATCGCTCGTAGTTTGGGCGAGAGCGTCGTCGCTTCATTGAGATCCCATTGTCCCTCGATCGAAGTATCCGCCATCCAGCGCTTTGTCTTGAATGTGCCGTCCCAGAACTGGGTGTCGATGCTGTTGCTGGATCCGCCATAACGCAGGCTGCCGTTCCAGAATACGCCCTTGCCGAGTTCCAGCGAAGCATAGGGACCGGAAAGCCAGCCATTGCCCGTCAGCTCGGCGTCTTCATCGGTCGGGTCCGTCATGCGATCATAGTGGAATGAAAGCCCGACCAATGCCTTGTCGGCGAGCAGATAGTCCGCACCCAGACTGACCATGGCGAAATTGCCCCACTTGCTGGTGTCGTCGTTTTTGCTCTTATCGTCATGGGCAAGGAATGCGCCGTCGATCCAGACGTTGAAAGGAGCCGAGGCCGCATCCGCATCGCCGCCGACTGCCCGCATCTGCGACAAACTGGTAGAGAAGCCGAGCGTCATGCCCTGTTCGGACGGTGTCATGCGCGCGGTGACAGGATCGGTCGCCCTCTGCATCTGTCGACGTTGTAGTAGGCCCGGCACCTCGATCGTATTGGCGATCATGTTCTGCCTCGACTGCACAAAATCATGCACGAGATTACTGACATCCTCGGCAACCTTACCCGCGTCATAGCGGATATTGTAGGTGACGGTGCCGGTATTGGAGATGCCAAGTGCGCTTGTGAGCTTGTAGCCGACGCGGACCTGACCAGAATAGGCCGAGTTCGGCGTATAGTGCAGATACCAGCCAACCGGGGTCGTGACCGGCCCCGCTTGCGCCAGCTGACCCTGGATGATCGTCGCCGTACCGGCATTGGCAGGCTCGACGAAGGTCATGTCGGCCGAGCTGAACGGACCGCCAGTCGCATCGTTGTTCAGGTAGACGTCGCTGGGCGTCGACCCCTCGGGCACATCGACCACCTTGTCAGTGACCGTGACCGCGCGCGTCTTGACCTTCAGCGTGAAGGCTGCCGTTCCGATGGACCCGTTACCATCGCGAACCTGGATCGAGAAGCTGTAGTCGCCCTCCGTGCCGGTCGCCAGCGGCCCGGTGAGCTGGCCAGTCGAGATATTGAGTACTATGCCGTCCGGCAGGCTGCCTGAGGCTAGACTATAAATCTTCGTTCCGGTGCCGCCGGTTGATGAGATTTGATGGCTGTAGGCCTCGCCTGCCATGGCTTCGGTCAGCGCCCCGCCGGCCGGCGAGAAGACGAAGGTGGCGGACGGCGCTGCAATTGCGAGCGTATAGGCGGCCGACGTCATGGCGCTGTTGGCATCAGTGGCGGTTACGGAGAAGCCATAGTTGCCTGAGATCGTCGGCGTACCGGAGATCGCACCCGTGGAGTGGTTGAGCGTCAGCCCGGCCGGCAGCGTGCCAGTGAGGTCGTAGCTGTAAGGGTTGGCGCCTCCAGATACGGCGAGCGTCTGGCTGTAGGCCGCGCCGACAATGCCGGCAGTCAAGGCGCCGCTTGGCGGCGAGAAGCCAAGCGTCGGGGCGGTAACCGTCAGGCTGACGGCTGCAGATACCGAGGTGCCGGTAGCATTGGTAGCTGTATAGGTGAAGCCGTCCGCCCCGCTATAGCCGGATGCCGGCGTATAGGTGATCGCTGTACCCGAGGCACTTGCGGTGCCATGGCTTGGCGCAGTTGCGACGGTCACGGAAGTGGCCGTGCCACCGGTGATGGCAAGCGTGATCGGGTTGGCGGTGGAGTTGGCAGCGACTGATGCCGCTACATTGCCGGCGATCGGCGCCTCAACGTTGGTCGTCAGGGTATAGGCCCTGGAACCGGTGAACGGTCCCGAACCTGCCGAACTGTCGGTTGCGGTGATGGTGAGGTTGAAGGTGCCTGCGGCCGTCGCGGTACCGGAGAGGACACCGGTAGACGAGAGCGTCAGGCCGGCAGGCAGGGATCCTGCCGTGACCGCATAAGTATAGGGCGCAGTACCGCCCGAGGCCGTGATCGTCTGGCTATAGGCCGTCGCGATCGTGCCCGAGGGCAACGACGTCGGGCTGACCGAGACCGTCGGGACCGAGACCGTCACGCTGACGATGGCTGGCTCAGAAGAGCCGTCGGCATTGGCGGCGGTATAGGCGAAGCTGTCCGAGCCGGCATAGCCTGCCGTCGGCGTATAGGTGATTGAGGTACCTGTGGCGGTTGCGCTTCCATGTGTGGCCTGGGTCGAGACCGTGACCGAGGTCGCAGTCCCGCCCGTGAGCGCAAGTGTGACCGGATTGTTGGTCGAGTTAGTCGCAACCGTCGCCGTCGCATTGCCTGCGATCGGCGGATTGGCCGTCACAGTCAGGCTGTATGCCTGCGTACTACTGAACGGTCCAGTTCCCGTTGAACTGTCCGTCGCGCGCACCGTGAAATTGGACGCTCCTGCTGCCGCCGGCGTACCCGAGATAACGCCACTCGTCGAAAGCGTCAGACCGGAAGGCAATGCGCCGGACACTAGCGAATAGGTATAGGGGGCGGTGCCGCCGGACGCTGTGATGGTCTGACTGTAAGCCCTCCCCACCGTCCCTGAAGAAAGCGCGCCGGCAGAGGGCGAAAGAGCGAGCGTTGGGGCGCTGACGGTGATTGTCACGGTCGCTGGCGCAGAAGTGCCGCCTTGATTGGTGGCCGTGTATGTGAAGCTGTCGGAACCGGAATAGCCTGATATCGGCGTGTAGCTAATAGCCGTGCCAGATGCACTAGCCGTTCCATGCGCCGGATTCGATGCGACGGCAACCGAGCTTGCCGTGCCTGAGATCGACAGTGTCACCGCATTGTTAGAGCTGTTAGCGGAGACTGTGGTGGATGTGTTGCCAACGCTCGGAATGGTAGCTGAGCCAGTACATCTAATGGATACCGTGCCGATATGGGTTCCAGTTTGGACAATAAGGCTGAGGCCAGTGGAGGTTAGTTGACTTGAAGTAACCGCCACGGAGTGGAGACCGATCACCTTCAAGCTGCTGTAATAGTTATAGCCATATGCATTTGTAGGCGGGGAGTTCTGCACCAATACGTGATCAGTCGCGAAAGCCGGCAGACTGGCGCTGTCCTCGCCATCATCGGTATACGATACCGTGACCAATTCACCACTGCCAAATGCACTCGCAAGAAAACTATTGCTATAGGAGGTGGTATCAACCGAGCTGAGCGTCGTGCATGCGGCCGATAACGCATATGCAGTCGGAGCACCTATCGTCACCGCGAGGGCGGTGAATAGTAGTAGACGAAATCCGCTCAGATACGAAGGAATTGCCCGCAACCACGCCTGCCTATTCCCCGACGCTACCTGAAAGCCCTTTATAACGCCTGCCATGATCTGCCTTATGAATTGCAGGCGAATACCCCCGATGGCGGCCTGCATTGCAGCCATAGGTCTCAAACAAAATGTCGGATAGGACGCAACTGGAACGGTTTGGAACGGTTTGGAACGGAAAGCGTGCCTGCCGAGCAACACCCCTCTTGCAAACGACAATCGCCTCGTTCGCCTGCGCCTGCTGAGCCCGGCTGCCCGATGCAATTTATCTCGTCGGCGCTAAAAGTGAATCATTGGGGATACGGGTGTAAGGTCGCATCCCTGAGGAGAAATTCAGATGGCGCGAGGCACCTTCGTTCCGTTTGTTGGCGCAATCGCGAAAATACGCTGGGGCCGTCGGTAACTTCAGTGGCAAGTGATTGACCGACTTGGAAGGAATAGAATCGCCTCAGCGATCACGACCAAGCTTGACAACGTCACCGTGGGAAGCCACGGGCAAACGGCTGTGTCTAGGATTAAGGTGAGTTGAAGAATTGGTCACCCGTCCCTTGGTTGCGGGTATTTTAGCCTCTGGCGGGTATAGCGTATGTCGATATTTAAGCGCTTTTCGTTTGTGGTAATCGCTCTGCTTTTCAGCGCTGCGGTGATCCGCGCCGAAGAAAGAGGGCCTAAGATGTTGGTTCGAGAGGTGCCACTCGGTCTATCCGGGTCCCTGCCTCTCGATGGCTTCATCGAAGTTGCACTTGTCAAGGATGAGGCCGTGACCCTGCAGGATATGCTTGCGAAACAGCCACTATTCTCGCCAATTGCCGGGCACGACATCAATCTTGGCTTTGTCCGAACGTCCGCGTGGATGAGATTCGCGCTCGCTCTTCCTCCCCAAGCCAGTCAACCGCGGAAGCTCGTCTTGTCGATTATGCCCAACTTCACGGATGAACTCGAAGCCTATGTGGGCGTGCAGACGGGCGCTGCAAACGCAGCGAATTTTGATCGCTACGAAATGGGTGATCATTCTCCGCGTTCGCAGGCAAACCTCGATACGTCGGCGAATATCCTGCCTCTGGAACTGTTACCTGGGCAAACGACGCTCGTTTATCTCCGCGCGCGAAATCAAGATGCCAGCCTCAATGTGTCTGCGGAATTGTTGTCTCCGGACTTCTATCAACATCGGTCGATCACCCAAAACATCCTAAGAGGCATGTGGTTCGGTGGCATGGGCGTATTGCTCGTGATCCAACTATTCTTTTTCTATTTCGATCGTCACAGGCTGTATCTCGTAATCGCGGCGGACATTTTGGCCGTTAGCTCGACGTACTTCGGGAGCCTTGGCTTGGCGCGGCTGCTTTTTTTCAACGAAGGCGGATTTGGCAATGACTATCTGACCAGCACGTCATCATGGTTCGGCCTGACTGCTGGCGCTTTATCGATTGCAGCGGTTCTTGAACTTCGGCGGCGCTACCCCAGAGTTAATCTCTTCTTCCGTTTCGCAGCACTTGTCGGCATTGTTGGTGTGATTTGCGTATTTTCGGGCGTAAACCGCTACTTCGTGCTTGTAGCGGGGCCGGTGATCTTGGTTCTCACCACATCCGCTATGATCGTTGCGCTGTTGGATTTCATCCGCTCGCGTGATGCACAGAATAGTCTGAATCTCGCGGCTTTTGTCTTGCTCTGGGCCGGTCTGATCGCCACCAATAGCCAGCGCTATGGTGTCTTTTCCCTGCCAACTTGGGTTGCCGGATCTTATGCCGCCGCGAGTATCATGCATCTGACCTTGCTTACAGGCTCGCTGGCCGTGCGACTGAGAAATGCAGAGGCCTCAGCCAGAAAGGCGGATCATCGTGCTCTTGAGGCGGCAAATGCCGCCGAGCTGCAGGCCAATCTCCTTGTGCTGGAAAGAACGCGCGAGCTGGAAGAAGCCAAGCGTGTAGCGGAAAATGCATTGCGCGCCGAACTGCATGCACAGGAACAACAAGTCCAGTTCATGGAAGTCATTTCCCACCAATATCGAACACCTCTCGGCGTTATCCGAACCAATCTGCAGAGTATCGGCCTTACGTTGCCGAAGAACGACAAATCAAATCGAGAAAGACTGGATCGTGCGCACAACGGAATCGCGCGGTTGGTGGAGGTGCTTGAGGTTAACCTGACGCGAAGCAAGCTTCAGGGAGCTTCATACCGGCCGTCGTTTAGCGACATCACCATCTCTGATGTCGTCAGTGGTGCCATCACGAGTGCGCGTGATCTGCTCCATGGGGCAAATTTGAATGTTGCCGTGGTAAAGGAAGTTGAACAGACACGAATTCGCGCAGATAGCGAAATGCTTCGGCTCGCCATCGTGAATCTGCTTGAAAATGCATTCAAGTTCTCAATCCCCATTGGATCGACATCGGTATGGTTGGACGTGTTTCGCGAGATGGATGAAGTCCATTTGCGGATCCGAGACCAAGGCATCGGAATTAAGGGAGAGCAGGTCGAAAATCTCATTGAAAACACCGTCCGAGGCGCCAACGCCTCTCACATCGAAGGGACCGGAGTAGGTTTGTCCCTTGTCAAAAGAGCCACCGATGCACATGGGGGGCGCTTCGTGCTCTCAGGGCGCGCCGAGGGGGGCACCGAGGCCATCATTGCTTTGCCCATTCGGAGTGAACATTTTAACGGGGAGAGAGTGGAAATCGGCGACTGAGTGACTGCATTCAAGGATCAGCCCGGTTTTCCCATCATTTGTCCATCCTGTGATCGAGACTTTGGCGAGCAAGGTGCTTTAGGATAAACGAGCGCATGTTATTTCTTAAGTTGATTCAATGATTCAAAAGCTTTCGGCAAATAGCAACGTTCAAGCGCGTGTTAGGGTCATCCTCGTTGAAGATGATTTCGATCTTCGGCAGGGATTGACCGATTTTCTTCGCCTCAACTCTTTGGCTGTGACATCCGTCGGAAATGGAGCCGAATTCAATCGGGCACTGGGAACTGAGACATTCGATATTGCTGTCATTGATCTCAACTTGCCCGACACAAGTGGCTTCGAAATCGCGCGGTTCCTAACGAGAACGACAAATATAGGGATCATTATTTTGACTGCCCGGACGCTGCGGGACGATAAGGTACGAGGCTATGCCGAGGGAGCAAATCTATATCTGACGAAGCCAGTTGACGGTGAGGAGCTTGTCTTTGCGATCAGGAATCTCGCCGCTCGGCTTAAGCAAGCTGGCGAAATTTCAAAGGCCTCCGTTCAACCGACGACGAGTTGGATTGTGGATCGCGTAGCGCAAAGCCTCATCTCTCCGCCAGGGGCTGCGGTTAAACTATCTGGACGCGAAGCCAAATTTCTTGTGAGACTGGCCGAAGAGAAGGGGCGAACTGTCTCGCGCGCTGAACTTTTCCGGGCAATGGGATATCAAGAGTGGACCGCGCAGACACGGGGTCTCGACGCCGTGCTGCGGCGATTGCGAGTAAAGGTGAGAGACGCGGGTATGGATTTGCCAGTACACGCAGTTCATGCGGCAGGGTTTCACTTTGCTGGCGAGATAATTGTGAAATAGAAATTATAGAACCTTTCCTATAGTGAAGCTTTGCCGTACCCGCCTCCGAGATTCAGACGACAAATCATTCGTCTCGGGTGAAAAATCCGTCGGGAGGAAAACTCGTCAACATCCGAGAGCGGTGACTTAGGACCATCCCTGCTGGCAGTGGAGCTGTCTTGTTTACGAGTTCGGATAATCTTCTTCACCGACCAACCTTGGACATGGAAGGCTCGTCGAACGCGGGCAATGGTGTCCACTCTCTTCAACTCCCCATTCCATCCGCTGCCAAAAGCCGGATGGTCGGATGAAACCGTAAAGGGGTCAAAATTGGATAAGTATCACCCCACTGGAGGGGTCAACATTCCATGCTTAATCACACCTCTCGCTGTGCGAGGGTGCAAACACTGCCGTATAGGCTCGCAACCGATTGGCTATCTCCTCATACTGATCCTATGCTGGAGGGGCGATGTGCCGATTTCGAAGAGTAGCGATAGCTTGCGAGAAACCTCAGGCTACCGAGAAGCCAAAGCGCTTGACCAAAACGCGCCGAATAGAGAAGCCGCAAAGAGCGCCTACGTTTGACCCGCCATCCGGCCGGGGGCGCTCGTTGGCTTTCATACTAGAACTTGGGCGATGAATCCCAATGTTCGTCCGCCTTGCCATCCACGATACGCCAGGTGTCGTACCATGTCTGCGTATAGGTCTTGGATGCGTCGTGCGGGTCTTTCTCCGTGTGAATAGTCGCGACTGTCACAAGATCACCTTCGGCGCTCACGAACACGACCGGCAGGCCAATTTTATCCGGAATTGGCTTCTGCGGGAGCTTCAGGATTTTCGTGAAGAAATAGACGACGCCGTCCCGGCCGGATTTGGCGTTGGGATTGTGCTGGATATATCGCTCGCTCAGATATTTGTCCGCAAGTTCCCAATGATTTGCTTCAATCAGGTCGCGTACGATATGGTAGACGATCTGCTTGTTTGCGTTCAGAATCGGGTCTTTGCTCGTAAACAGCGCCTCCTTGTCGCTTGCCGGGACAACTGCCTCCTGCGAATGCGCAATTCCGGAAAAGCAGAGCAAGGTCGCCGCGACAAGCAGCAGGCTCTTTTTCAAAAACATCTATGTCTCCTTTCAAAGCTCGTCACATTATTCGCCTGGGTCGACGGAGAGGGCGGAACGGCAAGATAAGATTTCAAGAATGCAAGGCAAGTAGGCATCTATTTGTAACCAGGGCAGATTTTTCTTCCGCTGAATTCGTATCCTGCTTGCGTCCTTTGCCTGCGCATCCGCGCCGAATTTCCGCGGCATCAAAGGGCTGCCGGAGAATCGATGGTCAGAAAGTCGATGAATATGCGGACCTTGGCGGACAGATATTTCGCGCTTCTGGCGGAGTAAGTGTCCTTCCCAAAGGTTCTGATGCCAAGCGCGTCGTCTTCAAGACAGGCCCGCTGTCGACGTGGTTCTACCATGTGCTGACGACCGAGTGGGTGCCCGCGATCTGCTTCGAGGCGCGGCACATCTCGCTCTTCAAGGGGGATCGGCTGGTCAATTTCGGCCAGATGGCGGCCGCCTCGTTCGCCGGAATCGTACCGGTCCGTCTGGTGGCTCTTTTCCTGCAGCGCCATCGCGTGGCCGGTCGCGCCCATGGCGGCCTCAAATGA
Source organism: Rhizobium sp. LEGMi-198b (assembly GCF_054114205.1). Taxonomy (NCBI): domain Bacteria; kingdom Pseudomonadati; phylum Pseudomonadota; class Alphaproteobacteria; order Hyphomicrobiales; family Rhizobiaceae; genus Rhizobium; species Rhizobium sp. LEGMi-198b. The sequence continues at coordinate 334,003 of NZ_JBSYVH010000003.1, read as the reverse complement.
TCACCAGAGACGGTTCAAGCGGGAGAACCCTGCGGAAAGAGAAGGATTTTTCTTCCGAGCTGTCACCCTCAGAACCTTTATTGTCCATAAAATTTGTTATCTACTCTATCGTCAGGGTCATGGGATCGGGGTCACCGCATGGGTCGACCGCGAATCCCAAATCCGCTGCGGATCGCGAAACATCCCGACGGCAGCCATAGCGAGGAGTAAGGACAATGACGAAGAGCACTAATAACGAAACGCTTGCTCTGCATGCCGGCTGGCGTGCCGATCCGACGACGGGAGCTGTCCAGCCCCCGATCTACCAGACAACCTCCTTCCAGTTCCAAAACGCCGACCACGCTTCGCGCCTGTTTGCGCTGGAGGAACTCGGACCCATCTATACCCGCATCGGCAACCCGACCAACGACGTTCTCGAACAGCGGCTCGCGGCGCTGGAAGGTGGCGCCGCGGCTCTCGTACTCGCCTCCGGCCAGGCGGCCTCCGCTTTTGCCGTACAGAACCTGGCAAAGGCCGGCGACAACATTGTGAGCTCCACCGACCTCTATGGCGGCACCTGGAACCTCTTCGCCAACACGCTGAAGGACCAGGGCATCGAAGTCCGCTTCGTCGACCCGCAGGATCCGGAAGCCTTTGCTCGCGCCACCGACGGCCGGACGCGCGCCTACTATGCCGAGACGCTGCCCAATCCGAAGCTGCAGGTCTTCCCGATAGCCGAGGTCGCCGCCATCGGCCGCAAGCTGGGCATCCCGCTGATTGTCGACAACACGGCGGCTCCCCTGCTCGCCCGTCCCTTCGACCATGGCGCGGCCGTAGTGGTCTATTCGACGACGAAGTACATCGGTGGGCACGGCAGCTCGATCGGTGGCGCTATCATCGACGGTGGCAATTTCGACTGGGAAGCAGCCGGCAGCCGGCAGCCCGCGCTGAACACACCAGACCCGAGCTATCATGGCGCCGTCTGGGTCGAGGCCACCAAGCCGCTCGGACCGGTCGCCTACATCGTCAAGGCGCGCACGACGCTGCTACGTGACCTGGGGTCGGCGCTGTCGCCCTTCAACGCCTTTCTGACACTGCAGGGGATCGAGACCCTGCCGCTCAGGATCGAGCGCCATAGCAGCAATGCCCAGAAAGTTGCAGAATACCTCTCGAAGCGCTCGGAAGTCAGCCGTGTCATCTATCCGGGCCTGCAGAGCGGCACTGCTCGTGATCGGGCAGACACGTATCTGCGCGGCGGCTATGGCGGCCTGGTCGGCTTCGAGCTGGCGGCCGGCCGTGAGGCAGGTCGGCGCTTTATCGACGCACTCGAACTGCACTACCACGTCGCCAATATCGGGGACGCCCGAAGCCTCGCGATCCACCCGGCCTCGACAACCCATTCGCAGCTGACGGCAGAAGACCAGTTGAAGACGGGTGTCACCCCTGGTTATGTCCGCCTCTCGGTCGGCATCGAGCACATCGATGACATCCTTGCAGATCTCGATCGCGGTCTTGCGGCATCACAAGGCTTCAAGGCTGCCGCGGAATAAAAACACTGTTGCCAAGACGATACGGCGCTTCCCGAGCGTGGCGCCGTACGTCAGTTTTGAGCGCTCGGCATGTCGATCTGCCGGTATCCCGAACTCGACCATCAGCGACAGGGGCAATGCTTTCGCACAACAGGTCGTCGCCCATGTAGTCTGAATCTAGATGCAGACCAGCATTCGCTTCTTTGTGCATCGTGCCCATTCAGCTCTTTTGTCCGATTTGCGGACTCCACCCGAACAAGACAGTTGGCGATGCAGCAAAGAAGGACGGCCACGCTCGAGGTGATGGTTCATCCGGCGGCACATTTACTGTTTGGCACACGCGGATATACGCGGCGCAAGTTCTTCGTGCTCGCAGACATCGGCGATAACCTTGCCTCCCGGCTTAAATGTGGAATCGCTGCAAAATGGCAGCACTTTGCTGCGATTGTGCGCATTATTTCCCTGAAAAGTTAGAATTTTTGCGGCCGATCCATTAGCTCATTGCAATTGCCACCGTCTCTGGCTGGATTGCTGCGTTTTCGCTGTCAGTCCACCAGCAAATTTGGAGTGACCGCATGAATGAGACCGAAGACGTGAACCAACGAATGAACATTGCTTTCGATATGGATAGTCTTCTGATCGATTGGATCGATATTGAAGGCCGTATCCGCCGCATCAGCGATCGGGAGGTCAAGGAGTTGGCCCTCGACCCGCGAACGGTGATCGGTATGCCGCTCGAGAGTGTCTATAGCGCCGTATCCGCTTCGCTTATTCGCGCTGTCGTCCGCGGAGAGCGGACCGCCGATCAAAGCTTTCCAGTGTGGATGAACTCCGGTCCATATGGCGAGATAGCGATGGTGGCGAGCGTCTTCGCGGATGGCCAGAACGGTCTTGCGATCCTCAAGCAGCCGCTGACACCGCCGACCCTCGGTATCGGTGCGGAGCTGGTCGAGCGGGTGGAAATCCTGTCCCAGATGATCGGAGCTGCAACAGATGCGTGCTGGTGCATCGAGTTTCTCGAGCCGGTCGACACGTCGCTGGCCGAAGAGGAAATAGTCGAGCAGATCTTCCGCAACCGGAGTCGCTGGCGAGCCTGTAACGAAGCGATGTCTCGCCTCTATCGGGTACCGGAGGATCAGGATTTCAACACGCAGCCTGTTTCCCGTTACTTCCCGGCGACTGAGATCAATCGACAGATGGTGCGGGACCTCGTCCGGTCCAACTACCGCCTCGACCGAGCGCAAGCCGTGGACAGGCGGCACGACAACAGCGAGATGCTGGTCGAGAATGACTTCCGTGCGGCCGTCAAGGATGGCTTTCTGATCCGGCTCTGGGGCACGACGCGCGATATCGGGATGCACAGAAAGCGCGAGCAGCAGCTTTACGATCGTGCTGAGACCATGCTCGACATCCTGAGCGCCACACCCGACCCCATCCTCGTCATATCGGACGACGGTTTGCTGCAGGCAGCAAACCCCGCCGCCGAGATTGCGTGGGGCCGTCCGGTCGATCAGATGCTCGGCCGACCGCTCCAGCATTTCGTAGAGACGAAGAATGCCCTGGAAAAACTGCTTCAGACAGCGATCGAGGAAGAGCCCGGGGAAACTGAATGCGATCTCATCATCATCTCGGCCAGCGACAGCAAGGACAGTTGGCGCTTCAGAGCCGCGCCCATTGAGGGAGAGACGTGCCGATATGTGCTGACGGCACGGAAAAAACCGAGAAGAAAGTCGCGCCTCGTTGTTCAGGAGCTGCTGTGATGAAGTTCTATGCCAACGACATCACCGCGTCCGCACCGCGGGGGCTCCGTCCCGGCTTCATCGACGATCCGCAATTCCGTAGTCTGCTCGAGGCCCTCCCCGATGGAGTCGCCTTTCTGGAAATCGACGGCACGATCAAGCTCGTCAACAGCAAGTTGGAGCTCATCCTCAACCTCGCGCGAGCGGACCTCGTCGGAACCGAGCTGGCGAAGCATGCCAAGACGGCCGGCCCCATTGTCCAGAAGCTGGCGGTAGCTCTTCATCAACTCAAACGGACCGAAATCTCGGGCGTACTCAACTCCCAGCGGAACGTATTCGCGTCGCTGAGTATCCTGCGCAACCCGGAGGGTGGCGCTTACGGCGCGCTGATCACCATGCGTGAATCGAGCCGGCAATACCGGACAAGCGAAGGCCTCGAGCGGTTTCGTTTCGAGGCGGAAACAGGAGAACTCGCAAGACCGTCCTACCATATGACGCCACGGCTCCAGAGTCTGGCTCGCAAGGCCGAGGTTGCTTTGGAACGCGGCAGCGCAATCCTGCTGACGGGGGAAACAGGAACGGGCAAGACCGAGTTCGCCACGCGTGTGGGCGGTTCGGGCGAAGCGGGAGCTGGGCCATTCGTCCATGTTAACTGCGGCTTGCTGTCGGACGAGCAGTTCGATGCAGAGATGTTCGGCATCGAACCAGGGTCGCCGCTCGATAAATCCACGCGCGGGAAGCTCGGCTTCATCGAAGCGGCGGACGGTGGGATCCTGTTTTTGGATCAGATCACCGATCTGTCCGTCACCGCTCAAATGAAACTCGTATCCTTTCTGGAGACCCAGACTTTTAGCAGGTTGGGATCGATGCAGCGGCGTCGCGCGCGCCTGCGCTTCATCTCGTCCACAAACCTCGACCTGCAGAAATGCATCGTCAACGGGTCTTTCCGGCAAGACCTCTTTTATCGCATCGCAGTCGTAACGATCCCCCTCCCGCCACTGCGGGAGCAGCCCGACCTTGTGAGGGTTGTCGCAGACCAGATGCTTCATCGGATCAATCTCGGACGGAAGCCCCAGATTCGGCTGTCGCCGGAATTTACCGATCTCCTTTTGGCGCATGCCTATCCGGGGAACCTGCGGGAACTGTCTAATATTCTGGAGCATGCCGCTGCCTCGGCCGAGGAGATCGCGCTTGCCGAGCACTTCATCGCGCCGGCGTCGGCCTCTGCCGTCGTGGAGCCCGAGCGCCTGGAGCGGCTGGACTCCGCCGCGCTCGCACGTGCCAGTTTGAAAGATCTGGTCCAGGAGTTCGAGACCTGGATCCTGGAAAAATCCATCGCAGAGAATGGAAGCAAACGAAGCGCCGCCAAGGCGCTCGGAATCGACATCGCCACGCTCGTCCGCAAGACAAAGCGCAACCAATAAACACGATACAGGGGAACTATATCATGAGTTTTGTTAGAAGATTCGCCATCGCCGCATTGGCGACGATTTCCGCTCTACCACCCATTGCCTCGGCCAATGCAGCCGAACTCAACATTCTCACCTGGGAGGGCTATGCCGCTGACGGTTTCGTTCCGAAATTCGAGGCGGCATCCGGCTGCAAGGTCACGGCCTCCTACGTCGGCTCCAACGACGACTTTGCCGCTAAACTGGCTGCTGGGGGCGGTGTCTATGACATCATCACGCCTTCCCTGGACACCGTTCCAATGATGTACCAGGCTGGCTTCGTGGATCCGATCGACACTGGCAAGGTCCAGGGCTTCAGTGGCATCTACCCGCAATTCTCGAAATCGAGCGCGGTCGTGGCCGATGGCAAGACCTGGGCCGTCCCCCTGATCTGGGGCTCCGTCTCTCTCATCTACCGGCCGGACAAGCTCTCTTCCACACCCGACTCCATCGGTATCCTGTTTGATCCCGCAAGCAAGGGAAAGATCTCCCTGTGGGACGATAAGTCGGCGATTTACTGGACGGCACGTTATCTCGGCTATGACAACGTCTTCGACCTCTCGGACGAGCAGTTGGAGGCCGTCAAGGCAAAGCTGATCGAGCAGAAGCCATTCATTCGCAAATATTGGGCGTCAGCTGGCGAACTGACTGAACTGATGGCCAACGAGGAAGTCTATGTCTCCAATGCCTGGACCGGCCTGACGAGCAAGGACGTCAATGCCTTGAACAAGGGTTTCAAGGTCGTTGAATTCACGCCGAAGGAAAAAGCCGAGGGCTGGATGGATTCCATGATGGTCGTCAAAGGCTCTCCGAACACCGAATGCGCCTATAAATTCATATCCTTCATGCAGTCCGCGGATGGCCAGTGCGGCATTGCCCAATCGACGGGCTACTTCCCGGTCAATCCGAAGGCCGTGGAAAGCTGCATGAATGAAGAGATGAAGAAGGAACGCCAAGTCAACAACATCGAGTTCGTCAAGAGCTTGGTGATGTGGCAGCAGCCGAAGCGTCTGGACAAGTACCTCGAGGTCTGGAACGCGGTCAAGGCTGCGCCCTGAACGACACCATGGTTCGGAGGATGCGACATGCATCCTCCATTTCCTATTTCTCTCAATTTCGGAGAACGCATGAGCTCGCGCGCTATCGTGACGCTGAACGGCGTGACAAAGACCTATGGCCATTTCACGGCCCTACATGAAACGGACCTCGAAGTAGGTGAAGGCGAGTTCGTCACCCTTCTCGGACCATCAGGATGCGGAAAAACCACGACTCTGAGACTGATCGGCGGCTTCGAATATGCAAATTCGGGCATCGTCTCCATTGCTGGACAGGACGTCACCGCAGCTCCACCTTTCCGGCGTCCCGTCAACACCGTCTTCCAGGACTATGCGCTTTTTCCTCACATGACAGTCGCACAAAACATAGCCTACGGCCTGTCCGTCAAGGGTGCCGCGGTCGCATCGGGAGAACGGAAAAAACGTGTCGAGGAGGCCCTTGCGATGGTCGGCCTGGAGACGATGGGAAACCGGGTGCCCGCCGCCCTTTCCGGTGGCCAGCGCCAGCGTGTCGCCATGGCCCGCGCGATCGTGCGTCGGCCGCGTGTCCTGCTGCTCGATGAGCCCCTGTCGGCGCTCGACGTAAAGCTGCGGGAAGGTATGCAGGTCGAACTCAAACGGCTTCATCGTGAACTTGGTATCACTTTCCTGATGGTGACCCACGACCAAGCCGAGGCATTGGCGCTATCCGATCGCATCGTCGTGATGAACCAGGGAAAGATCGTCCAGATCGGGGCGCCCACCGAACTCTACGACAATCCCTCGACACCCTATGTCGCCGACTTCATCGGCGCCTCGAACCTGGTACCGGCGCGATATGAAGCTCGGGATGGAGATTGTGACATGCTTCGTCTCAGTAATGGAACGCTCCTGAGGCGGACCGGTAAGCACCATGATTCGGCAGTCAAAGGCACGATCACCGCCGGCATCCGGCCGGAAAGAATAAGGCTGGACGTTTTTGATGGCGCCAACACCATGGAGGCTCGGATCGTCGAGACGCTCTTCCATGGAGATCGGATGCGTCTGGAACTGGCTTTGGCCGGCGATGCCGCGAGAATCTTCGCGGATATCCCGCGTGTCGCGGGGACGAGCCGGCAGCTTGAGCCCGGAGCGGTCATTAGCCTGCACGTGGATCCCGCAGACGTGATGCTGTTTGCTCCGGAGCCGAGCGCATGATCGTCAGCCGTCGCAACCTGGCAGCGTTCGCAGCCCTTTTTTCCATTCCGCTAGGCTGGACACTGATCTTCCTGATCATTCCTTATGCGGTCATGATCGCCGTCAGTTTCTGGACGCGGCAGTTCCCGCTCTTCATTCCAGACTTCCAGTGGGGCAACTTCGCCCAATTGTTCAACGATCCCCAATACAGCACGGTCATCCTGCGCACCCTGAAGATTGCCCTGCTTGTCACGTTCGGGGCGGTTCTGCTCGGTTATCCCCTCGCTTACTTCCTGGCCCTCACGGTCAAATCCCAGAAGTGGCGGAACCTTCTCTACATGTCCGTCATCGTCCCGCTCTGGGTGTCGTATCTTTTGCGCGCTTACACCTGGAAGATCATCCTTGGAACGAACGGAGCGCTCAACTCCCTGCTCGTTTCCTTGGGGCTTATCGATCAGCCCTTGTCGCTGTTTCTATATAACCAGACCGCAATGGTGATCACCCTAGTCTACATCTTTGTTCCGTTCATGGTGATGCCCCTTTTCACCGTGCTCGACAATATCCCGAAGGCATTGATCGAAGCTTCGGAGGATCTTGGCGTCGGTCCCTTCATGACCTTCTGGAAGGTGATCTTTCCGTTGTCACTGGGCGGGCTCACGGCCGGCGCGACGATGACGTTCTGCTTGTCTTTCGGAGATTTCGTTGCGCCTGTGCTCGTCGGCGGGCCCGACGGCACCATGGTCGCCAATCTCCTGCAGAGCCAGTTCGGCGCCGCGCTCAACTGGCCACTGGGTTCTGCTCTCGCAACGCTCGTGCTGATCCTCGTGCTCGCCGTTCTCACCGTCTCCAGCCGGTTCGACCGCACCGGTCACATCGACATGAATTAGGAGGACGAGATGATGGCTTCTCTTCAATGGTGGCAGCGGGGAATGGTGAGTTTGAGCCTGCTGGTGCTGGTTTTTCTATATGTTCCGATTATCATCCTCGTGTTGTTCTCGTTCAACGACAGCGCCGTGACATCCTTCCCGCTTTCGGGGTTTACATTGCGCTGGTACTACCAATTCCTCGCAAATGGCCAGATGCTGGCAGCACTTGCCAACAGCTTGATCGTGGCAACCTTCGCCACAATCCTGAGTGCGGCGGTTGGCGTTGCCGCGGCTTTGGCGCTCGATCGCTACAGTTTCCCGGGCAAGGGCCTCTTTCGCAATGCGATGCTGCTGCCGCTCAGCCTGCCCGGGATCGTGACAGGCATCGCGATGCTGAATTTCTACAAGCAGATAGGCATTCCGCAAAGCCTGACTGCTGTGGTCATTGGCCACGCCACAGCGCTGCTTGGCGTCGTCGTCTCGCAAGTAATGGCCCGTCTCGCCAAGCTCAATCGGCGTCTGCTTGAGGCTTCGGCTGATCTTGGGGCAACGCCTTTCGAGACATTCTACCGGGTCGTTCTTCCCAATATCCGCACTTCGATCTTCGGATCGGCGCTGCTCTGCTTCACGCTGTCTTTCGATGAAATTCCCGTCACCTACTTCCTCACCGGTCGCGAGGTGACCCTTCCCATCTACATCTACTCGACTCTCAGGCGTGGCATCACTCCGGAGATCAATGCCGTCGGCAGTGTGATCGTCGCCGTTTCATTCGTCCTTGTCGTCCTTTCCGTGACGATGCTCAGGAACCAATCCAAATCAAGCTAACCAAGGAGGATCATCATGGATGCATCGACTTACACGCGGGATTTCTGGCACGCAAAAGCCAAAGCTCTCAAATTCAGAACGCAGCACTTCATCGACGGAACCTATGTTCCCTCGGCCGATGGCCGCACTTTCAAAAGCACTAACCCGGCCACAGGAGAAGTGTTGGCTGAGGTTGCCCGCGGGGGCCAGGCGGAGGTCGACCTGGCGGTCGCCGTCGCGCGTAAGACGTTCAAATCGGGCTCCTGGTCCCGCATGGACCCGCGCGACCGGATGGCCGTGCTGGAGCGGTTCTCCGCTCTTGTGCAGGAGAACGCGGAAGAATTCGCCCTGCTCGACAGTCTCGACATGGGTAAGCCGGTCATGGACATGATCAACATCGACATCCCCGGTTCGGTCACGTTGCTCAAGTTTTTCTCTGAAACGATCGACAAGATCGAAGGCGCCGTGACCAACACTTCGGCCAATGCCCTCCACTACATTCTCCGGCAGCCACTCGGCGTCGTCGGCCTCATTGTGCCGTGGAACTACCCGCTGATGATGGCCGCCTGGAAGCTCGGTCCCGCCCTCGCGACAGGAAATTCCGTTGTCCTAAAGCCGGCGGAGCAATCGCCGCTTTCGGCAAACCTGCTGGCCGAACTGTTCATTGAAGCAGGCGGTCCGGCCGGCGTGCTCAATGTCGTCCATGGCCTCGGCGAGGAGGTCGGCAAGGCACTGGGCCTGCACAATGACATCGACAAGATCGGCTTTACCGGTTCGACCGAAGTGGGCAAGCTTTTGATGATCTATGCTGGCCAGTCCAACATGAAGAGGGTCTCTACGGAATGCGGAGGAAAGACGCCGCAGATCGTGCTTGGCGACTATGACGATCTCGACACCGCGGTCACCTATGCCGTCAATGGCATCTATGGAAACCAGGGCGAAGTCTGCAACGCCGGTTCCCGTATTCTGGTCGACAAGAGCATCCACGATGATTTCGTAGAACGCTTTTCGGCGCGTACGAAGCAGAACTTCGTGCTTGGCGATCCGCTCGATCCTTCCACGACCATCGGGCCGCTCGTGACTTCGTCGCATCAACAGCGTGTCTTGAACTATATCGACATCGGTCGCAAGGAAGGTGCTGCCCTCAGATTTGGTGGAGGCACGTTAGCGTCATCGCCAGCCGGTGCCTTCGTCGAGCCGACTCTCTTTACCGGTGTCAACAACTCCATGCAGATCGCTCGGGAAGAGGTCTTCGGACCTGTCGCGACGATTATCCCCGTCGACGGGATCGATGACGCGGTCGAAATCGCCAATGACACGATCTATGGACTGGCGGCCTCGATCTGGACACGCGATATCGGGAAGGCTCATCGTTTCGCCCGCGACGTGGAGGCCGGCGTGGTGTGGGTCAACTGCTTCGACCACGGCGACATGACTTCGATCTGGGGCGGCTACAAGCAGACGGGCAACGGCCGCGATAAATGCCTGGAGGCGCTTACCCAATACAGCCAGACGAAATCGGTCTGGGTTCATCTCGGCTAACCACAGCTCAGCACATGTATGTCTGGGCAGCTGCACCTGCCCAGACAGCAAAAGGCATGCGGGAGAGCCCGCGCACCCGATCAACGATATGGATTTTCAAGAATGACCGCCTCAGCAGACCTGCACTCGCGTCAAAAGGCCGCCGTCGCTGGCGGCGTCGGAACACGCGCCATCTTCGCCCAAAGAGCCCTAAATGCGGAGCTCTGGGACGTGGACAGTAAACGCTTCATCGATTTCGCGGCCGGTATTGCCGTCAACAATACAGGCCATCGCCATCCCGCCGTCATGAAGGCCGTCGCTCGACAGGCGGAACAGTTCACGCATACCTGCTTTCATGTCGCTCCCTATGAAGGATACATCAAGCTTGCGGAGCGGTTGAATGCGATTGCGCCGACAGGCGCGGAAAATCGCACAATGTTGGTGACCACTGGGGCAGAAGCGGTCGAGAACGCCATCAAGATCGCCCGCGCCTATACGAAACGACCCGGTATTGTCGCATTCTCCGGCGCTTTCCATGGTCGCACCATGCTCGGTATGGCGCTGACCGGTAAGGTCATGCCCTATAAGAAGAATTTCGGACCTTTCCCAGCGGAAATCTACCATGCGCCGTTCCCGAACCCGTACCTCGGCATTTCCACGGAGGAGACGATCGCAAGCCTTGAGCGGTTGTTCGCAGCCGATATCGATCCCGAGCGTATCGCGGCCTTTATTGTCGAACCTGTTCAGGGCGAAGGCGGCTTCAATATTGCTCCGAATGAATTCCTTGTCCGCTTGCGCGAGATCGCAGACAGGCATGGCATAGTGCTGATCGCCGATGAAGTGCAGGCCGGTATGGCGAGAACGGGCAAGATGTTCGGTTTCGAACACTCCGGCGTAAAACCGGATCTCGTGACTATGGCAAAAGGCCTCGCCGGCGGCTTCCCGTTGTCGGCCGTTACCGGCAAGGGTGAGATCATGAACGCCGCCCACGCGGGAGGGCTTGGCGGGACCTATGCGGGAAATCCGCTGAGTGTCGCGGCCGCCAATGCGGTCCTCGATGTCATTGACGACGAGCAGCTTTGTGAACGCGCGACCGAAATCGGCCGTCGCATCACCGACCGCTTGACGTCTCTTGCATCTCGACAGGGGATGGAACGGATTGGCGATGTGCGCGGTCTTGGCGCCATGGTCGCCTTCGAACTCGTCGAGGATCGCCAGACGAAAACAGCAGCACCCGCGATCACCAACCGTATCGTCGCGGAAGCTGAAGCGCGCGGGCTCATCCTGCTCTCGTGCGGAACCCGCCTGAACGTGATCCGTCTGCTGCCACCCCTGACGATCGAATGGGATACCCTTTTGGAGGGTTTGGACATCTTGGAGGCCTCGATCGAGGCAGCATTCTCTGCGTCACGGGGCACGGTGGCAGCGTAAGGCTCGAGACCTGGATGCCGGCAAATAACCGGTATCCTACCCCGTCTCGCTCCGGAGATTCAGGAAGTTCCCGACAGGGTTTCTGTAGCAAGCCAGGCGCGGAAAGCTTCCAGCGGCGGGTAGTTGGCGCGTGATTGCGGCCAAACCAGCCAGTAGGATCCGGAACCTGGCATCGATCTCTTCAGGACCGGTGCCAGGCGCCCTTCGATTATTTCAGTGTCGGCGAGATAGTCCGGAAGAACAGCCACGCCGAGCCCGGAGATCGCTGCCTGCGTCATCGTTGCGAACTGGTCGAAAAGCATCCCCGTCACGCTCGCCGGTTCTGCTCCCTGGGCGGCAAACCAGATCCTCAGGCCCCTTTGACGCCCGCCTTGGTCTTGAGCACGTTCTGCTGTTGAAGGGGATGTCACGCCCGGCGTGAGCGTGATTTTCTGGATGGCTCGTGCCATGTCGTTTCTCCGTGGCGGGCTGGCCGGAGCGCAACCCGCCGCGAACGCCCCTTCCCTGTCCGCAGCCTCCACCATTTCCGGCTGGCGTCCGCCTCGTCACAAGCCACAGATTACCGGCATGATGGAAATCGGATGCAAAGCACGGGTCATCGCCCGCCCAATAACGGGACAGCGCGAGGAGATCGAAGGCATGTTCGAGTGATGCCTTCTGGAACGGTGGAAATTGAACCGCTCGCCCCTACGATCTCAATAGCTATTGTCTCTATTCGGCTTCCTCGCCAATTTCCATATAGCGTGCCAATGCCAGGGCGGCATTCAGCATGTGCTCGCGCATGATCAAAGCTGCTTCGGTCGCATCACCGCGCATCATTGCACGCAGGATCGCTTCATGTTCAAGGAATGACGCTTCCAATCGCTTCGGTTGACGCAACTGGGTTCTGCGGAATGGCAGGAGCCTTGCACGAAGCCGTATCAACTCATCAAACAGAAACTCATTATGCGCGCCGCGATACAACGTTTCGTGGAAAGATAAATTGAGTTTGTCATATTGTTCAAAGTCGTCGGCCTTCGCTGCAAGCTCGGAAGCCTCGTGAATTTCACGAAGCGCCGCGCGTTCCATGCCTGTTATCCGATGAGTTGCCAGACGGACGCACATGCATTCCATCTCTGCAGTCACTTCGAACATCTCCATGAGCCGCGGCAAGGTCAGCGGCAGGACCGTTGCACCGCGTCGGGGGCGGATCTCAACCAAGCCGATCGCCTCCAGCTGACGTAGAGCCTCCCTTACCGGCGTACGAGAAGCGCCAAAGCGGCTACTCAGCGTTGCCTCGTCCAAACTCGTGCCAGGCCTTATGGCGCCGGAGGAAATCTCATCCATCAGCACTAATTTAATGCGCTGACCGATCGATCCGGCTTCGTCAATTTCAGTCATTTCAAACCTTGCTTCCGATTTGGCGGTTCGGTTTTACACCATCCAATTCGAAAGATAGCAATCAATATAAAGCATCAAGCCGCATCCGCCCTGTTCTGCCGGTTGGCGATCAGATCATCGACAACAGCGGGATCGGCCAGCGTTGAGGTATCGCCGAGTGCGCCGAAATCGTCCTCGGCGATCTTGCGCAGGATGCGGCGCATGATCTTGCCGGAGCGGGTTTTCGGCAGGCCCGGGGCGAACTGGATCTTGTCGGGCGAGGCGATCGGGCCGATTTGGGCACGAACATGTTTGACCAACTCCTGCCGCAACGCATCCGAACCCTCCTGACCCGCCATCAGCGTCACGTAGCAATAGATGCCCTGACCCTTGATCGCATGCGGATAGCCGACAACGGCGGCCTCCGAGACATGCTGGTGCGAGACGAGGGCCGATTCGACCTCGGCCGTGCCGAGGCGGTGGCCGGAGACGTTCAGCACATCGTCGACGCGGCCGGTGATCCAATAATAGCCGTCCTCGTCGCGCCGGCAGCCGTCGCCGGTAAAATATTTGCCCTTGTAGGTGGAGAAATAGGTCTGGATGAAGCGTTCGTGGTCGCCGTAGACCGTGCGCATCTGGCCGGGCCAGCTATCGGCGATGACGAGATTGCCGTCGGCCGCCCCTTCCAGCAGATTGCCCTCATTGTCCACCAATTGCGGCTGGACGCCGAAGAACGGGGTCGTCGCCGAACCCGGCTTCAGGTCGGTCGCACCCGGCAATGGCGTGATCATGTGGCCGCCGGTCTCCGTCTGCCACCATGTATCGACGATCGGGCAGCGGCCATCGCCGACGACGTTGTAATACCATTCCCAGACTTCCGGATTGATCGGCTCGCCGACCGTGCCGAGCAGGCGCAGGCTGGAGCGCGAGGAGCGCTTGACGAACTGATCGCCGGCACCCATCAGCGAGCGGATCGCCGTCGGCGCCGTATAGAAGATATTGACCTTGTGCTTGTCGATGACCTCCCAGAAGCGGCCCTGATCCGGGAAATTCGGCACGCCTTCGAACATCAGCGACGTCGCGCCGTTCGCCAGCGGTCCGTAGACGATATAGGAATGGCCGGTCACCCAGCCGACATCGGCCGTGCACCAGTAGATGTCGCCGGGATGATAATCGAAGACATATTCATGCGTCATCGCCGCATAGACAAGATAGCCGCCCGTCGTGTGCAGCACGCCCTTCGGCTTGCCGGTCGAACCCGACGTATAGAGGATGAACAGCGGGTCTTCCGCCTTCATCTTCGCCGGCGGGCAGTCCGGTTTCACCTTGGCGACCTCTTCGTGATACCAGAGGTCGCGACCCGGCGCCCAACCGGTCTTGCCGCCGGTGCGGCGCACGACCAGCACCTTTTCCACGGTGACATAATGCCGGCCGGCAATGTGGATCGCCGTATCGGTATTGTCCTTGAGCGGCACCGGCTTGCCGCCGCGCAGACCCTCGTCGCAGGTAATGACGAAGGTCGACTGGCAATCGATGATACGGCCGGCCAGCGCCTCCGGGGAGAAACCGCCGAAGACGACGGAGTGCACCGCGCCAATACGGGCGCAGGCAAGCATCGCATAGGCGGCCTCGGGGATCATCGGCATGTAGATGGTGACGCGATCGCCCTTCTTGACGCCCTGCTTCTTCAGGACATTCGCCAGTCGGCAGACATGCTCGTAGAGCTCGTTATAGGTGATCTTCTTGTCGATATAGGGATTGTCGCCCTCCCAGATGAAGGCCACGTCATCGCCGTGCTTCTTCAGGTGGCGGTCGATGCAATTGTAGGAGACGTTGGTCAGTCCGTCTTCGAACCATTTGATTGAGACCTTGCCCGTGAAAGACGTGTTCTTGACCTTGGTGTAGGGCTTGAACCAGTCGATGCGTTCGCCGTGCTTGCCCCAGAACCTGTCGGGATCCTCGACGCTTTGCTTGTACCATTTCTGATATTTCGCCGCGTCGATCAAAGCGCGCGCTTGAACCGGCTTCGTCACCGGATGAATCTTTTCCGACATCATTTCCTCCTCCCGTGAGCTCGCTGGGGGATCCCGCAGCGGCCTTATCAAGCCTCTAAAATATTCGACATAGGCACCCTCTCAGCATCTTTGTCGCCCAATTCGTGGATGAGGTTCATGGTTCGGCTTCATCGAGCGATTGCGTCCCAAAGTCGTGGTTTAGGTCACCAAACGCACCCATGTCGCCTCGATCTCCCTCAAATCCCTTTCATTGAGCCGCATGCCGGCCGGCATGTTCACGCCACTTCAGCCTCCCACAATCGCCCGTACGGCAAGATAAAGGATCGAAGGTGCGACGAGGCAGCCCAGCCCCGTATGAAACGTCGCCGTCAATGCGCCATAGGGAACAAGACGGCGATCGGTCGCCGCCAAGCCGCCCGACACGCCGCTGACGGTTCCCATCAGGCCACCGAACACCATGGCGCTACGGGGATTGTCGAGACCGATCGCCCTGGCGACGATCGGGGTTCCGACCATGACAAGGACCGCCTTGAAAACACCGGTCGCGATGGACAACGCGATCACCGCTGAGCTTGCGCCCAGAGCGGCACCCGTCACAGGTCCCACAATGTAAGTAACGGCACCGGCACCGATCGTCGTTATGGATACGGCATCCGTGTAACCGAAAGCGACGGCGAGCAACGAGCCGACGATGAACGGGAGCAGCGTGCCGAGGCCAAGGGCCAGTGCACCGACGGCACCAGCCTTTCGCGCCTGCGCAACGTCCACTTCAAAGGCCGTGGCGACGATGGCGAAATCGCGCAGCATGGCTCCGCCCATCAGGCCGATGCCGCTGAGGATGGGAATATCCACAACGCCTTTTTCGCCTCCGGTCCACAGACCAGCGGCAAAGGCGGCAGCGAGCCCCAGAACGATTGCAATGGCTGAGCCGTGGACGCGGCCGAACAGGATATGTTTAGAAATGGCGTTCGACAGCCACATGACCAATCCAACGATCGCAAACGCGGTGAGCAGACTGTTGGCGGTCAAGCCGTGTTTCAAGATCTCCATGAAAGCCTCCCTCAGGCCGCGTTGCCGGAGGTGGCAAGCTCACCCCTGGCCCTCGCTTCGATTTCATCCATCGTTTCGCCTCTCTCGCCGAGACGGCTCATCAGCGCGACGGTCGCGAAGCAAACGAAAACCGTCACGATCCCGGCAATCAGCACCAGCGGACCGCTACGCGCAGCCACCAACACGTTCTGTTGAGCCGCCATGGCAACGACGATCGGAATATAGAGAGCGCCCCAGAACTCGACGCCGAGTTTGAGCGGCAGCGTCAACAGACCCCGCCTGCTCAGCCATAACCGCGTGGCGATGAGCAGGATCATGGCTATGCCGACGCCGCCGACATTCGCCTTTACGCCAAGCGCCATCCCCAGGAGGTCACCGAGGATACTCCCCAAGAGGGTACAAAGGGCAAGCATTGCGACACCGGAGATCACCATGGATGATCCTCCCCACATGCGTGCCCGAAGAAATACAAGATCGACATTTGTTCTCCTCCCATGAATACAAAGATGCCATATATCGAAATTAAAATACACATTATTGCATTCTTGGCAATTGTATATATATTGAACGCACAAAAACGCTCTCTTGCGCATACAAAGGGCAATCGAAATGCGAGATTGGAACACAAAGGGCCGTGAAAGGCTGGCACGTCTAGAAGCCGGCCAGCGCTTCTCTGCCGGCAAGCTTGTCGACCCGCAGCACCTCGTAGCTTTCCTGGAAGCGATCCTGAGACCCGGGGATCGAGTTTGCCTTGAGGGCGACAATCAGAAGCAGGCCGACCTGTTGGCCAAGGCGCTGTCTAAGGTCGATGTCGACAACGTACACGACCTGCATATGGTGCAGTCGGGCGTGGTCTTGCCGGAGCATCTCGACATTTTCGAAAGTGGCGTCGCCCGGAGGCTTGATTTTTCTTATTCCGGCCCGCAGTCGGCCCGCATCGCGCGCATGATGTTCGGCGGCCAGATCGAACTGGGTGCCGTTCACACCTATCTGGAACTCTTCGCCCGTTACTTTATCGACCTGACGCCGCAGGTGGCCCTCATCGCCGCGGTCAGCGCAGACAAGGCCGGAAATCTCTATACCGGGCCGAATACGGAAGACACGCCAACGGTCGTCGAGGCGACGAGCTTCGGCAAGGGACTGGTCGTCGCCCAGGTGGGCGAGATCGTCGATCGTGTGCCGCGCGTCGACATTCCTGCCGACCAGGTCCATTTCGTGGTGGACGCCAAGCGCCCGTTCTATGTGGAGCCACTGTTCACACGCGATCCCGCGGCCATTACCGAAACACAAATCCTGACGGCAATGCTCGCCATCAAGGGACTATATGCGCCCTATGGCGTGCGTCGCCTCAATCATGGCATCGGCTTTAATACCGCGGCCATCGAACTGCTGCTGCCGACATACGGCGAACGGCTGGGATTGAAGGGCAAGGTCTGCACGCACTGGGCGCTGAACCCTCACCCCACTCTGATCCCTGCCATCGAAGCAGGATGGGTGGAGCAGATTCATTGCTTCGGGTCCGAAGTGGGCATGGAAAACTATATGCAGGCCCGCCCTGACATTTTTTTCACGGGACCCGACGGCTCCTTGCGCTCCAACCGTGCCTTCTGCCAGACTGCCGGACTTTATGCCTGCGACATGTTCATCGGCTCGACCTTGCAGATCGACCTTTCCGGCAACAGTTCGACCGTGACTGGCAGCAGGGTCGCAGGTTTCGGCGGCGCCCCCAATATGGGATCGGACGCCCGAGGTCGGCGTCATCCGAGCGAAGCCTGGTTGCGTGCCGGCAGGGAAGCCGACCCCGCCGCAGCCACCCCTGCCCTGCGTCGAGGACGTAAACTGGTTGTTCAGATTGGCGAGACCTTTGGCGACGGCATGGTGCCGATGTTCGTCGAGCGTTTGGCCGCGTTGGATTTGGCCGACAAGCTGCAACTCGATCTGGCTCCTGTGATGGTTTACGGCGACGACGTCACTCACATTGTAACGGAAGAGGGGATCGCCAATCTGCTGTTGTGCCGTGACAAGGACGAACGGGAGCAGGCGATCCGCGGCGTGGCCGGCTACACCGAAGTCGGTCGCGCCCGGGACCGCAAGATGGTGGAGCATCTGCGTCAGCGCAAAGTCATCCAGTGTCCCGAAGACCTTGGAATAGATCCATTGGATGCCGATCGCAGTCTGCTGGCTGCCCATTCCATCAAAGATCTGATGCTTGCCTCCGGCGGCCTCTACAGGCCGCCCACCCGGTTCCGCAATTGGTAAGGCCGATACCATGGAAAATCTGCTCTATGAATTGAAATCGACACAGACCGGCGGAACCCGCGCCGTCGCTCTGGTGGGCGTCGTCGCTTCGGGTAACCTCGAAGTATTGCTTGAACGGCAGGAGGCGCCCGACCGGTGCGTCATCGAGATCGCGACGCCGGCTCATGGTTTCGCCGAGTTGTGGGCGGCGGTCACCGAAGATTTCGCGGCGCGCTCGGCCGCCGGCGGTCTGCGCATCACGATCAATGATGGCGGCGCGCGGCCTGACATGGTGGCGCTGCGCCTGGCCCAGGGCGTGCGGCTGATGGAGAAGCCAGAATGAACGATCCTCGCACGCCACGCCGAAGCTGGTACGAAGAATCTGCCCGTGGCCGGTTGAGGCATCTGCTCGATGCCAATAGTTTTACCGAGTTCCTGGGTCCGGAGCAGAGGGAGACGAGCCCGCACCTTGCGCTCTTTGGTTTGCCTCGGCAGTTCGACGACGGCATCATCGTCGGTGCCGGCCGCATCGACAGTTGCCCCGTGCTGGTGGCCGCCCAGGAAGGGCGCTTCATGGGCGGCGCCATTGGCGAAGTTCACGGCGCCAAGCTGACAGGCCTACTGCATGCGGCGGCCAAGATGCGGCGGGATCTCGTCATTCTCTTCGACACGGGTGGCGTGCGCCTGCAGGAGGCCAATGCCGGCGAGCTGGCGATCTCCGAGATCATGCGCGCCGTGCTGGAGGCGCGATCCGGGGGCGTGCGTGTCATCGGTCTTCTTGGCGGCAGGGCGGGCTGCTATGGCGGCGGCAGCCTGATTGCCGGCTGCTGCTCGGCGCTCGTCATCTCCGAGCAGGGGCGTTTATCCGTTTCCGGGCCGGAGGTTATCGAGACGAACAAAGGCGTGGAAGAATTCGACTCCCGCGATCGAGCTTTGGTCTGGCGGACCATGGGAGGCAAGCATCGCTACCTGATTGGCGGGGTTGATGTCTTCGTCGAAGACGATATCCCCGCTTTCCGGGTTGGTGCAATTGCCGCGCTACAACGGCCAGCCATCTTGGACCAAGCGGTGCTCGAAGCGGAACAGACGCGGCTCGAATATCGATTGCGCCGTTTTGGTGATGCCCGTGATGCCACCGAGATATGGGCCCGGCTGCATATTGAACATCCCGCCGAAATACCGGAGCGGGATATCGAGACTTTCCTCACCACAGCCAATATCCATCGGGAGAGTGCCGATGCAGCTCGCTGATATTCTTTCTTCACTCTTTCCGGCCGGCTACGAGATAACGCAGGCGGATGGGCTTGTTACCGGCTGGGGCCGGTTGGACCAACAAAACCGGATCGATCTGATCGGTGTTGCCGACAAGACCTATCCCGGCGTCGATGAGGCGCTAGCCGTGGCCGCGCATGTCCTTTCCGTCGCCCGGCGGTCGGACAGGTCGCCCCTGCTGTTCCTGGTCGACTCCGGCAGCCAACGGATGAGCCGGCGTGATGAACTCCTTGGTCTCAGCGAGGCGTTGGCGCACTTGGCGAAGGCATTATGGCAGGCAGAGCGTGCCGGACATCGCACGGTCGGCCTGCTCTACGGTGGCAGCGCTGCCGGCGCCTTCATTGCCACCGCGCTGGCCTGCGGATCGCTGGTGGCCCTACCCACCGCCTGGCCCGAAGTCATGGATCTGCCATCCATGGCGCGAGTGACCAAGCTCCCGCTCGCTACGCTGAAGGAAAAGGCCGAGACAACCCCCGTCTTCGCGCCCGGCCTCGATAATCTTCTTGCAACCGGCGCCATAGCAGAGGTTTGGGATCCAGCGGCTTCTTTGAACGCGCAACTCGTAGCACTTCTTGCCAAGCCTGCTTCAAGTGATCTGCGCGCTAGATTGGGCGCCGATCGAGGCGGCCGGCCGAAGGCCGCCATGATTGCGGCCGAAGTGGAACGGCTGGCTTTGCTCCATGATTGATGTCGCTGCCCTCCGCCGCCACGATCTTGCCTATGTGCGCTCCGAGGCATGGCCCGGCCTGCTGCAAGGCCGAGTCGAGGCGGAAATGGAGCCCGATCTGCTGGCATGGGCAACATTGGGGCGACCGACGATTTTCCGTCGTCGAATCTGCAGCGATCCAACAGATATCATACCCTTGGGGCTGCCACTTCCACCGGGCATGGGGCGCAAACGGCTTGCGCTCGCCTGCCCACCGACTGCTGTGATACGGACAGCGCCTCCTCCTCTGCTGAGGGATGTGCTGCCCGCGGCACCGGCACGATGGCGCCCGACCATTGGCGCGCTGTTGGAGGCAAATGCCTCGTGTCGCTGTTTCGGGAGTTTGGCTTGGCAATACCTGACCGGCCTTTCCTATCTGAGCAATACTTCCGATCTCGATCTTTTGGTCGAGTGTCGATCGAGCACAGATGCGATGCGAGCGACGACTTTGCTGAACCATGTTGCCGAACGCGCGCCGATGCATATCGACGCGGAATTGATCACGCCTTGCGGCACGGCCGTGCAATGGCGGGAATGGCTGTCGGGAAACCCGGAGCTACTGGTTAAATCCCATACCGGATCGGCCCTGATGGCGCGGGAGGCGCTCTTTGCATGACGTTTCCATTGCTGGCTGAACGACGCTCTGTCGCCATCGAGCATTGCGATCCCGAGCTGATCGGACAGTATGCCGCACGAGCGCTGGTTCTGGAGGTGGAAACTTGGCCCAAGCCCGGCTTGGTCAGCCACATCGACAACGGCGCCCACGCCGACATGGACGCTGATCTCCTGCGCCTGAGCGCTCGGACGCTGGAACCATTCTTCATCGCGCTTGCCGAGGCGGGCGCCATGGATGCGAGCATGGATCGTCTGCGCCAAGTCGGTATAGAGGCGGAAAGCGCAATGCGGAGTGCGACCGGAGGGGTCAATACCCATCGCGGCGCCATCTTCGGTCTTGGCCTGCTGGCGGCTGCAGCCGGCTTGGCGGCAACGTGCGATTGGCAGGCACCGCTCGGTGCCCTGATCAAGCTGCGTTGGGGACAGGATATCATCGGCAAGGCGCCGGAGCATGACAGTCATGGTAGCGTCGTGGCACGACGCTACCATGTCGGCGGCGCCCGGGCCGAGGCTGCCGCCGGCATGCCGTCCGTCTACGATATTGCCCGCCCGGCGCTTGCCGAAGGACGGCGTCTGGCCATGGGTGACGAGGAAGCGGCAAGGGTCCATGCGTGCATGGCCCTGATCGCGGTGGTCGACGACAGCAATTTGCTTTATCGTGCCGGCCCTGAAGGGCTGAATTTCGCCCGCGACAAGGCCCGCGCCTTCCTGGCGGATGGCGGGGTCGGACGAGCGAACTGGCGATGGCATGCCAAAGCCATTCATGAGGCATTCGTCGCGCGCAATCTCAGCCCGGGTGGGTGTGCCGATCTGCTTGCCATGGCGCTGTTTACCGAGGTGTTGGAATTGTGACCCTCGCGCTGTTCTGTTCGGGCCAAGGCCATCAGAACCGGGAGATGTTCCGACTGCTTGCAGCGGAACCCGATGCGCAGCCCATATTCGAGGCCGCAACCGCCGTGCTCGGGACCGACCCAATGGACTTCTGCCGAACTGCCCCCGAAGCCGCCTTACATGCAAACCGCGAGGGCCAGATCCTGTGTGTGACGCGTGCGCTTGCGATTGTTCGCGCCCTTTTCCCGACCGGCGCGCCCAGCGAAACGATGGTGGCCGGCTACAGCGTCGGCGAAATGGCGGCTTGGGGGGTGGCCGGCATCTGGTCGCCCATGGATACCTTGAAGCTCGTCGATCAGCGGGCACGGGTAATGGACGCTGTGGGCGGGTCGGATGACGGGCTTGGTTATGTGCGCGGTTTGCCACAGGTGGCGGTGGAACATCTAGCCAACCGGTTCGGCTGCGCAATCGCCATTGTAAACCCGGATCTCCTGTTCATCGTTGGCGGTGACAGACGATCAATCGATGCGCTCTGCGCAGCGGCGCTGCAGGAAGGTGCCGCGCGTGCCGCCCCGATGATGGTACATGTCGCCTCTCATACACCACGGCTCGCCGGTGCGGTCGCACAGTTTGACAACGCTCTTGCCTCGGCGGTCATGAACCGCCCGATCCTCCGCCTCATGACCGCCAGTGGTGCCACCCTTGTTACCGATCCGCATCGCGCTCGAAAAGGTCTGGCACGGCAACTGGCCGAGAGGATCGATTGGGCAGGCATGGTTGAAGCCGTGGCCGAACGTGGCGTGACCGCGATCCTCGAACTGGGGCCTGGCCGTGCTCTGGCGGAAATGGCAGCCGTTGCCCTGCCTTCAGTCATGGTGCGCGCAGTGGATGACTTCCACAGTCTTGCAGGTGTTAGGGCCTGGCTGGCTGCTCGCTGAAATCAAGACCTCTGCCTCAATTCCTCGAAGCGACCGCGGCACAGATACCTCTCTCGTAGTGACGGTGGAAACGGATGCAGACGACCCTTGGGACCGATTTCATTCAGACAAGTGGACGGCCCTATGTCAGTACTGCATGCTGAAACCGATCGGATACAGCGGATTGGCCGTGTCGTGCGGAACGTCGGATTTCTGCGCCAACACCTCGGCCATGGATGAGGGAAGTTCGAACGGCAGCTTGCCTTGCGCCTTCTGCTTACCCTCGATCACATCGAACAGGGCTTCGTCGCTGGCACCGAAATTGGCGAGGATAGAACCGGCCCGATCACGGAGGCCGGTGAGGATTGCCGGCCGCGCCAGATAGATCGTGACGATTGTCGGAACCTCCTTGGCGGCGCTTTTGAAGGCCTCGAAATCAGCATTGCCGTCCTTGAAATCAAGATCGCCCTCTTGGTGACGGGAGCCGAAGAAATAGTTCATATGCGGCTGTTGATAGGGTGCATTCAGCCGCACCAGCGCAAAATCAGCTTCGCGGGCCGTAGCAACGACCGTAAAGCCGCGGGCCGCCGCCACTTTCGGATCGACCCCATAAAGGAACACCTTCTTGCCGCTCAGGACCGGCAGAAGTTTCGCTTTGTTGTCGAGCAACACCATTGCCTTGGCCTGCGCGGCAGTCGCTTCCGCTGCGAATGTCGGATTGCCGACGATCGAGCGTGCCTTCTCCGGATCGACATAGGGATTCTCGAACAGGCCCTGCTCGAATTTCTGGATCAGGATCCGGGTCGCGGATTGATCGATGCGCTCTTCGTTGATCTTCTTATCCTTCACCGCTTCCACGAGAAGGTCCGAGGAAGTCACGCCGCCGAACTGATCGACGCCGGCATTGACGGCCTTTGCGAACCGGTCAACACGGCTCATGTCCTCCACACCCCAGGGCATGCCGAAGGTTTCCTCGTTCAGAGTTGGCTTTACCCCCGGCTTCTCACCTTCCAGGCAGGTGCCCTTGCAATCGTTGGTGATAAGCCAATCGCTGAGGATGACGCCGTCGAAACCGTATTTCCCGCGCAGCAGGTCGGTGAGAAGCTGCTTGCTGTATCCGGCTCCGACCGGTTCCAGCGGCTTGCCGTCAAGGTTGACGACCTCGAGGATCGAATAGGTGGGCATCACGCCTGCGACCTTGGCTTTGAACGCTCCTTCGAAGGGGATCAGATGCTCGGCGAAATTATTGCCGGGAAAAACGGAACGGCGGCCATAGGCGTTGTGACTGTCGTAACCGTCCTTTGCAGCACCATAACCGACCCAGTGCTTAGCAACGGCGACGACGCTATCGCGGTTGATGCCGGTCTCGCCGTTCTGAAAACCGGCGACATAGGCTTCCGCCATGGTTTTGGCGAGCTGCGCATCCTCGCCGAAGGTGCCGTTGACGCGCGGCCAGCGGGGTTCGCTTGCGAGGTCGATCTGGGGAGAGAGCGCCTCCTGGATACCCACGGCGCGATATTCCTGGCGGGCGATGTCGCCGAACCGCCGCACGAGCGCCGCATCGCCGATGGCCGCGAAACCAAGAGTCTCAGGCCACTTCGAGAAGCGGCCGGCAGAAACGCTCGCACCGAGCACGAATTGGAAATGATTGCGAGGATCAGTACTGATCGTCGCCGGAACGCCGAGGCGGCCGGATTCCGCGATCTCCTGCAGCTTGTTGTTCTCTCCGGCGAGAACAGCAGGATCGCCGGACAATCGGGTGATGAAGGTGACCACCTTGCGCTTGTCGATCATCTCCGTGGCGCGGTCGAGATCATATTGGGAACCGACACCCATGCCGGCTCCGGGACCGACGGAAGGCGCCGTGCCGTGCATCATCAAGCCCGCCTTCTCCTCGATCGTCATGCGCCCGACGAGATCGGTAGCGCGCTCAGCGGCCGGCAGCCGCCAATCCTCATAAGGGTCGAGTTTGCCGTTGCTATCGAGATCCTTGAACGACAGCCCGTCCACGTTCAGCGTTTTGGCGATGCGGGCGGAAAGCGCCGGCTGCTCCTGCGACAAAGCCGTCGAAGCGAACAGTGATCCGAGCGCGCACATGGCAATGAAATATTTCATGGCATCCTTCCCAAAAGCATCCTAATCGATCCCACTAAGTTGAAGGAGCGCAGACTGCGCCGCCTCATTGCGCAATCACATACCCGTAAGCGATAGCTAACGTAGTTCATCGACAATCGGATTGCGCAGAATGCCAAGTCTGTCGACTTCAACCTCCACCACGTCTCCGGGCTTCATCCACAGCGGTGGCTGGCGCTTGGCGCCAACGCCGCCCGGCGTACCGCTGACAATGACGTCGCCTGGCTCCAGCCGAGTGAAACCGGAGCAATATTCAATCTGCCGGGCGATATCGAAAATCATCTGACCAAATGTCGCGTCCTGAACCACCTCGCTGTTCAGACGGGTCTGAATGCGGAGATCAGGCAGCGGGCCAAGCTCGTCCGGCGTCATCATCCACGGCCCGAAAGCGCCGGTGTCGGGAAAGTTCTTGCCCGGGGTGAACTGGTGCGTATGACGCTGGAAGTCGCGCACGCTGCCATCGTTGTAGCAGGCATAGCCGGCGACATAGCCCATGGCCTCATCCCGCGTAATGTAACGGCCGGACTTGCCGATAATGACTGCCAGCTCGCCTTCGAAATCGAGTTCCGTCGAGACCTTGGGACGCACGATCGGGCCGAGATGGCCTATCTGGCTATTGGCATAGCGAGCAAAGATCGTCGGATTTTCCACCTCCGCACGTCCCGTCTCCTTGCGATGCATTTCATAGTTCAAGCCGACGCAGAGGATCTTGTCGGGATTGGGAATGACCGGCAGCCATTCGATTTGGCTAAGCGGCGTGGCAGGGGCGGAAGCGGCTGCCTCGGCAACGCCGGCAAGACCGGCGGCCACAGCCGATTTGAGATCGGCATAGCGCGACGCGAGAGCCACGCCGGTATCGAGGAAGCGATCGCCCTCCACGACGCCCCAGGTCGTGCGGCCGGCGATCTTGACGGTGGACAGTCTCATGGTTCTTGCTCCTGTAGTGGGATCAGACTTGGCGGCGGGCGCTTTCACACCCGCTGCATTTGATCGGTGAAGCGCGTCATCTTGCCGAAGCGCTCAATGGTGCGATCCGGAAAGATCAGCGCGAAGGCGGAAATTGCGCCGATGATGAGGATTGCGGCCGTAAACAGCATGGCATTTGCATAGCCGGCCGCCAGATGATCGGGTCCGGCCGCCTGCACGATCATGCCGGTGACGGCGTTGGACGCGAGCGCAGAGACAGCGTTTGCCGAATAGATCACAACGATCAGCCGGCCGCGCTGGACGGCGGGCGCGACGCTTCCGAGTGTGATTGGGCCGTAGATGGTCGTCAGGCTCGGAGCGGCAAAGGCAATCGCGATCAGCGCCAGTTGCAGCGGGCCGCTGACATGAACCGAGGCGATCAGCGCCAGGCCGCTGACGAGCAATGCATAGCCCGAGGCGCTGCCGAGGGCGGTACGCTTGCTCACACCCTTCTGAAGCATCCGCTGCGCGATCCATGATCCGATGAGCAAAAGCGGCGACTGGAAGATATAGACAGCCGAGATGATCGAACCGGTCTCAGTCTGCGAATAGCCGAGACCCTGCTGCAGGAAGGGCGGCAGCCATGTGGCCGACATGCCGACGATCCAGTAAGACATGGTCGACATGATGATGACGCCGATCACGGTCGGGTCGAGCCAGAGCTTGCGAGCCGGAATCGGGGACTCTTCGCCAACAACGCGAGCTTTTTCATTCTCGGCGACCGCATGTGGTCCCTCACCGCCGATGAGCAGCCAGGCAATGATCCAGGCGACGCCGATCAGGCCGCAAAAGAGGAAGCCCGAACGCCAGCCGTAATTGACGATTACATAGGTCAGGATCGGACCGCCGGCGAGCAGGCCGACGCTGATGCCCTGCAGCACGACGGCACTCGGCACGCTGCGCTTTTGCGGGCTGAACCAGTTGTGGCAGGCATGCAATGCCGTCGGCAGCCCAGGTCCTTCTCCAAGGCCGAGCAGGATGCGGCAGGCGACAAGAACCGTCACCGAACTGGTGAAGTAGATCGGGATCTGCGCGATCGACCAGATTGCCGCAAGAATGACAAGGATCCATTTGACAGGAACGCGGCCGATCACGAAGAGGCCGACGAGGACGCCGGATATCGAGAACAAGAGAAAGAAGCTGCTGCCGATCAGGCCGAACTGCTGCGGCGAAATGCCAAGATCCTTCATGATCGACACAGCCGACAGTCCGAAAACCAGCTTGTCGAAGAAGTTCAGCGTTTGGAACAGAAAGAGAAGGATAAGGACGGCAAAAGGTCGCCAATTGCTGGCGGTATCGGCGGTTGACTTGGTCATATGTTCCTCCCAGAACCCCACAAAAAACTGC
The DNA here is from genome assembly GCF_054114205.1 of Rhizobium sp. LEGMi-198b. Taxonomy (NCBI): domain Bacteria; kingdom Pseudomonadati; phylum Pseudomonadota; class Alphaproteobacteria; order Hyphomicrobiales; family Rhizobiaceae; genus Rhizobium; species Rhizobium sp. LEGMi-198b. Next base: position 307,027 of record NZ_JBSYVH010000003.1, on the reverse strand, counting down.
AATTCCTGACGGGCGCATCTGTCAGGCGAGACGAGTACGCAGATCGGCGATCTGCTGGCGAAGCGCCTCGACGTTGCTGGCGGCGCCAAAAACATAATGATCAGGGCGCACCAGCGCGGCGACCGCGCCATGGCGGTCGAACCAGGCCGAAAGCACGCCGTCCTTTTCACGAAGCGCCGACGGATCGACTGCATCATCGTTTTGACGCGCAACGGCTTTCACAACGATCCCGTCGATCGCTTCGGCCAGGGCTTCTCCTTCCGCGACATCGATCCGGCGACCGTCGAGAACCAGCCGCCATTCCGGTCCGGTGAAGGTATCCATCAGGCGCGCAGAAGCGCCTTCGACGATTGCCGGCTGCGGGAAAAGCAATCCCCGTGCCGGCGTGCCTTCCATGGCGATCAGGCCATCCTCGATCGGCGGTACGATTTCCTGGCGGGTAATGGTCAGTGGCCGACCGCCGCCCTCTGCGAGAATGCGTGCGTCCCGCGCCGCGGCAGCCGCCGGGTCGCGTTCACAGATCGTCTGGCCGATCGCCTTGATCTTGCCGGTCAGCGCCCGCACATGCCGCTTGCGCTCGACCGTGTAAGTGTCCAGCAGCTTTTCGGAAGATTGCCCCTTCAGGATGCGATCAAGCCGCCAGACGAGATTGGAGACGTCGCGCAGGCCCTGGCACATGCCTTGGCCGATGAAGGGCGGCTGCTGGTGCGCGGCATCACCGGCAATCATTACCCTGCCCCGTCGCCATTCGTCGGCGACCAGCGCATGAAAGCGATAGGCGGCGGCCCGCCAAAGCTCACCCTCGTCCGGCGTCAACCAGGGCGACAACAGCCGCCAGACATTCTCCGGCTTTTCCATCTCGCGTGGGTCTTCGCCTGGCAGAAGCATGATTTCCCACCGGCGGTGGTTCTTCGGCCCCATGATGTAGCTGGTCGGACGCGCCGGATTGCAGAACTGGGCCGAAGTCTGCGGCAGGTTACCAAGTGCAGCCTCATGCACCTGCACATCGACGACGAGCCACGGCTCGTCGAAAACGAGATCTTCGAGCCTCATTCCGGACAATTCTCGCACGCGGCTCCAGGCACCATCGCAGCCGATCACGTATTTTGCGGCGATCGTCTGATATTCGCCGGAGGCATTCTTAAGCGTTGCGACGACCTCATCAGACCGCGGCTCAAGAGCGACCATTTCCGTACCAAGCTCGATCGTCACGCAGTTGAAGCTCTCTGCATGACGTCTCAAGACGGCCTCGACCGGAGGCTGGGTAAACACCATGCTGGGGGTATAGCCGAGCGGATAGGGCTCGGGCACCATATCGATACGGCGAATGAGCTGCCCTTCAGCGCCAAAGTGCTGGGATGCCGTGAATGGTGCGATATGGGGAAGCACTTCGTCGGCAATGCCCATATTGTCGAAATGGCGCAAAATTTCATGATCGAGCGCGATGGCGCGCGGCTTGTCGTAAATACCGGTCAGCCGATCGACGACGAGCGTGGAATGGCCCCGTGCGCCAAGCATGCCGGCAGCCACAGCTCCAGCCGGGCCGAACCCGACCACCAGCACGTCATAATGATTTGAAATATCGTTGTCGTTCTTCACAGGCATGCCTCTGCAAGTGTCTACTGGGCGCATCAGGCGCCGGAAAATCCGATGGAAATCTGCGCCTTCTTGCAGGCGTCGCTCTTTGGAGGCGCAATGCCCCAGTGGTCAGTCCGACCGGGCGGCCAGACCCATTCCTCCGGACCTCGGGCTCGGTAGCTGTCATCGACCTGCAGGACTTCCGCGGTGTATTCGATCACCACGCCCTGCGGATCGACAAAATAGGCGAAGACGTTGTCGCCCGGCCCATGCCGGCCGACGCCCCAGCCGATCGGATAGCCGTGATCGACGACGCGGCCCGAGCCTCGCATGACGGATTCGAGATCGGGCATCAGGAAGGCGACATGATTCAGCCCATTTACCGGTGCTTCAGCCAGCACGACCGCATGATGGTCGTCGTTGCAACGCAGGAAGGCCATAAGCTTCGATCGGTCGGTCAGGCGGAAACCAAGAACATCGCGGTAGAATTCCGAAAGCGCCTCGATCTGAGCGCTGTTGATATTCACATGGGCAAGCCGCCCGGGCCGATTGGGGACCACATGCCCTTGCTTGCGGTGGTCACCGTACACAAATTCCAGAACCGAACCTTGTGGCTCGCGGATGACGAAACGCTCGCCGCCAGAGGGCGCATCGGCGGGCCCGATTTCGCGCAGGACTGCGCAGCCTGCAGTAACTGTTTTTGCGAAGAGCGATCTCAATTCTTCGGGCGTACTCACGCGAAAGCTGATCTTGCGCAATTCCGAGCGGTCGCTTTGCTTCAATTCAAGCACATGAAAATCATCGCCCGTTGCCGCTAGGAAAACCTTGTTCCCCACCCCGGCAACGACATCCAGCCCCCACACGCGGGTGTAGAAATCGACCGACGCCGCAAGATCGGGCGTACCCAGTTCCACGCTGCGCAGAGCAATAATAGGAAATTCGGTCATAGGATCAAACCTCATCCAGAGCCAGAAAGGCTTGCGCATTCCCAAATGTCAGGCGCTCGCGCAAACCTGTATCTGCGAACGCTTCCTCGATGCGAGTAACAGGCTCGTTCTCACGGAAATTAAAGGGATAGTCGGTGCCGAGCAGCACGCGCTCCTCGCCGAAAATAGAAACCAAGCGGCGCAGCATGTCCGCATCGAAGACCAGCGAGTCCACGTAGAGCCGCCGTGCCTGCTCCGCGGGCCTCTCCGGCATGGTCTCATTGAGGGCCGGGAAAGCCGAATAACCTTGCTCCAGCCGCGGCAGCAACGAAGCGAACGTCCCACCGCCATGACTGAAGGCGATCCGCAGTTTCGGGAATTTCCGAAGCAGCCCGCCGGTAATCACGGATGCTGCTGCCAATCCGACATCCGTCGGGTAGCCGAGCACCTGCTGAAGCGGAGCCGGCCCAAACAGCCTGTCCATACCGGTCGGACGCACCGCATGTACGAACACGGCGGCGCCAAGCTTCTCGGCTTCCGCAAAGAACGGATGAAAACGCGGATCGCCGATCGTGACACCATTGACGTTGCTGCCGATCTCAACACCGCGAAAGCCGAGTTCGCCGACGATGCGATGCAATTCGAGGATGGCAAGATCGATATCCTGAAGGGGAACACCCCCAAGCCCGACGAAGCGCCCCTCGCCTTCGGTAACAATCGCGGCGATCGAATCATTGACGTGTCGGACCAGGTCGCAGGCAGTGCTCGTTTCGATCCAGTAGCCGAAGAGTTCCGGCATGGGCGAAAGTGCCTGAATCCGAACGCCGGTCCTGTCCATCTCCTCCAGCCGTCTTTCGGCAACCCAGCACGCATCGCTGACCGTGCGGTATGGCTTGTCATCGATGACGACAGTTGCATGACACGCGTCCGCGGCCACTATCGATGGCCAGCCGCGAACTGTCACACCGTTGGCCAGAGCTGGAAAACGTGCAGGTACCACATGGCAATGGATATCGATGCCACGGCAGGTGCAGCCACTCGAAAAGGCGCCCGGCGCTCCCTTTTCCGCTCCGCTCATTGGATCCTCCCTCATCAGCACCCCTCATAATGTACAAACTTTTCTGCGTAAAGCAAAAATTTATAAATTTCGCACGGACGCTTCATCGTGTATATAAAAAGCGATTTGCAAGCCAGAGAGCGCCATGAACGTCAACCTGCTGAAGAAAGGGGCTGAAAGCCCCGCGACATTGGCAACCAGCATCTATGAGCGGCTAAAGGCCGACATCCTCTCAACGCGACTGGAGCCCGGACGGAAGCTGCAATTGCGCTTTCTGATCGAGCATTACGATGCCGGCCAGACGCCACTGCGCGAGGCACTGAACCGCCTGACGACTGAGGATCTCGTCATTGGAAAGGAACAGCGCGGCTTCTTCGTGAAACCGATCAGTCTGGATGAATTACACGAACTGACGAAAACGCGTTGCTGGGTGGAGGGGCTGGCGCTGCGCGAATCCATGGCGAACGCAACGCCCGAGTGGGAGGAGGCGCTTCTGGTGGCGCATCACCGGCTGGAGCGCACTCCGCGCTCGCTCAATCCGGACCATTTTGAAGACAATCCGGAATGGGAAAGATTCCATCGCGCCTTTCATGCGCTTCTCATTGGCGGCTGCGGATCGAAGCCTCTGATCGGCTTTTGCGAACAGCTTGCTGACCGGCTTTACCGCTATCGAGCCCTTTCAATTCGCAAGGCCTTTCGGGTCCGCAAGGTCAGTGACGAGCATGCTCGTATCCTGAAAGCCGTGCTCGATCGAGATACCGCTGAAGCTGAGCGGCTATTGCAGCAACATTATGAGAAGACGGCAGAGATCATCCGCGTTGATCTTGAAGCCGAAACGGTCAGCCCTGACCCGCGAGGCAGAGTAGCCTGATCCCGTCATGAAAGAGCTCGGCAGGTAACGGGATAACAAAACCGGGCTCTTGAAGGGTACCCGAACCGACGGCCTTCTCGTCTCAATGCTGGCTGTCAAAGCTTCGTGAATTCAACACGGTATCAGCATAAAATCCTGCCCCATGGGCTGCCCGGGCCAGCGTAATCAGTGCCCTTGCTCGCTCGGCCACGGACTTGCCCTTGAGGTTCGTCCATCCATATTCCGTGACGACGATATGCATGTCGTTGCGCGATGTAGTCACCGGCCCGGTCAGTGCCGGAACAATGCGCGAGAGCGGGCCAGGTTTTTGCCGTCATAGGCGCCATCGGTGGACGGCAATTGTGTGAGGTGCTTCGCCGTTGTATTCTGTAGGGTGACAAGTGCGTAGCGTGCTCGATTGATAGCCGAGCCGAAGTCCGATCGCGTTTCAACCCGTGAATAAGTAGCCGCGGATATGGAACTTATTGTCGCCCTTGGCCTGATCATCTTCAAGGTCGCGTTTCTGATTGCGATCCTTTTACTGCTGCCCTTGCCGCTGACCTGGTTGGAACGCAAGATTGCCGGGCACATGCAGCAGCGAATGGGCCCGATGCGCGTGGGGTGGCACGGGCTGCTCCAGCCGATGGCGGATGGGATCAAGCTCTTCACCAAAGAGGACCATATCCCTGCCGAGGCCGATCGCTTCCTGTTCAAACTGGCGCCAATACTGGCACTTGTCCCACCCTTTGTGGTGTTCGTCGCGATCCCGTTCGGCGAAACCGTCTCGATTCTTGGCACCAAGATCACGCTCTACGTCTCCAACATGAATGTGGCGATCCTGTTCGTCTTCGCGGTGATCGGGATCGAGGTCTATGGCGTCATCTTCGGCGGCTGGGCCGCCAACAGCAAATATGCTGTCCTCGGCAGTCTCAGGACGTGCGCGCAGATGATCAGCTATGAGATCCCGATGGGGTTCTCGGTCATCGGCGTGGTGATGCTGGCGCAATCCATGAGTCTGCTTGAGATCGTGCGAGCGCAAGCCGATGTCTGGAACATCGTCTATCAACCGATCGGTTTCTTCGTGTTCTTCGTCGCCGGCCTGGCCGAAGCGCAGCGCATTCCCTTCGATTTGGCGGAAGCGGAAGGCGATCTAGGGGCCGGGTTCCATACCGAATACAGCGGCATCCGCTTTGCGTTCTTCATGGTCAGCGAATATGCCATCGTCTTGCTGGTGTCCGTCCTGGTGGTGATCCTATTCTTAGGCGGCTGGAACGGCATATTACTCCCCTTGCCGCCACTCCTCTGGTTTCTGCTCAAGGTCGCGTTCGTCGTCTATTTGTTTATGTGGTTCCGCTTCACTTTCCCCCGTTATCGCTATGATCAACTGATGGCGATCGGATGGAAAGTCTTGCTTCCTCTGTCGATCGCGAACATAATCATAAGTGGTATCGCTTTCTTTTAGGGGCCACGGCGGCTCCGCAGCGAGGCGACAATGTCGCGCGCACAGGACAGACTTGGAACATGGATCGGCTGGGCATTCTTCGCCGATCTGGCGGGCGGCTTGGCTTTGACCCTCGGCTACATGTTCTCCAGGTCCGTAACCATGCAATATCCGGACAAGGAAAAATGGTTGCCCTACTCGCGTTATCGCGGGCACCACTTCCTGACGCGCGACGACGAGGGTGAGATCAAATGCGTGGCCTGCGAACTCTGCGCCCGGATTTGTCCCTGCGACTGCATCGAAGTCGTCCCTTACGAGGATGCGAAGGGCAATCGGCACCCGGCAAAATTCGAGATCGACACGGCCCGGTGCCTGTTTTGCGGGCTTTGCGAGGATGCCTGCCCCGCGGACGCGATCGCGCTTGGCCAGCAGTACGAATTCTCGAGTTTTTCCTCCCGTGACCTGGTGATCGGGCGCGAGGATCTGCTCGGCAAGCCGGGCAAGGCGACAACCGGCGGCGGCGTGGTCGCTGCGCGCCTGAACGCCGGACAGGACGTTCGGGTCGAGACGAACGAGCCGCAGGGTTACAACTGGTGGCGAAATATCCGGCGAACATGAGCGCGCCCGCGGGCAAGCCGGAGCGCGCAGACAGGAGGCTCAGATGCTTGTTTGCCAAATCTTGAAAACTAAATCGCCCGAGCTCATCTCGATCAGGCCAGATCGGCCGATGTTGGAGGTCCTGCGATTGTTTAGGGAAAACAATATCGGCTTCGTGGTCGTCGGTCGCAAACCGGGGGAATGCCTGGGTACGCTGTCGGAGCGGGACTGCTGCAATGCGGTAGCTGAATACGGAACCGAGGCTCCGATGATGCGGGTCGCCGACATCATGAACCGCAGGGTGGCGACCTGTTCGACACAGGATTTGCTGCCCTTTGTGATGGCGCTTATGACCAAACGGCGCACGCGCCATGTGTTGGTCATGGAGGGCGGCAGCCCTGTCGGGGTGGTGAGCATCGGCGACGTGGTCAAGCACCGGCTTGACGAATCGCTCCGCAACGAGCAGGCACTGCATGATTATATTGCCGGAACCGGTTATCACTGATGATGCCGGCCTGATATAGAGACGCGGGACCCAGGCTGGCAGTAGGAGCCCTCAGCGCAAGCTATTGGATTTTGCGTCTCCGTCGGCGACCGTGGGAATCTCGAAGGCCGGGTGCGCCTTTCGAACATCGACGGGGCATGGATATTCGCCCCGCCGCATCAATGCGTTGAGGCGCAGAGCTCTGTAATTTTCGGGAATGAATACGAGCCCTTCGGGAAAGCGCCTGTTGACCTTGAGCTTCGCCGTCAACTCGCCCCGCGCGGATCGCACGGTGACCTGATCGAGATCCGAAAGGCCGAGTTGAAGGGCATCCTGCGCGCTCATCTCGACATAAGGGTCATCTGCGACCGTATTCAGGATTTCCGAGCGCTCGGAAACATATCCGTTGTGGAATAGGCAGTCGCCAGTGATGAGCATGAGCCGGTCGGCTGCTTTCGGTGCAGGTGGCGACGCGAAGAACTCGCCCGCCAGTGTTGCGGGGACTGCCTTGGTGAATGCGCCATCGGCGCCAAGCCCCGCCTGTGTCAGCCCCTGATAGGCGGGAACCAATTGGGTAATCTCGGCAAAAATTTCGCCTTGTATCGATGGCCGCAAAGCTTGGTTGCGAAGCGCCGCGACGAAGTCGAAGATCGCCAGATTGCCTCGCGCCTCGAAGGCGGGTTCGCGAAATTTGCGGACCGTTTGAGTCCGGCCTTCATTATTGGTGAAGGTGCCGGTTTCTTCCCCGTAACCTGCCGCGGGTAGGACGACCTCGGCAAGACCCGCGGTATCCGTAAGGAAAGTGTCCTGCACGATCAGCAGATCGGCGGCGCCAAGCGCCCGGGTCACGAAATCCCTGTCGGGATAGGCGATCAGAGGATCGGCTCCGGCGATGTAAAGTGCGCCCATCTCCCCACCGATGCAGAGCTCCAACATGGCGTCGAGACCCGCGCCGGATTCAGACGGGATTTCGGTACCCCAGCTCCGTGCGAGTGTGGCTCGCGCCGCGTCATCATGGATCGCCTGCAACCCCGGCAGAGCCGCCGGCAAAACCCCCATATCCCAGGCGCCCATCTGGTTGGCGCGGTCGAAGAGGAACTGCATTGCAGGGTTCTTGCCGAGCAGGCGGAGAACCCGCAGCAGGTTGTTGAGCTGTTTCAACGTCGCCCGCGCTTCGGGTGATCTCAGCAGCTCAATGCTGACGAGCACGCTGACGCTGCCGCCGTTATTGAGGGCTTCGACGAGGTGATCCGGCCGGTCATTGCCGGTACTCGCCGCCGATCTACCAATTTTTGCGCTGATGTCGGCCAAAGCGTCACGCTGCAAAGTCTGGTCGGCCGCTGCCAAGAGCCCGGCGACCACCGCCGCGAGGCTCGTCGGTTCTCCGCCTGGAGGAACGCGAACGACCACCCGGGCATCGGCGTCCAAACGGGATGGGCGCGCCGAAAGCATGAGCAATCCGGTATGGCGTCGCCGCGCGCCATCCCGCAGCAGGTATTCGGTAACCGGGTTCTCTTCGGTGACGTTGCCGCCAACGATCAGCACGCAGTCATTGCCGATCATTTCCTCGAGCGGTGCGCGGCTGTAGAAGCTTGCCGCCAACGGGCCGAGTATATCGAAGGGCGTGGACCAGCGCGTCGAACAGTCAATGTTGTTGGTCCGGAACACCGTCCGCATCAGCTTCTGGAACTGATACAGCACTTCATTCGGCAAACGCGGCGATGCCAGCCCGCCGGCAGCCTTACTCTCGACGTCCGACAACCGCCGGCGCAGATAGTCCCCTGCTTCGTCCCAGGAAACCGGGACCAGGGCGCCATCGCGACGGATCATCGGCCGCTTGATCCGGTCTGTGCTCGAGACGAAATCCAGACCGAAGCGTCCTCGCACGCAGAGCGTTTCGCGGTTGAGCCCCTGATCCCACTTCGAGCGCACCCGCATGAACTCGCCCTTGCGCGTGCCCACCGTTAGCTGGCAACCGGTACCGCAATGCGGGCAGACAGTATCCGTTTCAACCAGATCCCAGGGCCGCGCCTTATAGCGATAGGGGAAGCTCATCAGCGCGCCGACCGGACAGACCTCGATGCAATTGCCGCACTGATCACAACTCGCGAGGCTACCCTCGAAACCGGTGACGGCGGTATCCATGCCTTTTTCGACGGTTCCGAGCGCGACCGCGCCGACGACCTCCTCACACATCCGGACGCAGCGCTGGCACTGGATGCAGCGGTTGACGTTCATGATGATCACGGGGCTGAGACGGATGTCCTTGGAGTGGAACACACGCTTTTCATCGCGGAATCCACTTTCACGGGGCCCGTAGGCCATCACCATGTTCTGAAGCTCGCATTCGCCGCCCTTGTCGCAAATCGGGCAATCAAGAGGATGGTTGGCGAGCAGCATGTCGAGCATCGAAGAGCGCGTTTCCTCAATGAGCGGCGTAGTCGTCCGCACCACCATGCCGTCGGTGACCGCGGTGGCGCAGGACGGCTGCAGCCGCCGCAGCCCCTCGATCTCCACCAGACACATGCGGCAGGAGGCCAGCGCCGGCAGGCGCTTCAGATAGCAGAAGGTCGGTATATCGATGCCCAAACGCTGGGCGGCCTGCAGCACGGTCGAGCCGGCCTCAACTTCCAGCGTTTGTGTGTCGATCGTAATGCTAACCATGGCTTCCTCGCGCGTCTTACCCAACGCCCTGCTCAGTGAAACGGACACCTCCGCTCCTCGATATGGGCGACGAATTCAGGCTCGAAATGCTGCAGCGCCGCCCTCAGCCCCATGGCCGCGCCGTCGCCGAGAGCACAGAACGTATTGCCGAAAATGCCCTTGCAGAGCGCCTTTAACTGTTCCAGGTCGCCCGGTGCGCCCTCTCCGGCCTCAAGCCGGCGCAGCACCTTCACGACCCAGTTCAGCCCCTCACGGCAAGGGGTACACTTGCCGCAGGACTCATGGTGGAAGAACTCGATGATCCTGGTGGCGACCTTGACCACGCAGGTCGAGTCGTCGATCACGATCACCCCGGCCGAACCGAGCATCGAGCCGACAGCCGCCAGCGAGTCAAAGTCCATTCCAACGTCCAGACCCCTTTCCGGGATCAGCGGCGCAGAAACGCCGCCAGGGATCACCGCCTTAATCTTGCGCCCGGGCAGCGCGCCACCGGCGTGCTCCTCGACCAGTTCGCGAAGCGGGATGCCCATCGGCAACTCGAAGAGGCCGGGTTTGCGCACCTGTCCGCTGAGGCAATAGAGCTTCGGGCCGGGGCTCTTCTCCGGGCCGATGCTGCGGAACCAATCAGGCCCTCGCATAACAATGTGCGGCACGCAAACCAGCGTCTCGACATTGTTGATAACGGTCGGGCTGGCATAGAGCCCGGCCACAGCCGGAAATGGCGGTTTCAATCGCGGCTGAGCCCGCTTGCCCTCGAGCGACTCGAGCATCGCAGTCTCCTCGCCGCAGATATAAGCGCCTGCGCCGCAGTGAATGTGTACTGTGAAATTGAAGTCCGACCCCAGAATGCCCCTTCCGAGATAATGCTTTTCATGAGCCTCGGCGATCGCCTGCTCCAGGCGCCGTATCGCCGTTACATATTCTCCGCGAACATAAACATAGGCGGTCTCGGCTCCAATTGCGTAAGCGCTAATTGCCAGCCCCTCGATGAGCTGATGCGGGTCACGCTCCATGATGATCCGGTCCTTGAAGGTACCCGGTTCGCCTTCATCGGCGTTGCAGCACAGATATTTCGGCTTATCGGCCCGCTTCGGCACGAAGCTCCATTTCATGCCCGTAGGGAATCCGGCACCGCCGCGACCACGCAGGTTGGACTTCTTGATGAGTTCGACGATCTCATCGGGCGCGTACTCGCGCAGCACCTTTGCCAGCGCCTGGTAGCCGCCGCCAGCCTCGTAGGTCGAGAGCAAATGACCGTCGGGCATTCCAACATTTTTGAGTAGAACCTGCTCGAACATGGCTACGCTCCCGGCGGTCGCACAGACGCGCGCTCAATGCTCGCGGCCCGCTCCGCTGTCACCCGGAAGCAGTTCAAGAGTGCATCGATCCGCGCGATGTCGAGATTTCCGTGATAGTCGTCGCCGACCTGCATCATCGGAGCCATCTCGCAAGCGCCAAGGCATTCGACGGTCGAGAGCGTGAACAGTCCGTCAGGGGTGGTGTCGCCCTTTTTTATCCCCAGCACCGTTTCCAGATACTGCAGCAGGCTCTCGGATCCGCATAGCATGCAGGAAACATTGTCGCAGAGCTGCAGGTAGAACATCCCCACCGGCTCGGTATGGAAGTGGGTGTAGAAGGTCGCCAGTTCGTAGACCCAGATCCGCTCTACCCCGAGAATGTCTGCAACCTCTTCCAACACAGAGCCTGGCAGGTGGCCATGTTCCCTCTGGGCAATCAGAAGCGCGGGCATGATCGCTGAGCGCCGGTCGGGATACCGCACTGCCGCCTCTTCGATCTTTTCGCGCATGGTCATTGCGTCCAAATCCCTGCTACTTGTCCACCTCCGCCATCACGGGGTCGAGGCTGCCCAGCACGGCGATCATGTCCGCCAGGTAACGAGCGTTGGTGACCCCGAAAAGTGCCTGAAGGTTGACGAAGGAGGGTGCCCTCACCTTCATGCGGAACGGCTTTGGCGATCCGTCGCTGATGATGTAGAAGCCGAGTTCGCCCTTCGGCGCTTCGATCGCCGAATAGACCTCGCCCTTCGGCACTTTGAAGCCGTAGGCAGACAGGTCGAAATGCTGGATGAGCGCCTCCATCGAACAGTGCACGCGATCCTTATCCATCGGGAAGGCGATGGTCGGCATGTCGATCTGGAACGGCCCCTCGGGCATCTGCTGTATGCATTGTTCGATAATCCGGATGCTTTCGCGCATCTCATCGACCCGACACCTCCAGCGGGCATAACAATCGCCCTCGCTGCGGGTGATGACATTGAAATCGAGCCGGTCATAAATTTCATAGGGTTCGTCGCGCCGGATGTCCCAGTCGACTCCGGAAGCGCGCAGGTTCGGGCCACTCAAGCCGAGATCGATAGCGTCCTCGGCGGAGATCACGCCGACTCCTTCGGTGCGCTTGAGGAACACCCTATTTTTCTCGAGCAACCGCTCATAGTCGCGGATACGGTTCGGGAAGATGTCGCAGAACTCCCTGATCTTGGGCAGGAAGCCGTCAGGCAGGTCCTCGCGCAACCCGCCGACCCTGCAGAAGGAGGTGTGCATGCGTGCACCGGTAATCATTTCCATCAGGTCCATGATCATTTCGCGCTCGCGCATGGCGTAAAGGAGCGCGGTCATGGCGCCGAGGTCCATCGGCAACGCGCCAGTGATCAGGAGATGACCGGATATCCGCGCCAGCTCGGCCATCATCACGCGGACATACTGCGCCCTGAACGGTGCTTCTATGCCGAGGAGTTTCTCCACCGCCAGTGCAAAGGCCAGATTGTTCGAGGGCGGGCAGAGATAGTCGAGCCGATCCGTCAGCGGGAAAATCTGGGTATAGGTGAAGCTCTCCGCCAGCTTTTCGGTCCCGCGATGGAGGTAGCCGATATGCGGGTCTACGCGCTCGACGCACTCGCCATCCAGCTCAAGGACGAGTCTGAGAACCCCATGAGTGCTGGGGTGCTGCGGGCCGAGATTGAGAAGCACTTCCCTGGTATTGAGCGCTTCGCCCTCTGGCCTGCTGAGCTCGGTGACTTCGGTCATCTCAACTTTCCGGCGTAGAACGGACCCCCTGTGGAATGTCCCTGGTGGCGAGGTCCGGCTGCGTTGGCGGCGGGCCTTCGGCACCAAAGGGATTCAGCTTGTCCTTGTATCCGCGCAGGGGAAAATCCTTGCGCTGGGGAAACCCCGCGAAGCCCTCCCACATGTAGATCCGGCGCAGGTCGGGATGCCCCTCGAACCTGATGCCATACATGTCCCAGGCCTCGCGCTCATGCCAGTTGGCCGTGCGCCAGACGCCTGTGACCGAGGGAAGCTGCGGTGGGTCGCCAAGCCGGCATTTGATGCGAACTCGCCACCTGTTGGATAGCGAATAGAGGTGGTAAACCGCTTCGAACCGCGGCGTTTCGGGATAATGATCGACTCCGCAGATGTCCGAAAGAAAATTGAACTGCAGCGCCGGATGTTCTTTCAGGAATCGGCAGAACTCGACGATCGCGGCAGGTGGGACAGCAAAGGCATGAATGCCGTGGGCGACGCCGAGATCCTCGATTGCTTCTCCGAAACGCTCCATGATCAGGGCGGGATTGAGAGGCTGCTTCACGCTCATGACGTTGCAACCCGGTCCAGGGGCGTTCCGGCCAGCGCGCGGGACCTCTTGATCTTCTCCTGAAGCAGGAGGAAGCCATGCATCAGCGCCTCCGGCCGCGGTGGACAGCCGGGCACATGCACGTCGACGGGCACGAAGGTTTCCGACCCCTGCACCACGGCGTAGGTGTTGTAGACCCCGCCTGAAATAGCGCAGGTACCCATTGCGATCACCCAGCGCGGTTCCGGCATCTGGTCATAAAGCCGCCGCACGACGGGCGCGAATTTCCGGGTCACAGTACCCGCGATGATCATCACATCGGACTGTCGAGGCGAAGGACGGAACACCACGCCGAAGCGGTCAAGATCATAGCGAGCGCAACCCGCCGAAATCATCTCGATGGCGCAGCAGGCAATTCCGAAAGTCTCGGGCCACAGCGCCGACCTTCGACTCCAGCTAATAATGCTGTCGGCCGTTGTGAAAAGCACGCTGTCGCGGATCGCATTGTTTACGCCTCCCATTCCAGCGCTCCCTTCAGCCAGGCGTAGGCGAAGCCCACAAGAAGCAGCAACATGAAGACGAACATCTCGACATAGCCGACCAGCCCGATCTCTTTCAGGACGACAGCCCAGGGAAAGAGGAACATTGCTTCGACATCGAAGACGACCAGCAGGATTGCAAGAATAAAAAACGGCACCCTGAAACGGCCACCGGCCGCCTCCCCCGCCGCGTCCATCCCACATTCATAGGGCATGTTCTTCGCGGGATAGGGATTGGATGGGCGCAGTAGCGAGGAGACGAAAAGCGTCAGCCCCGCCACCAGAACGACTCCGGCGACCATGAAAAGAACCGGCAAGAATTCCATTGCAGTCATAGCACACTGCACCGGTTACCCACTTGGAGGCTTTCCTCGGCAAACCGACCTCGTTTGGACCGGTAAGCGTCGCTCCGGAAAGCGGCTTGGGCAATCCTTTCTTGAATTGTCAGTTTATTCCGTCGGGCGGGTCATTGCAAATCCAATTGATCAACCGCCAAACACCGAATGCTGGGCAAGCCTCAGAAACCACGATGGAAATAGGCCGATACCGATTGTACCGGCGGCGGTGAAGGCGAGCGTGGCGCGCACCAATGGCGTCAGCGCCGGGGCGAAGGCCCTCCCTGGCTCGCGCATATAGATCACCATGACGATGCGGATGTAGAAGTAGGCGGCAACGGCGCTCAGCAGCACTGCGATCACCGCCAGCATGACGAAACCTCGCTCGACGAGCGCGACCAGCACGTAGAACTTGGCGAAGAACCCGGCCGTGGGCGGAATGCCGGCCAGCGAGAAGAGATAGAGCAGCATCAGAAGTGCCAGCCCCGGATGCGACTTGGCCAACCCCGCATAGTCTTCGATGACTTCGCCCGAAAAATCGCCATTCCGCATCATGATGACGGTGCCGAAGATGCCGAGATTCATGAAAGAATAAATCAATAGGTAGAGCATCACGCTGGCGATGCCGTCCGGGCCGCCTGCCGCCACGCCAAAAATCGCGAACCCGGCATGGGCGATGCTGGAATAGGCCAGGAGGCGCTTGAAATTATCCTGCACCAGCGCCACGAAACTGCCGAGCGCCATCGTCGCCACCGCAATGACCGCAACGATGATCCAAACATTCGAGGCTGCAACGAGCGGATTGAGGAACACGCGCAGGATCACCGCGAACCCCGCAGCCTTGGGGCCAACCGACATGAAAGCCGTGATCGTCGTCGGCGCGCCTTCGTAAACGTCCGGCACCCACATATGGAACGGGACCGCGCCGACTTTGAAGACCAGCCCCGCGACGATGAAAACCACCGCCAGCAGTAATCCGGGGTCAAGCGGATTACCGGTCACTGCCGCAGCCATCCCGTCTAGCTGCGTCGTGCCGGTGAGCCCATAGACAAGGGAAACGCCGAAAAGGAAAATCCCGGTCGAGACCGAGCCGAGGATCACATATTTAAGCGCCGCTTCGTTCGACCGACGCTGCTGGCGCAGGAACCCGGTCAGCACATAGGTGCAAAGCACCATCAGTTCGAGCCCCACATAGATCGACAGGAGATCGGTCGCCGAGGCCATGATCATCATTCCCGAAAGCGCGAAGAGCAGCAGGACATAGTATTCGCTGCTGCCGATCCCTTCGATATCGGCATATTTTCGTGAAAGGAGGAATGTCAGGATAGTGGCTAGGTAGAACACGAACTTGAAAAAGACCGCGAAGCGGTCGGCGATGAACATGCCTGCATAGGCCGGCCGCACCTCGCTTGCCAGCATGAGTGTCGCCAGGGCGGCGATCAGCACGACCGTGACGGAAGCCCAGACAAGGAAATATTCCTGCTCCTTTGGCACAAACTGTCCCAGGATCAGCAGGACGCAGGCTCCGGTGACCACCACGATCTCGGGTATGCTCGCTAGGATCGACTGGAAAAGCGCGGCGTCGGTCATTGGCCATTCCCCTCACCGTGTACGTGCGCCAGCAGATGCTTTACCGACACGTCTATGATGTTGAGAAAAGGTTTCGGGTAGAGCCCGACCCAAAGAACGAAGACGGCGAGCGGCAAGATCGCAGCCACTTCGCGGGCATTCACATCGCGTATCTTGAACCGAAGGCCGACGCTGGACGGACCGAGCGCGACTTTCCCATACATGCCAAGCAGATAGGCCGCACCCAGCAATGCACCCAAAACGGCGGCCGCGCCGGCCGCCAGGTTGGTCGCAAACCCGCCCGACAGCACCAGCAGCTCGCCCACGAACGAATTCGTTCCCGGCAGCGCCATTGACGACAGGGTGAACAGCGCGAGAAACGCGGTGTAAACGGGCGCCACCTTCATCAGCCCGCCATAATCCGCGATGCTGCGGGTATGTGTCCGCTCGTAGATCAGGCCGACGAACAGGAACAACGCACCGGTCGTTACGCCATGATTGAACATTTGCAGAATGCCGCCCTCGAGCCCACGAAGGTTCAGCGAAAAAATTCCCAGCGTCACGAAGCCCATGTGGCTGATGCTGGAATAGGCCACCAGCTTCTTCAGATCGTCCTGCGCCAGCGCAAGCAACCCGCCATAGACGATCGCAAGCGCCGAAAGCCCAAGCATCAGCGGCCCATAATACACCGACGCCTGCGGCAGCATCGGCAGCGAGAACCGCAGGAATCCATAGGCGCCCATCTTCAAGAGCACGCCGGCAAGGATGATGCTGCCCGCCGTCGGCGCCTGCACATGAGCGTCCGGCAGCCAAGTATGAACCGGGACCATCGGCACTTTGACCGCGAAGGCGATCAGGAAGGCGAAGAATATCCACGACTGGAGCCGGAACGGCAAATCCTGTGCTGTTAGCGCAAGGATGTCGAAGGTCTTGCCGCCCTGGAGATAGAGCACGATGACACCGATCAGGAACAGAAGGCTGCCCGCCAGCGTGTAGAGGAAGAATTTGAACGCTGCATAGATCCGGCCGTCGCCGCCCCAGACGCCGATGATCAAATACATCGGGATCAGCATGGCCTCCCAGAAGACGTAGAACAAGAAGAGGTCGAGCGCGCAGAACACCCCCAGCATAAGAGCCTGCATGACCAGGAGACTGGCCATGAACCCCTTAACCTTGCGGTCGATCGCGACCCACGAGGCGAGTACGCAGATTGAGCCCAACAGCGCAGTCAGGAACACGAAGAGCGCGCTGATTCCGTCGATACCAAGCGCATAGCTGATCCCGATTGCGGGCACCCACAGGCGCGTCTCGGTGAACTGCATCGCGTGGCTGGTGGTGTCAAAGTTCGCAAGCATGACGATGCAGAGAGCAAGGTCGAGAATGGTGACGGTAAGCGCCGTCCAGCGCGCCGCTTCATCGCCGCGCAGAAACATCAGAACCGCAGCACCCGCGGCGGGCGTGAATACGATCAGGCTAAGAAGCGGGAAACCCATCGCACCCCCTACCGCCACACCACGGCGAAGACGACGGTAGCTGCGATCACACCGACGATCATCGCCAGCGCGTAATGGGTGACGACCCCGGTCTGGAGCCGCCGCAGCGCCCCGCCGCCACGCAGAATCGAGTGAGCAACGCCGTTCACGGCGGCGTCCACCCCGGTGAGATCGATCTGCAGTCCCGATCGCGCCGCTCCATGCAGGAAGGGCAGCGCTGCGGTCTCGGACACGTCGCTCACCGCCTTCTCGTAGCGCGCCACCGGTTTTTCGGCGAGCCACATGAAGAGCCGCGCGCCCTTGCGATAGAACCAATCGGTATCGATGCTGATCGTGTTCTCGGGATTGAGCGCCTTGAGGAACAGCACGAATCCCAGGGCGGTGAACATCAGCAGGCCAAGGCTCTCAGTAACGTGGAGGCCGGTGTAGGGTTCGAAGTCGACCGGATAAGGCAGCAGCGCATAAAGCGGCTGGGGGAACACTCCGATCCCAATGCAAAGCACCGCCGCCATGGCCATCGCAACCAGCATGTTGCGTGGCGGTTCCCGCGCCTCGATTTTCCGATCCGTGCCGAAAAACATGTAATACGGCAGTTTGAGCCCGGTGTGCAGGAACGTTCCAGACGACGCCATCGTCAGCGCCAGCACCACCAGCGCCCGATGATCCGCTCCAGCGGCGGCTATCACCATCGATTTGGTCACAAAACCCGAGAAGAACGGAAATGCCGAGATCGCGAAAGCGCCGACCATGTAGAGTGCCACGGTAAGCGGCATGCTCTTGTAGAGGCCGCCAAGCTCGGTGAGCTTGCGCCGCCCGGTAACATAGATCACTGCGCCGGCTCCCATGAAGAGCAGGGCCTTGTAGAGGATATGCGCGAAGGCGTGGCTGGTGGCCCCATTCACGGCCATCTCCGTCCCGATGCCGATGCCCGCCACCATGTAGCCCACCTGGCTGACGATGTGATAGGCCAGAAGCCGGCGGCAGTCATTCTCCAGCACTGCGTAGATGACACCGTAAAGCGCCATTGCCGTGCCGAGCCAAACAAGAAGCTCGGTGCCTGGAAACGCCCGCGCCAGGACATAGACGGCGGTCTTGGTGGTGAAGGCGCTCATGAACACCGCCCCGGTGACGGTCGCTTCCGGATAGGCATCGGTCAGCCAGGCATTGAGTGGCGGCACCGCTGCGTTAAGGATGAAACCGACGAGGATCAGATAGGCGCCCACGCCCATTCCACCGTCGATCGCCCCCCGCTCCATCGGACCAAAGAGCAGCGAGCCGGTGGCGAGGCCATGGAGGATGATGCCGCCGAGCAGAACGACACCGCCGGTGATATGAACCATGAGATACCGGAACCCTGCCCGGATCGCCGGCCCGCCGCGCTGCGCGAAGACCAGGTAGGCGGAAGCGAATGCCATGGCCTCCCAGAACATGTAGAGGGTCAGGTAATCACCGGCGAACACCACGCCGAGCGCCCCGCCAACATAGATGAAGGCCGCCACGTGCTGACCAGCATCCGTCAGGTGCAGCGCATAGACCATGCCGATCAGCGCCATGATGGTGAAGACGGTGGCGAAGACGATGCTCAGCTTGTCGACCTTCGCGATCAGGATTTCCTGCCCGATGAACCGCATCTCGCCATAGCTACCCGGCTGCATCGCCAGCACGGCGAGGATCGCAAGCGCCGGGATTACGAGCAAATAGGCCTTGCGGATCGACCCGCTGAGGAACGGGATCGGTAGAGCGCCGAGAATGAAGAGCAGAGCCGGATGGATGAAGTCAGTCATAATAATCCTCGCGCCGCATCAGCCCGGCCCGATGGCCGAGAAACTTGGAAACGAAGATGATCAGTATGCAGGAGCCAAAGCCGTAGACGGCGGACCAGCCAGGCAGGTGGTCCCACAGATATTCGGCGTGTTCGTGAGAGACCAGAAAGTCAGCCGCGACGATCAGAATGAGCACGAGATAGAATAGCCGGCGCCGGCGCCTCGCATATTCCTCGTCACCAAAGAAGTCGATGACACGCTTGATCATTTGACCACTCCGTCCGCCAGTGTGAGGAAATAGCCGGGAAAGATGCCCATCAGCACCGACAGGATGGCGGTCGCGACGAGCGGGATCGTGACCATAGGGATTTCACGGATCGTCGCCGGGTTTTCCTCCGCCTCCGCCCCGAAAAAGGCGGCATAGCTGACTGGCAGGAAGTAGGCGGCATTCAGGATCGAGCTCACCAGGAGCACGGCCAGGAACGCGATCTGCCCTGCCTCCACGGACCCCAAAGTCAGATACCACTTGCTGATGAAGCCCGCGGTCGGCGGTATCCCGATCATGCTCAGCGAAGCGATGAAAAATGCGCCCATCGTCCATGGCAACCTGCGGCCGATGCCCGCCATGTCGCTGATGTTGCGCTTACCGGACGCGCAATAGATCGACCCCGCGCAGAAAAACAGCGTGATCTTCGAGAATGCGTGGGCAGCCATGTGGATAATGCCGCCAACCATCGCGACCGGCGACAGCAGAACCGCACCCAACACGATGTAGGAGAGCTGGCTAACTGTCGAATAGGCGAGCCTCGCCTTAAGGTCGTCCCGCGTCAGGGCATAGATCGACGCCATGAGGATCGTGAACGAGACCAGATAGGCCGTGGCGATGCCGAGGCCGAGCTCCCCGACCAACTTGACGCCAAAGACATGGAACACCACTCGCAGCAGGCAAAACACGCCCATCTTGACCACGGCCACGGCATGCAAGAGCGCGCTGACCGGCGTCGGCGCCACCATCGCGGCAGGCAGCCAGGCGTGCATCGGCATCACCGCGGCCTTGGCGAAGCCGAAGAGATAGCAGAAATAGACGACCGTCAGCAGCGCCGCCGAGGCGTTGACGCCCGCCAACAGCCCGCCCTCCCTAAAATCGAGCGATCCCGCAATGGAGTAGGTCAGTGCCAGCGCGGCGAGCAGGACGCTTTTCGAGGCTCCCATCAAATAGACGAGATATTTGTGGGCACCCCTCCACCCCTCTTCATCCTCGTGGTGATAGACAAGCGGATAGGTAACGAGGCTGAGCACCTCGTAGAAGATGACCAAGGTGAACAGATTGGCGGCGAAGGCACCCCCAACGGCCGCCGCGAGGCTGGTGGCGAAGCAGGCGAAGAAGCGGGTCTGCGCATGTTCGTTCAAGTGCCGCATATAGCCAATGGAATAGAATGCGGCCACGATCCATAAAAGCGACGAGATAGTGGCGAACACCATGCCGAGCGCGTCGGCCCGGAAAGCGAACTCGACCCCCGGCAAGATCTCGAACAGGCGCAAGTCGACGGTCCCGCCCGCCAGCACCGTCGGCGCCATTGAAGCGACAATCGCAAACAGAACAATTGCTGCTATTGGCGATACGATATCGCGGAGTTTCTCGCGGTGGTTCAGAAGCAGAATTATTAGGGCCGCCAGGCCTGGGACGGCGACGGCAAGCAGTGGCCGGATCGATATCACCGGGTCCAAGCCGCTATCCTTTCATCATGGTAACGTCGTCGACCTTGAGGGTGGATTTGTTCCTCACAAGGGCGACCAGGATGCCGAGGGCGACGGCAACCTCCGCCGCGGTAATTGCAATGACGAAGATCGCGAAGATCTGCCCGCGGAAATCGTCGTATTGCCGTCCAAAAGCGATGAAGTTGATGTTGACCGAGTTGAGCAGCAGTTCCAGCGACATCAGCACGACCAGAATATTGCGCCTGAGCAGCACGCCCGCTGCTCCGATCACGAAGAGGATCACTGCGAGCAAAATATACCACCAGAGCGGAACCATCAGCTCGACTCCTTCCGCGCCAGAACGATAGCCCCGATCAGTGCCGCCAGCAGAATGACAGAGGCGACTTCAAACGGCAGAAGATAGTCGGAAAAAAGTGTCGTGCTGAGCTGCCTAATCTCATCGCCGCCACGCGCAACGACGGGCTCCGTGACCGAAAAGCGCGGGCTCCGGAGAACCAGCACGAGCATCTCGACGCCAAGTAGAACGAGCAGCACCAGAGCCGGCAGATTGCCACCCGGCAAGAACCGCTGCAACACCGCTTCGCGCACATCAATCATCATGATCACGAATAGGAACAGGACCATGATCGCGCCGACATAGACGAAGATCTGGATGGCCGCGAGCAACGGCGCCCCGAGCAAGACGAAAATTGCGGAAACCTGCAGGAAACACGCCATCAGCGCCAATGCGCTGTGAACCGGATTGCGCGCCACGACGACCATCAGGGCCGCGATCACGGACACCGTAGCGAACAGAAGAAAGAACCCCTGATCCATCGACGCGACCCTCCCACGCGAGCTCTCACTCGGCGCGAGATGGCCGGATTCGAGTTAGCTCCGCACTTCAGGTGCATTCACAAATTGTGCCCTAGTATTAGGTTTTTCACAAGATTGTTGTCGCTAGCGGAGCAACCAAGCCGGTCCGAATGTGATGAAAACGCCTCCGAAGGTCTATAAGGTGGCCGATCAGGCATTTCTTGCCTCATCGGCTGTCAGCGCAGTCTCCCGCGTGCCGGAAACAATTATCTCCAAGACTTCGTGCTCGTCAGTGTTTTTGATGTAGCGGTCGCCGACATATTCACCGCGCTTGAGGACCATAACGCGATCACCCACAGCGAAAATATCGACCAGGCGGTGCGAGATGATGATCTGAGCAACGCCTTGTTTCTTCAACTCGAGCATGGTTTCGAGCAGCCGTTCGGTCGCCATCACGGAGAGGTTGGCGGTCGGCTCGTCGAGAATTACGACGCGCGGGTCGAACGAGATCGCCCGGGCAATCGCCACGGATTGCTGACGGCCGCCCGACAGGCTCTCAACCTTTTGATAGACGGAGTTGACGTCGACTTTGAGCCGTTTCAGCACGCCATCGGCTTCCGCATACATCTTCCGGCGGTTGACGAAGGGGCCCTTGAGCGGCCAACGGCCAAGAAAGATGTTTTGACCGACGTCCATGTTCCCGCAAAGCGCGAAGTCCTGATAGATCATTTCAATGCCGACATCGCGGCTCTCATGCGGGCTCTTGAAGTGCACCGCTTGACCGGCAACAAGGATTTCACCCGCATCCCGTTGATAGGCACCGGTCAGGATTTTCATCAGAGTGGATTTGCCGGCGGAGTTGTCACCGACCAGGCCAAGAATTTCCCCGGGATAGAGCACCAGGTCGACTTTGCGGAGCGCCTGCACAGCTCCGAAAGCCTTTTCGACGCCTCGCATTTCCACAATCGGCTGTAGTGTTATCTCGTCAGCCATGGATGCCTTCCTCTGTTCGCGCGCCCCTTGCGAGGCGCGCTCGCAGGCGTCCGAAGATATTGGCCTGGCGCACCCATATATCGATCAGCACCGCGACAATGAGGATGACGCCGATGAAGACATTGATCCAGTGCTGCGGCATGCTGAACCCCTGAACGTTGAGCTGAAGGAGCGCCCGAACGAGCGTGATAACAGCCGCGCCCGCCAGCGAACCGATCACCGTGCCATAACCGCCGAAGATTGATCCGCCGCCAATGATGACCGAAGCTATGGCGTCAAGCTCACGGAACTGGCCGGCGACCGGATTGAAGCTGCGGAAGTATGCGACGTTGATAATGCCGGCCATAGTTGCGCAGAGCGCGGCCAGCAAAAGGGAGATGAAGCGTACCCGGTTCGTGTTGATGCCGGCGTAGGCAGCGGCACGGACATTGCCGCCGGCGGCACAGACCTTCAGCCCGAACGGTGTGTAGGCAAGCACGATGCCGGCGATAATGGCAACGAAAAACATCCAGATCGTCTGGACGCTAACAACCTCAGCCACCGTGCGAATTATCCCCGGCGGCAACGTAAGGCCGAAATGGAGGAGAACGTCATTCATTTTTCGACCAAGAAGATTGTAACCTTCTGGCCAGCCGGTCAGTTGTTGTCCCGCGACAAACCAGGCGGCCATGCCGCGCGCAATGTAAAACATGCCAAGCGTGGCTATGAAGGCGGGGAGTTTGAAGCCGATTGTCACGACGGCGTTGACGAGTCCGGCGACCATCCCCACCAGCAAGGCCATCGTAACTGCGGTGAGCGGATCGGCACCCAGCACCTTCAAGAAATAGGCTGCGGTGCTGCCGGCCAGGGCAAGCACCGCGCCGACGGAGAGATCGATGTCGCCGGCTGCGATGACGTAGGTGAGCCCGACTGTAATGATTGCCAGCTCCGTGTAGTTGAGCAGGATGGCAAAGGTGTTGGACAGGTACCACCAGTAATCCGGCCTTAACGCGAGGCCTGTCAGCCACAACACGACTGTGAGGATAATCGCGAGAGCGTCGCGTCGGGCGAGAAATTTGCCGAGCCCCGTCGCAGACAGTGCCGTATCGGTCGCCATAGCTCCCTTGGTCTGGACTCCCTCAAGTGCCACGCCACCCATTTCATAAGCGGGCGGCGGCGGCCTACCGCGAAGCCACGCCCAAAGCCGGCCCGCGATCTGGCGGCGAATGAGGATAGGCTCAACAAGCACGGCGATAACAAGAAGCAGACCTAGAAAAACCAGCACCGCACCCGCGGGCAACGTGAACTTGGCGCCGACCGCAATGCTTTCACCGTCGATAACGACAGTCCGCGTGATCGGCCAGCCTTCACGCAAGACCTTGTCGATCAGGACGACGACCGCAGTGCCAAGGCACGATCCGATGACCCGCCCGCGCCCGCCAAGGATCGACGCACCACCAATAATGACGGATGCTATGACGGTGAGCTCCCAGCTTACGCCGTAGAGAGGCGTCACGCCCTTGTCCTGCGCGGCCGACAGGAGAGCGGCAAGTGTGGCGCAAAGCGACGAGAGCAGATATGCGCGAATGCGCACCCAGCGCGTGCGAATGCCGGCATAGACTGCCGCTTGTTCGTTTCCCCCGGTGGCGAAAGTCTCGTAACCCCAGCGGGTCCCGGCAAGCACATAGGCCCCGATGGCAGCGATGAGGAAGAAGATCGCGATCTGGTTGTTGAACCCCAAAGCATTTGTCTCCCCCAGGTGGAAGAGCAGCGGATGGTCTTTCGCCTTGTCGGAATAGTAGATCGCCTGTCCATGCGTGAACGCGAGCACGAAGCCACGACCAATGAAAAGCATTGTCAATGTCGCTATGAACGCAGGTACCTTCAGGATCGTAACAAGCGCGCCGTTGATCAAGCCAATGGCCGTGCCCAGCAGCACACAGAGGATCACCGACGTCGTAACGCTGAAATCGAGAAAGTTCGGGGCAAAGAGTCTGGCAAAGACGACGGCGACCAGGCCATATGTCGATCCGACCGAAAGATCGAGATCCCTGTTGGCGATCACAAACGTCATTCCTACCGCGATGATCCCCACACGGGAAGTGTCACGGAGAAGCGCATGCAGGGCTTCGGTTGATCCGAAAAACGCCGGATTGACGAGAGTGCCGCCAAGATAGAGCAACGCAAGGAAGATCAGCAGCCCGACCTCCCAGCCACCAGCGAGCTGAGGTGGCGCACGGCCCAGCGATGTCGTCGCAGTAAGCGCCATGATTTTTACCGACCAATCCTTGCCACCCGCGTTGCGGGAGGGCTTGTGCCCTCCCACATTCTCCAGATGCTTCGAGCGGCTTAGTTTTCGAAGCGCTTGCCAACCTTTGCGACCGTGTCCTTCGTCACGAGCTGGGCTCGCGTGTCGAGATTGGCGGCCGCAATGCCACGATCAATTTGCAGATAGAGCTGCATGACAGGCCAGAAGCCCTGCAGGAAAGGTTGCTGTCCCAGCGAGCCGGTCAGATTTCCAGCGGCAATACCTTCCTGCTGCGCCGGGCCGAGATCGAAACCAAAACTACAGAACTTGCCGGTTCGCCCCATCTGAGCCACTGCCTTGACGAGCGGTGGCGTAAAGACGTTGTTGGCTGTGAAGGCGCCGACTACGTCGCCGCGGGACTCGAACAGCGAAACAAGTGCGTTGACCGGATCGTTCGGGTTGGTGTCGATGCCGACATTCTCCGGACCCGCGTCAACCTTGAAGGCGTCGAGCTTGCCGGCGTCCTTCAGCGTCTTAACGATGGCGTTGAAAGCGGCGGTCACGCGATTGTTCACCTCGATGTTGCCCATCGCAGTGGAGGACGGCAGGACAATCGAGCCGCTGGTCGCTCCGCTTGCGAGCACGCATTTTGCGAGCGCCTCACCGCCGATTGCCGCCGCCGACGCATCCTGACCGGTATGGCTTATGCTGCTCCGGTCCAAGAGGTTCGCATCGAACGAGTTGGTTGTGGCAACTGGGATACCAGCCGCTTCGGCAGCCTTGACGATATCATTATAGGCGCCGACCTGCGGCGTCGTCATGATAATCCCGTCAATGGTCGGATCTTGAACGATCTGGTTGAGGATCTCGATCTCGCGGGCGGGATCGTCCACGGGCGATTCCGAACCCAGCAGCAATATCTTGGCCCCGATCATGTTGCCGGCAACGGTCGCGCCGACATAGACAGGGTCAAAAAAGCCGTTGCCCGCTGTGTGCGTTACAATTGCGAAGGTCAAATGACCATCAGCCGAATGGAAATTCTTCGTGCCGGGATCTTCCTTGGCGGCTTCAGCGAAATTGTAGCCGCCAACCGCCTTCTCGACGCTGCCGGACTGCGCAAATGCATGCGAGATGCCAAGTGATAGTGCCGCGGCCGATACCGTGTACAGCAAAATCCGCCTCATGATTGGTCCTCCCTTGAACCGAGGGAGAAAAGCCGTTCGGGCGCAATTTATCGGGAATGGGGCCGAAGGCTTTTTCCCATTTGCTAATATTCTTCGCAATTCTGATGCAAGTAAACGGTCAACTCATCGTATTGGCGAATTTGTTCGCTCCGAAAACACCCGATGATCGTTTTTCGCGGAATTCGACGGGTCGGCAAGCCTGGAGAAGTTTCTGGCAGGTCAGTTCCGACCGCGTTCCCCGATCCGATTTATGATCTGACGGGTGAGCCCAAGCCGAAGAATCCGAGCGGAGTTCGCCGCTGCGCGAAGGCTCGTTTGGGTTCGTATGCCGCGACCGGCAACTCGCCGGTCTCTCATGTGACCAATGTGATTTTAGCTACGGTTGAGGGAGGCGTCCAGATCGATATGAACCCTTTCGGCGATACCGGAGAGGTAGTCCCGCGGCGTATTTCCGAACGCTCTTCGGAATGTTCGCTGAAAGTAAGAAAGATCTGAGAAGCCGGCCTCGAAGGCAATTGTGGATATGAGTTCGACCCGCGTATCTAACCAGGGGCTTGTCGAAATAATCCGAGCAGGAGATGATCGCTCTGCTACCCCGCATTGCACGATCCACCTCGGCCATGTGTGTCAGGAAGAGAAGTCTCCACTCTGCAATAGGTCATCTTATGTCTGAGATTCCCCGCACTTCGGTTCCCAAAATCTGGCCGGCAAGCCGTGAGCCGGGTTTCCATAAGGTGTTTGAACTAACCCTGGATGATCATCTGGCGATTCAGCACACGACGCGCCAGCTACTGCCACTGCGGTCTTCCGTGCTTGCCATCTCGTTCATTGCGCTGTTCGTCGCTCTCATCACAAGCTACGATAGCTGGCGCTCCGGCAACGTGGTGCGGTTTGTCTTGGTGGTCGTCGCGACGGTGGCTCTATGCGCTCTGGCAACGGTCGTCCTGATCAAGCCGGCGCGCGCACTGCTGCGCGCCATGTATCGTCGAAGGCTGGTCAAAAATGGCGGAGCGGGCGTACCGGTCGAGGCATGGGTGGATCAGGAAGGTATCCGCTTTACAGCGAACGGTCAGACGCTGAGCTGCCCGTGGCCGTCGCTCCGCGCGATCGAGGAAGAGAATGGCACTTTTTATTTCTGGATGTCCAAGACATGGGCGCATGTCTGGCCTGATCGCATTTTCGCTTCCGCGGAGGAACGACAGCATTTCCGCGACTATATTTTGAAGTGGTCCGGGCGTCCGATCGCCTCGCCGCCAGTTCTCGCCAGACTCGGCGCTGGCGGACGGGCCAATCTTCCAGATTGAGAGAACGCGGCCTCGGGCGGCGGCGACACTTGCGCTCGCTCGCAAAACATCGCCGAATGTGCTTTCTCATCTTCGATCGGTTATCAGCCGATTTCCCAAAAGTCGTCGGCCGCGGGCGTAGTCCCTTGCCGCCAAATAGCTTGAGTTTGTTCTTGCGCTGTCCGTTGGATGGTCGCTAAAGCATGTTGCCATATCTGTGCGTTTCTCTGGCCGACAAGCGACCTCGGCTTAATCGAATGCGACAATCGAAGGCAATTCAAATGACCCGACATCTTTCTCTTCCGCGCGATCGGATTTCCGTACTTCTGCTTGAGGGCATCAGCCAGAGCGCCGTGGACTACTTTTCGTCGTCCGGCTACGTCAATCTCACGCATTTGCCGAAAGCTCTGGATGACAAGGATCTCAAAAGTCATATAGCCGATGCGCATATTATCGGAATTCGTTCACGCACACATCTGACAGACGAAATTTTCAGATCCGCCAAAAAGCTTATCGCCGTCGGTTGTTTTTCCGTGGGGACAAATCAGGTCGATCTGAATGCAGCGCGTCGACGCGGGATCCCCGTATTCAACGCGCCTTATTCGAATACGCGCTCGGTTGCAGAGCTTGTGATCGGCGAAATCATCATGCTGACGAGGCAGATTTTCCCGCGTTCAGCATCCGCCCACAAAGGTGGGTGGGAAAAATCGGCCGTAGGCAGTCGTGAGGTGCGCGGGAAAACGCTGGGTATCGTCGGCTACGGCAACATTGGGTCGCAACTTAGCGTCCTTGCGGAAAGCATGGGCATGATCGTGCGCTATTTCGATCCTTCAGATAAGCTTCGCCACGGCAATTCAGAGTCGATGGCAACGCTCGGCGAGCTTCTCGAAATCTCGGATTATGTGACGATGCATGTTCCGGAAACCAGTTCGACGCAAAACATGATCACTGAAGCCGAACTGCGCAGGATGAAAAAGGGAGCCATTTTCATCAATAATTCGCGCGGGACCGTGGTGGATCTCGAAGCGCTTGCCAAGGTTTTGAAAGAAGGACATCTCGCGGGTGCGGCTGTGGACGTGTTCCCGAAGGAGCCGGCATCAAATAGCGAGCGCTTCGAAACGCCGCTGCAAGGCTTGGATAATGTCATTCTCACTCCGCACATCGGCGGGTCGACCGAAGAAGCCCAGGAGCGCATTGGAAGGGAAGTCTCCAGGAAGCTTGTCGAGTATTCCGACGTCGGCTCGACGCTGGGCGCGGTCAATTTTCCCCAGGTTCAACTGCCGCCACGTCCAAATGGAACGCGTTTCATCCATGTTCACGAAAATCGCCCTGGCATCCTGAACAATCTGAATACGATCTTTTCGTCCCGTGGACTGAATATCGTCGGTGAGTTCCTGCAGACCTACGGCGAAACGGGTTACGTGGTCATTGAAGTCGAGGACGTTGGCGAGACGCCGGATGACATACTTGACGCGCTTCGCCAGATTCCGGGGACGATACGAGCTCGATTGGTTTACTGACGCCGGTGGGAAATTGGCATTCTCTAGGTGTTTCTGAGAGAGCTTTGTCGCCAGCGACCCAATCAGGCTAAGATTCACGCAAGGGGCGAGTCCCGTCACTTAAGAAAAGCCGATGGTGTGGAAGAACAGCGACATGCGCTCTGGCGCGGCATTGCGATCTTTCGACAGGCCTTATGCCGAAAACCACTGAAAGCTGCCCTTGATGGATATCACCGTTGAATTGTGTTCGTATCCCGATCTCGATGATCGCATCGCCATTATCAGAGCAGCGGACGAAGTCGACAGCGTCTTCGTCCGCACCGAGAGATTCAACGTTCTGATTGATACGCTGGCGACCCCGGCCCTCTGTGCGAGGGCACTCAAACTGCTTGGCGGTCATTTGCAGGATCGACCGCTCGTTGTCGTCAACTCCCATATGGACTGGGATCATTTCTGGGGCAATGCGGCACTCCCCGGCGGAGTGCCGATCGTCGCGCATGCCAAAGCACTCGAGCGGTTGCGTGATCCGTCATCCCGGCAAACTCTCAGCGACAAGATGCAGGAAAGCGCGCGGTTCCATGATGTCGAGATCATCCCTCCCAATATCACCTTTGCCGGCGAGGAGATGGCGCTTCATGGCGGGGATCTCACGCTGGAGCTCATTCACACGCCCGGGCACGCTCCCGACCATGTGTCTGTGTGGATTCCCGAGATCGGTGTCTGCCTAGCCGTCGACGCAGTCGAGACGCCGATTCCGGAAGTTTGGAGCAAAGCTCCGGCTGACCTGCATGCGCTTTGCTCATCGTTGCAGCGGATCCGTGATTTGAAGGCAAATCACGTCATCCTCGCGCACGGCCAAACCTCTGCACCATCCATCGTGGACGAAAATCTTTCCTATTTCGCTAGTTTGCGCGACCGCGTCGCCGAACTAGCTGATGAACACTTGGCTGATCCGGCTCTAAACGAGCGACCCGGCCTACGACTACAGGATTTTGTCAACGTCCCGGCTGCGATGCCGGCGGAGACCGTCGTCTTCTACGAGAACTGCCACAAATCGAACCTTCGCGCGGCTGTCGAAGCGCGAAAAGCCACGTTTGCGTTCATTTAGTGCGGATAGGCTTTTGTCGGCCTATCCGCTCGATTAAGCAGAAACCTGAAACACACCATCAACATCGGTCGAAGCGAAAGCTCGCCTCGTTCCGCCTTGCGGGTGAAGTTACGCAAATAACCACCCGCATTGTTGATGTGCCCTGCCCTCGTCACCGCAGCCGCGGTTTTCGTCCCGGGCGCATTGCAGGCGTTAACCACCGACCGCTTTGCTGCCCAGGTACGAAACTTACGCCGCCTGCGACTGCGACAGTCCTTCCATCGCCACGGCGCGCGCCGTCACGAAATCGATCTTGCCAGAGCCGAGTACCGGCACCTTGCCGACGGTGACTTCGGCAGGGACCATCATTTCCGTGGCGCCCTTCGATTTGGCGAATGCCAGGAAATCGCTTCGGTTCGCATCCGGCGCATCGGTCAGCAGGATAAGACGCTCGCCTTTCTTCGCGTCCGGTACAGCCGATACGACGCTGAGAGCACCAGGCCAGAGCTGCGCGGCAAGGGTCTCCACGGCGGCAAGCGAGATCATTTCGCCGCCGATCTTGGCAAAGCGCTTGGCCCGGCCGCGAATCTTGACGAAGCCGTCCTCATCGATGGTGACGATGTCGCCGGTATCGTGCCAGCCCTCCGGCAGCGGCTCGATGACGCCGGGATTTTCGGCGCGCAGGTAGCCGGCCATCACGTTGGCGCCG
Source organism: Rhizobium sp. LEGMi-198b (assembly GCF_054114205.1). Taxonomy (NCBI): domain Bacteria; kingdom Pseudomonadati; phylum Pseudomonadota; class Alphaproteobacteria; order Hyphomicrobiales; family Rhizobiaceae; genus Rhizobium; species Rhizobium sp. LEGMi-198b. The sequence goes on along the minus strand of NZ_JBSYVH010000003.1, from coordinate 276,647 downwards.
CGAATAAGAAGACGGCCGCCCTCGTCGATACCGGGAACTGGATCGAGCTTCCATTCCATCCCTGGCATGATCTTTCCGACTGTTCCCGTGCGGTTGTACATCGGCGTATTCAGCGAGATCACTGGGGCTGCCTCGGTCACGCCATAGCCTTCCAGGATACGCAGGCCGAATTTCTCCATATAGACCTCGCGGGTCGACGCCTTCACCGGCTCGGCGCCCGAGAAGATGTAGCGGATCGACCGGAGGTCGTAAGGATGAGCGGTGCGCGCATAGCCGTTCAGGAACGTATCCGTGCCGAAGACGATGGTGGCGTTCGAGACGTAGATCAGCTCCGGCACGATGCGGTAGTGCAGCGGCGACGGATAGAAGAACACCGGCACGCCCGAAACCAGCGGCAGGATCGTACCCGCCGTCAGGCCGAAGGAATGGAACATCGGCAGAATGTTGAACACCTTGTCGCCGGGGTGGAAGTCGATGCGCGAGGCCGCCTGGGCTGCGTTCGAGAGGATATTGCGGTGGCTGAGCACCACGCCCTTCGGCGCACCTTCGGAACCGGAGGTAAAGAGGATCACAGCCGGATCGTCGGCACTGCGCTTGACCAGCGGCCGGTACTTGCGGACGAGACCGACGATCTTGTCCAGCGAGGTGACCTGCGTGCGCAGTTCGTCCAGCCACACGAACGTCACGTGCTTTTCGAGTTCCTCGACCACCGGGCCGAGCTTGGCCTGGGTGATGAAGGCGCGTGAGCAGAGGACATGCTTGACCTCTGCCGTACGGCAGGCGGACAGGATGTTGGCTGCGCCGGCGGTAAAATTCAGCATGGCCGGAACCTTGCCCGCCGACATGACGCCGAGGACGGTCGCGGCCGTGCCGTTGGCGTTCGGCAGCATGACGCCGAGCGTCTTCTCGTTCGGGAACATCTTCCGGAACTTCGCGCCCAGCACCGCAGCACCGGTCAGGAGCTTGGCATAGGACAGCTTGCCGGCAATCGGATCTTCGACGGCGAGCTTCTTGCCGCCATATTCATGGGCGCTTTCGATGACGCGGCCAAGCACCGTGTTGTCGGTGTCGGCGGTGCGGAACATCAGCGTCGACATGATCTGATAGAGAGCGGCACCGGCCGCGATGCGCCGCTTCCTGCCCTTGAGTTCCGCCGGAACGTCGAGCTTGACCGGCTCAAGGATCGTCACCTTGACCTTGGGGAAGAGACGGCGGCGAACGTGGCTTGAGGTCAGATAGGAGGCGTAGCTCTTTTCCAGACCATCGATGCGAACGGGCACGATCATCGCGCCGGTCTTGTCTGCGACCATGGCCGCGCCGTCATAGACCTTCATCAGCGTGCCGGTGACGGTCAGGCGACCCTCGGGGAAGATGCCGACCGGGCTGCCATCCTGGATCACCTTGATCAGCGAGCGCGTCGCCATCGGCTTCGTCGGGTCGAGCGGCAGGAACTTGCACTTGGTCAGCAGCGGCCGCACCCACCATTTCTTGGCGAAGGCATAGTCGATCGCAAAGACAGGCTCTTCCTCGGTGATGGCAAGCGCCAGAGCACCGTCGAGCAGGCTCACATGGTTGAGCGCGATGATCGGCGCCGGGCCGGCCTTGCGGATGTTTTCAAGACCTTCGACTTCCAGCCGCATGAAGGCGCGGAAGATGATGGAGATGAGATCGCGGAAGGCGTTGGTCGGCAGCATTTTCAGCATGACCCAGGCGATCGCGATGTTAAGCACGGAGATGCTGAGAATGATGACCGGAACAGACAGGCCGATAGCCTGCAGGACAGCGACGAGCGCCAGGCCGACGGCAATGAAGAGAGCGGACAGGACATTCGATGCGCCGATGACGCGGGCGCGGCGATCCTCATGTGCCCAGCTCTGCATGGCCGAGAAAGTCGGAACGGCCAGGAAGGCACCACCGATTGCCATGCCGGCGAGGTCGATGGCAACGCGAATGGTCTTCGGTCCGGCAAAGAAGGCAAGAATGGTTTCGGCGTGGGCGGTCGACTGAAGGCCCCACAGGTTCCAGGCGAGATCGAGACCGAAGAGCGCAACAATCAGCATGCCCACGGGCGCCGGCAGCAGCACGATGCGGCCTGCAGCCATCCAGCCGGCGATGGCCGAGCCGATGGCAACGGAGATGGCAAAGATCGCCAGATAAGCAGGGACGACAATTTCCGAGCCGCCGAGGATGTCGGTCACCATGACCGGCAGCATCGACATGATGAAGGAGCCGACGAACCAGAACCAGCAGTTCATCAGCGAGGCGCGCCAGATGCGGCTATCGGCGCGAAGTTCGTTCACGAGCCTGTAGCTGGAACGCACGACATTGGTGTCGACGACCAGATCCGGCGCCTTGGAACCGGTCGAGGGGATCATGCGTGCAGCAAACCAGCAGAGGATGGAAAGCCCCATCATCATCGGGCCGAAGATCCAGACATTCTCGCCCTCGCGGAAGGCGACTGCCGCAACCATGGTGCCCGTGAGAATGGCGATGAAAGTGCCGCCCTCGATCCAGGCATTGGCCTTGGGAAGATCCCGGCTTTCCAGATGATCCGGCAGGATGCCGTATTTGATCGGCCCGAAGAGCGAGGAGATGACGCCAAAGCCGAAAAGGGCGAGCATCAGGATCCAGATGGACGAGAAGCCGATGCCGACGACGGAGATCGCTGCCACGCCAAGCTCACATCGCTTCAGAAGCTCAGCCATCTTCGCCTTGTCATATTTGTCGGCGAGTTCGCCGGCAATCGCCGACAAGAGCAGAAACGGCACGATGAAGATGCCGCCGGCAAGCGTCACCAGCGCCGCACCCTCCGTCGCCATCTGCGCTAGAATGACAAAAACCAGAGTCTGCTTGAGAAAATTATCGTTGAAAGCGGTGAGGAACTGCGTCCAAAACAGCGGCGCGAACTTCCTCGATCTCATTAAGTGCTTTTGCATGGCGTACCCCTCATTCAGCCAACAAGACGCCACAGAGTTATTACGCAAAGGTTGAGCGCGGATACAACTCTGCGGCGTCGTTAATAAAGTTTAGTCCTGACCGTCACGATTGAACTTAACCAGCAGCTTTTCCGTGCGGGCATCCTCTACCTTGCGGATCAGCCTGTCAGCCTCGGCATTGTCGCGGATCGTCTTGGTCACGTTGACCGCCGTCTGCACCAGCATCAGGATGCCCATGGCGAGATAGCCTTTGCCCCAGAGATCGATCGGCATCATGTAGAGACCGACGAACAGCATGAAGGCGGCGGCGCCGAAGGAGATGTAGGAAAAGCTGACCCAAGCCTGGGAGTGTTTCTGGAAGCTGTCGTTCATGATCGTATCCTCTCTTATGTGTTTGATGTGTTTGGTTTCAGGCTGCTGAATTCATGCGTTCGCGAAGGCGGGCGAGCACGCCATCGGCCGAGGGGCCAAGCGGTGCGCCGAAGCCGGCGCTGGCGAGTTTTTCGATGGCGATTTCGGGCCGGCTCGCGGCGTCCATTTCCTTCATGGCCGATGCGGTGATCTCGCAGCGATTTTGATAGGCCTGGAGGCGGGCAAGCGTTTCCTCGGCCTCGTCGAGCGTAACCAGGCCAGCGGCGGCGTCGCTAACGGCATTAAGCTTCTGTGTCTGTTCGGTGGCACGAGCCAGCCGCTCGCCACGCTGCAATTGCTGCAGACGCGCTTCCGATGCGCGGACGGTTGCCTTGAGCTTACCGATCGTCTGGATGAATTGCGCCTGTGCCTTCTCGGAGGCATCGCGCTCAGCCTCGAGCTGGGCAATCGCTTCTGCCGCTTCCCGGGCAAGCTCGTCACTGCCCTTCTGCAGGGCGGCAATGGCCCGGGTTTCCAGATCCGCGATGCGCGCGGTGATCGCCATGTGCTGGCTCTTTTCCTGCTCATTCTGCGCAATGGCAACCGCCACTGCTCGCCGCGCCGACTGGATGGCGCTCGCCGCGTCGCGGATCTGCTGCGCAAGCAGCGGCACGGCATTGCGATCGATGAACGCCTGCTCCGCATCGTAGGCCCGGCCGCGGATGAGCGTCAGAATTGAATTGAACATTTGTCGTCTCCCGTTTATGAACGATGTTCATGAAACGATGTATGCCAGAATCGTGAACGACGTTCAAGAATAATTTTGAACGACGTTCAAAAATCGGATTGGAATGGTTAATGGCGAGAAAAACCCTGGAAAAGCGCGAGGATCTGAGGTTGCGGCTGATCGAGGCGGCGCGAAATCGCATCGCGGCCGACGGCCTTTCCAACCTCAGGGCACGCGACGTCACGCAGGATGTCGGCTGCGCTCTTGGAGGTCTCTATACGGTCTTTGCCGATCTCGACGATCTCGTCATTCACGTCAATTCGTCGACGCTGAAGGCGCTTGAAGCCTCGCTGACGCTGGCGGAGGTCAAGGATCACACGCCGACGGACCGCCTGCGCAACCTCGCACGCGGTTATCTGCGGTTCGCGGTCGCTCATCGCAATCTATGGAAGGCGCTCTTCGACCATCGGCCGCCGGATAATCGCCCGAGCCCCGAATGGCATCTGGAAGAGCACATGTTTTTGATGGGCATCATTGCCGAGCCGCTTGCCGAACTGCAGCCGACCATGTCGGAGACGGCGCGCGCCATCCGTGCGCGAACCTTGTTCGGCGCCGTTCACGGCGTCGTCAGCATCAGCCTCGAAGGGCGGTTCGTCGGCCTGCCGGTCGAAAGTCTGGAGCGGGAGCTCGACGACTTCATCCTGACGGTCGCGGCCGGAGCCGCGGCAAGGCAGGGCTAAAGCATGCCAGGGGATTGGGAATGGCGTGCCCGATCATCGCGCTATGTACAGTAACGCGCTGACAACAGAGACGCCGCCGATCGGGGCTAAAAATAGGAGCAGGAGTTCAAGTCCGAGCGCCCACATCAGCAATTTCTGCTGACCCGGCGTCAAGTGCGGAGGCTTTCTTTCCGGCTTCCGAGGGCTCCCTCCTCCTCCATAGAACCCATTTAAATCGCGATACATTTGCGCCTCCATCATTTATGGAGAAACTATGGTTGCTGCACATGGTTCCTGCGATGGATTTGGAACCAAGCACCGCACTCCATATCGCTGGGATTAAGATGTTTCGCCTTGAAGAGCAGTGCAGTTTCGAACAGATCATCAAGAAGAGCACGTTTCGCGCCGTCGCAATCCCGGTCGATACCGAGGAGACCGCGAAACTGGCTCTTCAGACCGTCGCCACGGCAACAGGGGCCAATCACAATTGCTGGGCCTGGCGCATCGGACAAGCCTACCGCTTTTCGGATGATGGCGAGCCGAGCGGGACAGCCGGAAAGCCGATATTGGCTGCAATCGACGGGCAGTCAGTTGACCGTGTGATTCTGGTCGTTTCCAGATGGTTCGGCGGCGTTCTGCTTGGGACGGGAGGTCTCGTGCGAGCCTATGGCGGGAGCGCCGCAGCCTGCCTGCGGGCAGCGAAGCTCATCGCTTTTACGCCGATGATCGCCGGACAAGCGAAAATTCAGTTTAGCGATCTGGCTCTCGTAAAGGCACGCCTCGCCTCGCTCGATCAGGTTCGCATTGTCGAACAGCACTTCACCGACGAAGGTTGCGACGCGACAATCCAATTGCCTCAAGAGGATGTCCAAGCCGTCGCACAACTCATAAATGATCTTACAAACGGGCGCTCGTCGCTTCGTATGGACGACTGATCTTAATTCGATCGCTCCTCTTGAACCTATCTCGTTACCAGTTGCCGGGGTCTGCGGTATGGTCGATGCTGGCAAATTCATCTGCCTTTTCACGATCCAGCGTTATGCTGGTAGTGGAGTTTGAGTCATCCATGACCGAAAAATGAAGCGGTGGCTGCCCTTTCGTCAGCTCCTGGTACATGAGCAGGGCGGCCTCTTCGGCGGTATCAGCTTCGATTTCGTTCGCGACGATAACGTTAAACTTGCGCATCTCAGTTCCCTTATCTTTGCCGCCCTGATCCTAGCATCACCTCGCAGGACCGTCGCCTGCCGAAGCGACCGACCGGCACCTCGGCGTCCAATTCTCTCCCGCCCCATCGAAAATCTCGCATGCTACTGTAGCGTATGCTTCGGATCCAAATCCCGAACAAAGGCGTCCATCGGTTCAAGCATTCTGCGGCCATCCAATCCGGTCGCCACAACAGAGAGGCGGAACCTACCGTCGAGATTGCGGTCGAAGATCGCACCGATGACGATTTCCGCATCGCCTTCCACTTCGTCGCGAATGCGGCTCGCTGCCTCGTCCACCTCAAAGAGCGTCATATCCGAGCCGCCGGAGATCGAGACTAAAACACCCTTCGCACCTCTCATTGAAACGTCGTTCAGCAACGGATTCGCGATTGCCGCCTCGGCCGCTCTCATCGCACGGTTTTCCCCGGTCGCTTCGCCCGTGCCCATCATAGCTCGGCCCATACCTCGCATGACCGATTTCACGTCAGCGAAATCAAGGTTGATCAGGCCTTCCTTGACGATGAGATCGGTGATGCATCCAACGCCGGAATAAAGCACGCGATCGGCGGTCATGAAGGCATCCGCGAAAGTGGTCTTTGCATCGGCTATGCGAAACAAATTCTGATTGGGAATTACGATGACGGTATCGGCTGCCTGCTGCAGCGCCTCGATGCCGAGCTCCGCTGTCTTCATGCGGCGATTGCCCTCGAACGAAAACGGCTTGGTGACCACGCCGACGGTTAGGATGCCAGCCGAACGGGCAGCTTGTGCGATCACCGGCGCCGCACCCGTCCCCGTTCCGCCGCCCATTCCGGCGGTGACGAAGCACATGTGCGAACCGCTCAGATGATCCATGATCTCATCGATCGATTCCTCGGCAGCCGCGCGGCCAACTTCCGGCAGCGAACCTGCACCGAGACCTTCGGTTACATTTGCTCCGAGCTGGATGCGGCGAGCTGCCTTCGATGTCGCGAGGACCTGGGCGTCCGTGTTTGCCGCGATGAAGTCCACACCCGCCAGATTTTCAGCAATCATGTTATTGATCGCATTTCCGCCGCCACCTCCTACGCCAATGACAGTAATGTTTGGCCTTAGGCCAGAAATGCCGCTCTTGGCGTCCGTCATGTTTTACTTCCCTCATCCATCTTGGTCGCACGTTTATCGCTTCGAACAGCGAGTCGCGGTTCATCGTAGAAGCGCAACAAGGCGTTGACAGGGCAAAGGCCGACCGTTTGAGCGCAATCGGGCGGATGAAATTCCACAATTGACGGCTCGATATCGGCGGCGGATAACTCCGTCATGGCGATACGGGGTATTGCGCTCGGGAGCATCTGGATGGCTGCGCATGAAAGAAAGTGAGCGTTTGGCGATCATTGCGAACGCGATAGCGGCGTTCAATGAGAGCAATCGTGAGCTGGCAAAGCAGCTTTGCGAAGCCGGTTTAAATCAGTTTCCATCGGATCCGTCGCTCTCTCATCTTTTGGCAGCCATTCTGTTTGCAGAAGAAGATTTTTCCGGTGCTCGGGAAAAAATAGAGAAGAGTCTTGCAGCTCAACCAAGGAACGCCCCCGCCCTCATTCTCGCCGGCAAAATTTATCGAGCAGAGCATAAACTGGAAGCGGCATTGATGCAGCTTGAGAAAGCGGCAAGCCTGGAAGTCCGGCTAGAGATTTTTGTCGAGAAAGCCCGAATTTTCGACCAGATGGGCAACAAGTCGGCTGCACGCGATGCTTGGAGCATGGTTCTCAATGCCAAGCCGACATCCCTGGAAGCTTTGAATCGGCTCAGTTCGCTAGCGAGAGAAGGTGGCGCCCTCGTTGAAGCAGAGCAACTGCTCGAACGCGCCGTTGCCCTCGAAGACCATCCAAAAATTTGGTTTGAGTTAGCACTCGTGCGGCACGATCTGCAGAACCTGGTTGGCGCGGCCGAGGCTTACCAACGTGTGCTCGAAATGAACGCAGATGCGCCGGAGGCGGCCGTCAACTTGGGTGTCGTATTGCAAGAGGCGGGCAGAATGGACGAGGCGATGGCGGCCTTCTCGACGGCTTATGCGCTGGACGCATCCACGTTTGGCGTCATTGCCATGGCTCTTACCTCGGCGCCGTGCGGTCGGCTGTGGCTCGACGAGGAGGTTCTGCGTCAATCATTGGTTAGCGGAGCGACCGCGCTTGGCCCGAAATCGCTTGCGGTAGACGCCCGGTGTTGAAAGCACGGTGGCAACCGTCTGCGTATACGCTTCCTGCCGTTGCTCATCCAACTCCTCAAAAACAAGTTCGGGCATGCTGCGTGGAACCGCAAAACACTGTGCGACCGGCGTTCCGCGGGCCAGAATCCCCGAGAATTCAGGTTCAGTCCAAATTGCCGGGAAATTGATCCCGCCGTCAGTAAACCGGTCGGAATCCACAAGGCCTGTGACAAGCCGAAAGGGAAGATCGGCACGGTTGATGGGATGTGTTGCAAAGAGCGACCAGCCATCATCGAGCTGGATTGTCCAGAAACTGTTGAATTTGACCGCCGCCTGCCCGGCGATTTCAAACGGGCTGCCGGTCAATTGCCCAGGCGTATGAAAACTGAGCGGCGATCGAGGATGTCGCTCGGTGGCTGGCGACGGAATATCCCAATTCCAGGAAAAGGCACCCTTATCCACAAGCACATCGCACGGCAAAAGTATCGTGAAGCCATACGCCATCGCATCGACCACGGGAGGGCACTGCTTCAAAGTGCGCACGTCGCGACCGTGAATTGCCGAATAGGCGGTGTTGGGCATAGTGCGCAGCCAGTCCGGCAGCGCACTGCGAGCAAGGACGGGACGCGGCAGATATTCGGCCAAGGCCGGGTCACATCGGAAAATAATACGCATTGCGCCCGCCTCCAGTGCTGTCCGCCGGTCAAGACCGACGAGTTGGGGGACGCTATCATGGGAATCTTCGCATTGATACACGGCCGTGCGCTCGTTCCCGCAGAGCAATTTGCGGCCGGCGTCAGAGAACTAGGCTAGTTCGACGCCTTCAGCACCCGATGCGTACTCGAATCCATCGCCTGGCCGGTCTCTTTTGCATCCTTCGCCATTCCCTTTACCGTGTTTGCGCAAGACGATAGCGTCAACAGGACCAGCATTGCAGTGGCGAGTGAGACTTTGAGCATCGTTAAATCTCCCCATGGAATGGTATGGATTCAATTTAACCGCGCATCTTTTCTTTTCAAGGAAGGCCGATCCGAAACTCGCATAGGGGTCGATTCTCAACGGACGTGGAGGGTATGGAGATGGCAGCATCTCGGATTGCCGGTGTGATGGTTGCGGGCTATGTAATCGGCAATAGGCTCTGAAATAGCGAGGGCTTTCGGAATGGCTCATTCGCTTCTGAAACTGAAACGGGTATATGACGAACCCTCGAACGAAGACGGTCGCAGGGTGCTTGTCGATCGGTTGTGGCCACGCGGTCTATCCAAGAAAGATGCGGAACTGAGCGACTGGATCAAGGAAGTGGCTCCATCGCCGGAGCTCCGGAAGTGGTTTGATCACAGGCCGGAGCGGTTCATGGACTTTCGGGAAAGATACCGGCAGGAACTGGCGTCGAATCCGGCGGTGCAGGCATTGCTTCATTTTGAGGATGGACCGGTGACACTGCTGTATGGCGCGAAGGATCCGGTTCACAACCATGCAGTGGTGCTTCTGGAGTTTCTGAAGACCTTGGAAGATCGGGGCTCGTGACCAGCGCGGTTTAAACAGGAAACGAAGAATGTTAGCGGGCGATCGACACGAAAATGAGTCGCGACTCATCATAATGTTTGGAGGCTCGAAGGCGAATTCGGTCGCTCGAACGCAACCATTTCTCTTTATGCCAAAGCGCTAATCAAGATGGGCGCTTCATCGGGCAATGCGGCTAACCGATGGAGAAAACAGGGAGAATCGTGATTCGTTGCTTAGCCGGGAAACGGCGTTAGGATTGCTCTAACCTTATTTTGCTGGACGAAAACACAGAATCATGGCCTTTGTTAGCGGGTGGCGGCCGATAGAACGAGTGTAGGCCGCCAAGAGGGACAGATGGCGCTAACAGAACAAATCGAGCAGGAGAATGCTTTTTCCGAGGATGCTGCGACGAAGATCGTCCGGCATGCTGGCATGCTTTCGAACCAGCTCCAGGCTCTGCGAACCCGCATGTATCCGCCGAAGGCGGAAAAGAGCCTGCGATATTTCATGACGAATGAGGTCTCAAAATTGACCTCCATTCCCGACTCGACCCTGAAGCTGCTGTCCAATGAGGGCCGCGGCCCGGTTCCTAGCCGGCTAGAGAATAACCATCGCGCCTATACGCTGCAGCAGATCAATCAGTTGCGTGCCATGTTTGCCGAGCAGAAGCCTTCGGACGCATTGCGGTTTCTTCCTTATCGGCAGGGCAGGGAGCATCTTCAGGTGCTCGCGGTCGCAAACTTCAAAGGCGGCAGCGCCAAGACGACAACCAGCGTCCACCTTGCACAATATCTCGCGCTCCACGGCTATCGTGTTCTGGCGATCGATCTCGACCCGCAGGCCTCGCTTTCTGCGATGTTCGGTTTCCAGCCCGAGATCGACGTGCAAGCCAACGAGACTATCTATGCCGCTTTGCGGTATGACGACGAACGCCGGCCGATGAAAGAGATCATCCATCGAACCTACTTTGATGGCATCGACCTCATTCCGAGCAATCTCGAGGTTATGGAATACGAGCATGAGACGCCTCGCATTCTGGCGCAGCGATTGGGCAGTCGCGAGGGGATGTTTTTCGAACGGCTGAAGCTCGCATTGGACGAAGTCAGACATCGTTACGATGTGGTGATCTTGGACACTCCGCCATCCCTGGGTTTCCTGACGCTTGGCGCCATTCATGCTTCGACGGGGATGATTGTAACTGTCCACCCGGCAATGCTGGACGTCTCGTCGATGAGCCAGTTCCTGTTGATGATGGGAGATCTCATCCAGGTTTTGGGCGAGAGCGGTGCCGTGTTGAAGCAGGATTTTTTCCGCTACCTCATCACCCGCCACGATCCGAACGATCAGCCGCAGTCGCAGGTGGTGGCCATGCTTCGCCATCTTTTTGGCGACGACGTCATCTTGCCGACGGCGATCGAAAGCACGGCAGTCGAGGCCGCAGGTCTTGCCAAGCGCAGCCTGTACGAATTGGAGATGGGTCAGGTCGGCCGCGATACCCATCGCCGTGCCCGCGATGCAATGGATGCCGTAAACGATGCCATCCTGGATTTGATCAAAAGCAGTTGGGGGAGGCGATGACGAAGTCCCCAAAAAGATCATCGCTTGCCGCAAGCTTCGGATTGCTGGCAGCCGATATCAATGCCGATACGAAGAACAGCGTTGAGCAGCAGGTGTCCGCTTCGGCGCCTGTCCGTGTGGGCGCCGGCGTCATTGGCGCGACCCATAAGGCGATCAGTGACATCAGGGACGAACGCGACCGGCTTCTTGCCATGCTGGAGGCGGGCTCCGGCGGCTCGACCGAAATCGACACCGATCTGATCGATCCGTCGCCCTTTCCTGACCGGCTTCCTGACGACAACGACGAGTCTTTTGCGGAGTTCAAGAAGAGCATCGAGGAAGATGGGCAGAAGATCCCCATCCAGGTCCGCCTTCATCCGACGTTGGCAGGCCGATATCAGGTGATCTACGGCCATCGCCGCCTGCGCGCCGCCCGTGAGCTTCAGCGCCCCATCAAGGCGTTGACCTTGGACATGTCTGATCGAGATCTTGTTGTCGTTCAGGGGATCGAGAATGCTGCGCGTCAGGATTTGAGCTGGATCGAACGGGCGCTGTTTGCATGGCGTATGGACGAAGCCGGCATCCGCCCGAGAGATATTTATGCAGCGCTTGGGATCGACGACGCAGAGCTTGCACGTATGCGTTCCGTCTATCGCGTCGTCCCTCTCGACGTCATCGAGGCCATTGGCAGGGCGCCTAAAATTGGGCGCCCGCGATGGGTCGAATTCGGCGGATCGTTAAAAGCGAAACCTGATGCACTTAGGGCGATCAGAGAGACCCTGTCATCTGACAGGGTTTTGCGCTTGATGTCGAATGAGCGGTTCAGTCAGGCCATGGGAATGTTGAAAACTCCTGCGGCTCGCCTGCCCGGTCGAGATATTCGTGATGGACGCGGCAAATCCCTGGCGAGGCTTCAGATTTCGAAGAAAGAACTGAAGCTTATGCCAGAGACCGACCGAGGTGTCCGGTTTGCAGCCTTCCTGGAAGGCGAAATACCGGCGCTGATCGCGAAGTTCGATGCCGCAGATAAACAGGATGATTCATAAACCCTGTCAGTTGACAGGGTTTTATCGCCGCGCCCCCGCGCGGATTTGGAATAAACTTATCAACGGATGAAGCCCTCACGGCGAGCCATTCGAGAGCCTTTGTATTCTTGTAGCGAAGATATCATTGCTCTTTTGCCGCGACCTTCGATCTGTTTGGTATCCGCTAATCAGCGGAAATCGCTCGGTCAAACACCGAGAAACCATGATTGAAACGAAGAGAGAAAGGTAAGCGACGGCAAAAAGAAAAGGCCCCCAAACGGCGAACCATTCGAGAGCCTTTGCATTCTTGTAGCGAAGATATCAATAGCTCCCCCCGAATCAGTTGTCAATGCATCGAAGTCGTTTCGGTGGCCGTATTCGCTTTGCCTGAGATCAGAGGCGAAGATATGCACAATTCGAATTTCATAACGACGCCGTTTGGGCGGCGGTCGATGACGCTTGGCATGTTGTCAGATCAGTATGATGCCAGGGATATCGAACCCGGGAAATCCGTCGACAAGTGGAAGCTGTTTCGCGCGCTCTGCGAGGCTAGAAGCGTTTTCGGAATTTCCGACCGTGCCCTTGCCGTATTGAACGCGCTCTTGAGCTTTTATCCGGAAAATGCCTTGTCGGAGGAAAACGGCCTGGTGGTTTTTCCATCCAATGCGCAATTGTCGTTGCGGGCGCATGGCATTGCTCCGGCGACATTGAGACGCCATCTCGCTGCTCTGGTGGCGGCAGGCCTGCTGATCCGCAAAGACAGCCCGAACGGCAAACGCTATGCAAGGCGGGACCGGAAAGGCGAAATCGACGAGGCCTTCGGCTTCAGCGTGGCGTCTCTCATCGCCCGCGCCGATGAAATCTTTGCCCACGCGGCGAGAATCGTCGCCGATCGTCAGCGACTGCGCGTCACCAAGGAACGTCTGTCGATTTGCCGCCGTGACATCGCAAAGCTGATCGAGATCGCCCTGCAGGAACAAGCCCCGGGCGACTGGATGATGATCCAAAAGACATTCCAGTCGATCCTGGCAGCTATCCCGCGCGCGCCGCATGTCGGCGACTTAAGCGGAGTGCTCGACGAGCTGGAGATGTTGCGGGATGAAATCCTTATCCGATTGGAAAAGCAGCTAGAAACACAAAAACAAAGCGCCACCGAATCCCAAACTGAGCGCCATATACAGAATACAGATTTAAAAAACATTCTTGAATCTGAACCAGCCTCCCGCGCGCAACCAGCTCGAGGCGCAACCCAGGACGACACCGTTGATGCGTGCGACAGGCAGGAGAGTTCGCATCACCTTCCCATACCCACAGGCAACGTATATCGAGTGGCCATAGCCCAAAGACCAAGTAATCCTTCTGTTCAGCCGCTGAAGTCTTTCCCGCTTGATCTTGTGATCCAGGCTTGCCCTGAAGTCGTATCGTACGGCCATGCCGGTAAGGTCGAGAGTTGGCGAGACCTCATGACGGCGGCAATCGTCATCCGTACCATGTTGGGCATCAGCCCATCCGCTTACCAGGACGCTTGCAACGTCATGGGACCTGAAAATGCAGCAACCGTCATCGCCTGCATGCTGCAGAGGGCGGAGCATATCAATTCGGCAGGAGGTTATCTGCGCAATCTGACGCGAAGAGCGCAATGTGGTGAATTCGCTATTGGCCCAATGTTGATGGCTTTGGCGCGGTCACACAGGCTGCCAGGACGAAATGCGGCATGAAACATTTCCTCCTGCGCAAGACCGGAGGAAATGGTGTTGAACAAGATCCTTGCGAACGATCTCGAGTTTGTACGCTTGCTCAAGCTTTAGCCGGAGCGTCGTATCGTTGAGCATGACCAGACACGAGAGCCTACCTCATGGTAAAGATGATCGAGGCCGAGACCCCGTACACTTTGTCTCAAGAAAAGAGCCGGAACTTGAACATGGGAAGGATGCTTACGTGAACAACTGCGAGCTCTCGGAGGAAAATTTCCGGCGACCGTCGTTAGGACCCTGTTGGAGACGACGCGGACACCAAAAGATCAATCACGTCACCTATTTCACTTTGCGTTCCGGCGTTATTGTAGTAACCTCCTACTCGTCAAATCGATCCGAATTCAGCAGTTTTGCCTGCGACGGATTATCCCCTCCCGGACATTCCTTTGATCGAAATTGAGCCCTTCCAAAGGGTATAGTGAGTGACGGAAGTTAAAGCCGAAATTACTTCCGTTTGGCAGCTTAGCTTAGATTTAACAGCCATTTAGACATAGGATAATTTGCATCCGCAAAAGGAGAAAATGGCTAGGTTTTGGAGCGGGAGACCCCGGCAGCAACTCTATAGGCATGAGCTCGCGTAGCCTTATTTTCAGTAACCTGCATCCTGACAATTCCAGTCATTTGGCGACAGATTGAAACGCCCGGCAACACGACGGCGATGCAACGCGAAGGGACAGGGTCCTCGTCCTTTTCGCTGGATTCCAATCGACGAGATTCTGTGTTTAAACCTTCTCCAGGGTGCGATGCGCGCCTATTGGGATACGAAGATGTGGCGTTTGACGCCTGCTACTATGTTTCTTTTGCTTTTTGTCGCGGTCACATCCAACGCGTCGGCAGCCGAGCTTCTCTACAATGATTTCAGGTCGCCGACGCTAGATCAGAGCCAATGGTGTTCCTGCCAGATCGATAACAAAAATACACCGGTAACATTCTCGGCCGATCCAGCCGAAAGGAGGGATTACATAGCCGGGATTACCGTCAACGAATCCTCACTCGGCGGCAAGAAGTGCGAACCTGCTTGCAAGGCGCCGCAGGAGGTCCTGACTGCGCAACACTTCTTGATGACCGAAGTCAGCAGACCGGAGTTTCTCGGCACGAACTTCTTTGCGAAAGTGAAGCCGACATGGGCGCCGACGGCGAACCAACCTGATCCCTATTGCGACGACAACGCCTGGAGCCGGGCCAAGGCAGCTCACCAGGAGGACGAATGCATTCAGCGTGAAGAGCTTCGCCTGCAAAAGACCTTCTTTCGAAGGTCCGATGTGCCGCTCGTCTATTCCTTCCGCTTCCGCATGCCGAAAGAGGTTTTGAACGATAAGGATTCCATTCGCTGGATAACGGCGCAATGGAAACAGGAGGCTATAAATAGCAAGTACGCGCAGGAGTTTGCGGGCTGGTCACCAAGCCCGTTTCTCGCCCAGCGCTATGATGACGGCATCCTGCATGTCACGGTTCAGGACGATATGTGTAGGTGCTTGATCGCCTCGGCGCCAGCCAAGGGAAGCAAGCTCGCCTGGAAAAACGGAACGCCGCATTATTGCCAGTCTATCCGGCCGGAGGACAGCGACGGCAAGGCCTGCACGTCCAATTTGAAGGTGGAGTATGGCCGCAATCCCATCCTGTCGACGCCGGCGGGGAAATGGGTCGAGATGCGTTATCGCGTGCAGGCCGGTCGTGACGGCAGCGCTTTCATCGAGATTCATCAGGATGGCCGGTTCATCGCCAGGGTAACCGGCAAGATCGGGTATGAGCCTGATCCATCATCTCCACCGATGACCAAGTTTAAGATCGGCCAATACCGCGACTATATACCGTCCTCGGACACGTTGGAGCTGGATTGGATCAGGATCGAGACCGCCCGGAAATGAGGCAGCCTTGCCCTGCGAGGCGTCAATCCGCGGCGATCGAATGGTAAACCCGCGAACGAATGCCTCTCCGTTCAGCTATGACAATCGCTGCGCAACCAGGGCGGCCCAGTAGTCGATGCCGTAGGCGATGGCATTGTCATTGAAGTCATAAGCCGGATTATGCAGATCGGCGCTGTCGCCATTGCCGACCCAGATGAGCGCGCCGGGCCGCTTTTCGAGCATATAGGAAAAGTCTTCCGAACCCATCGTCATTGGCCAGTTGCCGTTGACGCGCTCTGCGCCGACAACGTTCTTCGCGGCGGCGATCGCAACCGCGGTCTTCTCGGCATTGTTGACGGTCACGGGATATCCCGGGCGCCAATCGATTTCGGCCTGCGTGTCATGGAGCTTCGCCGTCCCAGTCACCACATCGCGAAACCGTTGCTCTACGGCGCGGCGTGTCGCCGGCAGCATCGTGCGGACCGTGCCGCCGATTTCGACGGCGGGAGGGATGACGTTCAGCGCCTTCCGGTCGCCGCCGCTGATGAAGGTAACGGAAACGACGACGGGATCGAACGGATCGGTAAAGCGCGATGCGATCGACTGGAGCGCGACGATGACATGCGAAGCGACAAGCACGGGGTCGCGGGCAAGATGCGGCGAAGCCGCGTGGCCACCGCGTCCGTGGATGGTGATGACGAAACGGTCCCCAGCAGCCATCATCGGGCCGCTGCGGATGGCGAACGAGCCGACGGCGAGGCCCGGCTGATTATGCATGCCATAGACTTCCTCGATGCCGAAACGATCGAGCAAACCTTCCTCCAGCATCACGCGCCCGCCGCCGCCGCCTTCTTCCGCCGGCTGGAAGATCAGAACGATCTTGCCCGCAAAATTGCGATCGGCGGCAAACCGTTTGGCGGCACCCAGGAGCATGGCGGTGTGACCGTCATGGCCGCAGGCATGCATCATGTTTGGTATCTTCGAGGCGTAAGGCAGGTTCGTCTGTTCGGACATCGGCAGCGCGTCCATGTCGCAGCGAAGCGCGATCGTCTTGCCATTGCCTCTGTTACCTGAGATCACCGCCACGACCCCGGACTTGGCCATCCCGGTCACTACCTCGTCGCAGCCGAACGCCCTCAGCTTCTCCGCCACCATCGCCGACGTGCGTGGCAGATCGAATAGAAGTTCCGGATATTGATGTATCTCGCGACGCCAGTTCTTGGCCTCATCCGCAATGATGCGCGATGCTTCGGACGGGTTCATGAACAGTCTCCTTCAGAAAGTCTTACAAATCGCCGCGATGCCGGCGGGAGCGGATCTGTACCAGAGATAACGACGAGCAGCATACGAGTATAGTCACCTTTGCAGACGGCCCAAGATATGGGCCGCCTGTCAATTGATTTGTGACCCGGGGACATTGCTCATCGTCTGCCATGCGTTTGACGGCCTGCGACGGTTCGCCTCACGTTTAAAGAATACGGAATTCGACCTATCTATCTTTGGCCAGGTAGCACGAGGCGCGGTATAGGTTCGCGCTTCGGTTTATAAAATCATGGGCTGAAGCCGATTGTCGTTCCAGGTAAATGACAATCGGCGTATATTCGCACTTCGGCGTGGATCGTTGCGCGACGACAGAGACCAGGTATTTGTGGGGTACGGGTAATGCAATTGTCATCGGAAGCGGCGTCCCGCTCGCATGTCGAGAGCCAGGGTATATGGCCGGCAAGACGGAGTAATATCCTCGATTGGCTGATGCATGATACCCGCGACGAACGCTTCATCGACAATATCCTCGTGGACTTGTGCGGGAGACTGCGGGCAGCGGGTATCCCGGTCGCACGGGCGACGTTGCATTTCAGAACGCTTCATCCGCAATGGCTCGGTGCACGAATCCTCTGGCGTATAGGGATGGAGGAGGCAAACATCAGCACCTTCAGCTACGGGGTGGAGACGACACCGCAGTTTCTGGCTAGCCCGATCAACGAGATCTTCAATGGAGCCGCCGAGGTTCGCCAGAACCTCGAAAAGCTGGATACGGCCGATCGGCCCGCCTATCCGCTCTACGAGGAAATGCATGCCGAAGGATTGACCGACTATATCGCCTGGCCGATCTACCATACGCTCGGCAAGCGCCATATCGTCACCTTTGCCGCCGACATACCGGGCGGCTTTACCGAAGAGCATGTCACCTTCCTGAAGGACCTACTGCCGGCCCTGACGCTGGTGAGCGAGATCCGGCTGAAGAACATCCTGGCCCGGACGCTTCTGCGCACCTATGTAGGGCCGCATGCCAGCGAGAAAATCCTTGCGGGTGCTACCACCCGCGGCAGCGGCACGACCGTCGGCGCGGCCATCCTCATCTGCGACCTGCGCGACTTCACGACGATTTCGGACATGTGGCCGCGCGACGACGTGATCGACCTTCTGAACGGCTATTTCGACGCGATGTCGGAGCCGATCGAGAAACATGGCGGCGAGATTCTCAAATTCATGGGGGATGGATTACTGGCCATTTTTCCGCTGAGCGATCCCATGGCCTGCGCTAACCTTCTTCAGGCGATCAGCGAGGCGGAGGCTGCGGTCGGCGCGTTGAATGAGGAAAATAGTCGGAATGGCCGCGAGGTCTTGCGTTACGGCGTCGGCGTGCATGTCGGCGATGTGATGTATGGCAATATCGGTTCGCGTACCCGCCTTGATTTCACCGTCATCGGGCCGGCCGTCAATGTCGCTTCGCGACTGGAGACATTGACCAAGGAGGTCAAACGGCCCGTCTTGTTGTCCAAGGCCTTCGTCGATATGGCAGGCTGTGAGATCGAAATGGAAAGCCTTGGTGCCTTCCCACTCAAGGGTCTTGGTGAACCGGTCGATGTCTTCGCCTTTGCGACGAATGGAAATAGCGTAGCGCGCCACAAAGCGCGATCCTGATATGTTTCCGAGATCATGCCCGGTCCATTTTCTGGACCTCGCGGAGCGAAAAAGCTGATCGCAAAACGTGAAGTGTCGAGGGCTGTTGTCTCTTGTATATTAGGATGAGTGGAAAGACGATAGCCGCCTCAATTTCGTGGGATCGTTCTGCGATCACGGACGTTAGTTTGGGCCGACTCAACGGCTCGGCGACCGGGTGCCCTGCACCCTGAATACTCTGACAAGGAGAGAAAGATGAATAAATTACTCGCCACGG
The DNA here is from genome assembly GCF_054114205.1 of Rhizobium sp. LEGMi-198b. NCBI lineage: Bacteria > Pseudomonadati > Pseudomonadota > Alphaproteobacteria > Hyphomicrobiales > Rhizobiaceae > Rhizobium > Rhizobium sp. LEGMi-198b. The sequence continues at coordinate 257,654 of NZ_JBSYVH010000003.1, read as the reverse complement.
CATTTTCAGTAGCAGCATTGATCGTCATCGGCGGGACGGGGGTACGCGCGGCCGACCTACAGACCACCTACCAGGAGCCGGACGAGCGCAATGGGGTAAAGATCGGCTATCTTACGTGCGACGTCGGCGGCGGTGTCGGCTATGTGCTTGGCTCTGCAAAAGAGGCCGACTGCGTTTTCCGCTCGACCGTCGGAAAGGAGCGCATTGACCATTATAGCGGTGCGATCAGAAAACTGGGCGTCGATCTCGGCTTCACCACCCGCAGCCGTCTTGTCTGGCTCGTTTTTGCTCCGACAGCCGGCTATCATCATGGTGCGTTAAGCGGCCTTTATACGGGCGTTACCGCGGAGGCGACCCTTGGTGCCGGCGTTGGTGCCAACGTTCTTCTCGGTGGCAGCTCCGGCTCCGTGCATCTGCAGCTAATCAGTGTAACCGGCCAGCTCGGGCTCAACGTCGCCGCTACAGGTACGTCGGTGACGCTGACCACGATAGACTAAGCGTATCTTCATTTGCCAGTTCCGCCCCGTGCGTATCTTCTCTAAGGAGGGTACGCATAGGGTGCGACTACGGATGCATGATGGGACACTTTTAAAACGTGGTCATCGTGCAAATGATTGTCTTTGGTGGGTTACTCAACTACCTGGCTGACGCATTTTCAGCCCCAGACAACGCGTGCCGCCGGCGGTCTCGGTGGCATGGGCACACCCTTCGCGTGTTTGTTGTATTTTATACCACCTAAGGTTATATCTTGCTATACCGACAAAACGCTTCGGCAAAACGAAAATGCATTCACGGCCGCGTCCGCGAGGGCTATAGCTGTCCATCGTCGATGAATACGTGGACCTGAACTCATGACTGATACCGTTATCGATCGCTTCCTTCGCTATGTCGTTATCGACACCCAATCGGATCCCACGTCATCGACGCAGCCGTCTACGGAAAAACAGAGGAATCTTGGCCGACTCCTGGTGGAGGAATTGCTGGCGATCGGCCTTTCCGATGCGCATCTCGATGAGCACGGTTACGTCTATGCAACCGTCCCGTCCAATGTCGACAGGCCAGTGCCGGTCATCTGCTTCTGTTCGCATATGGATACGGCGCCCGATTTCACCGGCACCAATGTCAAGCCGCAAATCCTGCGAAACTATGGTGGCGGCGACATCCAGCTTCCGGGCGATCCGCAACAGGTCATTCGCGTCAGCGACAATCCGGTTCTGCGCGACCAAATCGGCAACGACATCATCACCTCTGACGGCACGACGCTGCTCGGTGCCGATGATAAGGCTGGCCTTGCGGAAATCATGACGGCCGCCCAGTTTTTGGTCGACAATCCGGAGATCGAACACGGAACGATCAAGCTTCTGTTCACGACGGATGAGGAAATCGGACGTGGGGTCGACAAGGTCGATCTGACGAAGCTCGGCGCAGAGTTCGCCTACACCGTCGATGGCGAAACGGCCGGCCATATCGAGGATGAAACCTTTTCCGCCGACGGCGTCGAAATCACCATTCAAGGCGTTGCCATCCACCCAGGTTTTGCCAAGGGTAAGATGGAGAACGCCATCAAAATCGCCGGCGCGATCATTAGCCGGCTTCCGGAAGACATGGCGCCGGAGACGACAGACGGCAGGGATGGTTTTGTCCATCCAACCGGTGTGACCGGTTCGATGGAAAAGGCAGCCCTCAGCTTTATCATTCGCGATTTCAACGATGATGGTCTCGCTGCCAAGGAGGCTATGCTCGAGGCGACCGTAAAGGAGGTGATGACGGAATATCCCGGCTCCACCTATTCCTTCAAGGTCAGGCAGCAGTACCGCAACATGAAGACCATCCTCGACCGCCATCCGGAGATCGCCGACAACGCCATCGAGGCCGTCCGGCGCGCTGGCATGACGCCCGTGCGCGGCAGCATCCGAGGCGGCACCGACGGTTCGCGACTGTCGTTCATGGGCCTGCCCTGCGCCAACATCTTCGCCGGAGGCCATGCCTTTCACTCGCCGCTCGAATGGGTCAGCCGGCAAGACATGGAGAAGGGCGTCAAGACGCTTGTCGAACTGGCAAAACTCTGGGCGGAGCGCGCCTAACGCATGCGATGATAGCGTCGTCTGAAATAGATTGACGCCTTTCCTTCATTCGACTCGAAGCCCCGCCTTTTTCAGCAGAGGGATGACCCGATCGCAGAAATAGGGCAGTTCCTGCGTATAGTTGACGAAGGACAGAGCTATGCCGGCATAGCCCTGGGCAGATATGGCGATCATATCCTCGACGATCTTTTCCGGCGTGCCGATCAACGGATAGCTGCCCGCGCCGCCGGCGAAGCGCTGGCGGTATCGGTCATAGGCATCGCGGTCGTGCGATTGCGAGAATTCCTTCTTGCCGGCCATATGCTGATCGACGGCGGCGTGGTCGGCCATGGTGACGGCGTAGCGGGTGTAATAGTCCTCCGCCTCCTGCTGAGTCTGGCGGCAGACGACGTGGCAGACGGTGTAGACGCCGACATCCCTGCCCTTTCTCTCCGCCCTTTCGCGGATATCGATGACATGTTTTCCGGCATCCGCGATCTCGGTGAAGGTGGTGAAGAGATAGTCGCAGCTCGCCGCCGCAAAATCGCGGCCCGGACCGCCGAAAGCGGCGTTCATCGTCACCGGCCGCGGCGTCTGCAGACTTGCCGGCCGGCTCACGGCTTCCTTCAGCGTGTAATAGGTGCCGGCATAGTCGACTGGATCGTCGGAGGCGTAGACCTTTTCAAGGATCTCCAGCCATTCCGCCGCCTGGTCGTAGCCCTTCTCGACCAGGGGAATGCCGAACATGCCGAATTCCTTCGGGTTCCAGCCGCAGACGATGTTGAGGCCTGCTCGCCCCTGGCTGACATGATCGACCGTCGCCAGCGATTTGGCGGCATAAAGCGGATGCACCAACGGCACATGCACCGTCATGAATAGGCCGATCTTCTCGGTCGCGGCCGCCAGCGCCGCCGCCCAGGTGAAAGTCTCGAACGACCATTCGCGCACCCGGTTCTTACCGCCGAAGCCTCGCCAGCGGGCAATCGGCAGAAAGAATTCCAGCCCGGCGCGATCGGCGATCTGCGCAGCGGTCAGATTGTCCTGCCAGCCAGCGGCCCAGCGTTCCGGCACATCGGTGATCGCCAGCCCGCCATCGGCATTGGCGGAGAATACGCCAAGCTTCAGCCGGTTCGGGCCTTTCAGCGGATGCGGCTTGATCATCTTTCCCTCTTCATTTTCGTCTTCGGCGGGCAAGACGGATGGCGGGTAGAACAGGACTTGCCCAAACATTGCCAATCGTGAAATGCCGGACGTCCGGCACAAAAAAGCCCGGCGCGATGTGGTTTTGCGCCGGGCTTTTCATATGTTGCTACTTGATGGCGTTGAGATCAATGCCCTTGGTGTCGCGGATAAAGATGAGGCCGATGACAAGGCTCATCGCGGCAACCGCGATCGGATACCAGAGACCATAATAGATATCGCCTGTGGCAGCACTCATTGCAAAGACCGTTGCCGGAAGCAGGCCGCCGAACCAACCATTGCCGATATGATAGGGCAAGGACATGCCGGTATAGCGGATGCGGGTCGGAAACATCTCAACCAATATCGCGGCAATGGGACCATAGACCATGGTCACATAGATAACGAGAATGGTGAGAATGGCGATGGTGAGGGGCCAGTTTACCGCATTGGGATCGGCGACCATCTTGAATGCGCCGCCGTTCGCTATGGTGTAAACCGGCATTTCCGTCGCCCCCGCAGCTTGGTCAGCCGTGAGCAGCTTGGCCTTGACGAGGTCAGCCACCGGCGTGACCGTCTTGTCGCCGGCGCGGACCGTCGTTGCATTGAGGCCGAGTTCAGGGTTTGCGGCAATGAAGCCATCCAGCTTGACATCAGGCACCTTGGCGGGATCGCGCGCGAGCGGGAAGCCGGCCTTTTGCAAGGCAAGATTCAGATCATGCGTGAATACTGCGCTCTTTGCGGCAGCGTCCGCGCCGGCGGTGACGGCATTGTACGAGGTGACGGTCGTATCGCCGACCGTCACCGTTGCCGGCTGGCCGGCGGGGCCATCGACGATGGCATAGGGGACGGAGCTCTTCGACAGGAATGAAGTCGCAATGTCGCAGGAGTTGTTGAATTTCGCTGTGCCGACCGGGTTGAACTGGAAGGTGCAATCGTGGGGTGCTGCGGTGACGGTGGCGCGGATCGTCTGCTCCGCCTGGGCGAGAGCCGGGTTTGCCGCGCGGGTCAATGCGTTGAACAGCGGGAAATAGGTCAAGATCGCCAAGGCGAGACCGGCCATGATAATCGGCTTGCGGCCGATCTTGTCGGATAGCCAACCGAACACGACGAAAAAGCCGCTGCCGATCAAGAGCGCTATAGCGATCATGATATTGACGGTTTGGCCATCGACCTTCAGCACGTTCTGAAGGAAGAACAGCGAATAGAACTGGCCCGCATACCAGACGACCGCCTGGCCGGCGGTGAGGCCGAGCAGCGCGAGCAGAGCGATCCTGGCGTTCTTCCACTGGCCAAAAGCCTCAGATAGGGGTGCTTTGGAGCCCTTGCCCTCTTCCTTCATCCTTTGGAAGGCCGGGGATTCACTGAGCGACAGTCGAATCCAAACGGAAATGCCGAGAAGGACGCAGGACAGGATGAAGGGGATACGCCAGCCCCAATCGGCAAAGGCGGTTTTGCCAAGCCAATTCTGCACGACCAGAATGACGATGAGCGACAGGAAGAGCCCGAGCGTTGCCGTCGTCTGGATCCAGGATGTGTAATAGCCGCGCCGGTTGTTGGGCGCATGTTCCGCGACATAGGTCGCCGCGCCGCCATATTCCCCGCCGAGCGCAAGGCCTTGCAACAGGCGCAATCCGATCAGAATGACCGGGGCGATGATGCCCCAACTGGCCGAACCCGGCAGGACGCCGACCAAGAAGGTCGACAGACCCATGATCGTGATCGTGACTAGAAACGTATATTTGCGGCCGACGAGATCGCCGATCCGTCCGAAGACCAGCGCGCCGAACGGCCGGACAAGAAAGCCGGCTGCAAAAGCGAGCAGCGCGAAAATATTGCGGGTCGCCTCCGGATAATCACTGAAAAAGGCCGCACCGATGAATGTGGCCAAGGAACCATAGAGATAGAAATCATACCATTCGAAAACAGTTCCGAGCGAAGATGCAAAGATCACCTTCTTCTCTTCCCTGGTCATACCCCGACCAGAAGTTTCACCTACAGAGGTGCTTACCATTTTTATTCCTCCCAGTTGCACCAAGGATATGGACTGCTGGAGCCGTGCCATACCCTCCCATGTTGGCATTGCGCTTGGTTTCCCGGCCTCTCGGCTGCAAACCAAGCGCCGGCGAATGCCTCCGGATTTCCTCCCCCCAGAGGTTACGCACCTGATGCCCTGGAGAAGTGTTGACCAAAAATTGAAAAATGCAATGCCAGCAACTTACGTCCGCTGTCTAAAACTGTGTGTAAGGCGGTGAGAGGGACAAGGAAATCCGCGATATCGCTCATTCCTTGGTGGTCGCGGTTGAAGGATACCAAGCGCGATCTCCAAAATCGATATGAGAAGAATGGTTTCCGCAGAAGCTACAGCCTCGGATCGTCGAAATCGCTCAATACGGCTGTCTGTTTCAGTTCCGGATCGGACGACTTTAAAATCCGGATTGGACGGTCTTGAAATCCGGATTAGACGAATATAAAATCCGAATTGGACGAAACAAAAATCCGAATTGAACGGAATATCCTTTTGCTTGAAGAAGAAGCTAGCCTGCCCCTTTATTTTCGAGGGGTAACCAAGCAAATCTCGGCAGCTCTGGCCGATACACCTGTCGTGTTGGTCAACGGTCCGCGACAGTGTGGTAAGACCACGCTGGTACGTAGGCTGATGTCGGTCGATCGGCCTTATTTCACCCTCGACGACGACACCACTCTTGCTTCGATCCGTGCTGATCCGACGGGTTTTGTTCGAGACCTCGACGTCGCGACCATCGATGAGGTACAGCGTGCACCTGACCTTTTGCGGGCTATCAAGCGCTCGGTCGATGACGATCGTCGGCCGGGACGATTCCTGCTCACGGGATCAGCGAATATTCTCACTCTGCCGACCGTAGCGGAGAGCCTCGCCGGACGGATGGAAATCATAACGCTTTTGCCGCTGGCTCAATCCGAAATCCGTGGCCTCGGGTCAAGCTTCCTCGACAATGCTTTCTCCGGGCGGGCGATCTCTCCACGGTCGTCCATTGTCGGAAAGGAGCTCGTTGAAGCCGTCCTCATTGGCGGCTATCCCGAGATGATCGGACGCAGTGCACCTAATCGACGCGCCGCCTGGGCAAGAGACTATGTCCAGGCCGTCGTAGAGCGCGACGTGCGTGATATCGCCGACATCGAGAGGCTGGGTCAGATGCCGCATCTGCTCCGCGCGCTCGCGCATCACTCCGGGCAACTTGTCAATTTCACTCAGTTGGCCGGGCAGATCGGCCTGGATGATAAAACGGCCAGGCGTTATGTCGGGTTGTTCGAACAACTCTTTCTCACAAGGCGGATCGAGCCATGGTTCCGTAACCAGCTCAAGCGGCTTGTAAAAACGCCAAAGCTGCATTTTTTGGACTCAGGACTGCTCGCCGCCACCTTAGGCGTTACTCCAGACCGGATTGCCACGAACCGCTCTCTCCTTGGTCCGCTGCTTGAAACCTTCGTCTTGAGCGAGGTCCTCAAACTGGCAACATGGTGCGAGACTGCTCCTACCCTGTACCACTATCGTGACAAGGACCAGGACGAGGTTGATATCATTCTTGAAGACAATACCGGCGCTATCGTCGGCATCGAGATTAAGGCCGCGGCCTCCGTCTCGAATGCGGATTTTAAGGGTCTGCGGAAAATTGGGCAGGTGGCAGGTGATGGTTTTCGGCTCGGGCTTGTGCTTTACGATGGAGACAAAGTCTTGCCTTTCGGCGAACGGCTCTACGCGGCCCCCATCTCATGTCTATGGGGGCCGTGATCATTTACGTCACATGCGTTGGCGCTGCCCTCAAACTATGCCGGTTGAAGCCTGACGCGCTGCAATGGTGGAAAGGCGAGCGCGATGGCGACCGCGCCGAGGCCTACCATGGACGATCCGATGAAGAGCCAGGAATAATTCCCGAACGTATCGAAGATCCAGCCGCCCGCCAGCGGGCCGAATGCCATTCCGATACTCGACAGCATCGTTGCCGCGCCGAAGACGGTGCCGATGACGCGGGGTCCGAAATACTCGCGCGCAAGCACCGCATAGAGGGGCATAACCCCGCCATAGGCGCTGCCGAAGATGACCGCGAGCGCGTAGAATTCGCTAAGCTGGCTGACGAGGAGATAGGTCGCGAGCGCCGCCGCCTGCACCAGCAGGCCCGCGACCAAGACTGGCTTGACGCCGAGCCTGTCTGCAAGCGTGCCATATAGAAGCCGGCCGCCGAGCCCCGCAAGCCCTTCGACGCTGTAGATGCTCACCGCCGCCATCGGCGCCACGCCGCAGATCGTCGCATAGCTTACCATGTGGAAGATCGGCCCTGAATGCGCCGCGCAGCAGGCAAAGAAGGTTCCGCCGAGAACGAGAAATTGCGGCGATCGGAATATCTGTCCGAGCGGTACGTTGGGGCCTTCGGCCGCGGGATCGGTATCCGGGCCCGCCGCAGCCGCAGGGGCGCGTCGCACGAGCAGTGCCGCCGGCACCAGCAGTATCCAGGCGAGAAAACCGATGAGCATCATGGCCGTCTGCCATTCGTAAGCCGAAATGAGCCAGCGGGCGAATGGTGAAATCGTCATCGGCGCAACCCCCATGCCGGCGGAGACCAGTGAAACGGCGAGGCTGCGGTTTTCATCGAACCATGCGGTCGTAGCCGCGATCATCGGCGCGAAGAATGCGCTGGCGGCGAGGCCGACGAGAATGCCGTAGGTCAATTGAAATTCGAGAAGCGATCCCGCCCGACTCGCCAGGACAAGCGCGAGGCCTAGCAGGACTGCGCCCGTCAGTACGACAATACGAGGACCGAAGCGATCGCTTGCCGCGCCCCACAGGAAACCGCCGAGACCCATGACCAGGAAATTGAGCGTCATCGCGCTCGCAATGCCGGCATGCGACCAATTGGTGGCGGTAGCGATCGGCACCTGAAAAATAGCCAGTGAAAACATTGCGCCCAGCGCAACACAGGTCATCAGCGCGCCGGCGGCCACGATGACCCAACGATAGGAATTGCCCATATCCGCTTAACCCCATTTTGCACGATCGATCTTGATGCGGCATAGACGGCCCCGTTCCGCAGCGCCATCCATTCCCTAAGACGCTCGAGCCAGCGTGATTTCGACATGTCCTATCATTTTTATTCTTGGACGTGCGATGAAGGTTACGGCGGATCCGGTCTCATCGAACAGGTGGATGAAAGCTCGCGGATAGCTACAAAGATGACGTCGCCTGCTTTCGCGCGGCAGACGCCGCGTTGGGCGATGGTGAAGGGATGTCCGGCTAGCGGATCCACCTATTTCCAATTCTCGCGCCGCCACTCCTCCACGCGCTCATCCATATCGATGCTTCCTCTTTCCGTCAGGATGTTCAGCGCGGCGTCGTGCTGCGCCTTGCTCACTTCCTGCACGGTCAGCAGGACGCCCCCGCGCCGGAGCGCCTCCGCATAGTTCTTGCGCTGCTCTTCCGTGAAGAAGAACCCGGTCAGCGCGTCGAGGAAGCCGATATGGTCGATCGGCGGTATGTCGGGCCGGTTTCCCGGTGTCATGGTGATGGCGTCTTTCGGGATGCCGGCCTCTATGAGCTCTTCGGACGCCTTTTCGGCGTCGGACTCGTCGTCAAAAAATGCGCTGAGCGCATGCGAGCCCGGTCTTCCTGCGATTTCCATGGTGTTTCTCCATCGCTATACTTGTGTCATAACGACGGCGACACGTCACGGTTCCCCGTCGAGGTCGCTAGGAGAAGCGCGGAGCCCCTCGTCACCCGCGCGTCGCGGTGCCGCTCGCACCTGAGCCGCCAATTCGAACGGCCGCTTTCGCCGGATATTTACGACCGGGCAACCGGCAGCAAGTTTCGTTTCTCAATTCGGCCTGCGACAGAGAAGACGAGCAGATCGGTGTTTCGGCCGATTCTCTCGCCGCTCATCAATCTGACGATATCGTCGACACCGCCGACCGGGGTACCGTCGATCGCCAGAATGTAGTCGCCGTCCCGCAAGCCTGCGCGATCGGCAGGACCGCCGGGTTCCACCCGTCTGATGCGCACCGAGGTTGTCTGGCCGGTGCCGGCTTCAAGGGCGATCCTGCGAGGCAGCTCGATCGTATCGCCGGCGATCCCGATGAAAGCGCGCCGGACCTGGCCATACCGCAGTATTTCCGAAACCACGAAGTTCGCCGTATTGGAGGCCACCGCGAATGCGATGCTCTGCGCGCCCTGGATGACGGCCGTATTGACCCCGATGACCTCGCCGCTCGACGACACCAGCGGGCCTCCGGAATTACCGGGATTGAGCGCGGCGTCGGTCTGAATGACGTCGTCCATCAACCGCCCGCTCGCGGACCGCATCGAGCGACCGAGTGCCGATACGATGCCGGCGGTCACCGTCCACTCGAAGCCGAGCGGATTGCCGATGGCGATCGCGATGTGGCCCCTGCGCAGACGCTTGGAGTCTCCGAGCCGGGCCCAGGCGCCGACGCCGGAATTCGCTCGGATGAGAGCGATGTCGGTGTCCACGTCGCGTCCAAGGACGCGACCTTCCGTGATGGAACCGTCAGGTGTGGTGATGCGGACAATCCTGGCATCGTCGACAACATGGTTGTTGGTGACGATCAGCCCGTCCGGCGAGACGGCGAAGCCGGAACCATGCCCGCCCCTGCCGCCAACCCGCTCGATCCGGCTGACCGCCGGGCCGACCATATCCACTGCCCCAGCTATCGATTGAGAATATACATCTATCAGTGCCCCGTCGTCCGCGGGCACTATGTCCTTATCTATGAAACCCATCGTTTGATCCTCAAACAGCGGCGCCTATCGCCGCTGCCGTCGGCGATCACAGGGATGCCTGGTTCGCCATGACGCTGTCGTTAAGATTAGATGGATGGGCGTCGGCTTGCGTTCAAGTCGGGATGCGAGGCTCTGGCTGGCAGAGAGCTTTGATGTCCGCTAGGACGCCTTATTGAATCGCACGCCGGCTCTCTTGCCGGCGTGCGATGATGATGATCCCAATGAAGGAGGCGCAGCGTCTGTAAGGCGGATTCGCTCAGACCACGTTGATTACGACATCGATGTTGCCGCGGGTGGCTTTGGAATAGGGGCAGGTCTGGTGCGCAGCGTCCACGAGGGCCTGGGCGACGTCGCGCTCGACGCCCGGCAGACTGACGTTGAGACGGGCCTGAAGGAAATAGGCGCCGTCGACGAGGCACAGATCTACCTCGGCGTCGATGGCTGCGTCGGCCGGGACGGCGACCTTCATCTTGCGGGCAGCAAGTCCGATGGCACCTTCGAAGCAGGCTGACCAGCCGGCAGCGAAGAGCTGCTCCGGATTGGTGCCGCTGCCGGAGGTGCCAGGAGAGGAAAGCTTGACGTCGAGACGGCCATCGGAGCTGCGCGACGCGCCGTCGCGGCCGCCGGTGGTGTGGGTCTTGCCGGTGTAGAATACCTTATCGGTCTGGGTCATGATGTCGGTTCCTTTGAAGCGGTTGATAGCGTCCTCTTGGGACGCAATGACTGCTGACCAGCCATTGCCCGCATAAAGCGCTGGTGACGTATCCGGCATGTGTCCTGATTGAGCCGAAGTGTAACGGAGTGTGGGATAGCAGCGGCTGTGTACATTGCCGTACAAAGCAAGCCGGTCGGCACTTCTTGAAATGAAAAACTCCTCCGGCCTGGCGCCAGAGGAGTTTTGTTTCGGCAGACAGTCAGAAGCTTATAAGGCAGAGTAGGCGCTTCGAGGCCTCCGTCAGCCCTGGCCATCCGAGACCAGAACGGGTTTCTCCCGATAGGTTTGGGGAAAGAGGTTCTTCAGATTGTCGACCTTCGGCTGCTCGTTGATCACGATATAGAGCTGGCCAGGATTGTTGGCCATGTAGTTCTGATGGTAGACCTCGGCCTTGTAGAAGGGGTTGCCGGGCTCGACGGCCGTTGCAATCTTCGCCTTGAAGACATGGGCCGTTTCCAACTGAGCGATATAATCCGAGGCGACTTTCCCCTGCTCCGCGTCGGCCGGAAAGATAGCGGAGCGATACTGCGTGCCGCTGTCAGGTCCTTGCCGGTCGATCTGTGTGGGATCGTGCGCGACCGAGAAGTAGATTTGCAGCAGCTTGCCATAGCTGATCTTCTTGGGATCGAAGACGATTTGCACGGCTTCGGCATGGCCCGTGGTTCCGGTTTCCGTCTGCTCGTAGTTCGCGGTCTCCGCACTGCCGCCGGCATAACCGGACGTTGCGCTGATGACGCCGTCGACATGCTGGAACACACCTTGCATGCCCCAGAAACATCCGCCGGCGAACACGGCGGTTTGCTGGCTGGTTGTGTCCGCCACGTCATGAATCGCGGGTGGAACCAGCCGCGGTTCTTCGGCGGCCGATGAATTGCCGAGAAGCGCCGCACCGAGAAAGCCGAGCAGACCTCCGGTAATCAGAAAGGGACGGACGATCCCAAAACGGGTGATAGACTTCGAACGCGTTTTCATCTGCATCATTCCGCTCCTCATCCAAAGGTGAATACGTAGGCTTCGACGCCGGGATCGAGGAAGCGGACCGTGAAGGTCCGTTCCCCGACATCGCCGGCTTGGCGCACGAGCTGATAAAGGCGTGTTTCAGTAACGGTACCGTTGCCTTCGGCGTCGGTGTCGGCGCCGTGGCTTGCACCAGGCACCTTGCCATCGATCGTCACCTGAAACCGCACGGACTTGCCGTCGGCGCCGGGGCCCAGAACGAAGTGCAGGTCACGGGCACTGAATCGATAGGTGATACTGCCGCCGGCCTTGTTAAGCGTCCCCTGTTCGGGACCGATCGTCCAGTTGCCGGAGAGGCCCCATTCGTTGAGACCGGGTTCGCCTGTCGTGTAGTCCTGGGCGGCATTCCCGCTCAGGCCTTCCGGCGATACGAAGTTCGAAGCCTCCTTATAGCCGATATAGGTCTCGCCGGATTTGATATTGCCGAGATCAGGTGCCGCCTCGGCGCCGGGCGCGTTTGGCCTGACCATATTGTTTTCGGCGACTTGGCTGCCGGCGTCGGCGAGCAGTTCCTGAATGACTTTTTCGGAGGTGTCGTATTCCCCCTCCCCGAAAACATGGTGCCTGATCTGCCCCCTGGCATCGACGAAATAGAGAGCCGGCCAATAGCTGTTCTGGAACGCCTGCCAGATCCGGTAGTTGTTATCGATGGCGACGGGATAGCCGATCTGGAAGTCCTTGAGGGCTCCCTTGACGTTGTCGATCTTCTTCTCGAAGGCGAATTCTGGCGCATGGACGCCGATCACGACCAGCCCCTGATCCCGGTATTTTTCCGCCCAGGCTTTGATGTAGGGGATGGTGCGGATGCAGTTGATGCAGGAATAGGTCCAGAAATCCACCAGCACGACCTTGCCGCGCAATTGCTCAGCGGTAAGCGGCGGCGAGTTCAGCCACTCGACGGCGCCGTCCAGCGAGGGAAGCCGGCCTTCGACGGGAAGCTTGCTCTTGAAGCGAGGCTTTGCCGCGGCCATCATCGGTGTGTTGCTGGCCACCATCGTCGCTGCCGGCTCCCGGTGATCTGCGTTGAAATTATCGAGAACGGCCTGCTCGAATGTCGAGGTACTGGCATAGGACAGGCGGGCCAGAAATCCCGTGTCGAAGCCAAGCGCAATCGCCGCGACTCCGGCGAGGACCGCCGCGCCGAGCGCCTGGCGAATTCTTTCGCCGGAACCAACCGAGCTTTTCATGGCGGTGAAGACTCGGCCGCCGATCAGAAGCGCAGCAGCGAGTGATGTTGCCGCACCCGCCGCATAGGCCAGCAGCAGCAATGTCGTGCGGGCATTCGCCCCCTGAAGGGCGGCACCTGTCAGGATCAAGCCAAGGATAGGGCCGGCACAGGGCGCCCACAGCAGCCCGGTTGCGATGCCGAGAGCCAGGGAACGCCCAACTGTCGAGCCGGAGCGTTGGCCGGGCGAATTCATCAGCCTGTTTCCCAAGGCGACGATCGGCCGGGTTAGGATGCTGGCTGCTTGCGGCGAGACAAGCGCCACGCCGAAGACGGCGAGCAAGGTGACGGCGGCGTAGCGGCCATACTCGTTGGCATGGACGGCCCAGCCACCGCCGACGGCCGCAAGGGTCGCAACTGCGGTAAAGGTCATCGCCATGCCGGCGAGCATTGGCAGGCTGCTTTTAACGAAGGGCTGCCCGGCACGGGCAAAGACAAAGGGAAGAACGGGGAGAATACACGGGCTGAGGATTGTCAGCACGCCCCCGAGATAGGCAATGACAAGTAGCGTCATCTTCGTTTCCTTTGAAGGGATTGATCGGGCGCCGAGGCGCAATGGCCGACGAGCAGCCATTGGCCGCATAAGGGGGAGCGGACGTATCCCGCATGTGTCCCGATCGGGCGAAAATGTAACGAAGTGTTTGACGAGGGGGAGCCGCTACGTTCGGATACAAACCGATCGCGGCCCTCCGCTTCTTAGCGGACCGAGATTTCCGCCGACAGCCCGCCGCCCACGCGGTTGCGCAAGGTGAGCGAACCGCCAATCGCAAGGGCGAGCTGGCCGGCGATCGCCAATCCCAATCCGGTTCCCCCGGTTCCGCGGCTTCGGGATTGTTCGAGCCGGAAGAAAGGTTGCATCACGGCGTCGAGCTGATCCTCTGGAATGCCGGGACCGCGGTCGAGCACTTTGATGAGGACTGCCCCGGTACTGTCCTTCTGTACGGAAATCTCCGCGGTGCCCGCGAACTTGAGCGCGTTGTCGATGAGGTTTGTCAGGATTCGTCTCAGAGCATGAGGCCGCGTGACGATTGCGCCATCGATCTTGTCGGCGACCATCACGGCTTTGCCGGTGTCCTGGTAGTCATAGGCAAGGCTCTCGACGAAGGAGCCGATGTCTATGCGGGAGGGTTTCTCGGTATTTCCATGGGCGCTGCGGGCATAGGCCACCCCTTCGTGGACAAGTCGTTCGATTTCGGCGAGATCTTGAACCAGCTTTTCCTTCTCTGCGGAATCTTCCGCGATTTCGGCGCGGAGCTTCATGCGCGTGATGGGCGTTTGAAGATCGTGGGAGATCGCGGCGAGAATCTGCACCCTCTCCTCAAGATAGTGGGCGATGCGATCCCGCATCGCATTGAAGGCGCGGGCGGCATGGGCGACCTCGGTTGGCCCCGCTTCCGCCAGGCGCGGCGTCTTCTTGTTCGGATCAAGAGCGTCGGCGGCATGGGCGAGGTTCACTAGCGGCCGGATCGCTTGCCGGACGACGAGCCAGGTGCAGAAAATGAGAAGACCGAGTTGCACGAGAAGAACGAAAGGCAGCCACTGGGCCAGCGGCATGATGGGTGCGGGATTGACGTCGATCGTCAGCGGATTGCCGTCGCTTAGGGTCAGATGGGCCTGGAGGCGTTTGCCGTCACCCGGTATCGATTCGAAGCGGATGGGGAAACGCTTGCCGACGGCATCCTGTATTTTTCCGGCGATCTGCCTGCCCTGCTCCGTAATATCGGGCACGCCGGGAAGACCTGGCCCGAGGACAAAACGGTAGGTTCCGCGATCGAGGCGGTCCAGCCAATCGGCCCGCTCGGCGGCCGGCAGACGGTCGAGAACGGCGATCGAGGTCCCCACATCGTTCTCTAGTGTGTTGAGCATCACCGTCTTGGCCGATATGTAGCGTTCGAGGAACTGGACGCTGAAGGTAAGCCCCTGCGCCAGCAGCAGCCCGGCGAGAAGGATCAGGAACAGCCTTGATCCCAAGGTACGAGGCCAGGGCCGGAATCCTCGAAACCGCGCGACGGCGTTCATCGGCGCAGCTCGGATATTTCGACCGGCATTGCGAAAACATAGCCTTCGCTGCGGACGGTTTTGATATAGGCAGGCTCGCGCGCATCATCGCCCAGGCGCTGGCGAAGCCGGCTCACCAGCAGGTCGATGGACCGGTCGAACAATTCGGCGTCCCGCCCCTGCGTCAGGTTCAGGAGCTGATCCCGGTTAAGGACGCGTTGCGGATGGTCGATGAAGACACGGAGCAGACGATATTCCGCGCCGCTGAGCGCGATCGCCGTTCCTTCGCGATCGAGCAGATGCCGGCCGGTCGTGTCGAGCTGCCAATCGCCAAAGGACAGGAGCTGACCGACTTCCGTCACCTGAAGATTGGGCGGAAGCATGCGGGTGCGGCGCAGGATTGCCTTGATGCGGGCTAGGAGCTCGCGTGCAGCAAACGGCTTTACCAGATAGTCGTCCGCGCCCATCTCCAGGCCGATGATACGATCCGTCTCATCGTTGCGTGCGGTCAGCATCAGGATCGGTGTCGACTTGTGCTTGCCGGCGCGCAACTCGCGACAGAGAACCAGGCCGTCATCGCCCGGCATCATCACATCGAGGACGATGAGATCGACGGAGCTTGTTTCCAGAAACGCCCGCATATGCCGGCCGTCCGCGGCGACGGTGACGCGCAGCCCATTCTTTTTAAGATAGCTCGACACCAGCTCACGGATTTCACGATCGTCATCAACGATGAGGATGTGGTCGATGTGATCCATCATTGGGTGCCCTCTTTTGTCCGCAACGGCGCAGCAGCAATTTTTGAACGGTAGCTCGATGCCCTAAACAGATTATTGCCGGCAGCGGTATTCTATACCAGTGCCGGCGCCCTGCTCGGAAGATCAGAATCTGTCGACGTCGATGATCGCCTGGGCGAAAGCTTGCGGGGCCTCCTGCGGCAGGTTGTGGCCGATGCCGCCATCGATGGTCCGATGCTGATACTTGCCCGTAAACTTATTGCGATAGGCGGCGGGTTCGGGATGCGGCGCACCGTTCACATCGCCTTCCATTGTGATGGTGGGCGCACTGATCACCGGAGCCTTTGCCAGCCGCTTTTCCAGATCGTCATATTGCGCCTCGCCTTCCGCGAGGCCCAGTCGCCAGCGATAATTGTGAATGACGATGGCAACGTGATCCGGATTGTCGAAGGATGCGGCGCTGCGTTCGAAGGTCGCGTCGTCGAAATTCCACTTTGGCGAAGCGATCTGCCAGATAAGCCTGGCAAAGTCGCTCCGATATTTTGCGTAACCCGCCTGCCCACGCTCCGTGGCAAAATAGTACTGGTACCACCATTGAAGCTCGGCCTTCGGCGGCAGCGGAGTCTTGCCGGCTTCTTGGTTGCCGATCAGATAACCGCTGACGGAAACCATGGCCTTGCAGCGCTCCGGCCACAGCGCCGCGAGAATGTTGACCGTTCGCGCACCCCAATCGAAGCCGCCAAGGATCGCCTTCTGGATTTTCAGGGCATCCATCAAGGCAAGGATATCGACAGCGACGACCGCCTGCTGGCCATTGCGGACCGTATCCTTTGAAAGAAAGCGCGTCGTGCCGTAGCCGCGCAGATAGGGAATGATCACGCGGTAGCCTTGCTGCGCCAGCAAGGGAGCAACGTCGACAAAGCTGTGGATGTCATAAGGCCAGCCATGCAGAAGAATGACCGGTGGACCATCGGCGGGGCCGGCTTCCGCATATCCGATATTCAGCACGCCCGCATCAATCTGCTTGAGAGGACCGAAGGACGTATTCGTCCCCGGCTTAACCGCGGGCAGGGCCGTGGGCTTGGTCTCCGCGGACTGTGCTTGTGCGATTCCGAACATGCCAAGCTGAGCGGCGGCGATGGTCATGGCCGCGGTACCAAAAAAGCGGCGGCGGTGATGGTTGATGTCTTCGGACATTGATCTCTCTCCAGTGGGGCCTTGGGTCGTCGTGAAGAAACCGCTTCCATGTATCCGCGATGTGTCGCGATCCCCTCGGGTTTGAATGGGGATGTAACTTTTACCGCTCCGGATACAATTGGTTACAAAGGATGGTGCGCGCGCGCCGTTTAACAGCACTACGCTACCAAGCTCGCCTGCCGCACCGCAATGTTCCCCGTGGGGAACTCCCTTATTTTGACGTATCAGGGTAAAAGTTCCCCGCGGGGAACCCGCGCGGTTGCTCCCGCCGATAGAATCGCGCTACCTCTTTATCTACGCAAAATGTGAGTAATATCGGCATTCAGCGTAATTACGAGATCCTTCATTAAACATTTACCATCGAGGCGCTTAGTAAGCCGGCCAAAATGGGAGAGTGCCGTGACACGACATCTGAGCAGCCTCGCCTTCATGCAGACATTCTCTGCGAAACTCGACGTTGCGCTGGGCAATCTTAGCCTCGCGCAATTTCCCCCGAATGCCCGCCGCACGATGCGCAAATTCAGCTCCTCCGAGGTCGCTGAGCTGCTCAACGTTACAGAGGCTTATATCAGGCAGATTTCGCTGAAAGAGCAGGGGCCGTCACCGGAAGTCGCAAATGGTCGGCGTCTCTACACGATGGAGCAGATCCTCGAGCTTAGGATGCACCTCGCGCAAAATGGCCGGAAGAAGCGGATGAACCCGCGCCGGATAGGCGCCGAACAATGCCAGATCCTGGCCGTCACGAATTTCAAGGGCGGTTCCAGCAAAACATCGACCACGATTCATCTCGGCCATTATCTGGCCTTGAAAGGTTATCGCGTGCTTGCGGTGGATCTCGATCCGCAGGCGTCGTTGACCAGCCTTCACGGAAGCCTGCCCGATTTCGATTACCGCGATGGCGACACGCTCTATTCGGCCATTCGTTTCGAAGATCCTGTGCCCACCGAGCAGGTGATCCATCAGACGCATATTGCCGGCTTCGATGTTATCTGCGCCGGTCTCGAGTTGACGGAATTCGAAACGGCCGTCGCTCTGGAAATGCGTAAATCCGCCGGCACGAGCTTCCTGCTACGCGTTTCGCAGGCATTGGAGCAGATCGCGGATCGCTACGACATCATCCTGATGGATTCGGCGCCGTCGCTGAACTTCCTCACCCTGTCGTCGCTGACGGCGGCGACGGGCGTTCTGATCCCTGTTCCCGCCCATATGCTCGATGTCGACTCGACGGCAAAATTCCTCGAGCTTGCCGGATCCTACATGCAGATCCTTGAGCAGGTGGGCACCTCGGCGCAATGGGATTTCGCCAAGTTCCTGATCACCAAATTCGAGCCGAACGATCATCCGCAGGCGAATATGACGGCGCTGATGCGGCAGGTGTTTGGCGACGATCTTCTTTTGAATTCGGTGATCAAGTCAACCGCTGTCGCCGATGCCCTGACTTGGAAGCAGAGCCTTTACGAAGTGCAGCGCGCCAGATTCTCCGCTCCGAAGACCTATGACCGCGCAATTGAATCAATCAATGCCGCGAACGCCGAAATCGAAGAGCTTTTTTGGAGAGCATGGGGGCGCGAATGAGCAGAAAAGATTCCAAAGGCATGTTCGCCAACCTCTTGGTCGGGCTCGGCCAGGAGGCATCCACGCCGCCGCTCGCGACATCGCCGTCGCCGCATCTCCTCAAGGTCGCAGCCGGCGTTCGCCAGCTTCAGGAGCGCGGCGAACTTGCCGATAAGCTATTGCGGAATGCGGATCATATTATCGAACTTGACGTGGACGTGGTTTTGCCGTCGCAGATACGGGATCGGTTCGACGGCGCTTACGAAGCCGACCGGCTCCAGGACCTTGTACAGTCGATGCGTGAGCACGGACAGACCACCCCCGGTCTGGTTCGACCCATCGACGGGGAGGGCGGTAAATTTCAGATCGTCTTCGGCCGGCGCCGTCTTGCGGCGGCAAAGCTTCTCGGCATTAAGTTCAGAGCGATTGTCCGTGATCTTTCGGACGAACAGGCGATCGTCATCCAGGGCGAAGAAAATGCCAACCGTGATGACCTGTCCTTTATCGAGAAGTGCGTTTTCGCCCTCAGCCAGGAAGAGGCAGGGTTTAAGCGCGAAGTGATCTGTGCCTCGCTGGCGACCGGAAAGTCGCACGTCTCCGAGATGCTGCAGGTCGCAAGAAGCTTTCCGAAAGCCGTCCTGGCGGGCATTGGCGCTGCTCCGGAGACCGGCCGGCGGCGCTGGGTGCAATTGGCGGAGCGTTGGAGCGCAAATGCCGATGCTGCAGGGATTGCGGAGCGTGTTCTCGCGGAACCGGACGTTCAGCCTCTTTCCAGCGATAGCAGGTTTGCCGCCGTGCTGAGCGCAGTCTCCCCCGCCAACAAGGCGTCTCCGCACGCTGCGGATCTCGTTCAAGACGTCGTTTCCAAGGGGTTGACGCTTGCCGTGGTCAACTACGCCAAGTCGGGAACCAAGCTTACCTTCACGAAAGCCGTGCCCGACGATTTCGTGCAATATCTGCTGAGCCGGATCGAGGGGTTGCACGAAGAATATCTCGGCAAATCCCATAAGGCAGAGAGCCAGAGTAAGCGGGAGGCTCGGTAGGTCTGGACAGAAAGCAGCAGGGGTGCTTGGCTGAACCAACTATCTCGACGACCTGGTCGTCATTGACGGGATCACAAAGCGACATGGCGCCGGAAACGGACGATCAGGAAAAAATCGATTCGACCTTTCGCAACGGATCCTTGACCGCCGTTGGGATTATTGTCGGTTTCTCGTTGAGTTTCATCAATCGCTGGGTTTCCGGTCCGAACGACTGGAGCCGCGTCGATATTCTGCCGATGGCGGTCATGGTCGTCGGCATTGCCGTGCAGGTGAAAGTCTTCGCCGATTTGCTCGCAAGGGATTCGCTGCTGGTCGTCAAATACGACCGCGCCCGCCGTCTTTTTCTAATCGGGGTGCTCATCGTGGCGGCTGGGATCGCAATCGCTCTTGCAAACGACATTCTTGGCATCAGCAGTCAGAAGATGCTTGGTTAGACCGCTTTTCGTTGGCGAAACGACCCCGATCCGCTCACTGTTCTAGATCCGTCGAAGCGCGATATCGCTGGTTATCGCCGATTTTCCGGTTTTCGGATCACGGTCGATCGTTCGCAGATTGAGGCTATTGCCGCCGATTTTTTGTATTAGCATGTTCGCGGACCGGTCGCCGTTGACCTCTTTTGCCCAATGAACGACGAGATCGATGGTATTGCCCTGACGCACTCCAGACAGGCCGGAGCGTCCCCCCGAGGGGCCGACGTAAACGCCGTTGTAGCGCTGGCCGTTCACTCGAAGATCCGCCGAGATCGCACGGCTTACCACGAGTAAAGCCCGACAATTGCCGCGCATGGAAAGCGACGGCGCGCTCGCCGTCACTGCAAATGTACATGTGACGTCGATTGGCGAGGTTCCCAGCCGCCTGATGATGGTTCCCTTGCCACTCCATTTTCCCTGCAGAGATTGAAGGAAACCGCTGTCGTCCGCCGCGGCCAAGCTTGGGAAGAGGCCAATGGATAAGGTCAGGGCGAGCCGCGCGAGGAAAGACACGGCAGACCACCTCAATGTCGAATCTTCGTCAACGCCTGCCCGGCTTGCAAGTTCCAGGAAGCGCCGCGCGATGTTCACGGGTTCTGCCATTGGATAGTCCTCCGTGTCAGGAAAGCGGATCAAGCGGTTCTCGGTGTACCAACGGTCTGTTCTGATGAATTGAAATTGCCGACGCTCGATAAGCTACCGCCTTTCGTTAGCTCATCGAAATTTAATTTTGAGCTCATTTACGGCTGCTAATACTGCATTCTGTGCTGCCGCCAGAGATATGGCTCCCGTTCGGGTTGGGATAGCGGAACAAGCATCAAGCCCAATCCAACCGAAAATAGCCTTAGCAGAATACCGTACTAGATCCTCCAAGTCATGGAGCGGTGGATTCAATGGCTCATATCATCATCATCAATCCGCGTTTCGAAACCTCTTATTGGGGCATGGAACACGCGCTTCCATTGTTTGACGTAAAGGCGAACCTTCCAGTCGCCTGCTTGCCTCTGCTGGCGGCGCTCACGCCTGCCGAACACACCGTCACGCTTGTGGACGAGAATGTCGAGCCGATCGATTACGATCTGTGCGCGCAAGCGGATATCGTCGCGCTCACGGGCATGATCGTCCAGCGGTTTCGGATGAAGGAAATCCTGACCGAGCTTCGAGAACGCAATTGTTTCACCGTGGTCGGAGGACCGTGGGTCACGGTCAAGGAGGACTATTTCGAGGGACTTGTCGACGTCACTTTCATCGGCGAGGCCGAGGAGACCTGGCCGCAGTTCTTGCTCGAATGGGCGGAGGGTCGTCATGCCGGGCGTTACGCGCAATCCGACAAGACCGACATGAGCAAGGTGCCGATCCCGCGTTTCGATCTGCTGAAAATGGATGAATATGCGGTCGGCAGCATCCAGTTCTCGCGAGGCTGTCCGTTCACCTGTGACTTCTGCGATATTATCGTCGTGTTCGGGCGCAAGCCGCGGATCAAGGCCAGCGCACAGATCATAGCCGAGATGGAGGCATTGTTGTCCGCCGGAATGGATACGGCATTCATCGTCGACGACAATCTCATCGGCAACAAGAAGGCGATCAAGGAGGTTCTGCGCGACGTCGTTGCTTGGCAGGAACGCAACCACTATCCGATGACGTTCCTCACCGAAGCCTCAATCGATCTTGCTGACGATGACGAGCTGATGCAGCTCATGGTCGATGCCAATATCCGTGTCGTCTTCATCGGCGTCGAGACGCCGAACGAAGCAGCACTGCGCGAAACCAAGAAACTCCAGAATCTCAGAAAAGGCGGCACGATGCTGGAGAAAATCCACATCATCCAGCAGACCGGAATGGAAGTGTGGTGCGGCATGATCTTGGGTTTCGACAGCGACGACCCGACGATCTTCGAAGCCCAACGCGTCTTCATCAAGGACGCGCGGATCGTCAACGCCATGATCGGTATGCTGGCCGCCATTCCCAAGACGCCGCTTTATACGCGCCTAGAGAAGGAGGGACGGCTGGATCACGATGATCCTCCAGCCTTTGGCACCAATGTCATTCCCCTTAATCTCAGCCGGGAAACCCTGCGCGACGGCTATCTCTCCGTGTTGAGCGATCTTCACCAGCCCGCTGCCTATTTCGACAGGCTTGATGCGCTTTATCTCGATGCCCGTATTCAGCCGGAACGCTCGCGCCTGCGCCATCTGCGCCGCCATCCCATCCGCCTCATCGCCTTAAATCTCACATGGGCCTTTGAAGCTGCGGGCATTTTCACGAGATTGATGCGCCGGGTCCAGGATGCGGAGCTGCGCAATATTTATCGCCAACGCCTCTGGAAACTCCTTTTGCGCCGTCGTTCTCCCGTGATCCTACAGATCTATGCCATCAAATGCGCCATGCATTATCATGCGCATAAAATGGTCCAGCAAATGCGGTCCGGCGGCGACATCGTCAATTCATTCTGATTGGCAACCCGATGAGGGGAGGGCGGGCCGCCGACACGGTCGCCCCCAGGCGAGGCGCAACGGAGATTCTTGCTTCCGACCTTACCGGTCCGATCAAATCGATCTCACCACGATCACAGCGAACACAAGCTAATCTCACCTACATCTTAATAAGAAAAATGTGCCTCTGGCGCCTTGCCGCGGTTCGGGGCATCCTGTGTTGGCCGAAAATTGTACTTTATGGCAGTTGGAGGAATACCGATGCGCTGTTTTACCGTACTTGGACCCTCGCAGACCGGAAAATCGACGGTCGTTGAAAAGCTCAGCTCCCTGGAAGGGCCGCCGAGAAAATCCAGCTCCCCTTACGGGCTGAACCTGACGGAATTTACCTTTGCGAACGAAACCTGGTGTGCGCTGGATGCGCCGGGACCCAACGAAGCGCTGGCGCATGTGCAGCATGCCCTTCTTGCCAGCGACGCCTGCATCCTGTGCATTTCACCGGCTCCCGAGGAGGCTGTGCTTGCCGCGCCCTATCTGCGCGTGATCGAGTCCTCGGGGACGCCTTGCATCCTCTTTGTCAACCGGATGGATGAACCAAGGGGGCGGCTGAGGGATGTAATTGCAGCGCTTCAAGATTACGCCAATCACGCCCTTCTGCTTCGCCAGGTCCCGATCCGCGAGGGGGACAGGATCGTCGGGAGCTGCGATCTGATTTCGGAGCGGGCATGGCAGTACCGGGAAGGCCAGACTTCGGCGCTGATCGCAATCCCCGAAAGTGCCGCCGAACGCGAGCAGGAAGCGCGCACCGAGCTCCTGGAGCATCTGTCCGAATTCGACGACTGGCTCCTCGAGGAACTGATCGAGGACCGGGAACCGGCGAGCGACGCGCTTTATGCCATTTCATCGCGGGTCTTGAAGGAAAACAGGGTTATCCCGGTGCTGATCGGTGCCGCAAGTCACGGAAACGGCATGATGAGGCTGATGAAGGCGTTGCGCCATGAGGCGCCGCAGGTCACGGCTCTTCGCCAGCGTCTTGCTCGCGCGGCCTCCGTCGAGGAAGGGAGGCTGACAGCGGTGAGCTTCCATGCCTATCATCGTCAGAATATCGGCAAGACGGTGTTGGTGCGTGCGCTGGGCGAGGGGCTGCGGCAGGGCGCATCGCTGGGCGGCTCCAGCCTCGGCGCCGTGCAGGGTCCCGCAAACGGAAAGTCCAATGCGGCTGTCGTGCCTGCGCCGGGAGATGTCTTCGCGGCGGTCAAGTCAGATCACCTGCCCGTGCCTTCGCTGTTGACATCGGACGCGACGGTCGCCCCGCCCGAGTGGACGGAACCACCGACGCCCATGCTTGAAAGAATCCTGGTTCCGGGCAGCGAACGCGATGAAAACAAGCTATCCGAAACGCTGGCAAAACTTTCCGAGACGGATCGCGGCCTGATCGTCTTGCAGGAAGAGGGCACCGGCGCCCAGCTCGTTCGCGCCCAGGGACCGGTGCATCTGCGCGATCTCTGCCGAACCCTGGCCGATGTCTTTCATATCGACGTGACCGACCGGACGCCCAGCCCGATCTACCGCGAGACGATCGCGAAATCATCGGATGTTCATTACCGCCATCGCAAACAGACCGGCGGCGCAGGGCAATTCGCGGATGTGAAGCTGAACATTCACCCCAACGCCCGCGGTCAGGGCTTCACCTTCAATGAAACAGTCAAGGGCGGCGTCGTTCCGCGCAACTATATCCCGGCGGTCGAAGCAGGCGCACGCGAAGCGATGGAGAAAGGGCCACTCGGTTTTCAGGTCATCGATGTCGGCGTGACCCTATCGGATGGCCAGCATCATGCCGTCGACAGTTCGGAACACGCCTTCCGGACCGCGTCGAGGATGGGAGTGCGACAGGCGCTTTCCGAAGGATCGACTGTCCTAATGCAGCCGATCTTCCGCAGCGAAATCCACATTCCGTCGGTCTATTCGGGCAATCTCGTCCAGATCGTCTCCGCTCTCAAAGGTCAGGTACTTGGCTTCGACCGGGATGAAGCCGCCAAGGGATGGGATATTTTCCGCGCGCTCGTTCCGGGCAGCGCACTTGACGACCTGGCCCGGGCACTGCGTTCGGCGACGCAAGGCATCGGTTATTTCTCCAAGGCCTTCGATCACTTCGAGGAGCTTTACGGCAAGGAGGCGGACGCCGTCATCAAGGCGCACGAGACCCAGCGGGTCGAGCACTGAAGCGTTCGCGACGGATAAGTAGGTACGCAGTGAGGCGTGACGTCCTTGCTGCGTAGAGTTGGATCAAGTCCACATGCTTTCCGGCGTTAAGATATCGAAGGGAACGATCCGCTGCTCGATCGAGGGCGTGTCTCTCGATTCGACGCGCCGCAACATGACGTCGATCAGTTCCTCTGCCATCTTTTCCGAGGGATGGCAGAGCGACGCGGTGATGAGCCTCTCGCTCAACCCCTTCCTCGTCTCCGGTCCGACATCGCGGGATACGATCTTCACCTTATGCTGCCTGTCCGGCGATAATTCACGCACGGCGCGCAATACGCCGGAAATCCCCCCGCCATTGACGAACAGGCCGCAAAGCTCGTTTTCAACTGCCAAGAGGTTCCGCACGATTTCATAGGCATTGTTGGGCTCTTCATAAGTCAGCAGCGGTTCGCTGACATGGAGCTGCGGTGCGTGCTCGCGCATATAGGACCGAAAGCTTGCATCCGCTATGTCCTGGCACTGGTAGCGATTGCTTCCGATCAAGGGGAATACTTTCCCGGGCTCATGTGCCGCCTGGTTTATAAACCACGCCGCGGTGCGGCCGATTTTCCAGTTGTCCGTGCCGACGAACCCCGCACGGCTCGCTGCGGAGATGTCGGTCACGAATGCGACCGCCGGCACCCCCTTGCTCCGCAATTCGTCTATCGCCTGGCTGACCAGCGGATGATCGGCCGTAATCATCGCGACGGCGTCCGCGGTTTCTCCCATTTTCAGGAGATTGGCAGAAACCGCCTCGGGCGAAAGATCGTCCTCGAATACGACATTGGGCTCAATGACCACATCGCGGTGACGCAAGGCCGAATTCGTCAGCGCCTCGGCCCACATTTGATACAGCGGTCTGTGAGACTGCTGCATCAGAAAGGCAAGCGTTCGATGGGGCAGGTTGTCCCGCTTTCGTTCGCGTAGCGCGCCCAGGCCGTAGAAGCCGATTTCGTCTGCGGCCTTCAAAATGCGGTCAACTGTGTCTTGCCTGACCGAGCCCGTCCCGTGGAGAAGCCTGTTCACTGTCGAAAGGCTCACATCCGATGCTCGCGCCAGATCGGCGATGGTTGGTCTATTCATGACAGCTCCCGCAAAGTGTCATTTTTGAAAGACACGTTATGAAACAAAATCACCTACGTGTCAGTATTACAGTTTCGCAATGGCATCTCAAGGATTAAACATCGTGTCGCATTGTGGTCCCCAATTGATGGGGCTCGGGAGGAAGATATGAAACGCATGAAGTTTATCGGTGCAGCGCTGCTGACGACTGTTGCCCTGTCCATGGGTGCTACGACAGCGTTCGCTGCAAAAATCTTTGTCGTCGGCGGAAAGCCTGACGACCCGTTCTGGTCGATCGTAAAGCGCGGTGCAGAGGATGCCGGTGCTGTTGTGAAGGCACAGGGCGGTTCCGTCACTTGGCTCGGCCCGCAGAACTACGACAATCTCGGCGTCGATGCGGCCGAACTGATCCGCCAAGCCATCTCCCAGGGCGCGGACGCCATCGTCGGCCCCGACTGGGTCCCGGAAGCGATGGACCCTGCATTCAAGGCTGTCGTCGACAAGAAGATCCCTCTGATCATTTATAATGCAGGCGGTGTTGCCGCCGCGGATCGTCTGGGCGCCATGAATTACATTGGCAGCGACGACTACAAGGCTGGCGTTGCCGCCGGCAAATATTTCGCGAAGAACGACATCAAAAGCCTGGTCTGCATCAACACGCTTCCGGGTGCAGCCAACATCGAAGCGCACTGCAAGGGCATGACCGATGGCGTCAAGGAAGCGGGCGGCAAGGGAGATACATTGCCGCTGCCGGCAACATCCTTCGGCAATTCCACAGCGGTTGCCCAGGCCGTGAAAGCCTATCTGCTCCAGCATCCGGATGTCGGCGGCGTCTACACGATCGGAAACGTCGACGCGAATTCCGCGATCAACGGCATCATGCAGTCCGGCAAAGTCGGCAAGGTCAAGGTCGGCGGCGTCAACATGGACGAGACCATCCTCAACAATATCAAGAGCGGCACGCAGATGTTCACGATCGACCAGCAAGGCTATCTGCAGGGCTATCTGGCCGTGTCGATCCTGAACGGCAATGTGAATTATGGCCTGACCGTGCCGACCCGCGAAATCCTGACCGGTCCTGGGATTGTCGACGCGTCAAACGTCGAAGCCACGCTTGCGGGAGTGAAGGGCGGCGCTCGCTAAGCGCGTCGCGGGCAATCGACGACTGCATTGCCCGGCCATAAGCGCCGGGCGGTGCGGCGCCGGTCGAGTTCACCCTTAACCTTCGGGGAGGAAGTAATGGCTTTAGCCACCCAGAATAAGGTCGCCACCACGATGCCCGCCAGCGTAGGGTTCCGGGCTTCAATTGGACGACTGTCGCGTCGGCCCGAAGTAGGCTCCTTTCTCGGCATGATCGCCGTGTTTGTTTTCTTTGCGATTTTCGCAGGAGAAGTCTTTGTTTCGGCGGCGGGCTTTGCGAGCTGGTTGAACGTTGCAGCCGAAATCGGCATCGTTGCGCTTCCGATCGGACTTTTGATGATTGCCGGTGAACTCGACCTGTCCGTCGGCGCCGTCATTCCGGCCTCGTCTCTGACCGTGGCAATCATCTCCGGCTACTATGGCGCACCGGACAGCGTTGGTATCGCTGCGGCGCTGATCATGGGCCTTCTCGTCGGTTTCGTGAACGGCTATCTCGTGTTGCGAACAGGCGTTCCGTCGCTCATCGTCACGATCGGCGTCATGTTCGCCGTTATGGGGCTGACCTTGGGTTTCGCGGTCTTGCTGACCGGCTCCACCAGCACTGCCATCGTTCCCCATGAGTTGTCGAAGGCGTTGTTCGGGCAGTTCATCGCGGGCATGTTCCAGGTCACGATCTTCTGGTGGATTCTCTTCGCGGCGCTTCTGGCCTATCTGCTGCACATTTCGCCCTACGGCAATTGGATTTTTGCCATGGGTGGCGACAGGGTCAGCGCCCGCAATGCCGGCATTCCGACCGAGCGCCTGACGATCTCGCTCTTCATGATCAGCAGCTTCTGCGCAGCCTTTGTCGGTGTAAGCCAGGCAATGGTCTACCAGAGCGCCCAAGTCGCGGCGGGCCAATCCTTCATATTCAACTCCATCATGTGCGTGGTGATCGGCGGCGTTCTCCTGACCGGCGGCTTCGGATCGATCATCGGCGTGGTTTTGGGCACCATCACTTTCGCGATGGTCAACCAGGGCATCTTTTTCACGAGCTTCGACCCCAACATGGGCAGCGTGATCATCGGTGCACTTTTGCTGGTTGCTGTTCTGATGAACGACACCTTCCGCAAGATGGCGTTGTCTTACTCCGCAAAGAAAAAGAACTGAGGGGGAAGCTATGTACAGACCCGATTTCAGAAATCTGGTGCGGCGTCCCGAGGCCGGATCGATTCTCAGCCTTATCGTCGTCATCGCCTTCTATGTGATCTTCGGAGGCGTCCAGCTCGGCAATCTCTTCGGCGCGGCAAGCTGGGTGAACTTTGCGGCCAATCTCGGCATCGTTGCGCTTCCCGTCGGCTTGCTCATGATCGCCGGCGAACTGGACATCTCGATCGGTGCGATGATCCCGGCAGGGTCCATGAGCATTGCGGTCATCTCCGGCTACTATGGATTGCCAATCGTCGTCGGCATCGGGGCAGCGCTGGGGATCGGCATTCTGGTCGGCCTGCTGAACGGTATTCTCGCCGTTCGCACCTCGGTACCTTCGCTCATCATCACCCTCGGTACCCTCGTCGCCATGCAAGGCATCGTGCTGACGGCTTCCGTGCTGATCACGGGCAACGCCAGCGTTCCGTTGAATGCTCCCGAATGGGCCAAGATGATCTTCGGCCAACTGCTCGGCGGCAACTATCAGATCATCATTCTCTGGTGGCTGGCGGTGACTGCGATTTATGCAGTGGTTCTCCATCAAACCCGCTTCGGCAACTGGATCTTCGCCATGGGCGGCGACAAGGAAAGCGCGCGCAACGCCGGTATTCCGACACGCCGCCTGACGGTCTGGCTCTTCGTGCTCTCCTCGACCAGCGCATCGTTCGTCGGCATGTGCGGCGCCATCCTGTTCAATTCGGCCCAGGTCTCCGGCGGGATGAACTACATATTCAACGCGGTCGTCTCGGTCGTGGTGGGCGGCGTGCTTCTGACGGGCGGATTTGGTTCGGCCATCGGGATCTTCTTTGGAACGATCACTTTCGCCATCGTCAACCAGGGCATCTACTTCACCAGCATCGACCGCAATTGGTCGAGCCTCATCATCGGCATCATGCTGCTCGTTGCTGTGCTGATGAACAACACTTTCCGTAACATGGCGCTTACCTACGCGCCGAAAAAGAAGTGAGGTCGGGCCAATGAAAACGCCGATCATGGAACTCGAGAACGTCAACAAGTCGTTCGGTCCTATCGATGTCCTCCATAACATCAATCTGCAAGTTCACTCCGGCGAAGTCCTTTGCCTTCTCGGGGACAATGGTGCGGGCAAGTCGACGCTCATCAAGACCTTTGCCGGCGTCTACAAGCCGACCAGCGGTACCGTGAAATTCGAGGGCCAGCCCTTGTCGTTCAACAATCCGCGTGAAGCCGCCGATATGGGCATCGCCACCGTTCATCAATTTGGCGGCACGTTTCCGCTGATGAGTATCGGTCGATCCTTCTTTGTGGGGCGGGAGCCGACGAAAGGGCTCGGTCCCTTCAAGATCTACGATCGCAAGACCGCCAACGAGATTGCCGTCAAAGCGGTTCGCGAATTCGGCATCACCCGGATTGACGATGGCGATCGCCTCATCGGTGGCCTCTCCGGCGGTGAGCGCCAGTCGCTCGCCATCGCCCGCGCGGTCCATTTCGGCGCCCGCGTGCTGATCCTGGATGAGCCGACGGCCGCGCTCGGGGTCAAGGAAGCAGCGCATGTACTGCGCATCGTGCTTGAGGCACGAAAGCGCGGCCTGGCCGTCATCTTCATTACCCACAATGTCATCCACGCGATGACGGTTGGCGATCATTTCGCGGTCCTGATCAAGGGCGAAAAGGCGGCCGACTTCCGCAAGGGTGAGAAAAGCCGCGAAGAAATTACCGATCTCATGGCGGGCGGCGAGGCGATGGCCGAGCTGGAGGCCGAGATCGAAGCCCATGCAAACAGCGGGCACGCCTCGGTAGCCTGAACGCTACCGACACGAGACACGACGACAAACACGAAACCGGCTCACCCGCCCTCGCGGGTGGGATCTCTAAGTGCAACCTTTTTCGGGTAACCATTCATGAAAATCGCTATCGACCCCTTTATGCACCGCCATCTCTCCCTCGAGGACCTGCCCTCGAAGGTGAAGGAACTTGGCTACGATTGGATTGAACTTTCTCCGCGTGGGGATTTCCTTGAGTGGTTCAAGGCGCCGCGCGTGTTTCCCGAACGCATCAAATCGTTCAAACGCGCGTTGAAGGACGCGGACGTCGGCATTGCATCGCTCCTGCCGATGTATCGCTGGGCCTCGAATGACGAGGTCGAGCGCCAAGCCGCGGTCAAGCACTGGAAGCGCGCCATCCAGATTGCGGTCGAGCTGGAAGTGGATGTCATGAACTCGGAATTCGGGCGTGGCCCGCATCCCGACAAGGGCTCCTGCTATTGCTGCCATACCGGCTCGATGATCGAAGCCTGCGAAGACGCCTGGTGGCGCTCGATGGAAGAGCTTGTGCCGATTTTCGAAAAGGAGGGCATCAACCTCCATGTCGAGCCGCATCCGGAGGATTGGTGCGAGACCCTTCAGCCGGCGCTCGACATCATCCGCACGGTCAATTCCAAGAACGTCAAGTTCCTCTATTGCGCGCCTCACACCTTCTATTTCGGGGACGACACCAAGGCGATGCTGCGCGAAGCCAAGGATGTGCTCGCGCATGTCCATGTCGGCGACACGTTTAACCATAAGGCGTCTTCCGGCCTGCGCTACATCCTCAATCCGCCCGGCACGCAGGCGCGTATACATCAGCATCTGAATATCGGTCAGGGAGAAGTCCCCTGGGATGATTTCTTCAGCACCCTCGCAGACATCGGTTTCGACGGCATCATGACGGCCTGCGTCTTTGCCTGGGAAGACAAGGCCGATCACTCCGGCAAGTTCATGCGTTCCGAAATGCAGCGTTACGTCGACAAGTATTGGAGCGCGAAATGAGCCTCAACGTTGGAGTGATCGGCACCGGCATGATTGGGCAGGATCATATCCGCCGCCTGACGAAGGTGCTCTCCGGCGTCAATGTCGTCGCGGTGAACGATATTGATGCCGCTCGCGCAGCCTTGGTCGCGCCTGATGGAGCGACGGTATTCGATACGGCCCGTGAGCTCATTCGGGCCGAAACAGTCGAGGCGGTCGTCGTCTGCTCCTGGGGGCCGGCGCATGAGGAACAGCTTCTGGAATGCATCGCTGTCGGAAAGCCCGTTTTCTGCGAAAAGCCGTTGGTGACGACGGCGGCGGCGGCCCGCCGTGTGATGGACGCTGAAGTCGCCTTCGGCCGGCGTCTTGTTCAAGTCGGTTTCATGCGGCGGTTCGATGCCGATTATCGCCGCTTGAAAGCAACTCTGGACGACGGCGCGCTCGGCGCCCCGTTGATGTTCCACTCGACGCATCGAAACGCCTCTGTCCCAGAGGGACTATATACGTCGGAGATGCCGCTCAACGACACGCTCGTCCACGACGCCGACATTTCGCGTTGGCTGCTCGATGATGAGGTTGCGGGCGTTGAGGTCCGCGTGCCCCGGCGTTCAAGCCGAGGCAAGGAGCTTCGCGATCCAGTCGTGGTGCTCCTGCACATGGCCTCCGGCGCGCTTGTTGATGTCGAGATCTCCGTGAACATTGCCTATGGCTATGACATCCGCGGAGAGGTCAGTTGCGAAGCCGGTACGGTGAGCCTGCCGCTTCGCCCCGCAAGCATTATCCGGGACATCCACGGCGTTCGTCAGGCCGTGCCGATAGATTGGCGCGAACGCTTCATAGAGGCCTACGATCAGGAATTCCGCGAGTGGATCGTCGCGGCGGGGCAGGGGACTGCGACCGGCCCTTCCACATGGGACGGCTATGCCGCGACGCTGGTTGCCGACGCCGCTCTTCGAGCCGTGGAAAGTGGCGCTCTTGAAAAGGTGGATATGGTCACCCGACCGGCTCTCTACGCTTCCAAAAACGATCGGCCCGATCACGGGCAATTTTCGCAACAGCGAATGAAATCAGCGTCCTGAAAGGTTCATACATGCTGAACGGAGAAAGACTTATCGAACGCCCCCTGCGTTGGGGGATGGTAGGCGGCGGCCGCACCGGGCAGGTGGGATACAAACACCGAACCGGCGCGCTGCGCGACGGCACCTATCGGCTGGTGTGCGGTGCCTTCGACCTCGACGCCGAACGCGGTCGCGATTTCGGCGTGAACCTCGGGGTCGATGCCGAGCGCTGCTATGCCGATTACAAGGAGCTGATCGCCAAGGAGACGGCGCGTGAGGACGGCGTCGACGTCGTCTCGATCGCCACGCCGAACTTCACGCACTATGAGATCACCAAGGCCTGCCTCGAAGCCGGCCTTCACGTGATCTGCGAAAAGCCGCTGTTCTTCAGCGTCGCCGAATGCGAGGAGATCGAAAGGCTTGCCGAGGAAAAGGGCCTGATCGTCGGCGTGACCTATGGCTTCACCGGCCACCCGCTGGTGCATCAGATGGCGGCGATGGTTGTCAAGGGCATGCTGGGTGAGATCCGCATCGTCGATCTGCAATACACGCACGGCTTCAACGCGGGCGATGATGTGAATGCGCCCGAAGCCGTGAAGTGGCGCACCAATCCCGCGACCGCCGGCCCGACCTTCGTTCTCGGCGATATCGGCACGCATCTCTATTACCTGTCCGAGGTCGTGCTGCCGCACCTGAAGATCGAAAAGCTTCTGTGTGACCGCAAGGCGTTCATCCCGAGCCGCGCGCCGCTCGAAGACCATGCCACCGTGCTCATGCACTATGACAACGGCGCGCGCGGCCGGCTATGGGTGTCCTCCGTCAACGCTGGCAACATGGGATCGCAGCGTTACCGCTTCGTCGGTTCCAAGGCTTCCGTGGAATGGTCCGACAGCCATCCCGACCAGTTGCTCTATGACGTGCAGGGCGAGCCGAACCGCATCCTGCATCACGGCATGCCTTATCTCGAAAAGGAAAGCCTGGCAGTTGACCGCATGGGTGCGTTGCATACCGAAGGCCTCGGGGACAGTTGGTCGAATATCTACCTTTGGATTGCCCAGGCCATCGACGCCAAGCGACGCGGCGACGAAGCGTTTCTCAGAGATCACCATTATCCGGGCATCAAGGCCGGCACCGAAGGTGTCCGCTGGCTGGAGAATTGCGTGCGTTCGGCTGACGCTGGCTCTGCCTGGATCGATTTCAAGTGATCAACCGGGGGCGCGCTGATCCCTCCCAACTCCTCCCAAGTGCGCCCCCAACCCTCTCGCAACAAGAAAGACAAGGCCATGAAACTTTCCATTTGCACCGATGTGATGGGGAACCTTTCCTTCACGGAGATGCTCGACAAATGCGTCAAACTCGGTGTCGAGGGTATCGAGATGACCGGCGGCGGCTGGTCGCGCGCACCGCATTTCCGCGCCGACGAGCTCCTCGAGGACAGGCAGCTTCTCAAGACAAAGCTGAAGGAGATCGAGGCGCGTGGCCTCGAAATCGCCGCGCTCAACTGCTCGGCAAACCCGCTTGATCCAGGCGACATGGGCAAGCGCCATCGCAGGGAAATGGAGCAGACCATCCGCCTTGCCGGCGAGATCGGCGTGAAGACCATCGTCACCATGTCGGGCCTGCCGGAAGCGGCTCCCGGCGACAACGTTCCCAATTGGCTCGTCTATACCAAGAGCTGGCCCGACGAGATGCCCGAGCGTGACCGCTATCAGTGGGAAGACCGGGCCTTCCCGCTCTGGCATGATCTGGTGAAGCTGGCCAAAGAAGTTGGCGTCGAAAAATACGCGCTCGAAAACTTCTCGGCTATGCTGGTGTGGAATCCCGAGACCCTTTTCCGCCTTCGCAACGAAGTCGGCCCGACGGTCGGGATGAATCTCGATCCGTCCCATCTGATGTGGATGGGTGCGGACCCGATCGCTTCGGCGCGTGCGCTTGGCGGCGCGATCCATCATTGCCACGGCAAGGATACACGCATCGAACGCGGTTTGGCTGACGTCAATGGGCTGCTTGAGCTCAAGGACGTCACCGACGTCGCGAACCGTAGCTGGAACTATGTCGCCGTCGGTGCCGGCCACGATCTGCAGTGGTGGAAGGAGTTCTTCTCCGTCGTTCGCATGGTCGGCTACAATGGTTGGGTCAGCCTCGAAATGGAGGACTTCACCATGTCGATGGACGCTGGCATCCAATCCTCGATCGACGCGCTCCAGGCCACGATCAGCCGATGAAACGACCGTACAAGTTCATCGTCACGATTGAGCTTGTTCCGGGGACGCGGGACGAAATCCTCGCCCGCGCCCCGGACGTACAGGCGAGGACGAGGGCGGAAACCGGTTGCCTCTCCTACGACTGCTTCACCTGCACCGATGACCCCAACCGCTTGGTTTTCGTCGAGGCCTGGAGAGACGAAACCGCCTATGCGGAGCATCTTTTGC
Organism: Rhizobium sp. LEGMi-198b; assembly: GCF_054114205.1. Classification (NCBI taxonomy): domain Bacteria; kingdom Pseudomonadati; phylum Pseudomonadota; class Alphaproteobacteria; order Hyphomicrobiales; family Rhizobiaceae; genus Rhizobium; species Rhizobium sp. LEGMi-198b. Next base: position 223,366 of record NZ_JBSYVH010000003.1, on the reverse strand, counting down.
AGGAGCACACGCAACGCTTCCTGGAATTCTACGAACCTTTTCACCGCTCCTTTATCTTCGAGACAATCACGGCTGACACCTGAATGCGCAACCCCATCACCATAACCACCGCGCCCTGCTGTTGGGGTGTCGATGATGTGAAAAATCCGCATCTGCCGCACTGGGAAAAAGTGCTGGACGAGGCGCAACAGGCCGGCTTCGGCGGGCTGGAGCTCGGGCCCTATGGCTATCTGCCTCTCGATCTCGGCCTGATCTCCGAGGCGCTGAACAAGCGCGAGCTAACGGTTGTCGCGGGTACCATATTCGATGACCTTGTTTCGACTGGAAATCGCGAGAACCTTTTGCGGCAGACCGATGAAATCTGCGCGCTGATCAGCCATTTGCCGAGGCCTCAGAACCATACGGGCCAACGTTACGCCGCGCCTTACCTCACCGTCATGGATTGGGGCCACGATGAGCGCGACTATGCTGCAGGTCACAGCGATCGGGCTCCTCGCCTCAAAGAGGCTGCATGGAACGGAATGGTCGAAAATATCCGCGCCATCGCCACGCTCGCCCGTGACCGATATGGCATGCGCGCGACCATTCATCCGCACGCCGGTGGCTACATAGAGTTTGCCGACGAGCTGGAGCGTGTCGTCAATGACATCCCCGCCGACCTGGCCGGTCTTTGCCTTGATACAGGGCACATGGTCTATTCCGGCATGGATCCGGTAGCCACCTTGCGCCGCTACTGGGATCGCGTCGACTACATCCATTTCAAGGATATCGACGCCAAAATCTATCAGGAAGTGATGGGCAAGCGCATCCGGTTCTTCGATGCCTACGCCGAAGGTGTCATGTGCCCGATTGGACGCGGATCCATCGATTACACCGCGGTGCGGGCTCTTCTCACCGAACTCGGTTACGGCGGCTACATCACGATCGAGCAGGAGCGCGACCCGCGCAACGCCGGCAGCATCCTCGATGACCTGGCGGCCAGCCGGACGTTTCTAACACAAGTTGGTTTCTAAACAGCGGGGCGTTTCGACATGAAATCACTCGACGTCATCACGATCGGCCGATCCTCGGTCGACCTCTACGGTCTGCAGGTCGGCGGCCGGCTCGAGGACATGGGCTCGTTCAACAAATACATTGGCGGCTCGCCCACCAATATCGCCTGCGGTGCCGCCCGGCTTGGCCTCAAATCCGGCCTCATCACCCGGGTTGGCGATGAGCATATGGGTCGCTTCATCCGTGAACAGTTGACCCGCGAAGGCGTGGATGTCGGCGGTGTCGTCACCGATCCGGAGCGTCTGACGGCGCTCGTACTGCTCGGCATCCGCGACGAGGACACGTTCCCGCTGATCTTCTACCGCGAGAACTGCGCCGACATGGCGCTTTGCGAAGACGACATACGTCGGGATTACATCGCCTCGGCGCGCGCAGTTGTCGTAACCGGCACGCATCTTTCCAATCCCCGGACCGAAGCGGCCGTCCTCAAGGCGCTCGGCTTTGCGCGCGAAAGTGGCGCCAGGGCTGCCCTCGATATCGACTATCGGCCGAACCTCTGGGGTGTCGCCGGTCATGGCGAAGGGGAGAGCCGGTTTGTCGCAAGCCGGGAGGTTACGGAGAAACTTCAGTCGACGCTACATCTTTTCGATCTGATCGTGGGGACGGAGGAAGAATTCCATATCGCCGGCGGAACCGCGGATACCGTCGCGGCACTGAAGGCCGTTCGTGCCGTCTCGTCTGCAACACTCGTCTGCAAGCGCGGCGCCAAGGGCGCCGTGGCTTTCGAGGGCGCCATTCCGGACAATCTCGATGCCGGCATTTCGGGCGAAGGCTTCCCGATCGAGGTCTTCAATGTGCTCGGCGCCGGAGACGGCTTCTTCTCCGGTCTTCTCAAGGGCTGGCTGGATGGCGAAGATTGGCCGACGTCGCTCAAATACGCCAATGCCTGCGGCGCATTCGCCGTATCCCGCCACGGCTGCACGCCGGCCTACCCCTCGCTTGAGGAGTTGGAATTCTTTCTGAAACGCGGGGTCAAGCGCAGCGATTTGCGAAACGATCAAGCCGTCGAACAGATCCATCGGTCGACCAATCGCCACCGCAATCATGGGCAAGATTGGTCGGACTATCGGATCTTCGCCTTCGACCATCGCATTCAGCTTGAGCAGATGCCGGGCTATACACTCGAAAAAGGCGGCGCCTTCAAGGAGCTTTGCCTGCAGGCGGCCGTGCAGGTCCAGGCCGGCCGTCCCGGCTACGGCATCCTCTGCGACAACCGGATCGGCAGAAAGGCGCTGCACGCAGCCTCCGGCGCCGGTCTGTGGATCGGGCGGCCCTGCGAATGGCCGGGTTCGCGGCCTCTGACACTGGAACCCGAACTCGGCAGCGACTATGGCGGCCTGGCCGAATGGGCGCGCGAAAACGTCGTCAAGGTGCTCTGCTTCTGCCATCCCGATGACGACGCCGCAACGCGCGCCGATCAGGAAGCAACCGTGAAGCGCCTGTTCGAGGCATCGCGCCGCAACAATCTGGAGTTCCTGCTCGAGATCATTCCGTCGAAGGTCGGGCCGGTCAATGACGCGACGACCGCGATCCTGATCCGGCAATTCTACGAGATCGGCGTCTTCCCCGATTGGTGGAAGCTCGAGCCGATGAAAACCGCCATCGGCTGGTCCAACGCCATCGCCGCCATCGAAGAGAATGATCGACATACACGCGGCATCGTCGTGCTCGGCCTCGATGCGCCGGAGGCGGAGCTGGCCGCGAGCTTCGAGGTCGCCGCCGGATTTAGTCTGGTCAGGGGCTTTGCCGTCGGCCGAACCATCTTCGGCGACGTCGCACGCGCCTGGATGAATGGTGAAATCAAAGACGCCGCCGCCGTTGAAGAGATGGCAAGGCGCTATCGACGCTTGTCCTCGATCTGGGACGAAGCACGGACGGCCGCACGGGAGAAGGCAGCATGACAAAGACAATCAAGCTTACAGCCGCACAGGCTCTGGTCAAATGGCTCTCGGTCCAGATGACGGAGGATGGCGAGCGCTTCATCGAAGGTGTCTGGGCGATCTTCGGCCACGGCAATGTTGCGGGGCTCGGCGAAGCCCTGCACGGCATCGGCGATGCCTTGCCGACGTGGCGTGGTCAGAATGAACAGACCATGGCCCATGCGGCGATCGCCTATGCCAAGACAAAAAGGCGCAAACGCGCTCATGCCGTGACTTCCTCCATTGGGCCAGGAGCCACCAACATGGTGACGGCGGCGGCGCTCGCGCATGTCAACCGCCTGCCGGTGCTATTCATCCCAGGTGACATCTTTGCTAACCGGCGGCCCGATCCCGTTCTTCAGCAGATCGAGGACTTCGATGACGGCACGGTTAGCGCCAACGATGCCTTTCGGCCTGTCGTGCGCTATTTCGACCGCATTGCCCGGCCCGAACATTTGTTGACCGCGCTGCCGCGCGCCTTCTCGGTCATGACGGATCCGGCCAATTGCGGGCCGGTATGCCTTGCTTTCTGCCAGGATGTGCAGGCGGATGCCTGTGATTATCCCGAAAGCTTCTTTGAGCCCAAGGTTTGGCGTATCCGGCGGCCGGAGCCTGATCCGCGGGAATTGGAAGAAGTTGCTGTCTTGATCGGCGCTGCCAAGAACCCGGTGATCATTTCGGGCGGCGGCGTGCTTTATTCCGACGCGGAAGATACGCTCGCCGCATTCGCGAAACGCCACAACATCCCGTTCGTGGAGACCCAGGCAGGCAAGGGGGCGAACGCATGGGATAACGCCTTCAATTTCGGCTCGCCCGGCGTTACCGGATCCGAATGCGCCAATCGCCTGTCGGAGAAGGCGGACCTCGTGATCGGGGTCGGTACCCGCTTTCAGGATTTCACCACCGGATCATGGGCGCTGTTCAAGAACGAGGGGCGAAAGCTCATCTCCATCAACCTGCATGGCTACGACGCCACTAAACATGGTGCGGCGCCGGTCGTCGGCGACGCACGTGTGACGCTCGAGAAGCTTTCCGTCCTGCTGGGCAACTATCGGGCTCCGTCGTTCGATGCGGAAAGCAGGGTTCAATGGCACGAGACCGTGAAGGCAGTCACGGCGGCGCCGGAAGCCGACCTGGTCAACCATCTTCCCACCGATGCCCAGGTCATCGGTGCCGTTCAACGCGTGGCCACCGACAAGACCGTGGTGATGTGCGCCGCCGGCACCATGCCGGGTGCGCTGCAGGTTCTGTGGCAGTCCGTCAAGGGTGGCTATCACATGGAGTACGGCTATTCCTGCATGGGTTATGAGGTAGCAGGCGCCATGGGCATCAAGCTTGCGGCGCCCGATAAGGAGGTCATCTGCTTTGTCGGAGACGGCTCCTACATGATGGCCAATTCCGAACTGGCGACCGCAGTGATGCGACGCGTTCCCTTCACCGTCGTTCTTACCGACAACCGTGGCTATGGCTGCATCAACCGCCTGCAAATCGAGTGCGGCGGGGCCGAATTCAACAATATGTACAAGGACTCCAACATAGAGGTCATGCCTGAGCTCGATTTCGTCGGTCATGCGCGCTCGATGGGTGCCCAAGCGGAAAAAGCCGCTGACATCGCCGATTTGGAAAAGAAGATCGCCGACGCACGCTTGCGCTCGATACCGACGGTCATCGTCATCGATACGGATGCGGTCCCCGGCACGGGAGCGGGCGGACATTGGTGGGACGTTGCCGTCCCGCAGGCCGGCGGCCCCGAGCGGCTTGAGCGCGCCCGCGAACACTATAATCGAAACGCCCGCGACCAGCGGACCTTCGACTGAGGGCGATCGAGCATGGCCGATCTTTTGCGCAAACCCTTTGGCAGTCATGGCCAAGTCCATGAGATTACGCCTCAATCGGCAGGCTGGCGGTTCGTCGGCCTCTCGCTGTATCGCCTGCGCGCCGGAGGTCGAGTGGATCATGGAGCGGGATGCAAAATGATCAAGCGTGCACTTCCAGCCGTCGTGTCATGGAGATTCGTCTCATGCCGCTGCTGAAGTTTCATCTCCATAAAGGGCGTACGGCTGACGAAGTAGCCTTGCTGCTGGACGCCGCCCATGACGCGATGGTGCAATCATTTGGCGTGCCTCGGGACGACCGTTACCAGGTCGTGTCGGAATACCAGCATCCCTATATGCAGGCCTGCGACACCGGGCTGGGAATCCCGCGGACTGAAAAATTTGTGCTCGTGGAGGTCATCTCGCGACCCCGCGGCCGAGAAGCGAAAGTCGCCTTCTATCAGAACCTATGTTCGGCACTCGCGGACAAATGCGATGTGCCAGCCTCCGACGTGATGGTCTCATTCATCGAGAATTCCGATGAGGATTGGTCGTTCGGTTATGGCCGTGCGCAGTTCCTGACGGGTGAGCTCTGACACAGGAACCTTCATTTCATGAGATCAGCCAATTTTATTGCTAGAGCGGGAGCAGGGCGCAATGAAATTATTTTTAAAATGGTTTTCCGGACTTAAATTCAGATTCAAGGTTGCAGGCGGCTTTCTTGTCATATTGATTTTGGCTGCGATTGTCGGCTCGGTTGGATATTCCGCAATTGTCGACCTGTCATCGCGCTTCAGCATCGTTGGTCGTTCTGCAGAGGTCACCAACGAGATGCAGTCGACATCGCTTCAGCGAGAGCGATATTTGTTCGATCCTGGCATCGAGAGTGCCAGCGCCACGCGCCAGCGGATCAAGGATCTCAACGCGGCGCTCGAAACGCTTTCTGAAGCGGTAAAGAACGATCCGTTGGTCACGGCCAAGGTCGCGGAAGTCAAGGCGACGGTCGATGAGTTCGCTTCCACATTTGACAGAGTGATTGCACAGACAGATCAGCAGCAACAGCGCCTTGCCACGCTTCAGCGAAGCATTTCGGATCTGGAAGCGCTGGCGGCCTCGATCAATGATGCCGTGGGCAAGGAAGAGAGCCGAATCCGGGTCGCAGCAGACGCGGCGAACAAGGAATTGAGCGCCGCCAATGGGCTGCTCGGCAGCGCGGTCAAACTGCAGCAGGGTGCGAACTCGATCAAAAGCATCCAGCAGGAAAGCGGCGGCGCGTTCCTGGGCGATTTTCTTCAGCAGGCGAAAACTGTCGCTGAAAGCATCGTCGCCGAGACGGAAAAACTCAATGGACAGCAAATAGACGGTTTGGACCCGGCGGTGCTTCCGAAACTCGCCCAGGCAGGCAAACTGCTTGAACAGTCGCTGGACGACATTGGCAGCACCGAGGATTTTAAGAGGAAATTCGACGCGCAAACGATCGTCGGAAAAACGGTCAACGAAATCCTCGCTTTGACCCAAAGCATCCAGGCGCAGACCTTTCCGCTGGTGGATGCCGCCATGAACAAGGCATCAGCATCATCGGCGGAGCTTTCCAAATTCAGGGAACTTGCAGTCCAGGCCGAAACGCTCGGCAGATTGGCGCTCGCTGCCCGCGCCGAAATGCTCAACCTGTTCGGTGGGTTCGGCGATACCGATCCGGCGCCGGTCGAGGGGCAGCTTAAGGGCCTCGTCGCGCTGGAAAAGACCATTGCGACTGCCGCAACCGCACTTCCCTCCATTGCCGACGACGTAAAGCAAATCCCTGTCTCGATTACGATCTTTGACAAGGCGTTCAGGGAAATGCTTGTTGCGCAGGCCGATCTGGCAAGGGAGCGGGAACAGCTTGCGAAGCTGACGACTGAGGTCAGTTTGAAAATCGATACGCTCAATGCCGAGCAAATTAATACCGCTCATACGGCAGCCGGTTCTGCCACATTCAAAATCGGGGTCACAGTTCTGCTTGCAATTGCCGGCGGCATCTGCCTTGCCGTCCTGCTCAACTTCGCCATCAGCCGCCCAATCCAATCCATGACGGACGTCATCCGAAAGCTCGCCAGTGGCGAAAACGACGTCCTCATCCCCGGCATTAATCGTGGGGACGAGATCGGCATCATGGCAAAAGCCGTCCAGGTTCTGCGAGCGACCGCAATCGAAAAACTCTCCCTCGAGGATAGGGCCGAACAAAATCGACGCGAAAGCGAGATCGAGCGTAACAACCGCGAGCGTGAAAAATTACTGGAGGCCACGAAGCTTCAAAAGGCCGTCAATGCCTTGGCTGCCGGTCTTAGACGCCTTGCTTCCGGCGATATCTCCATCGACATTGATGAAAAATTCAGTGATGAACTGGATCGGTTGCGCACAGACTTCAATTCGGAGCAGGCCCATCTTCGCGTCGCCTTGTCTGATGTCGAACGAAGCGCCACTTCCATCCGCTCCAACACGCGCGAACTCGATTTGGCGGTGAATGACCTTTCTCGCCGGACGGAAAAGCAGGCGACGTCTCTTGAGGAGACAGCCGCCGCCTTGGAAGAGATCACGGCCACCGTAAGTGCCTCCGCCGACCGCGCCAACGAAGCCGGGCAGATTGCCGCAAAAACATCCGACGCGACGTCGCATGCGCAGGATGTCGTGCGAAACGCGGTTTCTGCCATGGCCAAGATCGAGCAATCGTCGGAAAAAATCCGACAGATCATCTCCGTCATGGACGATATTGCGTTCCAGACGAACCTGCTCGCGCTCAATGCGGGCGTAGAAGCGGCGCGTGCAGGCGAGGCTGGAAACGGCTTCGCGGTTGTGGCGCAGGAAGTCCGCGAACTGGCGGCAAGATCGGCGACGGCCGCCAAGGAGATCACCTCCCTGATCAACACATCCAACGCGGATGTCACTGCCGGCGTCAGCCTTGTTACGGAAAGCGGCGGGACACTCCAGGAGATCGATCGCTACGTCAACGACATGCACCAGCGCGTCAAGGCAATCGCCAGTTCCTCTCAGGAGCAATTTGCCAGCATCTCGTCGGTAAATTCCGCTGTGCGTTCCATGGATCATATGACGCAGCAAAATGCCGCCATGGTGGAAGAAGCCTCGGCCAGCACGGCGGCTTTGTCAGGGGAAGCCGAACGGCTGCATGACCAGTTTGCACGTTTTGAACTTGGCGGAACTGAAAAGAGGAATCTTGAAGACGGGGTGACGGCTGCGTAGCGATTCAAGTCGAACAAGAGACCACGGTTAGGACCTTCGCCGCGCCTCCAACGTGGTCGATCCGAAGTCGGCGGAAAGGACCGCGTCTTTCAGTGCGCGGGAATAGGGATGCTGCGGATTGTCGAGGACGGCGCGCGCCTGGCCCTGCTCGACGATTTCGCCTTTGCGCATGATGATGATCTTGTCGCTGATGTAGTAGGCCGTCGCGAGATCATGGGTGATGTAGATGATCGAAAGCCCCAGCTCGCTTTTCAACTGCCCGAACAAATTGACGATCGACATGCGCAGCGATGCGTCCACCATGGAAACGGGTTCATCGGCGACGAGAAGGCGCGGCTGGGGGATGAGGGCACGCGCAATGGCGGTGCGCTGTAGCTGGCCGCCGGACAGTTCGTGCGGGAAACGGCCTTTCACCTCCGCAAGGCTAAGGCCGACATGCGCCAATGCGGCATCGGCTATCCGCTCGATCTCTTGACGATCCGGTCGCTGCGAGCCTGCCGAAAAGTTGCGGGCCGTTTCGAAGAGATAGCGGTCGACCCGTTTCAGCGGATTGAATGCCTCGAAAGGATTCTGCAGAACAGGCTGCACCTCTCTCATGAAGGCTCGGCGCTCGGCTGCGCCATGGATGGCGACGGCCTTGCCGCGGAAATCCAGCTCGCCTGCGGACGGTGTCGTCTGTCCGAGGATCATCGCCGCGATCGTCGATTTCCCCGAGCCCGACTCTCCGACGATCGACAGGATTTCCGGCTCTTCGCTGAGCTCGAAGCTGACATCCTTGACCGCCGTGATCTGGCGCCGGCCGAGGATGCCGCCCTGCCGGAAGATCTTTGTGACATGCGAGAGGGTAAGAAGAGCGCTCAAACCTGGTCTCCCGTAACGGCAAAACAAGCCACGCGCCGGCCGGGCTCCACTGTCACCAGCGGCGGAACTTTCTGCGTGCAGATATCCATTCGCTTCGGACAGCGCGGATGAAAGCGGCAGCCCTCCGGCGGCATGGCAAGATTGGGAGGACGTCCTTCCAGTGACGGACGCGTCTGGACGTCGCCGATGCGCGGGAGGCTCCCAACCAGATGCTGCGTATAGGGATGGAGCGGCATGTTGAAGAGCTTGCGGGTCGGCGCTTCCTCGACCAGGCGGCCGGCATAGACGATTCCGATGCGGTCAGAGACGGTCGCGTGCACACCCATATCATGCGTGACGAACAGGAAGGACGAACCCATCTCGTGCTGGATTTCGCGGATCATCGAGAGGACATCGCGCTGGACGATGACGTCGAGCGCGGTCGTCGGCTCGTCCGCGATGATAAATTCCGGGGTCAGGATCGTGGCGAGCGCGATGGTCATACGCTGGCGCATGCCGCCGGAGAGTTCGTGGGGATAGGCGTCGAGCAGATTTGGATCGAGCTTCAGCCGCTGCAGATGAGTGGCAACTTTGTCGAAAAACTGCTCCCTGCTGACTTTCATATGCCGGAGTGCGAAATCCGTGAAGGAATGACGGATGCGGCGCACCGGATTGAGCACGTTCATCGAACCCTGCATGATATAAGACAGATGCAGCCAGCGCAGCGCCATGCGCTGCTCCGGCTTCATGGCATAGATATCTTGCGTGCCACCGGCGAAATGGAACGTCACCTTGCCTGAGACGACCCTGAGCGGCGGCCGGATGGCGCCGGCGATGGTCTTGATCAGGGTCGTCTTGCCGCTGCTCGATTCACCGGCAACGCCATAGATTTCGCCGCGCCCGATCGTCAGACTGATATCGTCGACGGCGCGCACCTCGCGATCGACGCCGTAGAGAAAGGCGCGGTAGTAGGCTTTCAGATTCTCGATTTCGACCAGGGCATCCATGGCTAACCTCCCATCCGATTGAGCCGGCTGCGCGGATCGTTGTATTCGTTCATCGACATGGACAGCAGGAACAGCGCCAGGAAGAGGAGCACGATGACGGCAACGGGCGCCGCTACCCACCACCATGTCCCGGCGATAAGCGCCGAATGGGCATTGGCCCAATAGATCATCATGCCCATGGTCGGCGTCTCGATATCGGTGAAGCCGAGCACCGAGAGCGTGATTTCCATGCCGATCGACCAGATCATATTGTTCATCGTCGTGGCGAAGACGATCGGAAGCACATAGGGAAGGTGCTCCTCCACGAGGATTTTCCGCATGCTCATGCCGGAATAGACGCTCTGGGTGGTAAATGGTCTTGTCTTGAGGCTGATTGCGACGGAGCGAATGAGCCTTGCATCGTAGGACCAGCCGAGCGAGGCCATCACCACGATGAGAACGCTCCAGGTCATGCTGTCCTTTAGCACGAAGTAGAACAGGATCAGCAGCGGAAATTGCGGGATAACCATGACGCTGTCGTTGATCGCCATCAGCACCCGGTCGACCGCGCCGCCGGCATAGCCGGCAACGAGACCGACCACCAGCGATATGATGCGCGAGAGAAAGGCGACGCCGATGCCGAAATAAAGCGTGTTGCGCAGCGCAGTGGCGAGCTGCCAGAAGACGTCCTGGCCGCGCGACGTCGTGCCGAGCCAATATTGGCTATCGGGCGGCATGTCTGGCGGCAGAAGATAGATGTCCGTGGGGCCGTATGGCGAGAAATAGGATACGACTATCAGGCCGACGATGACGGCGAAAAGCAGCAGGCCGCTCAAGAACTCCACGTTTTGCCGCGCGAGGTCGCGGATGATCGTAAACATGCTCTATTCCACCTTGATGCGCGGATCGATAAGCGGGCTCAGGACATCGATGATGAAGACGGCCGCCGCGACACCGACGATCGACAATGCGCTGAGGCCGAGGACGAGGCTGTAATCACCGGCATGCACCGCTGAAATCAGCAGGTTGCCGATGCCGGGATAGCCGAACACGATCTCCGTGATCACCGTGCCGTTGAAGATGGCGCCGAGCGACATCGCAAGGCCGGTGAATTGCGGCACCATGGCATTGCGAGCGATATAGGAGCGGAGAATGCGCCTTTTCTGGACGCCGCCGAGCTCGGCAAAGACCACGTAATCCTCGGTGATGATGTTGGAGACCAAAGCGCGCATGCCGATTAGCCAACTGCCGGTGCCGACGAGGATCAGCGAAAGCGCCGGCAGGATCGAATGCTTCAGAATGTCCAGGATCAGAGCCAGGGACAGGTTGAGATTGGTGTTCATCTCATAACCGCCGTTGATCGGCAGGATCGGCCACACGTAACCGAAGAGGATGATCAGCACGAAAGCGAAGATATAGTAGGGGATCGGTTGCATGGCGATGAAGATGAGGCTCACTGCCGTGAGCGCCATATTTTTCCGATAATACCCAGCCAGCGCTCCGACTATATTGCCAAGAATGAATGTGATCAGCGTCGAAACTGTCATGAGCCCAATCGTCCAGGGCAGGGAGCGCAGGATGATTGTGGAGACGGGCGTCGGGAAGGCCGAGAGCGAGGGGCCGAGATCGCCGGTCGCAAGACGGCCCCAGAAATGCAGGTATTGCTGCCATATGGACCCTTCGAGACCGTAAAGCGCACGAAGGGACTGTCGCATCAATTCGACGGCGCGCGGGTCGGACTGACCCATCTGCTGAATCGAGCCGATGCTTTCCTCGACAGGATCGATCGGTGTCAGATGCGTAACGAAGAAGGTCGCGGAAATGCCGATGAAGACCACGAGCAGGAACTGGCCGAACCGCCTCAATAAGAAAACAGGATAAGACGCCATACCGCGGTGTTCCTTGCTGCTGGCACTTGCTTCAAGAAAGTTCGCCGGACCTGCCTAGTGTCCGGCGACAGGTACCTGACGCGGCGGACACCGCGTCAGGGTCGGGAGGATTATGGCTGCGCCGGCTTCAGCTTGACCATCATCAACCGGGAGTTCGCCCAATTGGGAACCGGATCGGTATAAGGATCAGCAATGGTCGGATAGCCTCTCCAGTAGGTGGTATCCATCGACGTGAAGACGTTGTAGGACATCAGCGGAATGGTCGGCATTTCACGGGCCACCAGTTTCAGATAGTCGTTGCCCAGTTCGATGCCCTTGGGATCGTCGGCGCTGACCTTGCGAATGCTCTCGATGATCTTGTCGAGCTCGGGATTGGACCAACGCTGCCAGTTGCGCGGCGGCTGGTTTTCACCCTTCTTGGCAACGAATTCCGAATGCCAGCTATCGAGGAAGAAGGAGAGGTCGGGATCGCCGCCCCAGGTTTCGACGCTCCAGGCGATCGCCACCTGGAAGTCACCCGGCTGGAGTGACGTCTGCCACAGGCTGGTGGACGGAACGGCCTTGGAATCGATGCCGAAAGCGGCCCATTGCTGGGCAATCAGCGTGCCGGCGCGGGTAAAGACCGAGCGGGTATCGCCTTCGACACTCATGCGGATCTTGAACGGTTGGCCATCCGGCGTCATCCATTTGCCGCCAGTTTTCTTGAAGCCCGCCTTTTCCAGAAGCTCGGCTGCCGCTTGGGGATCCGGCTTCCACCAGCCGTAACCGAATGCGGTGTTGATGGCTGCCGGATCGGTCGGGATCTGGTCCTTGAACTTCGGCTGCTTGCGCAAGATATCGGCGATCTGCTGGCCGACCGTCGGATCATAGGGCTTGATCTTACGCTTGCCGGTATCGATCTCGAAGGTCTTGAGCCAGTCCTGCAATGGCGCCTGGTAATCCTTCATGGCGATGGCCGTTGGCGGAACACCGAGCGCCGAAAGGGTAGCCGCGCCACGGTAGCTCGCCATATCCACGGCCTTGATGTCGATAAGCAGCGCGAGTGCCCAGCGCACATCCGGGTTCTGGAAGGTGGGATCCTGCGTGTTGAAGATCACGGCAGGAAGCGTCGGATCGGGATGAGCGAAGGGGAAGCCGGGGAACCAGCTATCGACGGTCTTGGATTTCTCCTTGAGCGTGAACATGCCCTCGGGCGTGTTGTCATGGATAATATCGAGATTGTGCTCGATCTGAGCGATGGTGCGTTTATCCGGCGGGCCCGGATCGACATAGGTGACATATTTCGGCGCCGGCTCGCCGAAGCGGGCAAGCGAGGTGCGCTGCCAGTCGTCGCGCTTCTCCCAGGTGTACCATTTGCCCTGGGGATCATAGGCCTTCAGCTTATAGGCCCCGAGCGAGATGGGATTGGCGAAGTCATACCGGACCGGATCGGCCACCTTCTCGAAAACATGCTTCGGCATGATCCAGGCGCCGTTCCAACGAACGGTGAAGAGCGCGTGAAAGCGGGAATTGGGCTTCTTGAGTTTGAAGACGACGGTGTAGGGATCGGTCGCCTCGACGCTTGCCACCTGCACCGAGAAGGCCGCGCTCCAGATCATCCCGGGATGGTCCATCTGCGTCTTGACGGTATAGACCACATCGTCGGCGGTGAATTCCACGCCGTCGCTCCAATAAAGCCCCTTACGCAGCTTCACGGTCATTTCGGTGAAGTCGGCATTATATTGCGGCTTGTCGGCGGCCAGGGAATTGTCCCAGGTCGAGCCGCCAAGACCTTGTTCGGGATCGATATACCAGAGCGTATCCATGGTCAGTTGCTGCAGGCCGGTCGAAACGCCGCCGCCGCCATTGACCCAGATATTGAACCAGCCGGGATTCTTGATCGTCCCTTCCGGATTTTCGACGATGAGCGTCTCCTTGCGCGGCAAGGAGGTATAGTCATCGGCCTTCGCTGCCGCCATCAGGCCAAGTGTGGCCAGGGCGACGCCGAATGCAAGCTTCTTCCAATGCTGCATGATCTCCTCCCTTTGAGAGCGACGAGAGAGCGGCCGCAGGGACGCCTGGCACGTCGCAGTTTGTCGGTTCGCAGCCGCGTCGGGACTGAGCAAGTCAGGTCCTGGGCTTCTGCGAACCATTCCTCCGGCTCGGTTGCCTCCTCGCAACGCGCGCCGGATATGCCTCGGTCAGGGCCGATAGCCCTGCCGGCAAATGGTCGTCACACCGACAGCCGGATGACGCTGTAGGACAGCGGCTTCAGCGCCGCCCGCAGCCTGCCATCCTCGATTTTTGCGATTTCGACATGGACCGGGACGACCGTTTCCGGCCGCGCGGCGGTGTTGACCGCCTGCAGGTCGCCGTGGGTCATCTCCACCTGCTCGACAATGCGGGCATTTGCAAAGCCGTCCAGGCGGGCGTCGAAATCGAGCGCGGTCTGCGTGTGGCGGTTGACGGCGAAGAAGGTCAGGGTCTTGCCGTCGTCGGAAAGAACGGCTGACGCATCGAGATAAGGAACGTCGTTTGCCTCGTCGCAATCATAGGTCGGACCGTCGGTGATCAGTTGCAGCGCCGATCCACGCCCATATTTCGAGGCGAAATAGAAGGGATAATAGATCGTCTGGCGCCAGGCCGGGCCGCCATCCTCGGTCATGATCGGGGCAATGACGTTGACGAGCTGGGCGATGCAGGCGATGCGCACGCGATCCGAGCGGCGAATGAAGGTGTTGAGAATGCCGCCCACCTGCAGAACGTCTTCGAAATTATAGACGTCTTCCAGCAAATGCGGCGCATCCGGCCATTCATCACGAGCAAGGATCTCCTTGTCCTGCTGATTGGAATGGTACCAGACATTCCACTCATCGAAGGAAATGCCGATCGTCTTCTTCGACCGCTTCTTCGCCTTGATATAATCGATGACGCCACCGATGGTGACGATGTAGCGGTCGAGCTTTTCGGCCTTGGCCAGATAGTTGAGCGTGTTCTTTTCGCGATTGGCGAAATACATGTGCAATGAGATATGATCGGCGCTGTCATAGCACTGGTCCAGAACCTGCGCTTCCCAATCGGGATAGGTCTTCATGTCAGAATTCGACGAGCCACAGACGACCAGTTCCAGAGATTTGTCGAAGCCGCGCATGGCCTTCGCCGTCTCATCGGCCAGCCGGCCATATTCATAGGCTGATTTGTGGCCGACTTGCCAAGGGCCGTCCATCTCGTTGCCGAGGCACCACAATTTGACATCATGGGGATTTGTCCAGCCATGCTTGCGGCGCAGGTCCGACCAATAGGTGCCGCCGGGATGATTGCAATATTCGAGGAAATTGCGAGCTGCATCCAGGCCGCGCGAGCCGAGATTGACGGCAAGCATCGGCTTGGTATTTGCCTTCTTGCACCAGTCGACGAATTCGTTCACGCCGATCTGGTTGCTTTCGCGGGTGCGCCAGGCAAGGTCGAGACGGACCGGGCGCTCCGAGCGCGGGCCTACTCCATCTTCCCAATTATAGGCCGATACGAAGTTGCCGCCGGGATAACGGCAATAGGGCGTATCGAGCTGGCGAACGAGATCGATGACATCGCGCCGGAACCCGTGCTCATCGGCAGTCGGATGTCCGGGCTCGTAAATGCCGCCGTAAATCGCCCTGCCGAGATGTTCGAGGAACGAGCTGTAAAGTCTGGAATCGATGGTCGCGACCTGGAAATCGCGATGGACAATGACGTTCGCCTTCAACGAACCCTCCCATTTATGCATCAGATTTCTTGTTTTCTTGTATCTATCTTGATAGCGATAAATGGCAGTGTCAATTGTGCCGCGCTTTTGATTTTTCCCGTGCAAATTCCTGAAAAATCTATTTAATTACAAGTAGTTCTCCTTGCGGATGGGTGGCTTGGAACGGGAAGAGAATGCGGTTTAATAATCAGGATTTCCGATATCTATCTTCAAACATACAGCCGCATGACGATGTCTCGGCCATAATTTCCAAAGCCGCGGCCGAAAATATTGACCCCGCCGGTGTTGCTGGCATTTTCGGCGATGCCGATGCGGAGCCGGATGGAGGAATGTTGGGCAAGGGCGAGGTCGCTGACCGTGACATTGGAGGCGGCTACGCCGTCGATGAAGGTGCCGCGCGTGGAAATGCGCCAGGTCTTCAGCTTCCCATATTGCGAACCCTCGAGCTTCCACCATGCGGGCGTGAAGGCGCCACGCTTGTCGCCATAGTCGCCCGGTGAGGTCCAGGTTCCAATCGCCATTCCGTTGACCCAGAGCGTGATGTCGGAGGGCCAGTCGGGATTGGTGCCTGGCACTTCAGAAGACAATTCCATCGAAAATTCGATGGCGCGCACGGTCTTGTTCAAGACCTTGGCATTATTGGGGAATTTATACTCGACATGCCCTCTGCCAAACCAGATGAGACCCGCCTGCATGCGTTGTGGATCCAAGAAATAGTCGGGCACGTCGAGAAGGCCGAGCACAGTTTCGGTGGAGCAGAGACCACAGGGCGCATGAATGTCACAGCTCGTATAGAGACCGACCGGCATCGCAACCTCGATGAAGTCGTCCTTCTGAACGGTCGTGTCCTGGAAACTGATCAGAATTTCATTATAAATCGCGGAGCAAATTTTTTGATTGCCCTTGCGTGCCTTGGCAAGACGGGATTCAACCAGTCCCGCCTCTTCCAAGATCTGAATGCCGGTGGCGACCGTTGACTGAGGCAAAGAGAGCGTTCGCGCCATGTCATTAACGTTCATCGGCCCTTTTGAGCAAAGCAACTTGAGGAGTTGTATGCGTACAGGCGCCGAGAGCGCTCTTATAGCATTCTCGTTCTCGCTGGCGTCGATGGTCAAGAACGAGTGTTCCATTACGCTCCCCAGTATTCTTGAAATTACGTTTTATATCTGAAATCTCGATGTATCAAGACTGACTGGCTAAAATTGACTTCAGTGTCAGTGCCGCCGGCTTTTATTTTTTCCAACTATAGGGGCAGCATCTTCAGAAGCTCAATCGACGATTATCCATTGGAAATCTGTTGCTTGATAGACTGCTGACGTTCACAGGCGCCCGCTAGAGGCGCAGGATAGTGGCTCCGATCAGGATGATGAGGAATGCTGGTGGCAAAAGGACGACTGGCAGGAGCCAGATGCCGAAAAGCGAGTCCGCCTGCGCTTGGTCGGGATGAGCGGGATCGTAAAGGATCGGGAGCTTGGAAAATTTGCATCCGCGATATAGCGCTCTTTGGCTCGCCGATCTCATTGTGTCTGCTAGCAGGGGTGAAGTAAAAATCTGACAGAAGGTGAGCTGGATGGTGAAATGGCAAGCTAAAGATTTCGGCCCGGACAGCGTTGTCCTTGACGCTGACAAGCTGTCGCGACCGGTTACCGCTGAAGAGCTGGGAAATCAGCTAGTTCGTATCAATCGACTCTGCACGATTCTGTCGCATGTTCTCGATGCGGCAGACATAGCAGTGACGGATCGGGAACGCCTTTGGTCGGAGATCGAGGGGTTTCAGGATCAAAACTTCGAGGCGTACAAAAGTTTGCTCGCGAGCGAATCCCCCGAAGGAGGCCGGACCAGCCCGCCCAAATAAGCAAATGGCCCGTTGAGATGGGATGCAGCAACGGCTATCTGCTGCTAGACCCCCAGCGGATACTCCGCGAACAACAAGGCATAGCCCCCGCATGATCCCAGATTTCCTCGTCACCCATTCCGGCGGTTTCCATGCCGACGAACTGTTGTCCAGCGTCATCCTGACCCGGCTTTTTCCGCAGGCGCGTCTCATCCGCAGCCGGATGCCGGAATGGACCACCCCCGGCCCAGACCGTATCATCTACGATGTGGGCGGCAGATATGACGCCGCCGCGCGGATCTTCGATCACCATCAGCGCGGCGCGCCGCTGCGGGAGAGTGGCCAACCATACAGTTCGTTCGGTTTGATCTGGAAGCATTATGGCCGTGATTACCTCGCCGCCTCGGGTCTTCCCGAAGCGCATATCGAGGCGGTACATGCCTCCTTCGATGCTAGTTTTGTGCTGCCGGTCGATCTCGTTGACAATGGTGCGCTCAGCCCCTCCGTTGCGGGAGCGCTGGCTGGGCTCACGTTGCCGGCGCTGCTGGAAACCTTAAAGCCCGTTTTTGACGAGGCAAACCCCGAGGCCGAAGATCGCGGGTTCCAAAACGCTCTTGCCATTGCCCGAAGTTTCGTCGAGGCGAGGATAGCCCAAAGCGCCGCAAAGTTGCGGGCCGAGGCGCTCGTGCACCAGGCAATCATAGACGCAGGCAAGGGGCGCATTCTGGAACTCCCAATGGGAATGCCCTTCCGCCCCGCCATCGTGAAGGCGGGCGCCGATCACCTGCTGTTTGTCGTTCACCCGCGCGAAAATGATTGGTGTCTGACCGGCATCCGCCGTGCGGATGAAGGGTTCGAGCTCAGGGCAGACTTGCCTGCCTCTTGGGCTGGCTTGACCGACCGCGATCTGGAAGCGGCTTGCGGCATAGAGGGCGCGAGCTTTTGCCACAGCGGCCGCTTCATCGCCGCCGCCAGGACCCGCGAGGCTGCACTCGCCATGGCCGAGCTGGCGGTGACGGAGGCTGAAGTCGGCGTGACCGGCTGACGCTTGCCAGGCAGATGATGGAGCGGTGCCTAGTCGGCCCGCTCGTTCTGAAAGCCTTACCTGATCGATCTCGTAATCGACCGGCTCCTTGTCCCGCATTTCGCTTTCGCAATTGCCTATGAATTTGCTTTAAAGGGCGGAATGGTAGACTTGACGCAAAGAGACCAATTGTTCGGAGCCTTGCAAGTTCATCACGCCGAGAACATGGAATGGGCAGCGGCGTGACCGCTGCCCATCCCGGATTTCCCAGACCGAAGTCGTCTCAATGCAGAACCGCTAGTCACCGAGATGGAAGGCCATGATTTCCAGCGTCGTGGCCTGACTGGCGGCTGAAGGTGTTGCTTCGATCAGAAGTCTTCCCATTCCTTTACAGCGGCGGCAGTTGCCGTCTTTCCGCCGAAGACGCGGGAGAGCTTGTTGCTGAGGGCGCGGGCCGGAGAGGCAACAGGCTTGGTCGTTTCGCGGACGGCACGCGGGCCGACGGTGTCTTCAAGCCTGAAGTCGGCGATGAGATCCCGCAGCTTTGCGGCCTCCTGCGTAAGATTGGAAGCCGCGGCGGTCGATTGCTCCACCATGGCGGCATTCTGCTGCGTCGTCTGATCCATCGAATTGATCGCCGTGTTAATCTCGGCAAGACCCGTCGACTGCTCCTTTGCGGACACGGCGATCGCATTCATGTGATTGTTGATCTGGCCAATGAAGCCGCCGATGACGTTTAACGCCTCGCCGGTATCGCGCACCAGCTTGACGCCGCTTTGCACTTCGGTGGTCGACGTCTGGATCAGGCCCTTGATCTCCTTTGCCGCCTGCGCCGAGCGCTGAGCAAGCTCGCGCACTTCCTGTGCGACGACCGCAAAGCCCTTGCCTGCTTCGCCTGCTCGGGCTGCCTCCACTCCGGCGTTGAGCGCCAAAAGGTTGGTCTGGAAAGCGATCTCGTCGATAACGCCGATGATGTTGGAGATTTGCTGCGAGCTCTCCTCGATCCGCCGCATCGCCTCCTCGGCATGAGAAACCACTTCGGCGGATTTCTGCGCGCTCTGATTGGCCTGGCTCGCGACAGTGCGGGCTTCTTCCGTCAGCTTTGTCGACGAACCGACGTTGACGACGATCTCGTCGAGTGCGGCGGCGGTTTCTTCGAGTGAGGCGGCCTGTTGTTCCGTCCGTCTGGAGAGATCCTGTGCACCCGACGAGATTTCGCGCGTGCCATTGTTCATGGCGCCAATGCTGTCCGCGATCGTCGAAAGTGCGGCGCCAAGCTGCTGGACCGACTGATTGAAGTCCCGGCGCAGCGGCTCGAAATCCGGTGCGAAGGCCTCATTGATCTGGAAGGCCAGATCGCCGGCGGCAAGCCGTTTCAGACCTGAGGCGAGATTGTCAGAGGCAAAGCGCAATTGTTCGGCTTCACGCTCCGTGCGGCGCTGGAGTTCGGCGCGTTCGGCTTCCTGATGGCCGCGAGAGGCGGTAGCCTCTTCTTCGAGGCGCCGGTTGGCGACTGCATTCTGTTGGAAGACCTTAACGGCTTCATACATGGCGCCTATTTCGTCTCGACGCGTCACGGAGGCGATATCGACATTCATGTCGCCATCAGCGAGCCGGCGCATTGCTGAGGTCATCAGCTTGATAGGCTTGGCAACGCCGATCATCAACGCGATCGCTGATGCAAACAAGACAAGAACAACGCTTGCGCCGACGATCAAAGAGATCGTTTCCGCTGTTGAAACCGAGGCCGCCAGCGCAGCTCTTGCCTCCTGCGTAAAGTGGCGAGCGTTCTGGATCGAGGCGTCCGTTGCCGTGTGAGTGCGCTCCATAACCTGGTTGATATCCACCTCGGAGACGACGCCCAACGCCGCTTCGACTTCTGCCGGGCTCAACGGCGAGCCATTCTTCTTGGCCATGGCTTCGGTCAAAGCGGAGGCACGTTTTGTTATGAGGCCATCATACTCCCGCAAACCATTGCGGATGTCCTTCAAGACATCAGGCTTCAGAGCGATACTGATGGGCTGCTCAAGGCCATCCCATGCCTGTTGGTCGCTGATTTTGGCCTGGCTGAGCGAAGCTTCAACTTCCTTTGCCGTCGTAGCAGAGCCGATTTCATGAGCGGCTGTCCGCATTTCCGCGAGAGATACCGCGGCAGTCTGAATGCCGTTGAGAATCGTTTGTTCACGAGAAACGGCCGCATTCGCCGAACTGATTTCACCGCTGGCGATCTGCTGATTTATGAGAATGCCGATGATCAGTACAATTCCGATACCCGACGAAAGCGCAAGCTTCGTACCGATCTTGAGGTTTGCCAAGAAAGACATATGAATCCTTTGTGTCTTCACCGCCTGCAGCCTCCTCCCTTGAAGCCGGGCGTATTGAATGATTTTCAGTTAGAGACGAAAGAAGAAGTGAGCCTTCACGCGTTCTGCGTGGGCCGCATGTCAGCGTTAATTGAAAGATGCGGCGCATCAGTCACATCGCCCTTCAGAGACGCGCAAAGAGCCTCCAAATAATATGCCGCGTTGCTCAGCATCTCACGCTTGCGCGCCAGCAACTGTAAGAGGTCAGGTGCTTCGGGCGCCGTGGAAAAGGTATCCGAGGCTTGGAAGTCTGGTCGAGCGCGGTTCTGGGCTGGAAATGGAATGAGGTTAGGCACGACGTTCTCCGGGAACGAAGGAGACAGGGGTGCCGTCATCGGCCCTCTGAAGGTAGTGGAGAAAAGCCGCCACAAATCATTTGCGCAGCGCGAATAGGCTTTCGATTATGCCGGAGAGCAGGAGATTGTCCTTGGAAGACAACCGCGTCTCAGCAACTGCGCCTATGCACCCACGAATTGACGCGAACCCTTAACAAAGATTGGATTTTCGTGGATGCGCCTCGGTTCTCACAACCTCAAGTGAACTTTGCTGCTCAATCTGGATATGTTGGCGGAAACTGGACACGATGGCGCGATCCCATGGTGGTAAGAGCGATCATGAAATAGTGCCGCATTTCGCGGCAGTAAAAACTAAAGGATCGCTATGGCGTGACGAGATTCAGTCCGAACTGTCGCCAGGAAGAACCGCTTAGAGACCGGCCTTAACATTCCGTTCTTTCAAGGAGGCGCTACTGGTACTCGCGGTGCAGATTCTTGGTGTTCCAGAGAGTTGGCCGACACAGAGGCACTCGTCGGGCTTTGACGGCCGTCAGAATATCGGATGCCCCCGTGCCGTTTGCTGCTCGGCGGTTTGTTTGCGCCCACGCAGACTTCCGAAATCTCGACGCCGACCAAATAATATCTGGACGAAGTTGCCATTTGACCTGCCATTGCCTTTCAAGCGGTCCACGCACAAACGAATAATCATATGTCAGACAATATCCTGGTGAAATCCTCGCTGCGATTTCATGGCTCAACCTTCGACGATATGGTCGAAATATACACGAAAAACTTCGGTCCCTTTGAGGCCAGCCAGTTGGGCCGGGGGGCAGATTTCCTTTGGCAGGCCGACTTCCATACCGGAGGGGCAGCAACCTTGGTCACCAGTCACTACCAGGTTGAATGGCAAGCACGTCCTCTGGCCGAAATGCCTGAGTGGCTATCGATTGCGGTACCTCGCATCGGAGGCTGGGGCGTAGCGCTTGGTCGCCGAGTGATTGACGTCAAGCCGGGCCAGGTGCTGCTTGTCAATAACAAGCAGCCGGAACGTTTCTTTCTGCAAGGTGCGCCGAATATGTCCGATGTGCTCCGACTGGACTGGGCGGTCATGAAGCAAACGGTTGCAGCAATGTTTGAGATGCCATTGAATGGCTCACTTGATCTGACGCCGATCCTGGATCTGTCCACGTCAGCCGGTCAATTGGTCGGAAATCTCGTGCAAACGATCATTGCGGGTATGCGCTACAACGGACCGCTCATTCAATCTCCGATGGCGATGTCGTATATGGTCAACGCGCTCGCCGATTTGATATTGCGGACGACGCCACATCAGCTATCTCACCTATTGGCCAAGAAGCCCCACCTGGTTGCTCCCCGGCATGTTCGACGTGCCATCGACTTCATGCACGCAAACATTGACCGGCCAATAACGATGCAAATGGTCGCCGAGGCTGTTGGTGTTTCCATTCGCGCGCTGGAAGGGGGCTTTCGGGCTTTCAGGGAAACAACCCCAATGGCTTATCTGCGGGGGATTCGTCTGCAAGCCGCCCGGGCAGATCTTCTGGATCAGTCCAACCGCACGTCGATCAAAGAAATATGCTTGAAGTGGGGCTTCTTCCATTTCGGAAGATTCGCGGTGACCTATCGGCAGACATTTGGAGAAACTCCATCGGAGACGAGGAAGCGCTCAGGAGCTGAAGGCTGAGTAAGCATATGACAATCCACAAACGTCTTTAGACCCGATCTCCGGGCTGGTTCACTCCAGGGGAAAGTGGCAGGCAACCCCATGGTTCGTCGAGGTTTCAGTCAAAAGCGGGCGGCTTTCATGGCAGATATCTCGGGCAAAGGCACAGCGGGTCGAGAATTTGCAGCCCTTGGGAGGGTTGAGCGGGCTTGGAATTTCGCCCTTGAGCAGGATGCGCTCGCGTCTGCCCCCTTTATGCGGCTGCGGAATGGCTGAAAGCAGCGCCTGGGTATAAGGATGGCGCGGGGCGGCGTAGAGCGTGTCGGTCTCGCCGATTTCCACGATGGAACCGAGATACATGACGGCCACGCGGGTCGAAACCTGGCGAACCACGGGAAGATCGTGAGCGATGAACAAATAGGTGAGGTTCAGCCGCTCACGGAGGTCAGCGAACAGATTGATGATCTGCGCCTGTACCGAAACATCGAGTGCGGAGACCGGTTCATCGGCGACGATCAATTGCGGTTCGACCGCCAGCGCCCGCGCAATGCCGATCCGCTGGCGCTGTCCGCCTGAAAATTCATGCGGATAACGATCGAGATATTCAGGCCTCAGACCCACCAAAGTCATGAGTTCGGCAAGGCGATCCTCGACTTCGGAACCAGTGCGGATCGCGTGGACCTTCAGCACTTCGCCGAGGATATCGCGGACCCTGCGGCGCGGATTAAGCGAGGAGGAAGGATCCTGGAAGATCATCTGCATTTTGCGCCGCACTGGCTTCAGCGCCCGCGCATTCGCCTTGCCGATCTCGATGCCCTCGAAGGCGAGGCTGCCGGAAGTCACGTCGTAAAGCCGGGTCATGCAACGACCCAAGGTGGACTTGCCGGAGCCGGATTCGCCGACCAGGCCGAGCGTCTCGCCCGGAAACACGTCGAGGCTGATCTGGTCTACGGCATGCAATATCCGGCCCGAGCCCGGCATCATGGTCTTACCGACGACGAAATTCTTGGTCAGTTGGTGAGCCGAAAGGAGAGGCTTTCGCATTTGCTCGGTGCTCACGCCGCCACCTCCAGGGAAAGAACGGTCCGGCGCAGGGTTTCCCGCTCGTCGCCGTCGAGCACACAGAGCCCGGCCTGATCCTCAAGCCGTCTGAGCGGCGGACGCGCGTTGCACTCAGCGCGGGCAAATCGACAGCGCGGCGCAAAACCGCAGCCCTCGGGTATGTTTTCGGGTGTGGGCGGCATGCCGCCGATCGAGATCAGCCGCTCGGGTCTTGGGCCGGTCAATGGCGGGATCGAGGCCATCAGGCCCCAGGTATAGGGGTGAAGGGGATGGGAAAAGATAGCTTTCGCCGGACCGCTTTCCACGATGCGGCCGGCATACATGACCGCGACCTGATCGGCCACTTCGGCAACGACACCCATATCGTGGGTAATCAGGATGATCGCCGATCCAAAATCCTTGCGCAACCGCAGCAGAAGATCGAGCACCTGCGCCTGGACGGTCACGTCGAGCGCGGTTGTCGGTTCATCGGCGACGATAAGCGCCGGATTGCAGGAGATCGCCATCGCAATGACGGCGCGCTGGCGCATGCCGCCGGAAAGCTGGTGCGGATAGCGCCCGACGGCCTCCGCCGGATTTGCGAAGCCCACCTCCGCCAAAAGTTCGATCGCGCGTTTGCGTGCTGCCCGAGCGGAGAGTTTTTCATGAGCGCGGATCTGCTCTTCTATCTGCCAGCCGATCGTATAGACCGGGGTCAGCGCGGTCATCGGATCCTGCGAGATCAGGCCGATGCCCTTACCGCGAATGCTTCGCATCCGGCTGGCCGGCAGTTCGAGAATGCGCTCGCCTTGAAAGGCAACCGCGCCGTCGACCCTGGTGGTCTTCGCATCGTGAAGGCCGAGGAGCGACAGAAGCGTCACCGATTTTCCAGAGCCGGACTCGCCGACAATGGAGAGGATTTCGCCTTGGCGAACCGAAAAGGAGACGTCGTCCACGGCCTTGACGAGGCCCTTGTCGGTCGCAAACGATACGGTAAGACCCTTGACGTCTAGGAGCAGAGGCTTGTTGGAACCGGTCATCGTCAGCTCCCCCTCACGCGCGGATCGATCAACACGTAGATGATGTCCACGCACGCATTGGCGAGGACGACGAAGAAGGAGGCATACATCACCGTGCCAAGAATCATCGGCAGATCCAGATTAAGCAGCGCCTGATAGGTCAGCCGTCCGACACCGTTGAGGCCGAAGACGACTTCGGTAAGCAATGCGGCGCCGCCAACCAGTGCGCCGAAATCGAGGCCGAACATGGTAACGAACGGGATCAGCGACGTCCGGAGCGCGTGCCTGAGCATTACCCGCGCCGGGCTCAGCCCCTTGGCACGAGCGGTGCGGATATAATCTTCGTGATAGGCTTCCACCAAGTTGGCGCGCAGGACGCGGCCGTAAATCCCGATATAGAGCGTCGCCAATGTGATCCACGGAATGATCAGCGTCTTGAACCAGCCCAGCGGATCTTCGAAAAGCGGCTTGTAGCCGAGTGCGGGCACCCAGGAAAAAAGCCAGGTATCGTGAAGGCGGCTCTGAGAGATCAGATTCATTACCTCGCCAAGCCAGTAGACCGGCATGGAAACGCCGACGAGCGCAAGCATCATCAGCCCGCGATCGAGTAGGCTGCCCCGTGTCATGGTGGCTACGACGCCGGTCACCACGCCGCCCAGGATCCAGAGAACTGCCGCGCCGAAGACGAGCGACAAGGTCACCGGCGCCGCGACGGCGACTTCCGGCACCACGCGCATGCCGCGATTGACGTAAGAGGCCAGATCCTGCGTCACGAAAAGCCGCTTCATCATGATCGCATATTGCACGGGCAGCGGCCGATCGAAGCCGAATTCGGATCGGATGGCCTGGATAGTTTCCTGAGAGGCATTGCGGCCGGCGATGCGGGCAGCCGGGTCGGAGCCGGGCGTCGCAAAGAAGATCAGGAAGACGAGCGCCGAGATGCCGAACATCACGAAGATCATCTGGGTGAGACGCTGGAAGATTGCGACAAACATCCCGCGCCCTCAGACAATCTTGGTGCGTGGGTCGAGCACGTCACGGATGCTGTCGCCGACCACGTTAAGGGAGAGAACGGTGAGCGCGATGACGATGCCGGGCGCGAGCGCCACGGCCGGGCGCGTATATAGCAGCGTCTGCCCATCCTGAATGATTGTTCCCCAGCTCGCATCCGGCGCCTGCACGCCGATCGAAAGAAACGAAAGCGACGACTCGGTGACGATGTTGAGCGCCATCATCAGCGGTATGAAGACGATGAGCATGGTCGACACGTTCGGCAAAATGTCCTTGAGCAGAATGCGCCAGGCTGGAATACCGAGCCCGACCGCCGCGAGCACGAATTCGCTCTCCTTGAGCGCGAGCACCCGGCCGCGGACGGGTCTTGCGACATAGGGCACGTAGATGATGCCGATGATGCCGATCGGCAGGAGCAGACTGTCGGCAGTGATTTCAATCGGGCCGATCACAACGCCCTTCGAAATCATCACGATCGAAAGCGAGATCGCCAGCAGATAGACGGGAAACGCCCAGAGAATGTCGAGAATGCGCGACAGCACGATATCTGCGAGGCCGCCGAAAAAACCCGCAGATATGCCGATGGCTGCGGCCAGCACGAGACAGACGGCCGTCGCAGCCGACGCGATCAGCAGGGAATTCCTTCCGCCATAGAGGAGGCGGGCGGCAACGTCGCGACCCTGCGTATCGGCACCGAGGAAATATTGCGCTCCCCAGGTCGGCCCGATCGGGGTCACGCCGAGGCCCAGCCCCTCGGTAGAGGCCTGCATGATCTTCACCTTTTTGCCATCGACCGTGACCTTGCCGCTCAGGTTGGAGCGGAACGGATCCGTGCCGGCGATATCGGCGGCGTAGAACGGCGCGGCAAGGCTCGACAACACGATCACGAGGAGCAGGAAAACGGCGGCGATCGTTGGCTTGTCGCGTTTCAGGAGCACCCAGGCCCGCCGCCAGGGACCAGCGCCAGTGCGCATCGCAACGACGTCGAGCCTTTCGATCTCGGAAGATGGGGTATCGGCCAAGGCGTTCATCTCGCTTTCCCGCACGGGTCACACACAACAGGCACGCATGCAGGCGGCGGCTCTGATCGCGCCGCCGCCTGATGGTTACTTCACCCAGGATTGGGAGATGACCCAGCGGTTCTGCTTGTTGAAGGCATAATTTCCGAGGCGGGCGGAGGTGAAATTCACGCTCTTCGGCGTGAACAGCGGCGCCAGCGGCGCTTCAGCCATATAGGCCTTGTCGATCTTGGCCCATTCGGCATTGGCGGCTTTCTCATCGGTCAGCGAAAGGGTCATGGCCGCCTTCATCTTGGCGTCGAGGTCCTTATTGCAATAGCCGGCGATATTGATCGAGGAATCGCTGCCTTTGTTGAAGCTGCTGCAGGAGAGCAGCACATTCAGAAAGTCCGACGCGGCCGGATAGTCCATATACCACTGGGTAACGCTGATCTGGACGTTGTTGTTGGTATTCTGAATGTAGGCAAACTCGATATTGGGTGAGATCGCCTTCATTGAGGCATCATAGCCGAGCTCGTTGAGGACGCTCTGAATATAGGTGCCGATGCCGCGTGCAACCGCGTTGTCTTCGGCGATCACGGTCACCTTTTGACCCTTCGTGCCCGATTCCTCGACCAGTTGCTTGGCCTTGTCCATATCTGCCTCCGACCACTTCGGGCCGGGGTCCTTGGTATAGATGCAATCATCGACATGGCCGGGGAAATCGGGCGGCAGGATCTGGCAAGTCGGCTGTGCCAGCACTTCACCCCCGAAGAGCCCGACGAGTGCGTCACGATCGAGCGCATAGTTCAGGGCCTGTCGCGCTTTGATGTTATTAAAGGGCGGTAGATTGACGTTCATCGGCGCGTACCAAAAGGCCGCGAGCGGATCGATGCGAACCTGCTTGGCGTATTTCGAGCCGATCTCAGGCAGGCGATCCGTCGGCGGCGTGTCGAACATCCAGTCCACCTGACCATTGATCACGGCATTGATGCCGGCTTCCTCGGTCATGCCGAACTTATAGTCGATTTCGTCGGCATAGCCGTCCGGCTGCGCATCGACGCTCCATTCCTTGAAATAGGGATTGCGCTTCAACACCATCTTTTCATTCGGGTTGTAGCTTTCGATCATGTAGGCACCGGTTCCCGGTACGGGGCTCGTGCCGGCATCCTTGGCGGGCGTATCGGCTGGGACGATACTCGCATGCGGTACCGCAAGCTTGGCGAAGAACTCCGAATCCGCCGCGGTGAGATTGATGGTGACTGTGCCAGCCTTCTCGTCGGCAATCACACCGCCATCAAGCGTGCAGGTATCACCATCAGCCATGCATTTATCGGCGCCGACGATGCCATTGTAGAAACTGCCCATGGTTGGACCCTTGACCTTGAAGATCCGCTGAAACGAGGCCACGACATCGGCCGGCGTGACGTCCTTGCCGTTCCAGAACTTGATGCCCTTGCGGATCTTGAAGACATAAGTTTTCCCGTCATTCTTGATCTCGGGCATTTCCTCGGCGATAGCGGGCACGATCTTGAAGCCTTCTGTGCCGCCAGCCTGCTTAAACTTGACGAGGCCGTCATAGCTCATCTGGTAGATCTGCCAATACTGGGCGGTGTAGTTGAGCATCGGATCGATGGTGCCGGCCGCCGAAACGGCCGAGAGCGTCATCGTGCCACCGCGATGCTGAGCCATGAGCGCGGCCCGGTCCTCGGCGTGAGCCACCCCCGAAAGCATGGTCTGGGCGAGCAGAAGGCCGGCGAAAGCTGCCCCCGCGCGGAAAAATGTTGTTGTTCGTGTCATCATGATTGTCTGTTCCCTCTTATTATAAATGGTTCGATACCGCTGCTATTTACGACCGGTCCGTTGACAGTCTCTTGCTTTCACGGCGCTTTCTCATTCAGAAATGCGCCAATCTCGGCCATGCAGGCCGCGCGTTCCTCGACATGCGGCATGTGGCTAGACTGTTCAAAGATCCGCCAGCGCACATCCGGGATTTCATCGGCATAGGGTTGCACACAAGCCTCCGTCGCCTCGTCGTAGCGACCAGAGATCAACAGCGTCGGGACATCGATGGTCGAAAGACGACCGACGATCGACCAATCCTTCATCGTGCCGATGACATGGAATTCGTTGGGGCCGTTCATCGTGTAGTAGACGGTCGGGTCCTCGGCTATGGCATCGAAGGTGCGCTTTACCTCCGGCGGCATGGGGACGACGCGGCAGACATGGCGCTCGTTGAAAACGTCTGTTGCCTTGACGTATTCTGGGCTGCCCGTGGTGCCGGCCAGTTCATGCTTGAGCAGCGTGGCCTGCACGTCGGCCGGCAAGGCTTCGCGAAGGCGATTGGCCTCGGAAATCCAGGTTTTCATTGCCGCGGGCGAATTGGCGATCACGAGCGCCTTGAGACCGGCTGGCCGATCGACGGAGAATTCAGCCGACAACATGCCGCCCCAGGATTGTCCGAGCAGGCAATAGGCGTCCCGGATGCCCAGATGGTCGATCAAGTTATGGAGCTCCGCCTTGAAGAAGGCGACCGTCCAGAAATCACCGCCCTTTTCCGGCAGGTGCGTGGACTTGCCATTGCCCACTTGGTCATAGTGGATGACAGCGCGGCCGGTGGCGGCGATATCCTTGAAACTGTCGACATAATCATGCGTGCAGCCAGGCCCGCCATGCGCGACGATCAGCGGCGGCTTACCGGATGCGAGGTCTCCAGTGATCCGGTACCAGCTCCTGTAACTGCCATAGGGCGCATAGCCTTCGATTACCTCCATATTTCGTCTCCTTCTTGTTCGTCTTCCTAATGTCCGCCGTGGGTACGCCTGTCGTTCTTGCAGATGGCGTCCGCGGCCTCTTCGACCGTCATGCCCCAATCCATCGAGATGCGTCTCAAGCGTTTGAAAGCGGCGGCTTCGCCGGCATATCCCTGCTGCATCAATTGCAATACGGCGCGCACCACGATCGGTCGCTGACGCAATCGGTCCTCAAGCGCACGGATATCATCGGCATGGCTGCGGGCTTTCTGGTAGGCATGCGATGCGATCAGCAGCGCGCTATAGGCGCCTGTCGAGCCGATCGGCTTCAGCATATGCGCGTTCGAGCCCTGGGAGAGCACCCATTCGATCCGCCCCGGCGCTTCCGAGCCGATCAACGCGACGAGCGGCATCGGCGAAAAGCCAGATGGCCAGGGAAATTGCTGGTCGTGTCCCATGTCGGCATCGAAGAACACCACATCGGCCTGAGCATCCTGCTCATCGAGCTGCGGCCAGACGGCTTTGACCTGGATGTGCAGCGACTCCAACTGGCGCGTCAGCGCCTCGACGGACGGATGCGGCCGATGCAGGATCACTGCGCGCCACCTCGAAAACATCGGTCGTTCGAAGCGGCTCATTTGACCACCTTCAGTCCCGCGCCCGGCCCATAAACGCTCGGCTTACCGGGAAAAACGGAGCGCACCAGATAGGGATCTGCTTCGACAACAGGGGTTTCGGTGTCGAAAATCTCGAAACCGCCCTCGCTGTCGGACCTGCCGATATATGGCCGCAAACCGGCGTAATGGGTGCGCGGATCAAACGAAATCGGCCCGATGGGCGTATCGAACCGCCGTTGCGTGACCACTTTGCGGATCAAATCCGGATCGTCCGTGCCGGCATCGGCGATCGCCTGGGCCAGGACGGAAACCGCCATATAGGCGAAGGCAAATGGCCCTGTGACCGGCCGGCCGCCACCGCGGCGAGCTGCCAATCGCGCCTTGAAATGCCGATTTTCCTGAGTGTCGAGCCTGTCCAGATAGATGTTGGTGACGATGTGCCCAGCCTTGGCTTGCGAACTCAGGTCGGTGAGATCGATTTCCGAAAGGTTGCAGGCCACGAGCGGCCGGCGTTCGGCGCTAAAATCGACGTTCTCCTCACGCAGTTCCGCATAGGCACGGATGAACGCATGGGCGGAACGGCCAACAAGGTTGGAGAGGATGAAATCCGGCCGCTTCAGGCGGATTTCGGCAATCAGGTGATCGACCTCTTCCGAACCAAGCGGCACGAAGCGCTCTGCCAGCACCTCGCCACCCGCCGCCTCGGTCAGCTCGCGGGCGATGCGGCCAATTTCCCAGCCCCAGATATAGTTCGAGCCGACGATGAACGGCCGCCGGCCGTAACGCGGCAAGACGTAGTCGAACAGCGGCAACAGATGCTGGTTGGGACAGGCGCCCAGATAGATGACGCTGTCACTCGTCTCATAGCCTTCATGCGGAAAGGCGTACCAAAGCAGCGCGCCATGGCGTTCGACGACTGGAAGCACTTCCTTCCGGCTCCAAGACGTGATCGCACCGACGATGTGCCGACATCCCCTCTGGCGGATGGCGACCTCGGCGAGTTCGGCATAGCGTTCCGCACTCCCGGCTGGGTCATCGACACGTGGGTCGAATTGGAAGAAATAGCTGGAATCACCGTTGACTTCGGCGATTGCCGCCAAGGCTCCATCCACGGCATCACGGCCAAGCGTCGCATAAGTGCCCGTCGTCGAATAAAGAAGTGAGAGAGGGACGGGCTTTCGGATCATAGGATGTTCCGCAACCCACCGAATGGGCAGCGGCCGATTGCGCGCCGCTCGAAAGACAAAGGACTATCCTCGTTGGGGGTATTCTTGATCACGCCAAAATCTCGGTTTGAACGCTTGGCACGACCGACCAAACGGCACGAAAAAAGCCCCGTCCGCAGGGTGTGCGGAAAGCGGGGCTCATTTGCCGTTGGCGATCAATGCCATTTCTTGCTTTAACGCTATGACAAGCTCACTTTATAGTCAATTAGAAATCATGCTCATTTTTCAATCATTCGCCTGCGCCCAATCCGGCAATACCGCGCCGCGGCTGGTTAGGCGCTGGGATATGGGGCGCCATCTTCCCGGGCAATCCTCAAAGCAAGGTTAACTGGGAACATTGAGACGGCGTTAACTTACATGCCATGATGAAAATGGGCCTGTCGCATGTTTTGTTGGCTATAGCATCATTGTTAAGCTTCTGGTGCTACCGCTATCCAGAAGACAAATGTTGGCGTTCAATATGCAAACTATTGATATCGAGGCAATTACTCAAAAAGCAAATTCCAGCCTACAGGAAGCGTGGCATCTTGGATGTACGGGCCGCTCGGTTGAGGCACTTACACTTGCCAGCCAAATTCATGCCGATGCCAAGTCGCGGGGCGACGATCGCATTGCCGCCCAATGCGACACGGATATAGCCTGGTATTGTTTGCAGATTGGCAAGGCCGAACTCGGGATAACGCATGTCCGCAGGGCGGTAGACTTCTGGAAATTGAGTGGGGAGCCCATCCAGGAAGCCTATGCCCGGGCGTATCTCGGATGGTTGTTTCTGGAATTGGGCTTGCCCGAGGAAGCGATCGAAGAGGCTACCCGCGCGTTGGATTTGGCCGACAGGACTGAAGACCTAAAGGTGCAAAGCCTGGCCACCAACGTCATTGGAATTATCTTCTGGTACAACAAGCAACCCGACCGGGCGATTCTGATGAGCGAGAGATCCGTCGAGCTCGCCAGGTCGATCGGTGACAAGACCTATGAATGCTGGTGGCTTATCAATCTTGGCGGTGCCCATTCGGAAGGCGGATATATCGCGCAAGCGCGCGGCGAGCCGGAAGTGGGACACCAGATGCTGATGAGAGCGCTGGAGCTGACGGAAGAGGCGCTCCACATATCAATCGAGATCGGCGATAGCTGGGCCGCTCGCATTTGTCTCGGCAACGAAGCCGATTACTACAGCCATCTGGGCGAGCATGACAAAGCGCTTCAGTGCATGGTCCGCTATGAGGCGTTTCAGGAGAACAGCTATGTTCGCGACCGGCAGCAATATCTCTACACTTTAGGCCAGGTCCATATCAATTGCGGGAACTTTGTAGACGCCCGATCGCTGTTGCTCGAGGCGCTGGATCTGATCGGCGACGGCGGCAGTTTCGATTCCTATATCCAGATCTATCTTTATCTGTCGCAGGCTTATGAAGGGCTGGGGCAGTTTGACCTGGCGCTGGAGACGCATAAGAAGTTCCACCAGGCATATTTGCAAAACAGCGCCGAGAGAACCCAACAGCGCGCGCGTCTCGCCGAAATCTATTATGAAACCAAACGGCTTAAGGAAGTCGCGGAGACAGAGTCGAAGCGCGCCGAAACGCTGGAGGCCTCCTATCAGAAATTGCAGGAGGAAACTGATATCCTTGCCAGCGCCGTTTATCTGGATGGGCTGACTGGGCTCTATAACCGCAAATATCTCGACAGCCGCTTCAAGGAGCTAGCGTCCGAGACGCGCCCATATTCCATCGCGATGCTGGATGTAGACCACTTCAAGTCGATCAATGACAACTTTTCCCATATGATCGGGGACCAGGTGCTTAGCGCCATTGGAACCATATTGCGCAACCAGTTGCGGATCACCGATCAGGCGATCCGCTTTGGCGGCGAGGAGTTCGTTGTTCTGCTGGCGGGCCCTCCCGGAGGGGCGGCCGATGTTTGCGAGAGGCTGCGTTCGACGATTGAACGCTGGGACTGGGCGCAGATCTGCAACGGGCTGTGCGTCACGATCAGCATAGGCGTCGCCGGTAGCCTGTCCGCCAATTCTCCGAACGAGATTTTGGAGATCGCCGATCAGAATCTCTATGCGGCGAAAAAGGGCGGTCGCAACCGGGTTGTTTCGTAGCGAGCGTGCCGTCCAGCGACGTCTCTGTCTGGTAAACGCTGCAAGCATCTAGCTGTGTTGCTGCCCCGTAACCAAAGGCGTACGGGGCAGTTTCTTTGCTCGGCTAACTATTCAAATCCCGCCAAAGCCGCACCGGATTAGAATTCCTCCCAATTGGTAGCCGCGACCGCCAGGTTGCCTTGCGTCGCGTAGGCCTTGGCGAGTTTGGCTCCCAGCGCCCGTGCAGGAGATGCCGTGGGCATGTCGCTTTGCTTAGCTGAGCGAGCCCGGGATACCGATGCCTTGCCGATGTTGAATTCACTGAGCATTGCAGCGATGCGACCGACCTCCAGCGTGAGTGCATGGCTGGCGGCGGTGGATTCCTCTACCATCGCGGCATTCTGCTGCGTGCCCTGATCCATCGAGTTGACGGCTGTATTAATTTCCTGCAGGGCGGTTGCTTGCTCTGTGGATGCTCGAACGATCGCGCCGATATGCCGATCAATCTCCTTGACCTCGTCAGCGATGACCGTAAGCGCTTCTCCGGTTTCTCCAACAAGAGTCACGCCCGCCTTTACCTGCTCGCCCGAATTGTTGATCAGTTCTTTGATCTCCTTTGCGGCCTTGGCCGAGCGCTGGGCGAGTTCGCGAACCTCCTGCGCGACGACGGCAAAACCTTTACCCGCGTCGCCGGCGCGAGCCGCTTCGACACCGGCATTCAGCGCCAGCAAGTTCGTCTGGAAGGCGATTTCGTCGATCACCCCGATAATATTCGAGATTTCCCGCGAAGAGCCGTCGATTGCACCCATTGCGGCGACCGCTTGCCTCACGATGTCACCGGATTTTTCGGCGCCGATACGAGCCTTGGCAACCAGTTGTCCAGCCTCCTCAGCACGCCGGCTGGAATCCTTGACCGTGGTGGTGATTTCCTCAAGCGCAGCAGCGGTCTCCTCGATGGAGGCTGCCTGCTGCTCGGTACGCTTGGAAAGATCATCCGCAGCGGACCGAATTTCCTGTGAACCGGAGTTGATCTGTGAAGCGGCACCATTGATCTGCTCGATCGTCGCCGACAACTGGTCAAGAGCGTTGTTGAAGTTGTCACGCAGAGCGTGATACGCCGCCGGCAGGTCGTCATCGATCCGGTAGCTGATGTCCTTGGCGGCGATCGCTGCCATCGCTTTGCCGAAGCTGTTGCAGACGAGCTGGCGCTCCGCGTCGATCGCCTCGGCCTGAGCCTTCTGCTTCGCGATTTCCGCTTCATCGATGTAGACCGAAATCGCCAAGTCCATGTCCAACATCACGGCCTTGACGAGACTGGCAAGTGCCTTGCCGAAGTCCGCACTCTTCATTGTTTTTCGTGAGAATATCCCGCCTTTGGGGAAGATTTCCTCGACGGCGCTCTTGATCA
The DNA here is from genome assembly GCF_054114205.1 of Rhizobium sp. LEGMi-198b. Taxonomy (NCBI): domain Bacteria; kingdom Pseudomonadati; phylum Pseudomonadota; class Alphaproteobacteria; order Hyphomicrobiales; family Rhizobiaceae; genus Rhizobium; species Rhizobium sp. LEGMi-198b. The sequence goes on along the minus strand of NZ_JBSYVH010000003.1, from coordinate 188,574 downwards.
GATGGTCGATAATGATGGCGTAGCCGCCAATGTACCATTGTGGCTCCAGGCCGATGCGGGCATGTACAGTGCCGATCGTACGAACCTTGCCGACATATTCCTCATTGAAATTGCCATCGGCGATATTGTGCCAATGGCCCATCTGCGCACCCTTCGCCCGGGCGATGTTCTCCTCCGTGGAGAAAAAGCGGCTGACCTCTGGGCTCTTGCGCAATTGCGCATAGAACTTGTCCAGACCATGGGGCAGTTCGCGTTCGATCAAAGTTTTTAGGGATCGGATGCCAGCGCGACCGTCCTGATCGAGCTGCATGAAGTCGAGGCGACGCTCGACGTTCTGACGCCGGGTCTTCGCGCCGGCGGCGTCACCGTTGCCTGCGGAATTGGAGCTGTTGTTGGCATGCATGGAGCGACTCGACATTCTCGACCTCGAAAACAATGGGCTTAAACCGCGATTGGGCACATACCTCAATCACATCGAAACCCGTCGTCATGTCGGCGCTGGCGTCCATCCGCCCTTTCGATAAGCCCCAAATTTGGGCGATTTCCTTTATTTGGCGTTAACCAAAGTCAGATCCTCAAGGCACATCGCTAAAGTCTTCGTATATCGGATATTTTCTGCGCTTTTCGGATGGGATGATTTGGCGAATGCAGGGACGCAGCGGCATATCTCTATGCGGCGCTAAGCGCACTCCGAAGAGGAGGCGGGATCGGGAAGGTCCGTCGCCTCAGTTTATGAGGTTCCGGCGAATCGCTTCGGCGACCGCATGGGCGCGATTGGCCGCACCGAGTTTTTTCGTCGCGCTTTTCAGATAGCTATTGATGGTTTCCGGTCGATAATCCGAAGCATCGGCGATTTCCTCACTCGTCAACCCTTTGCTGGCGAGTTCAAGGCTTCGCAACTCACCGTTCGTCAGACGAAGGACGCCGGCGGCGAAGCGATCCATCAAAGGCTTCGTGATTACCCGATGCAGCGGTTCGGCAAAGAAGAGGAGCAAATCCCGCTCGCTTGCTGTGAATTGTTTTTCTCTTGTGAAGCAGACGCCGCCGTAGACGACGCCATCTCTCGCCAATGGCACCTGCAAGCGTTGCCCGATCCTGTAAGCCCGCAGCAAATATTGAAGGCGTTGCGAGGGGGGCGAGATGTCAAAAGCTTCTTCGTCACTCAGCGGCGTCGTTCGGTTCAGCGACTGGATGACCAGCGGGTCCGACAGACCGAGCTTTTCTCCGAAGTAAGTATCGATAAAAGCAGGCGGCATATCCGTATCGATGGAATGGCCTCGTCCAATTTGATACCCGGCGAGATCCAGCCCGCCGACAGCGATGTGGCGGAAATCGACCGCCTTCCTGAGCTGTTCCAGCAGTTCGCTGTCGCGTAGCTGTCTATGGGCGGGAACCTCGGAGAGATCCTTGAAATCGCCCAGGTATTTTATTGCAACACAACCCATCGTCATCTCGTCTTTTGCGCGCTGCCCAATTTTGACGTCGAGAAGTTAATGTCATGTTAAAGTTTGCAAGTTTAGGCGCTGCCCAGATCGCCGATCACGAACGTCTCTTACGTAAATTCAGCGGCCATGATCTCAAGTTCATGCCACAGACTGTCGGCAAATCCGCGCAGGACGAGGAGTTCGTAGCAATCCTCGCTGGTGCGGGCGAGGTTGGCGCCGATATGGCCGATCAGCGTCATCACGGCATGGTTGATGGGGAATTGATTGTCATGCAGGTCCACGCCCGTACCCTTTGCCAGGAGCTGACGCACCTGCGGACCCCTGATACGGATCCGGCTGCGTCCATGCGTTTGGTCCACCAGATAGGCGACGGTCGCCAGACGATCGGCGATGACATCAACATCAACAGCGCCATCGGCGACCAACAACCATTGTCCGGGACCGGAGTTTCTGAGGCTCAGACCTTCTGTTTGCCCGATTGCCGCCAGAATGCCGACCTCGGCAACTGCGCCGGGGCGGGCCAATAGCTGCAGGATCACACCGTCGGTGACCGCCTCCAGTGCCAGACCCCCGAGCACCTTTGGTTCCCCGGCGGGAAGTGCCGGGCGGCGGATGAGTTCAAATTCGGTCATGGCTGCCTCAGATGCCGCGCGTTCAGACATGGAGTTTCTCGTTTGCAGGATCGACAAAGACCGGGCTGACGAGGCGGCCGGCGGTAAATTCGTTGCGCAGGCCGTTCCAGATCTGCACCTCTTCGCCATGGCGGGATGCGCCGCCCTTGACGAGGGCCAGGCCGATGGTGGAACCGACATGGGGCGAGAAGCAGCTCGAAGACACATAACCTTGGTCGCTTTCGAGCGAGGCCGCTGCGTCCTTCTTCAGAATATGTGCACCCGTCCTGAAGCTGATCGCCGGATCGAGCGGCACGACGCCGACCAGTTGCGGACGATCCGGATTGACTAGCCCCTCGCGCGCGACCATGTGCTTGCCGATGAAATCCGGCTTGGCCATGGACACCATCCTGCCGAAGCCGAGGTCGGCTGGGACCACGGTACCGTTGATCTCGTTATGGGTGACGTGCCCTTTCTCGATGCGCAGGACAGCCAGCGCCTCGATACCATAGGCACAAATTCCGTGGGCAGCGCCTGCCTGCATGACGAGATTGGCAACGCTCTCGCCGAAATCTGCCGGCACGGCCAATTCATAGGCCAGCTCTCCGGAAAACGATATGCGGAACAGCCGGCCTTTCAAGCGTCCGCCAAGCAGCGAAACCTCTTTTGCCGCCAGATATGGGAAGGCTTCATTGGACATGTCGTCATCGACGAGTTGCTGCAGCACGGCCCGCGACTTGGGGCCAGCGACCGCCATCTGCGCCCATTGGTCGGTGACCGACGCCAGCCGCACGTCGAGTTCCGGCCAAAGCGCCTGGGCGCAGAATTCGAGATGGTTCATGACACCTGCGGCATAGGCCGTGGTCGTCGTCATGAAATAGCGGTCCTCGGCAAGTCGGCTGGTCGTTCCGTCATCATATATAAAGCCGTCTTCGCGCAGCATCAGCCCGTACCGAGCCTTACCGACCGGCAGCGTCAGAAAACCGTTGCAATAGACGCGATTAAGGAATTCCGCAGCGTCCGGCCCGCACACTTCGATCTTGCCGAGCATGGAGACATCGCAGATGCCGACATGCAGCCGGATATTTTTCACCTCGCGGTCGACGCTTTCGCGCCAGCCATTTTCCCCCGCCCGCGGGAACCAGGCGGAGCGATACCAAAGACCCGTTTCGACGAAGGTCGCGCCGTTTTTCGCCGCCCAATCGTGCAGTGGCGACTTGCGCACCGGCTGGAAATGCTTCCCGTGCGAGGCCCCCGCCAGGGCGCCGAAGGAAACGGGCGTATAGAAGGGACGGAAGGTCGTGGTGCCGACCTCGGCCGGCGAAACACGCCGCGCCTCGGAGAGGAGGCCGATGGCGTTGATGTTGGAAAGCTTGCCCTGATCGGTCGCCATGCCGTTGGTCGTATAGCGCTTGGCAAGCTCCACGTGACCATAGCCTTCCTGCACCGCAAGGCCGAGATCCTTCAGATGCACGTCGTTCTGATAATCGACGAAAGCCTTGCCGGTGATGCCGGGAATAGACCAGAGCGGTTTGGCCGGCGCTGGCACGGTTTCACGCTCGACGACCGGGATCTCGCTGACAGAATGGGAAAAGCCGAGGTCCGACAGTGCTGCGGCCGCAGCCTTCTGTCCCGACGCCATGGAGGCATGCAGCCCAAAGACACCTGCGGCCGAGCCCGCAAGCGCCAGATCCGCCAAGTCGTCGGGGGCGAGGAGAGCGGAATGGTCGTCGGACCAGCGCGGCTTGCCGCCGCGATGGCAGGCAAGGTGGATGATCGGCGAGAAGCCGCCTGACATGGCGAGACTGTCGATCGCGAGCCGCTCCGACTGCCCTTCGCGCCAGATGTCGATCGCTTCGACTGCCTTGCCGCCATGCACGTTCGAGACGAAGCCGCCCCGCACCAGCCGGGCCTTGCCGGTATAGGCGATATTCGCATCGCGACGGCTGTCGATGACCGCTGCCACCTCCATGCCGGCAGCTTCCAGATCAGCGGCGAGCGCATAGCCGCTGTCATTGCTGGTGAAAACCGCCGTCTTCCTGCCCGGCGCAACGGCATAGTGATTGAGATAGCTGCGCATGGCGCCGGCCATCATGACGCCCGGAATGTCGTTGCCGCCGAAGACCAGCGGGCGCTCTTCGGCACCCGTTGCCAGAATGGCCTTTTTTGCCGCAATGCGCCACAGGCGCTCGACCGGCAGATTTGCCAGAGGCACGGCAACATGTTTCTGCACACGCTCCACGGCCCCGAAAACCTGGCCGTCATACCAGCCGAATACCGTCGTGCGCGGGAGAAGCTGGACATTGGAAAGGCTCTCCAGTTCCGCAACCACGCCTGCGGCAAAGGACGATGCCGGCTGTTCGCCGATCAGCGCCGTTTCGCTCAAGGCGTAGCCGCCAAGCGCCGCATTTTCATCGACCAGGATCACCCGCGCTCCGGCCCGGCCCGCGGCAAGCGCCGCCATAAGGCCCGCGGCCCCAGCGCCGATCACCAGCAGATCGCAATGCGCCCAGCATTTCTCATAGGCATCCGGATCCGCTTCATAGGAGGCCCTGCCGAGACCTGCCGCCTTGCGGATGAAGGGTTCGTAGACCTTCTCCCAGAATTTGCCCGGCCACATGAAGGTCTTGTAGTAGAAGCCGGCAGACAAAAAGGGTGAAAGCAGGCCATTGACCGCACCGATATCATGCTCCAGCGAGGGCCAGCGGTTCTGGCTCTTCGCTTCCAGGCCCTCATAGAGATCCTGCATGGTGGCGCGTGTATTGGGCTCGGTCCGCCCGCCGCGGCCGATGGTCATCAGCGCATTGGGTTCGGCCGCGCCAGCCGTCAGGATGCCGCGCGGGCGGTGATATTTGAAACTGCGCCCAACCAGTTGCCGACCGTTGGCCAGCAAGGCCGAAGCAAGCGTATCCCCCACCAGACCCGTCATCGGCTTGCCGTCAAAGGTGAAGGAAAGCGCCTTCTCCCGTTTGATCAGGCCGCCTTTCGAAAGACGAAAGGAGGTCATGCAAGCACCTCCTTTCGTTCAGCAGCATCACGGCAATCATGGATCTCATGCGTGGCCGTATCGCGCGAAACGACGAGCCAGCGGCGGCACCCGGAGGTGTGGTGCCAATATTCCTGGTAAGCGCCACGCGGATTGTCGCGCAGATAGACATAATCGAACCAGAGGTCCGCTCCGGCGTCGGCGGCAGGGCGCGGCAGGGCGGCGCCTTTCACAGTGAATTCTTCCTTCGGGCGAAGCCCGCAGTGAGGGCAGGGAATACGGCTGGCCATGTCGTGTCGCTTTCGGAAAAATCAGTGAAGGTTCGGCTGGGCGCCCTGGCCCTTTTCATCGATCATGTAGCCGCGCTGGAAGCGGTCGAGGCGGAACGCTCTCGCCGTCTCGTGCGGCTCGTCGCGGGCAATCAGGTGGGCAAAGCAATAGCCCGATGCGGGCGTCGCTTTGAAACCGCCGTAGCACCAGCCGGAGTTCAGATAGAGATTATCGAGATGCACCTTGTCGATGATCGGCGAGCCATCCATCGACATGTCCATGATGCCGCCCCAGGACCGCAGCACGCGGATGCGCGAGAGCGCCGGGATCATGGCCTTGCCGGCTTCCGCGACATGCTCGACTGTGGCCAGGTTGCCGCGTTGCGCATAGGAGTTGTAGCCGTCGATATCGCCGCCGAACACCAGGCCGCCCTTGTCGGATTGCGAGACATAGAAATGTCCGGCGCCGAAGGTGACAACGCCATCGATGAATGGTTTCAGGCCCTCGGAAACGAAGGCCTGCAGCACGTGGCTCTCGATCGGCAGCTTCAGTCCGGCCATCTCCGCCACGCGTGACGAATTGCCGGCAGCAGCAAGCGCGAGCTTGTTGCAGGCGATGAAGCCGCGGCTGGTTTCCACCCCGACCGCCCTACCGTTTTCAAGGCGGATATCCGTCACCTCGCAATTCTGGATAATATCGACGCCATGGCTGTCGGCGCCGCGGGCGTAACCCCAGGCGACAGCGTCATGGCGTACCGTGCCGCCACGCCGCTGCAGCAAGCCGCCCTGGACCGGGAAGCGGGCATTCTCGTAGTCGAGAAAGGGCAGCATGGTGCGAACTGCCGCGCGGTCCAGCAGCTCGGCATCGACGCCATGCAGGCGCATGGCGTTGCCGCGCCGCGTATAGGCATCGCGTTGGGCGTCGGAATGAAAGAGATTGAGAACGCCGCGCTGCGAGACCATGGCGTTAAAGTTGAAGTCCTGCTCCAGACCTTCCCATAGCTTCAGCGAGAACTCATAGAAGGGATTGTTGCCGGGCAGCAGATAGTTGGAGCGGATGATCGTGGTGTTTCGCCCGACATTGCCCGAGCCGATATAGCCCTTTTCCAGCACGGCGACATTTCTGATTCCGAAGGTCTTCGACAGGTAGTAGGCCGTCGCCAGGCCATGTCCGCCGCCACCGACGATGATCACGTCATAATGGGGTTTCGGCTCTGGCTGCCGCCAGTGAGCGGCCCAATTCCTGTTGCCACGAAGACCATTGAGGAAGATCGAAAGTGCCGAATACCGCATCCGTGTCCGCTCGATTTGTGAGACTGAAGGAAGGCTAGGCCAGGAATGCGATCAACAATTGCAGAATTAGGCCATTTCAGGATAAATTGAAGACATGCGTGATAACAGCTCGTCCTCCACCCAACGCTACGGCTTCGCGCTGACCCCGAATTTCGCGCTGATGTCCTACGCATCGGCGACCGAGCCCTTGCGTGCTGCAAACCTGATTGCCCAGACCGGCCTCTATGAGGTCATCCCGCTTTCGGTCGACGGCAGGGCTGTCGCGTCCTCCTCCGGGTTTGCAATTCCCTGCGAAGACATTTCGGTCATCGGTGCGAGCTGCCACACGATCTTTGTCGTTGCCGGCGGCAATCCCGGCGACTGGAAGGATGCCGCAGGCCTGCATCCCGTGCTTCGCAGACTGGCTCGCCAGGGCGTGCGCATCGGCGGAATTTCCAGCGGCTCCTATCTTCTTGCCGCCGCCGGCCTGATGGATGGGCGCGATTTCACCATCCATTGGGAGCATGCCCCGGCCATGCGCGAGGCCTTTCCCCATCTCTCCCCGCGGCAGGCGCGCTATGTGCTGGATGGCGACCGCATCACCTGCGGCGGCGGCGTGGCTCCGCTAGACATGATGCATGCCCTGATCGAAGGCAGGCTGGGAACGGCCTTTGCGAGACGGGTCAGCGACTGGTATCTCCATACGGCCGTAGCGGAGCCGACAGCACCGCAGCGCGGCTCTTCGAGCGAGCGGTTCGGCACGCATCATCCGGCCCTGATCACGGTTCTGGAAAAGATGGAAGCCACCATAGAACAGCCAATGGATCGCCGGACGATGGCAAAGCTCGTCGGACTGAGCCCGCGTCACCTCGACCGGCTGTTTGCCGAACAGCTTGGTGTCAGCTTCCATGACAGCTATCATCGGATTCGGCTCGATCATGCCCGCCGGCTGCTTGAACAAAGCCCTCTGTCAATCTCCGAACTGGCTTTCGCCACTGGTTTCTCCAGCGCTTCGCATTTTTCGAGAGCCTTCAGACAACATTTTGGGCTGACGCCAAAATCCGCTAGAGCAATCCGCCGGACGCCGTAGAAAGCGATCCGCAGGCAGACAGGGAAGAGAAATAATGGCCAAGAACACCCAAAAAGAAGCGGCAGCAAGCAAGACTGCTCTCGCACAGAATCCGCATGCTGTCCGCGAGCCGCGCGAAAACAATCTCGAGATGGCGATTGGTCATGAGGTCCGCGCCTACCGCAAGAAGCTCGGTATCACCGTGACCGATCTGGCGGCGGCAACCGATATGTCGGTGGGGATGCTGTCAAAAATCGAAAATGGCAATATTTCGCCTTCGCTATCAACTTTGCAGGCGCTTTCCAAGGCACTCGGCGTACCGCTCACGGCATTCTTCCGACGCTTTGAGGAGCCGCGTACCGCGATTTTCGTCAAGGCAGGTGAGGGCGTCAACATCGAGCGCCGCGGTACGCGCGCTGGCCATCAATACAGTCTTCTCGGCCATATCGACAACAATAGCAGCGGCGTTACGGTCGAGCCCTATCTGATCACGCTCACCACGGAATCAGACGTCTTTCCAACCTTTCAGCATGAGGGAATGGAGTTCCTCTATATGCTGGCGGGCGAGGTCGTTTATCGGCACGCGGACACGCTCTACTCCATGCAGCCGGGTGACAGCCTTTTCTTCGATGCTGACGCGCCGCATGGGCCGGAGGAATTGGTCAAATTGCCGGCCCGTTATCTTTCGATCATCTCCTATCCGCAAAAAGCGAACCATGAGTAATTTTGCTTAAAAAGAAAAATTTATTCTTTTAGGTTGAAATGCGGCATACCGTATGATAGCCCTCCATTGGCAAACGAATGGAGGGTGTTGGAAGTTATGTGCGGCATTGTTGGATTGTTTTTGAAAGACCGGACGCTCGAGCCGAAACTCGGCGAGATGCTGTCCGATATGCTGATAACAATGACCGACCGCGGGCCTGATTCCGCCGGCATTGCGATCTACGGCGCCCCATCCGAAGGAAGGACGAAGCTTACGCTGCAGTCGGCATCGCCGGAGACTGCCTTCGCCGGGCTTCGGGGCGAATTGGAGAGCGCCGGCCTGTCCGCGACCGTCACCGTCAAAAGCACGCACGCGGTCGTCGAAACCAATGGCAGCGCTGGCGAGCTGCGTGCGTTTCTGGCGGCCAGTCACCCGGATATCCGCGTCATGGGCTCCGGCGACAGCGTCGAAATCTACAAGGAAACTGGCCTTCCGAAGGAAGTGGTGGAGCGCTTCAACGTTCGCGCCATGAGCGGTTCGCACGGCATCGGCCATACCCGCATGGCCACGGAATCGGCTGTAACCACACTGGGCGCTCATCCCTTTTCGACCGGGGCTGACCAATGCCTCGTGCACAACGGCTCGCTCTCCAATCACAACAATCTTCGCCGCGAACTCATTCGGGAAGGCATGACCTTCGAAACGCAGAATGACTCCGAAGTGGCGGCTGCCTACCTGACAGCGGAAATGGCGAAGGGCAAAGACCTCGGCGAGGCCCTGACCGGCGCGCTCGACGACCTCGACGGCTTTTTTACGTTCGTCGTCGGCACGAAGTCCGGCTTCGGCGTCGTGCGTGATCCGATCGCTTGCAAGCCTGCGGTCATGGCCGAGACAGATCAATACGTCGCCTTCGGATCGGAGTACCGCGCGCTCGTCAATTTGCCAGGCATCGAGAGCGCACGCGTCTGGGAGCCGGAACCGGCCACCGTCTATTTCTGGGATCACGAAAAGGCCGCCTGAAGCCCCGCCCTTCACGACAAGAAAGTTTTAGCTCCATGCCTGTCTTCGATCTTTCTCACACGCCGCTGCGCGAACTCAACAGCGCCCTGCACAATCTCGGTGCCGGCGCCAACGACACCGCCTTCGAGGTGGTCAATCCGCGCGGCAGCCATGCGGTTGCCGTCGGCATCGATGCTCCCGTCACCGTCGAGGTCAGGGGCTCGGTCGGCTATTACTGCGCCGGCATGAATGATGGCGGCACGGTCACGGTCCATGGCTCAGCCGGTCCGGGCGTTGCCGAAAACATGATGTCCGGCACCGTCGTGATCGAAGGCGATGCCAGCCAGTATGCGGGCGCCACCGGCCGCGGCGGTTTGCTCGTCATCAAGGGCAACGCCGCCTCGCGCTGCGGCATCTCGATGAAGGGCATCGACATCGTCGTTCACGGTTCCATCGGGCACATGTCCGCCTTCATGGGCCAGTCCGGTCATCTCGTCGTTCTCGGCGATGCCGGAGAGGCGCTCGGCGACAGCCTCTACGAAGCCAAGCTTTTCGTGCGCGGGTCCGTCAAGAGCCTGGGAACCGACTGCATCGAAAAGGAGATGCGGCCCGAGCATCTCGAAAAGCTTTCTGAGCTTCTCGACAAGGCAGGCGTCAGCGGCGTCCGACCGGAAGAATTCAAGCGCTACGGCTCCGCCCGCAAGCTCTACAACTTCAATATCGACAACGCTGACGCGTACTGAGGCGAGGAAAAATCATGAGCTATCACAACCCGTTCACCCCTCCGCGTAAGTCCGCAACCTTCGACGACTACACGCTTGCTGAAATTCGCCGGGCTGCGGCGACCGGTATCTACGACATCCGCGGCGCCGGCACCAAGCGCAAGGTTCCGCATTTCGACGACCTGCTGTTTCTCGGCGCCTCGATCTCGCGTTACCCGCTGGAAGGCTATCGCGAGAAGTGCGATACTTCCGTGGTGCTTGGCACGCGGTTTGCCAAGAAGCCGATCCACCTCAAGACACCAATCACGATCGCCGGCATGAGTTTTGGTGCGCTGTCGGGCAATGCCAAGGAAGCCCTCGGACGCGGCGCGACGATTGCCGGCACATCGACCACTACGGGCGACGGCGGCATGACAGACGAGGAGCGCGGCCACAGCCAGACGCTAGTCTACCAGTACCTGCCGTCGCGCTATGGCATGAACCCGAAGGACCTGCGCCGGGCCGATGCGATCGAAGTGGTCGTAGGCCAGGGCGCCAAGCCGGGCGGCGGCGGCATGCTGCTCGGCCAGAAGATTTCGGATCGCGTCGCAAACATGCGCAACCTGCCCAAGGGCATCGACCAGCGCTCGGCGTGCCGCCACCCGGACTGGACCGGTCCCGACGACCTGGAAATCAAAATCCTCGAATTGCGCGAGATCACCGACTGGGAAAAGCCGATCTATGTGAAGGTCGGCGGCGCCCGGCCCTATTACGATACGGCACTGGCCGTGAAGGCCGGCGCCGACGTGGTGGTGCTGGACGGCATGCAGGGCGGCACGGCGGCGACCCAAGATGTCTTCATCGAAAATGTCGGGATGCCGACGCTCGCCTGTATTCGTCCGGCAGTCCAGGCTCTGCAGGACCTCGGCATGCACCGCAAGGTGCAACTGATCGTCTCCGGCGGCATCCGCTCCGGCGCCGATGTCGCCAAGGCCCTGGCGCTTGGTGCGGATGCTGTTGCCATCGGCACGGCAGCCCTCGTCGCTATCGGCGACAACGACCCGAAGTGGGAGGAGGAATATCGCAAGCTCGGCACGACCGCAGGAGCCTATGACGACTGGCACGAAGGCAAGGATCCCGCCGGGATCACCACCCAGGATCCGGAACTTGCCGCCCGTCTCGACCCGGTCGCGGCCGGCCGGCGCCTCGCCAACTACCTCAAGGTCATGACCCTCGAGGCGCAGACGATTGCCCGCGCCTGCGGCAAGAACAAGCTTCACAACCTTGAGCCGGAAGACCTCTGCGCGCTGACCATGGAAGCAGCGGCCATGGCCCAGGTGCCGCTCGCCGGCACCAACTGGTACCCGGGTAAGGGCGGGTTCTAACACCGAATGGCCGTGTCCTGCTCCCAGGGATGCGGCCATTTTCCTTTCAACATGTGTCTCAATCCATAAAAACAGGGGAACTACGTGACACAGGATCTTTCAAACTTCGCCGCCGAGCGCGGCATAAAATATTTTATGATCAGCTACACCGACCTGTTCGGCGCCCAGCGCGCCAAGCTCGTGCCGGCTGAAGCGATCGTCGACATGCAGAAGGATGGTGCCGGCTTTGCCGGTTTCGCCACCTGGCTCGACCTGACGCCGGCTCATCCGGATCTCTTCGCGATCCCCGACGCATCCTCCGTTATCCAGCTTCCGTGGAAGAAGGATGTTGCCTGGGTCGCGGCCGATTGCGTCATGGAAGACCAGCCGGTCGCCCAGGCGCCGCGGGTGGTGCTGAAGAAACTGGTCGCGGAAGCAGCGGAAATGGGGCTTCGCGTGAAGACCGGCGTCGAGCCGGAGTTTTTCCTGATCTCGGCGGACGGCGAGAAGATCTCCGACGAATTCGACAATGCGGAAAAGCCCTGTTACGACCAGCAGGCCCTGATGCGCCGCTATGACGTCATCGCTGAAATCTGCGACCATATGCTGGCGCTCGGCTGGAAGCCCTACCAGAACGACCATGAAGACGCCAACGGCCAGTTCGAGATGAACTGGGAATACGACGACGCCCTGAAGACGGCCGACAAGCATTCCTTCTTCAAATTCATGGTCAAGTCGGTTGCGGAAAAGCATGGCCTGCGCGCCACCTTCATGCCCAAGCCGTTCAAGGGCCTGACCGGCAATGGCTGCCATGCCCATATCTCGGTCTGGGACCTCGACGGCAAGGTCAATGCCTTTGCCGACAGGGAAATGCCGTTCGGCCTTTCCGCCAAGGGCAAGACCTTCCTCGGCGGCATCATGAAACACGCCTCGGCGCTTGCCGCTGTCACCAATCCGACGGTGAATTCCTATAAGCGGATCAACGCGCCCCGCACGATTTCCGGTGCGACTTGGGCGCCGAACACCGTGACCTGGACCGGCAACAACCGCACCCACATGGTTCGCGTACCTGGCCCCGGCCGCTTCGAGCTTCGCCTGCCCGACGGCGCCGTCAATCCCTATCTGCTGCAGGCCATCATCATCGCGGCCGGCCTGAGCGGTCTCAAGAGCAACGCCGATCCGGGCGCGCATTATGACATCGACATGTACAAGGACGGTCACACGGTCACGGATGCGCCCAAGCTGCCGCTCAACCTCCTCGACGCGCTGCGGGCCTATGAAGAAGACGAAGGGCTCCAGACCGCGCTCGGCAAGGAGTTTTCCGCGGCCTATCTCAAGCTCAAGCATGGCGAATGGAACGCCTATTGCTCGCAGTTCACGAGCTGGGAACACCAGACCACACTCGACGTCTGATCCGTCCCTCCCAGGGCGCAACTGGTCCCGGAGCGATCCGGGACTTTCTTTTTCCCGTGATATGAAGGACCTCCTCCGATGAAATTCGTGCTGACCGTTGCCTGCCCAACCACCCGTGGCATCGTCGCGGCGATCTCCGGCTATCTCGCGAGCCAGGGTTGCTACATCATCGACAGCTCGCAGTTTGACGACCTGGAGAACGGTCTGTTTTTCATGCGCATTTCCTTCCTGTCCGAAGAAGGCAGCGACCGGCCGGAGCTTGCCGAAGGCTTTGCGCCGATCGCCGACAAGTTCAGCATGACCTTCGACATCCATGACGCCGAGGAGCGCATGAAGGTCGTCCTTATGGTCTCGCGCTTCGGCCACTGCCTGAACGACCTGCTCTATCGCTGGCGTATCGGCGCCCTGCCGATCGACATCGTCGCGGTCGTGTCGAACCATCTCGACTATCAGAAACTGGTGGTCAACCACGACATTCCTTTCTTCCATGTGCCGGTCACCAAGGCCAACAAGCCGGACGCGGAAGCTCGGCTGCTGCAGATCGTGCAGGACACTAAGGCCGACCTAGTGGTGCTTGCCCGCTACATGCAGGTCCTGTCGGATGCGCTCTGCCGGGAGATGTCCGGTCGGATCATCAATATCCACCACTCCTTCCTGCCGAGCTTCAAGGGCGCCAACCCCTACAAGCAGGCCTACGAGCGTGGCGTGAAGCTGATCGGCGCGACGGCGCACTACGTCACCGCCGATCTCGACGAGGGTCCTATCATCGAACAGGACGTCGCTCGCATCACCCATGCGCAGTCGGCGGAGGATTATGTCTCGATCGGCCGCGACGTGGAAAGCCAGGTGCTGGCACGGGCCATCCATGCCCACATCCACCACCGCATCTTCATCAACGGCAACCGCACGGTCGTCTTCCCGGCAAGCCCCGGCTCCTATGCCTCCGAGCGCATGGGGTGACGGCTACGGTGGTCGACGGAAAAGCGATGGCTGCTTCTCTCAGCCATCGCCGAAAGGCCCTGGTACATGGCGTTCCCGAGGGTCATACCTTGCCGGCAAGCGTCGGCTCGCTCGGCACCGTCCCCTCGCATGTCACCCTGCCGATCGCCTGTGGTAAGATTGTAAGGGTGAAATAAGGATCATCCGCGTCCGTCCGAAGGCGAATGCACTGAAATGATGGCTCTGGTTTATTCCAGAGCCATCAGTCGCCCGGTCGAGGCCGCTGAATGGAGCGACGGAAAACCGCCCCTGGTTACAGTTTGCCCTTCCAGGGCACGAGGAAAGCTTCCAGAAAGCGAATGGCGGCCGAGAAGGCGAAGGCGCAGATTGCGATGATGCCAATGCCCACGAAGACGACGTCGGTCGCCAGGAACTGCGACGCTGACATGATCATGAAGCCGATCCCGCGTGTGGAAGCGATCAATTCGGCTGCGACCAGCGTGCCCCAGCCGACGCCAAGCGCAATTCGGATGCCGGTGAGAATCTCGGGCAGGGCGGACGGCAGCACGATGTCGATGAAGAGCTGCAGCCGGCTTGCACCCAGCGAACGCGCTGCATTGACGCGCTCGATCGGGAGCGAACGAACGCCCGCCTGCGCCGAGAGGCAGATCGGCGCGAACATCGCAAGCACAAGCAGCGTGATCTTCGACGTCTCGCCGATGCCGAGCCAGATGATCATCAGCGGCAGGTAGGAGAGGGGCGGCAGCGGCCAGTAGAACTCGATCGGTGCATCCAGCACCCCCTTTGCCCAGCGGTTCAAACCCATGAGCAATCCGAGTGGAATGCCGGCGGAGATGGCGATGAAGGCTGCGACCACGATGCGGAACAGGCTTGCAAAGACATGCTCGGAAAGCGACGCTCCGGCATAACCGTCGCGATAGATGACACCGATTTGCGTCAGCACTTCGCCCGGACGCGGCAGGAAGAGGTGGGAAACAACACCGAGCGCGGATACGAGCCACCACAACAGCAATATGGCCAGGGCGGTAACAGTGCTGATCAAGACCGTGGGCCTCTCCCCGGCACCGAAGCTCGCCATCTTCACCAGCTTGACCTGGCGATCCTCTCTGTACGCCGCAACCGGCGAGGCTTGGACTATATCGCTCATGCGGCACTCCTGAAATCTTCGCTGCTATGGAGGATGGCGCGGATCTCCTCGCGCAGCTCGGCAAATTCCGGCGACGCCTTGATGGCGCGGGCATCGCCGGTTTCGGCAAAGCGGCGGACGAAATCGAGATCGAAGCGCGCAACGACGCGTCCCGGCCGAGGTGACATGACCAGGACCTGCGTGCCAAGGAACAAGGCCTCTTCGATCGAATGCGTGATGAAGAAAACCTTCTTTGCCGTCTTATTCCAGACGGAAACCAGCAGCTCCTGCATCTGCTCGCGTGTCAGGCTGTCGAGCGCGCCAAATGGTTCGTCCATCAGCAGGATGTCGGGATTGGTCGCGAGCGCGCGTGCGATACCGACCCGCTGCCGCATGCCGCCCGATAGCTCATAGGGAAAGGCGCCGGCGAATTCGTCGAGACCGACGAGCCGCAGCAGTTCCAAGGCACGCGCTTGCCGTTCCTTCCGGTTGACGCCGGCGAATTTCAGGCCGAGCGCGACATTGTCGGCAACGGACTTCCATGGCAGCAGCGAGTCTTTCTGAAAGACGACGCCGCGATCGGCACCCGGCCGTGCGACTGCGCGGCCATCGAGTGTTATCCGGCCATCGGAAAGCGGAAGGAAACCGGCAATCGCGTTGAGAAGGGTGGATTTGCCGCATCCCGAGGCTCCGAGTGCGACGACGAAGCCGCGTTCGGGAATATCGAAGGAAACGCGATCGAGCGCGTGGACGGTCCGCCCGTCACGGGCTGCGAAGAAAACGCTGGCGTGATCGACTTTAAGCATGTTGGCGCTCGCGGGTTCGACGCCGGCGCGACTGTCGCGCCGGCGTCAGGGAGGATCAGTTGCTGACGCTGGCGAGTGCGTCTGCGGTTACGAAGGCTCCATAATTCGCCAGCACGTCGGACACCTTGCCCTGCTCCTTCAGGAACGATGCCGTGTCCTTGAGGATCTTGCCGGCCCCCGCCTTTTCCCCGCCGCCGAGCCAAGCATCCGATGCCTGGACCTCGGGCGTGAGCAACGTCAGGTTCTTCAGGGCCGAGGCCTGCTGCTCGGGCGTTCCGCCGAGGAGTTTGGCGAGCGACTTGGCGTTATCACTATCGGGACCCCAGGCGGCCTTATCTGAGGCGAAGGACGCGTAGTATTTGTTGATGACCGAAGCGAAACCCTTCAGGAATTGCGGGTTGTCGGCGGCAAATTTCGAAGTCGCGACCCATGCCGAGAAGGTCGGCGCGCCCTTGTTCGCCACATCCTTGGAGGTCACGAGGACCTTTCCGTTCTTCTTGAGTTCGGTCAGAGCCGGATCCCAGACGAAACCGCCATCGATGTCGCCGCGGTTATAGCTGGCGACGATCTCGGGCTGAGGGATTGCGAAAACCTGGACGTCCTTCTCGGTCAGGCCCAGCGATTTGATGAGCGCCAGGAGCTGATAGTGGTCGGTGGAGACAGGCGCGGCGGCAAGCTTCTTGCCTTTCAGGTCGTTCAGGCTTTCGATCCCGGAACCGTTGCGCACGACAAGAGCCTCGTCGATGCCCGAGATGGATGCGAGATAGAAGGCCTTGACCTCGAGGCCGCGCGATACCGCAGCCGCAAACGGGCTGGAGCCGACATAACCGACCTGAACGTCGCCGGAGGCAATGGCGGCGAAAATCTCGGCGCCCGAATTGAACCTGCGGAAGTCGATGTCGTATCCCGTATCCTTGGCGAATTCGCCGTTTGCGATCGCAACGGAAGAGGGCAAGGCATCGGTCTGATAGCCGACGACGACCTTCTTGTCCGCCGCTTCGGCAACGATCGCCGTTGTAAGAGTGCCGACGCCGACAGCGATCGCCGCAATCAAGTTCCTGAAATTCATTTTGAGCCCCTTTGTTCAGGGCCGCACGGCCCTTGATATCACCGTCAAAAGGGTAACGGCAAAAAGCGGGCTATCGGGAGAAATAACAAACTATATTTATAGACTATAGGGACAATTGTTTGCGTGATTCTGCCGCTCGTGCGATCCGCAGAGCGGCAAAGAGATGCGGGCTTGCAGTGCTTTAGGGAGAAGCCTTGATGCTCAAGTCGCGACACGGACGATCAGCTTGCCAAAATTCCCTCCTTCCAGAAGACCAAAAAAAGCCGAGGGAGCGTTTTCGAGCCCGTCCACGATGTCTTCCTTATATTTGAGCCGGCCGTCGGCGATCCATGTTCCGGCCTCGCGATAGAAGTCAGGGCGCTGGTCGGCGAATTCGCGCTGGATGAAGCCTCGTATGGTGAGGCTTTTGCGCAGAATGGCTCGCATCACGGCGGGGAGTTGATCATGTCCGCTCGAGGCGGAAGCGGTTTCGTTGTAGTGTGCGATCAGCCCGCAGACCGGAACGCGCGCAAAGTCGTTGAGCAGAGGAAAGACCGCGCTCCAGACGTGGCCGCCGACATTCTCGAAGTAGACATCGATCCCCTTCGGACAGACGGCGGCGAGTTCTGCCGCAAAATCATCAGAACGATGGTCTACCACCGCGTCGAAGCCGAGTTCTTCGCGCACATATTCGCACTTCTCGCGCCCACCTGCTATTCCGACAGCCCGCGCCCCGAAAATTCTGGCGATCTGGCCGACGGCGGAGCCAACAGCACCACTCGCCGCAGCGACGACCAGCGTTTCGCCGGCTTTCGGTTTGCCGATATTGCGAAGCCCTGCATAGGCCGTGAAGCCAGGCATTCCGAGAATGCCGAGTGCGGTCGTGATCGGCGCCGCCTCGGGATCGAGCTTGCGCAATGCGGTACCGTCTGAAATCGCATAGCTCTGCCAGCCGGAATGCGAAAGGACGATATCCCCTGGCTTGAATGTTGCATTGCGGCTGCTGACGACCCGGGCAACCGTTCCACCTTCCATCACGTCGCCGATTTCGACCGGCTTGGCATAGGACTTTGCATCGTCCATGCGGCCCCGCATATAGGGGTCGAGGGAAAGATAAAGAATTTGGAGAAGCACTTCGCCCTCGGCGAGATCCCGGAGCGTTTCTTGCT
This sequence comes from Rhizobium sp. LEGMi-198b, assembly GCF_054114205.1. Taxonomy (NCBI): domain Bacteria; kingdom Pseudomonadati; phylum Pseudomonadota; class Alphaproteobacteria; order Hyphomicrobiales; family Rhizobiaceae; genus Rhizobium; species Rhizobium sp. LEGMi-198b. The sequence continues at coordinate 170,633 of NZ_JBSYVH010000003.1, read as the reverse complement.
CGACCCGGAAATTCGCCGCTACGGGCTTTCCGGATGGGCGTGATGCAAGGACGATGCGTGTGGTAACGGGCAGGCTGGCCATGATCATGTTTCCTCGCTCTGACTTTCGCTTGTAGGCAAAATATGAGGTTCGTTCGAGGACGGGCAAGACCACTTTCGCAGCGCCGATCAAGGACGATATGCAGGGCGGGCGCCGATCGCGATTTCAGAATAGCGCTTTCGGTGGCTCGATGGTGACAAAATCTGGGATGAAATAACCGAGCTTCATGTAGATGCGGGCTTCGTACGCCGCGACGATGAAGGCGTCTCTCGCAAGCTCAGCAGTGGATTTGCCTTCGACTGCGGCGCGACAGATCATCAACGCATCTTCATAAGCCTGATCTTCTTCGGCGGGCCAATCCGTCGACAGACAATCGAGTGCTTCCAAACTGCTCCTGATCGTTCGAAACTCGCCGATCCGGTGTAGTTCCAGGCTTACGGGCTCCTGCCATGTTTCATGCGTTAACATGATCTACCTCTGGCGCTAAAACGGCAACAAAGGGATTTTTGTTCCTATGGGTCGCCAAGATGTGAAGGTGAGTCTGGCTCGTACTCCCAACGATCATCCTGATGGCTATTCAAAAACTGTTTCCGTTTACAGGTGGTCTCGATGCGATCGAAAACACAGCCTTTCAACATGGCCTGCTTGTTTCTGAGTTGAGCTTGTGATCACTCCTTTCTATGTTGATGAACTTATCCGTATGATTTCCAACGGCTTCACGAAGCTCGGGAAGGATCGAAATTCCACAATGGCGCGATCGGCCGAAATGCAAGATAGAACCCGCATGAAGAATGGGCAGCAGGATGAATCCCAAACACCCTCGTCATCGATGGGCCAGTCGCTGCAAGAGCGGCGGAGATCCTTGACGATCGGGCTGTTGCGCGCCCGTGAAGCGGTGATGAGTCACTTCCGGCCGATCTTGGCGGCGCATGACGTAACCGAGCAGCAGTGGCGGGTCATCCGCGTGCTGTTTGAAGCGGGTACACTCGATGCAAGCGAAGTGGCGGACAAGGCTTCTATCCTGGCGCCGAGCCTGACGCGTATGATTCGCTCGTTGGAGGAGCGCGGTTTCATCACGAAGCATAAGGACAAGGCTGACGGTCGACGGGTTTTGATGCGGATCACGCCCGCAGGGCGGGCATTGATCGATGCGGTCATGCCGGAGAGCTTGAAGGTCTATGCCGATATAGGCGAGCGCTTCGGTCCGCAGCGAGTCGAACAATTGTTGGATATGCTGGACGAGCTGGCGGCGCTGAAGCTCGAAGGAGATGCGGGCGGCGAAGAGTGAGCGCTTCAAGCATCGCACAGGCTCCCTTAATTAATGTGTTAAATAAATAGTTGACGATCTGCCTGGGCTGCTGCAGTCTCAAACCATGCTGACACTGTTGGGAGGCAGAGTTGGACCTGTTGCAGAACCGCAGCCTCGTGGATCGGGCTTGGTCACCGACGCCTTACGATCAATGGGTGGATGAGCTTCAAAGCATCTGTGGGAATTTCAACGCGCATACGATGAGCCGCGGCGACAGGGTGGTCGGCACGGCGAGCCGGATCGACGTGTGCGGCATGGAGTTCGCCCATGTTTCAAATGATCTCGACTATGTTCACCGCGATTGGGACGATATTCGCCGCGATGCCAACGAGCATCTGTTCCTGATCCTGCAGCTCGAAGGTGCCTGCGGGGTGGAACATTCCGGCCAACAGAACATCCTCGATGTCGGCGAATGTATTCTCGTGGACTCCACGCGACCGACGACATTCTATTTCCGCGGCCATTTCTCCAATCATCTGTCCCTGCACCTGCCGCGGCAATTGATGTATTCGGACAGCAGGATCGATTTCGATGTGGCGCGGAAACTGATTGCTTCCGATCCGATGGCGATGATGCTGCGCGCGCTGATCGCCAAGATGATGACGACGCCGGACAACGAAGCAGCCTCACCGTTCCTTCGCCAACTCATGTTCGATACGACGCGCCAGGCGTTTCTGTCGACGGGTATTCAGACGGCGAGCCTGAATTCGCTGCACGATAGCGCCAGCAAACGTATGCAAATGGTCGATATTCTCATCGACAAGCATCTGACCGACAGCGATCTGAATGCCAAGTGGCTCGCGACAAGGCTTGGCGTGTCGATCCGCACCCTGCAACAGGATTTCCAGGGCATGGGCATGACTTGCACGACCGTCATCCGCGACAAGCGGCTGCGCTTCGCACGCGAAAAGATCGAGCAGCTCAAGGAGCAGCGCAACCAGACGACCATCGCCGAAGTCGCCTATTCGGCCGGATTCAACGACATTTCCTATTTCAATCGGAGCTTCAAAGAGCTATTCGATTGTGCGCCGAGCGAATTGCTTCGCTCTGCCGAACCCGCCTATAAATTGGACTGAGGCGTACTCTGCGCTCCAGTCCAAGACGAGGCGCGTTTCTCCCCAAGACGAGTTTTGGGGCAACGGCCATAGTCCTCCCGAAAGTCACGGGAGGAGAATGTCGTGAAGCAGTATACCCTGCTTATCGGTGGCGAACCTGTTGCCACGTCCCATCATGCACCGGTCGCAAATCCGTCGAATGGCGAGGTGGTCGGTCATATGCCGCTTGCCGGCGAAGCAGATCTCGATCAGGCCGTTGCGGCCGCCGCCACCGCCTTCAAGACGTGGTCGCAAGTTTCGAGCGAAGAGCGCGCCAAGGCTTGCCGCGACATGGCGGAGAAGATCGACGAACATGCCGAGGAACTTGCCCAGATCCTCACGCGGGAGCAGGGCAAGCCGCTCAATGGTCTCGGCTCGCGCTTCGAGATCGGTGCTGCGCTCGCCTGGACCCGCCATACCGCCGAACTCGACCTGCCGGTCGAGATTCTGCAGGACGATAATGAAGGTCGTGTCGAGCTGCATCGCAAGCCGATCGGCGTCGTCGGTTCGATCACGCCCTGGAACTGGCCCGTGATGATCGCTTGCTGGCATATCGTTCCGGCCGTGCGTGCCGGCAATACCGTCGTCATCAAGCCGTCGCCCCTGACGCCGCTTTCGACGATCCGCCTCGTCGAGATCATGAATGAGGTCCTGCCGCGTGGTGTCGTCAACGTCATCACCGGCGAAAACAGCATCGGCGCAGCGCTTTCCGCCCATCCGGGCGTCGCCAAGATGATCTTCACCGGCTCGACGGAAACTGGCAAGAAGGTCATGGCCTCGGCAGTCGCGACCCTGAAGCGGCTGACGCTGGAGCTCGGCGGCAATGATGCCGGCATCGTCCTGCCCGATGCCGATCCCAAGGCTATCGTCGAAGGTCTCTTCTGGGGCGCCTTCATCAATAACGGTCAGACCTGCGCGGCGCTGAAGCGTCTCTATGTGCACGACAGCATCTATGAAGAGGTCTGCCACGGCCTTGCTGATTACGCTTCCAAGATCGTCGTCGGTGATGGCCTGGACGAAGCGAGCATCCTTGGGCCGATACAGAACGAGATGCAATTCAACAAGGTGCGCGAACTGGTCGAGGATGCGCGTGCCCGTGGCGGCCGCATCCTGACCGGCGGTGCGCCAATGGATCGCCCGGGCTATTTCTATCCGATCACGCTCGTTGCCGATGTCGACCATGGCGTGCGGCTGGTCGATGAGGAGCAATTCGGTCCGGCCCTGCCGATCATCCGCTACAGCGACATCGACGAGGTCGTCGCCCGCGCCAATCAGAACCCGGCCGGTCTCGGCGGTTCCGTCTGGTCCTCCGATGCGGAGAAGGCGAAGCGCTATGCCGTGCAGCTCGAATGCGGTTCGGTCTGGATCAACAAGCACGGCACGATCCAGCCGAACGCACCTTTCGGCGGCGTGAAGCAGTCCGGCATCGGCGTCGAGTTCGGCGTGGAAGGACTGAAGGAATTCACGACAATCCAGACGGTGTTGAGCTGAGCCATGACGACTTACGATTATATCATCGTCGGTGGCGGCTCTTCGGGCTGCGTGCTGGCAAATCGGCTTTCGGAAAATCCGGCGCATAAGGTGCTGCTGATCGAGTCCGGGCGTCGGGATTCCGATCCCTGGATCCATATCCCCGCGACCTTCTTCAAGGTGCTGGGCAAGGGCATCGATATTCATCCCTATGCCTCGAACCCTGACAAGGGTTTGAATGGCCGGCCGAGCATCGTGCCGCAAGGCAATGTGCTGGGTGGCGGCAGCTCGGTGAATGCGATGATCTATATTCGCGGCCATCGCAACGACTACGATACCTGGTCGCAGATGGGCTGCCAGGGCTGGTCCTACGAGGATGTGCTTCCGGCCTTCCGCTCGCTGGAAAACAACGAGCGGCTGAACGGCGAATACCACGGCAGCAAGGGCAGCTTGCGCGTTTCCGATCCCCGCCACCGCCATCCGCTAAGCGAGGCCTTCGTCAAGGCGGCGACTGAGATCGGCATTCCTCATAATAACGATTTCAACGGCGCGGATCAGGCCGGCGTCGGCTTCTACCAAAGCACGACCTATGGCGGCCGACGCTGGAGTTCGGCCCAAGCCTTCCTACGCGAGGCGGAGAAGCGGCCGAACCTGACCGTGCTGACGGAGCGCAAGGTCGCCCGCATCCTGTTCGAGGGGCAGAAGGCCGTCGGCGTCGAGCTGCTCGACGGTACGATATTCAAGGCATCCCGCGAGATCGCGCTCACCGCCGGCGCCATCGCAACGCCGAAGATCCTGCAATTGTCCGGCATCGGCGATGGCGGGCATCTCTCCTCACTCGGCATCAAGGTCGTGGCGGACCTGCCCGGTGTAGGGAGCAATTATCAGGATCATCTGGAAGTTCCGGTGCAGGGTGAGACGCGGGAGCCGATTTCGATCCTCGGTCATGACAAGGGCCTTCGGGCTGCCGGTCACATGCTGCGCTATCTGACCTCGCATCGTGGGCTGTTGTCGTCGAACGTCGTCGAGTGCGGCGGTTTCGTCGACACCGCCGGCACAGGGCAGCCGGATGTGCAGTTCCACGTTCTGCCGGTCCTGATCGGCTTCGTCGACCGCGATCCGGAGCCAGGTCACGGCCTCAGCATCGGACCATGTTATCTGCGGCCGCGCTCGCGCGGTTGGATACGGCTGAAGAGCGCCAATCCGAACGAGCAGACGGATTTCAACGCCAATCTGCTTTCCGATCCCGCCGATCTTGAAACTTTGGTGCGTGGTGTCGAAACGGCGATCCGCATTCTCGATGCGCCGGCCCTTGCCAAGCTGGTCAAGCGCCGGGTGCTGCCGAAGCCGGGGGTCGAGAAGGATCCCGAAGCACTGCGCGATTACATCCGTCAATCCTGCAAGACCGTGTTCCATCCGGCTGGAACGGCGCTCATGGGCCGGGCGGACGATCGCATGGCCGTTGTCGGGCCGGACCTGAAGGTGCGTGGGATCGAGGGGCTGCGCGTCTGTGATGCCTCGGTCATGCCGACCCTTGTGTCGGGCAACACCAATGCCCCGACGATGATGATCGCGGTAAAGGCTGCTGCCTTCATGACAGGAAAGGCGATTTCCGGCTGAGCCGGAAATTGGGGAAGCAAAGAGCCCGTGGGGAGCGGGACAACAAACTGGAGGAGACAATGCCTATCAATCTGAGAGGGCTGGCAATCGGCCTTTTGCTGACGCTGGTTTCTGCGTTCAGCGCGCATGCGGCCGCATCCTGCGGCGATAATAGCGGCAAGCCGGCAACGGGCGAGCCGATCGTCATCGGCGCCATCACCGGCAAGACCGGACCCGACGATTTTTCCAATTCCACCAAGGCGGCGAAGGCCTATTTCGATTGCCTGAACGCCAATGGCGGCATCAAGGGCCGACCGGTTAAATATCTGGTCGAGGACGATCAGTGGAACCCGGAGATCGCCGCGCAACTGGCGGCAAAGCTCGTCAACGACCAGAAGGCCGTGCTGATGGTCGGCAATTCCAGCTATGTCGAGTGCGGTGCGAACGCCGATTTCTACAAGAAATCGGGCATTCTTGTCGTCGCCGGCGTCGGCGTGCCGCGTGAGTGCTATTTTGCTGAAAATTATGCGCCGACCAATGCCGGACCGCGCGTCTCTATGCTCGGCGCGATGGGCTATGCGCTCGACAAGCTGAATGCCAAGTCGGTCGTCTGCATCGGCCCGAACATTCCGAATGTCGGCACCTGGTCCTGCGACGGCGTGATGCTGCTCGCCAAGGAAAAGGGTTTTGCCGCGCAGACGATCCTGATGGATCCGGGCTCGGCCGACGCCACGTCGATCATCCTGCAGGCGGCTTCGAGCAAGCCTGATGTCATCGTGCTCGGCCTGTCGAAGGGCGTGACCGTGCCGCTGCTGACGGCTGCCGAAGAGCAGGGCCTCAATCAGACGATCACCTTCCTCAGCGCCGCCTCTGCCTATGATCTTTCGGTTCCATCGACCATCGGCTCGGGTTGGAACGGCAAGTTTTATGTCAACATGGAATTCAATGATCTCGAGGCAACGACGCCGGACAATCAGAACTGGCTCGCCGTCATGGACCAGTACGGCCAGAAGTCGGACCCGCGCGACACCTTTGCCCAGGCCGGTTATCTCGCGGCGCGTATCACCGAAAAGGCGCTGATGACGCTCGATCCAGGCAAGATCGATCGCGAGACCGCCTCTGCCGCCGTGCGCCGGATCAAGGACTTCAAGAGCGATATCTTCTGCGCTCCCTGGTACTTCGGCGATGGCCAGCCGCGCCACAACGCCAATTCGACGACGCGCATGGCCGTTGCCGAGGGCGGAAAGTGGAAGGTCGTCTCCGATTGCGCACCCTCGCCCGATCCGGAGCTGAAGGACATCCGCGCCTTCGAAAAGTCCGCCGGCATCAACTGAGCCCTGACGCTTGCCATCGGTTCCGCGGCAAAACCGCGGGGCCGAACGACCCCACGCATCGGCCCGAAAATCGGGATCGATTTTCGGAAAACTCGATGCGTTGATCTAAAGTGTTACGGCGTCCTTTGCGCGTCTGGAAAGACGCGCTGCGCCGTAGAGGATCGATCCATGAACCTTCTACCCTTCGTCATTTCCGGACTGGGCATTGGCGCCGTCTATGCGCTGTCCGGCGTCGGACTTGTCGTCCTGTTTCGGGCGACCGGCGTACTCAACTTCGCATTCGGTGCCATCGGCGCTATCGGTGCGCATTGCGCCTGGCAATTGCTGGAGTGGAAGATGCCGCTCGCCGTCGCCATCCTCACCGCCGTTGCCGTCTCGACGGCGATCAGCTTTCTCTATGGCCGGATATTCGCGCCCATGCTGTCGCATCGCGATATCGTCGTGCGCGCCGTCGGCACCTTGGCGCCTGCGCTGATCCTGATCGCGATTATGGGCGTCATCTGGGGCGAGTTGCCGCGTCGCCTGCAGTTTCCGACCGACCAGATGTTCGTGTCGCTTTTCGCTGTGCGCCTCACCTTCACGCGCATCATCGCCATCATCCTCGCCGTCGTCATGGTCGTTGCCATTACGCTGCTTTTGACCCGCACGCGCCTGGGCCTCGATATGCGCGCGCTTGCCAATGATCGCGATCTCAGCGCCGTCCTCGGCGTGCGCATCCTCTACACGGAGACCGCTGCCTGGATCATGACCGGCATCTTCTCGGGCTTTGCCGGCCTGTTGCTGGCCGATCTCGTCCGGCTGCAGGGAACCTTTCTGACTTTGCTGGTCATACCCGCAATCGCGGCTGCGATCCTCGGCCAGTTGCAGTCGCTGTGGCAAACGGCCGTTGCTGGCATTCTGATCGGCATCGCCGAAGCCGTGCTGACGCCGATCGCCTGGATATCGCCCTATCGCGCAGCGGCACCGTTTGTCATCGCGCTTATCGCAGTCACCATCCTGGGAGGCACCGCGAAAGTCGCGTTGAAGGATCGATGAGCATTCAGCAGCAAACAATTGACCCAACCGCCGAAGGCATATCGATGGTGCGCCTGCCCAAGCAGCTTCTTCATGTGCCCGTGACGATGTTGGCCCTTTCGATCCTCGTCGCCTGCCTTGCCAATTCCTTCTGGCTGTCCGCCGCAACCTCTGCCATCGCACTCTCGCTCTCGGTTGCCGGGCTCGCTATTCTTTATGGTCAGCTTGGTCTTGTCTCCCTTTGCCAATTCGCGCTTGTCGGTGTCGGCGGCTGGGTGACGCTTCGCGTCGGGCACGCTTTTCATCCGCCCTTCGAAGTCAGCCTGCTTGCGGGCGGTGTCGTCGCTTCGGTGGTGGGACTGGCATTCGGTGTGCCGGCACTGCGCCTGCGTGGCCTCTATCTCGCGCTCGTGACGCTGATGCTGGCCGGCGCCTTCCAGATCGTCATCAGTGCCTGGGGCTTCCCCGATGGCGGCCTCGGTTTCCTGGGCCGGGCGGATGGTTCTGGCCGCGCGATGCTGGCAAGGCCGGCAATCGCCGATGGAGAAGTCTCCTATTTCCTCTATGTCTGTGCGGTAGCGGCAATCGGCCTTTTGATCGCGCAGTGGCATAAGCTCGCCCGTCCCGGCCGCGCTTGGGCGCTTATCCGCAAGGGCGAGACGGTTGCTGTTGCAAGCGGCGTCAATGTGCTGATCTACAAGGCCTGGGCATTCGCATTGAGCGGCTTTCTCGCCGGCCTTGCTGGCGGTTTGCTGGCGGGCAATGTCGGTCAGCTCGACGGGCGCGCCTTCGGCGCCTTCGAAAGCCTCAATCTCTTCGCCCTTGCCATCGTCGGCGGTGTCTTCAATTGGTACGGCGCCGTCATTGCGGGCCTGCTGCTGCGTGCCGTGCCAGCGTTGCTCACCGATCTCGGCATTGACGGTTATGTCACGATCGGGATCTTCGGCGTCGCCTTGTTCCATGCCCTCGCGACCGCGCCGACGGGCGTTGCCGGTCAGATATCGGCTCTTATTGCCCGGCTGAATGCCGCTCTTTCCCGGGGGAGGGCACGATGATCAAGATCGACAATCTCATCGTCCAATTCGGTGGTATCAGGCCGATCAATGAACTCAGCGCCATGCTGACGGCGCCTGTCGCCGGCCTCATCGGCCCGAATGGTGCGGGCAAGACGACGTTGCTCAACGTACTCTCCGGGTTCGTGAAACCCATCCACGGCACAGTCTCGCTTGGCGAGCGGGCGTTGCTGCCGCTGACGCCACTGCAGCGGGTGCGTGCCGGCTTGCGCCGTTCATTCCAGACGGAGCAGGTGGTTGAGGATCTGACAGTTGCCGGTAACATCGCCGCAATCGCCGATCATGTCGTTAGCACCGGGTATCATGCCCGTGCGATCGACCAGGCTCTTACCTTTGTCGGCCTAACGGATGTTGCCGATCGGCTCGGCCAATCCCTCAATCTTTTCCAGCGCCGCCTCGTCGAGCTGGCAAAATGCGTGGTCGGCGAGCCGAAACTCATTCTGCTCGATGAACCGGCCGCGGGTCTGACAGAAGAGGAAGGCAAGGCCTTTCGCGAAATGGTGCTGCGCATTCCGGCGGAGTTCCGGGCGCAGGTGCTGATCATCGACCATGACGTCGATCTCATCCGGTCCATGTGCGGCGAAACCATGGTGCTCGATTACGGCAAGCTCCTGGCGCTCGGCCCAACGCAGACCGTGCTGGCCGATCCGAATGTCCGGCGCGCCTATCTGGGGGAGTTCTGACATGGACATCACATCCGAAGTCAGCGTCGAAAATCTCGTCGTCGAGCGCGGCGGCAAGCGCGTCATTCATGACGTTTCCTTTTCGGTCGCGGCCGGGAAGATCACGACGTTGCTTGGCGCCAACGGGTCCGGCAAGTCGAGCACGGTCATGGCCATGGCGGGCGTCCTGCCGCGTGGCGGTTCCGTGCGCCTGGGCATCACAGCGTTCGAAGGGTTTTCGCCCGACCGCATTCGCCGGGCTGGTCTTGCGCTCGTGCCGGAAGGGCATCGCGTACTCGGGCAGCTTTCCGTGGAGGACAATATTCTCGTGGCGGCGCTTGAGGGATCGGCTGCTGCGCGGCGGGAAGGTCTGGCGCATGCCTATGAAATCTTTCCGGAACTTTCGGAGCGGCGGCGCCAGTCGGCGTCGGATCTTTCCGGCGGTCAGAAGCAGATGGTGGCTATGGCGCAGGCCTTCATTGCCAAACCCCGTTTCATGATCGTCGACGAACTATCGCTCGGCCTGGCACCGGCCGTCGTCAAGCGGCTTGCCGAGGCGCTGAAAATCGCCGCCCGCCGCGGCATCGGCGTCCTGCTGATCGAGCAGTTTGCCAATCTCGCGCTCGATCTGGCCGATCAGGCTCTTGTTTTGGAGCGCGGGCGCCTCGTCTTTTCCGGCACCGCCGCGACGCTCAAGGCCCAGCCGGACATTCTGCATGGCGCTTATCTGGCAAGCTGAAGCGACGAAAATATCTCGCCTTTTTGGGGACAGCAATCATGGCCGCAGCACTTCATCGGCATGTCGACAGCGCCAGCGGTCGAGCGTTTGCGGGGCTGGCACGCAATCTCTTCGGCAATGTCCGGCTCGATTTCGGCACCGCAGATGAAGAAAAGAGCCGGCTGATCTCGGCCATGTTGGGCACTTGCCGGCTGACACGGCTGGAGGCGGATCGGCATGTCGTGTTCGGCGATTGTGTGATGGCGGCACCTGATAATCCTGACGCGATCAAGCTGATCGTGCAGACGGAAGGCAGCGCCTCGCTCGCACAGGGCGGATTGCATGCCCCGGTCTCGCGGAATGCGCTTGTCATCTACGACCCCAGCCACCCCTATATGCTGACGAACAGCACGCCGGTTCGCCAATTGCTGTTGCAATTGCCGCGCCACGCGCTGCCCCATGCGGCCGTGGAACGATTGGCACAGCCTTTCACTGTCCATGCCGAGCAAGACGGCATGTGCCGAATTTTGCTCTCGCTCATGGACTCGACCTTCCATGAGATCGATCATCTTGACGAGGCTCGGCGTTCGAGTGTCGGCCAGACCATGATCGAGCTCGTGCGCACCATGATTGGCGCCGATCAGCAACAGGCTAGGCCGGTTGCCAATCCGCTGGGTGTGCTGCTGCAGCGGATCAAGGATTTCATCGATATCAATCTCGAATGGCCGGATCTGACGGTAACGATGATCGCGCGCCGCATGGGCTGCTCGGTACGTTACGTCTACCGTGCATTCGAGGTCGAGTGCCTGACTCCTTCGGATTACATCTGGGATCTGCGCGTGCAGAAAGCTGCGGCACAGTTGCAGGACGCCGACGGCTATGCGGGAGAAATATCCGAGATTGCCTTTGCTCTCGGCTTTTCCTCCAGCGCGCATTTTTCGCGCGCGTTCCGCCATCGCTACGGTGTTTCGCCGTCACAATGGCGCAAGGCCAGGATGTCCTAGACGGATAAGGTGGCCCGGCCAAAGCCGAGCCACCTTGTTCCTCATCGCATGGATTCGGCCACTCTCAGCGTATCCGTGAACTGCTCGAAACGCCGGATCTTGCCTCCCACCACGCCCCAGACATGCACGACACGGGCTTTGAAGGCCTTTCCGGTCTGCTTGTTCGTGCCGCTATAACCTCCGACGGCAACGACCTCGTCACCGGCGTCGAGAAGACGTTCGAGCGTGAAGGTGTATCCGTCGAAGGTCTGCCCGAGCGCCTGAAAGACGTTCTTGAAGATTTCCTGTGGGCCGACATAGGTGCCGGCGCAGGGAAAGCCATCCATCTCCGTCCAGCGGCAATCGGAGGCGATGTCGGCGAGCATGCCATCCACGTCGCGGCGGTCGTTGGCGTCGTAATGCGCCTTTACGATATCGAATGCTTTGCGCATGGCGTCCTCACACAGGTTCTTGGCCGGGCAGGTAATAGGTCATCGACGCCTTGCGAATGAAGGCGCCGGCCGGGCTGTTCTGGATGCGGCCGTCGCCGGTAATGCCAAGGAATTTGCCTGTCGAACGCATATCATTGAAATTATAGAAGAAAGTGGATGCGACCGCGATCTTGAATTCGCGGAAAGTGAAGATGTAGAGGTTGTCGTCGAACTTATAGGTCGTGGTGAGATCAACGTCGCCGTGGCCGCGCTGCACGCCGACGAGGCATTGCCAAGCATAGCGCTGAGACGAGAGATAGGTGTGCTCGTAGACGTGGTTGGGACTGTAGGTGAAATGTGCCCTCAGCCCGATCAGATCGCGGCTCTCATGCGGCACCGGCCCGCTCGCCGCACCGCCCTCGATGACACCGGGTCGGAAGATCTGCGCGACCTGCGGCTCGCCGACAGAATCCTGGAGATCGCGAACGATGGAGTAGATGGAAAGCGCGCGGCGCGTTTCAGTGTTGAGGATCAGCGTCTCGGCCTCCTTGGGGCGACCGGCAAAGATGATCTCGACGAAATAGGTCTTCGGCGCGACTTCGATCACCTCAGATAGATCGGTGCCACCGTCCTTGCCATCGGACCATTTGACTTCACTCTTGGCGAAGGCAAGCTCAAGCGTGCGACCATCGTCGAACGAGATCCTGTGAGAAGAGCCGGTCAGAGCTTCCGTTGCAGGCAGCCGGTTCGTATCGATGCCATAGGCGAATTCGTCGTAGGTTTTCCAGTCCTTGGGATTCTGGTTCATCAGTGTCTCCTCCCTGTTATTCTGCAAATGCCAAGGTCGGTAGATCGACCGTGCCGGCGCCGCCGTCGACGGTTAGGACCGCCCCATTGATCATCGATGCTTCGCCCGAAGCCAGGAAGCAGACGGCATTGGCGACATCCTCGGCGGTCGCCGGCCGGCCAAGCGGTACGTCCTTGGTGACGAGCGCGTAGGCCTCCTCGATGCTGCTCAGCTTGTATTTCTCGACGATGAATTCCATCTGCTCGTCGGCCATGGCTGTCGTGACCCAGCCGGGGCAGACGCTGTTGGTGCGCACGCCCTTGCGGCCATAGTCGCGGGCCAGAGATTTCGCGAGGCCGATGCAGCCATGCTTCATGGTGACGTAGCCCGCCGCATCCGGCCCGGCGAAGAGCCCGGCGATCGAGGCGAGAACGACGATGTTGCCCCGGCTCCTGATGAGATGCGGCAGGGATTCACGGGCGCTGACGAAGGCGGTGTTGAGATTGAGGCGGACGGCGAGGTCCCATGTTTCGTCCGACATGCTGACCGTCGGCCCAACGCCGTGACCGCCGGCATTGGCAATGAGGATATCGAGGCCTCCGAAGGTTTCCACGACCTTTTCGACAGCCGCTTTCATGGCGGCGCTATCGGCCGCATCAGCCACGACGACGGCAGCGCCGATCTCTTCGGCAACGGCGCGAAGCGGTTCAGGACGGCGACCTACGAGCGCGACGTTGCCGCCTTCCTGCCGGATGCGGCGCGCGACCGCCGCGCCGATGCCCGTGCCGCCGCCGGTGATCAAGGCGGTCTTGTTCTTGAAACGCATGTTTCCTCCTCCTGGCTTTCCGGCTCATGATGACCGATGTGTCCGGAGGCGTCGCGTCCAGCTCTGCAGTCTGTTTTGACTGAGCGTGCACAATGCAGCCCGCGCGGGGAATTCCCACGATTGGAAGCAGCCAAACGTGCAATGTCCGGGGAGGTTGGCTTCGGGAAATCAGTAGACTTTTGCATCCGCCGGAGGCTTGGCGGCATCCGCCTTCTTGAAGTCGTCGAGGAGCTTGGTGGTTGCGTTGGCAAGCAGGGTGACGTCGTTGCCGATCGCGACGAAGGTCGCGCCAAGTTTGAGATAGCGTTTCGCAAGCGAGAGGTCGCCGATCAGGATGCCGGCCGCCTTGCCATGCGACTGGATCTTCGCAAGCGCCTTTTCGACTTCTGCCTGCACTTCAGGTGCGCCCGGCTTGCCGAGATAGCCCATATCAGCGGCGAGATCGGCGGGGCCGATGAAGATTCCATCGACGCCCTCGGTCGAGGCGATGTCATCGAGCGCGGCAAGCCCGGCGCGGTTTTCCACCTGCAGGAGCAGACAGATCTCGTCATTCGCCGTCGGCAGATAGTCCGGAATACGGTTAAAGGCGGAAGCGCGGGCAAGGGCAGCACCGACACCGCGCACGCCATGCGGCGGATATCGCACTGCCCTGACCATGGCTTCGGCCATCTCCTTGCTGTCGACCATCGGGATCAGCAGGGTCTGAGCGCCGATATCGAGCATCTGCTTGATGATCCAGGTCTCGCCGATCGGCGGGCGGATCACCGCATGGCTGGCAGTGCCCTTCATCGCCTGCAATTGCGAGACGAGAAGCGGCACATCATTCGGCGCATGCTCGGCGTCGAGCAGCAGCCAGTCGTATCCGGCGCCGGCGCAGATCTCGACGGTGTAGGCATTGGCAAGCGCCTGCCAGAGGCCGATCTGCGCCCGCCCTTCCTTCAGGGCCTGTTTGAAAAGATTCTTGGGCGCCGGCATGCTTCACTCCTTCACGCAAAGAACAGGCTGACCGAGCCGTAGGGACCGAAATCGGCATTGATCGTGTCGCCGTGCCGCGCCTCGATCGGGCGAATGAAAGAGCCGGCAAGCACGATCTGGCCGGCTTCGATGCCATCGCCATATTGCGACAGTCGATTGGCAAGCCAGGCGATGCCGCGTGCGGGCTGGTTGAGCACGCCGGCGCCAAGGCCGGTTTCCTCGACCTCGGCATTGCGGCTGACGATCGCGCCCATCCAGCGCATGTCGATCTGGTCCGGCCGCACGGCGCGACCACCGGTGACGATGCCGGCATTGGCGGCGTTGTCGGAGATGGTGTCGACGATGGTGCGCGCCTTCTTCGTCTCCGGATCGACCCGGAGGATACGGGTATCCAGGATTTCGAGGGCAGGCGTCACGTAGTCGGTAGCGTTGAGCACATCGAAGATCGAGATATCAGGCCCCTTGAGCGGCGCCTTCATCACGAAGGCGATCTCGGCCTCGATGCGCGGCTGGATGAAGCGATCGGCCGGTACGGTCGCACCATCCTCGAAGACCATATCGTCGAAGAGCACGCCGGAATCGGGAATATTGATGTTGAGGGCATATTGCATCGCCTTCGACGTCAGCCCGATCTTCCAGCCGATCGGCTTGCGGCCGCTCGCAATCTTCTTTTGCACCCAGGCGCTTTGGACGGCATAGGAATCGTCCATGGTCATTTGCGGGTGCTTGAGCGAGAGGAGACCGGTCTGGACGCGGGTTCGCTCGGCTTGATCGAGGCTTTCGGCGGCTGCCTGGATTTCGTCATGGGACAGCATCAGAGCACCTCGTCGGCGATCGTGTTCTTCAGGATACCGAGGCCGTCGGCTTCGACTTCGACGACATCGCCGGGTTTCAGCCAGATCGGCGGATCGAAGCGGGCGCCGGCGCCGGTCGGCGTGCCCGTGACGATGACGTCGCCGGGGACGAGCGTGGTGAAGGTAGAGATGTAGTTGATGATCTTGCGGAAGGAGAAGATCATCCGGCTCGTGTGGTCGCTCTGGCGCACTTCGCCATTGACGCGGGTCTTAAGCTCGATGTCTTCAAGCTGTGCTGCATCGGTGAAGGGGATCAGCCAAGGCCCGATCGCGCCGGTGCGATCGAAGTTCTTGCCCTGGGTGACGTTGAATTTCGCATGGCGCACCCAGTCGCGGATCGTGCCTTCATTGCAGAGCGACAAAGCCGCGATATGGGGGAAGGCGTCGGCTTCGGCGATCCGGCGACCACCCTTGCCGATGACGATGACGATCTCGCCTTCATAGTCTAGCTGCGGGCTTTCCGGCGGTCGGATCAAGGGCTGATCGTGCCCGGTGAACGACCGCGGAAAGCGGATGAAGAGGGAAGGGTTGGAAGGGGCCGCCTGCCCATCCTTGTATTCCTCGTTGCGATCGGGGAAGTTGACCCCGACGCAAATGATCTTTTCCGGCGACGGAATGGGAATTTCGAAGCGGATGTCGTCCAGCGCGAAATCCGGCTTCAGCGCTTTGGCTTCCTCGGCGAGTTGAGCGAGGCGACCGGCCTCGATAACTTCGCGGAGCGTCGGCCATGTCGCGCCATGGCGAGCAGAGAGGTCGACGACACCATCGGTCTTGACGAGGCCATATTTCAGGGTGCCGTGGTGAGAAAAGCTGGCGAGGCGGGGCCGTTCGGTCAAAATGGTCTCCTATGTCAAACTGCGGGCAATCTCGGTGATCACCGTGAAGGCCATGTCGGCGTCATCGCGGGTCATCTCGAACTGGCCTGCCTGGAAGCGAATAGCGATACGCCCGTCGACGCGTGTTTGCGTGAGATAGATGCGGCCATCGTCGTTGATGGCGTTGACCAGCGCAATATTGTGCCGGTCGACGTCCTCACCGCCTTTGTGGCGGAAGGAGAAGAGCGAGAGCACCGGTTCGCTAACGAGTTCGAAATCCGGTTCGGCGGCAAGTCGTTTTGCCAGTTCTTCCGACCAGGCCACATGGTTGCGGATCATCGTGCGCAGCCCTTCAAGCCCGTGATAGCGCATGAGAAACCAGAGTTTCAGCGCGCGAAAACGACGGCCGAGCGGCACGGACCATTCGGAGTAGTCGATGATGCCGTCATGGCCATGCGTCTTCAAATATTCCGGCTGAATGGCGAGCGTGCGTACCTGGTCTTCCGGACTGCGGATGAACTGTACCGAGCAATCGAAATTGGCACCGAGCCATTTGTGAGGGTTGAAGACGATGGAGTCCGCAGCCTCGACACCATCCCAAAGCCTGCGGAACTCCGGGCAAATCATCGCGGAGCCGGCCCAGGCGGCATCGACATGCAGGTAGAGCCCGTGCGCCTTCACGACTTCAGCAACGGCGCGGATCGGGTCGCAGGCGCCGATCGAGGTACCGCCCGTGCAGGCGATGACGCCGGCCGGAATATGGCCGGCGGCAAGGTCGGCCTTGATCGCGGCATCGAGCGCTTCAGGGTCCATGCCATTGAGCGGACCCTTGGTGGGAATGCGCACGAGATTCGCCTCGCCGATGCCCGCTATCCAGATCGCCCGGTCAATGGAGGTGTGCACCTGTTTGGAGGCATAGACGCGTACGGCCTTGTGCGCTGAAAGCCCGTCGCTGTTGCCCTTCCAGCCGAGAGCTTTTTCGCGCATCACCAGCACGGCTGCGAGCGTCGCAGTTGAGGCGGAATCCTGGATGACACCGGCAAAACCATCCGGAAGTCCCATAGCTTGTCGCAGCCAGTCGACCACGCGAGTTTCAAGCTCCGTCGCCGCCGGCGATGTCTGCCACAGCATGCACTGCGCGGCGATGGAGGTGACGAGATAGTCTGCGATCACCGAGACTGGTGCGGCATTTGCCGGGAAATAGGCGAAGAAGCGAGGATGCTGCCAGTGCGTCAGACCATCCGGAATGATGCGCTCGAAATCGGCAAAGATCGCCTCCATGGCCTCGCCCGCTTCCGGTGCCGCATCAGCGATTTGCCGGGCGATGTCGCCAGGCTTCGTCTGCGCCCGTACCGGCCGCTCGCGCAGGCCCGCGCGATAATCGGTGCCCCAGTCGGCGACTTTTCGAGACCAATGACGGAATTCTTCGCTGTCCATATATCATTCCCTATTTGGTACTGCGTTGTCTCGGCGCTGTGCCATCCCCTGCGCAATGTTCCACGGCGAGCAGCCGGCTCTTTCAATTGCTGCAGCCTCGCCGTGAGACTAAAGCTGGGATGGGTCATGCTTATCTCGGGCCTTCCTTGGCCTCAGCCGACGCCGCCGAGGCAGACATATTTGATTTCGGTGAACTCCTCGATGCCGTAGCGCGATCCCTCCCGGCCGAGGCCGGAGAGTTTGACGCCGCCGAAGGGGGCTTCGGCCGTCGAGATCAGGCCGGTATTGACGCCGACCATGCCGTATTCGAGCGCTTCTGCGACGCGGAAGACGCGGGCGAG
The DNA here is from genome assembly GCF_054114205.1 of Rhizobium sp. LEGMi-198b. Taxonomy (NCBI): domain Bacteria; kingdom Pseudomonadati; phylum Pseudomonadota; class Alphaproteobacteria; order Hyphomicrobiales; family Rhizobiaceae; genus Rhizobium; species Rhizobium sp. LEGMi-198b. Next base: position 152,871 of record NZ_JBSYVH010000003.1, on the reverse strand, counting down.
GTCCTTGGCATAAAAATAGGAGGCAAGACCGAATTCGGTGTCATTGGCCTGGGCAATGACATCGGCCTCATCCTTGAAGCGGAAGAGCGGAGCCACCGGTCCGAAGGTCTCTTCCTTGGCGACAGCCATCGCCGGCGTGACATTGGTAAGCACCGTCGCCTCATAGAAGCGTCCGCCGAGCGGATGGCGATGACCGCCGGCAACGACGCGGCCGCCCTTGGAAAGCGCATCGGCAACATGCTCCTCGACCTTGGCAAGGGCTGCTTCGTCGATCAGCGGGCCGAGATTGATGCCTTCGTCGAAACCATTGCCGGTCTTCAGTGCGCCGACCGCCTTGGAGAGTTTTTCGGCAAAGGCATCATAGACACCGTCCTGCACATAGAGGCGGTTGGCGCAGACGCAGGTCTGGCCGTTGTTGCGGAACTTGGCGATCAACGCGCCTTCGACGGCCGCATCGAGATCGGCATCGTCAAAGACGATGAAGGGCGCATTGCCGCCGAGCTCCAGGCCGAGTTTCTTGATAGTCGGCGCGCTCTGCTTGTAGAGCTCGGCGCCGACTTCGGTCGAGCCGGTGAAGGTGAGCTTGCGCACGATGGGGCTTGCGGTCATCTCGCCGCCGATGGCGCGGGCCGAGCCGGTCAATACACTGAACAAGCCCTTGGGCAGGCCGGCGCGTTCGGCAAGGACCGCAATCGCGATCGCCGAAAATGGCGTCTGCGAGGCCGGCTTCAACACCATGGCGCAGCCGGCGGCAAAGGCAGGACCGGCCTTGCGGGTGATCATCGCATTCGGGAAGTTCCAGGGAGTGATCGCCGCAACGACGCCGATCGGCTGCTTCATCACCAGAATGCGCTTGTCCTTCTGGTGGCCGGGAATGATGTCGCCATAGACGCGACGGGCTTCTTCGGCAAACCATTCGATGAAGCTGGCGCCATAGGCGATCTCGCCCTTGGCCTCGGGCAGCGGCTTGCCCTGTTCGGCCGTCAGGATGCGGCCGAGATCATCCTGGTTTTCCATCATCAGCTCGAACCAGCGCTTGAGGATGCCGGAGCGTTCCTTGGCGGTGCGGGCGGCCCATTCCTTCTGGGCAGCTTCGGCCGCGGCAATCGCCTTTTTGGTCTCGGCAGCCCCCAGATTGGGAACGTGGCCGATGATCTCACCGGTCGCCGGATTGTCGACCTTGATTGCGTTGTCACCTGCCTCGATCCAGTCGCCACCGACCAATGCGGCCTGCCGGAACAATGTTGCGTCTTTTAAATGCATGACGGCCTCCTCGCATCGCGAAGGTTGATGAGGAACGGACGTTTTCGCCCGCTCTCAAAGGTAACGCTTAGGGCGCGATAATCGGCTGGGCCTTCAAGTCAGGCTCGGCTACTTTAGCACCGGCGAACAGACTGCCATGTTCGAACCAGGATTTGGGAGCGGGTGCGCCCCACAGCGTCTGGCGCTGCGGGTCCTTGAGGTCCCACTTGATCGGTTCCAGATCGGGATCGACGGTCTGATAGTCCGAGCAATAGATCTCGATGCGATGGCCGTCCGGATCGAGGATGTAGAGGAAGAAGGCGTTGGAGATGCCGTGACGTCCCGGACCGCGCTCGATATTGGCAACCCAGCCGGTGGTCGCCATCAGGTCGAGAAGGTCGATGATGTTGAGCGGCGTCGGCACCCAGAAGGCGGTGTGGTGCAGGCGCGGGCCACGGCCGTTGGTGAAAGCGATATCATGGACGCCGCCCTTGCGATGCGTCCATGCGGCCCAGAGGCGGCCGGTTTCCTCGTCCTCGGTATATTCGGTCACACGGAAGCCGAGTTCGTTATAGAAGGCGACGCTCTCATCGACATTGGTCGAAAAGCAGTTGAAGTGGTCGATGCGCAGCGGCTTCACGCCCTTGTAGAGGGCATATTTCTGATGGATCGGCGGCAGGCGATCCATCTTCGAATAGAATTCGAGCGGGATGCCGTGGGGGTCGCGGGTGCGGAAGGTCCGCGCCTGGTAGGGACGCTCGACCCATTCGACCGGCAGGTCCTTGCCCTTGAAGAAATGCGCCGCCTTGTCGAGGTCCTCGTCGCCGAAGACCTTGAAGCCGAGATCGCGGGCTTCAGCCTTGTCGGATTTCTTGAGCACGATGCAGTGGTGGCCGCGTTCCTCCATTGCCCGCAGGTAAATCGTGTCGGAGGTCTCGTCCGTCACCTGCAGGCCGAGCGTGTCGACATAGAAGGCACGGGACTTGGCAAGATCGGTGACACCGAATTCGACATGGCTGAGGCGCACGATGTTGAAGGGCGGATAGAGATTGGGTTTCGGCAGGGGCATTTGTTCCTCCTCTTTATGCGTATTGGCGGCTCAGCCGCCGAGTTTCTGGATGGCGTGCGGCTTGGTGGCGAAGGCGATGTTCTTGGTTTCCATGTAGAAATCGAAAGACCAGTCGCCGCCGTCGCGGCCGATGCCGGAGCTCTTGACCCCACCGAAGGGGGTTGGCAGGTGGCGCACATTTTCCGAATTCACCCAGATCATGCCGGCTTCGAGATGGTCGGTGAAACGGAAGGCGCGAGTGACGTCCGACGTCCAGAGATAGCCGGTCAGGCCATATTGGACGTCGTTGGCAAGGGCGAGCGCATCGGACTCATCCTTGAAGGGGATGGCAGTCAGCACCGGCCCGAAGATCTCTTCCTGGGCGATACGCATCTGGTTGTTGGCACCGGTGAACAGGGTGGGGGAGACATAGCAACCGCCGCCCGGGCCGTTGAGTTTCTCGCCGCCGGCCGCAAGTGTTGCACCTTCGGATCTGCCGATCTGGATATATTCCAGCACCTTCTGTTCATGCACGGGATGAATGAGCGGGCCTACCACCGTTTCCGGATCGAGCGGATGGCCGACCTTGATGCGCTTGGCCTTCTCGGCGACGATCGCAGTGAACTTGTCGTAGACGCTGTCTTCGACCAGCAGGCGCGAGGAGGAGGTGCAGCGCTCGCCGTTCAGCGAATAGATCATGAAGACGGCGGCATCGGCTGCGCGCTCCAGGTCGGCATCGGCGAAGACGATGACCGGGTTCTTGCCCCCAAGCTCGAAATGCACGCGCTTCAGCGTGTCGGCGCCCTGCTTCATGATCATCGAGCCGGTGCGGCTTTCGCCGACGAAGCCGATCGCCTTGATCAGCGGATGCTCCGTCAGTGCGCGACCGGCATCCTCGCCGAAGCCGTTGACGAGATTCCAGACACCCTTCGGCAGGCCGGCTTCCTCAGCGATTTCCACCAGCAAGCGGGCAGTCAGCGGCGAGAATTCGGCCGGCTTATGGACGATGGTGCAGCCGGCGGCGAGCGCCGGCGCGATCTTCCAGGTTGACAGCATAAAAGGTGTATTCCAGGGCGTGATGATGCCGACCGGGCCGATCGGCGTCCTAGTCGTCAGGTTGACCTGACTATCGGTACGCAGTGACTTGCCATCCCGGGCTTCTGGTGCGCGGTCGGCGAAAAAGCGGAAGTTCTCCGCCCCGCGCAAGGCGGCCTTGGCCATGAATTTCAGGGACTGCCCGGTATCCATGCATTCGACGAAGGCGATCTCCTCGGCGCGGGCGACGATCGCGTCGGCAATCTTGCGCAGGAGCTTCTTGCGCGCATCGCCCGGCAGGGCAGCCCATTCGGCGAAGGCAGATCTCGCGGCCTTTGCGGCGCGGTCGATATCGGCGGCCTTGCCGCGGGCAACGGTGGCGAGCGGCTTCAAATCGACAGGCGAGATGGTCTCGAAGGTGGAACCATCATCACCCGGCACATCCTCGCCATTGATGCGGTTGAGTACGCCGCGATCCTTGAACCGGGCGAGAAAGCTTTCGGCCTTCGCGATGTTTTCCTGCAGTTTGGACATCGTCTATTCCTTTGGTGTTACGTCGTCCCGCGAAGGGGTGTCACTTGCCGCGTAGCCGCGGATGGATGGCGTTCTTCTTCCAGCTCAGCTCCGCGTCGATCTCGCGGATTTCCAGTGAGAGGGCGAAATGCGGCGTCTCGAAGAGAGGGGCGAGAACGTCGATTGCCGCGGCAAAGATCGCTTCGCCGGCCCGCTTCTTTTCGTCATCTGTGCGGCCTTTCCCGATGCGGAAGTTCAGATCGACGAAGGCGTTCTCGGGCAGCTTGTCGGCAATTGCGTAGTGATCGGCGCGAAAGGCGCGCACCCGCACGGCACCAACCTCGAAGAGGCCGGTTTCCAGAACCGTCTTCAACAGCAGCTCGCAGAGCGCACCAATGTCGGCGCGCCCCTCCAGATTGGCCGAATATTCTATGGCGAGATGTGGCATGGGTCCTCCCTGTCGCCGTCTCATAATTAACATGTTAAATATATGGGCGGCTGTCAAGCGGCTTTCGACGATTACGATTGCGGGAGTGGATGACGCATAGACTTCGGCGGCTCTTAGCCCCCGAAGCTGCCGGCCTGCGTCGGTACGTGTACGTAGTTACGATCGAAGTAGAGCAAGGCGTGACCATCCTTGCGCGAGCGAATGTCCACCACTTCGCCAATGAAGATATTATGCGTGCCGATGAGGCGCGACTCGACCAGCCGGCAGTCGAAGGAGACGATCGCGTCGGCGAGCGCCTGGTTGCCGGAGCGCAGGTCCGTCCACTCGGCGGCCGCATAGCGAGCTTCCATGTCGGATTGCTGGCCCGCAAAATAGCCGGCGAGTTCCCTGTGCTCGCCGGTCAGCACGTTGACGCAGAAACGACGGTTCTCAACGAAGAGCCCGCTCTGCGCCGAGCGGCTGTTCATGCAGATCAGAAGCGTCGGCGGTTCATCCGTGACGCTGCACATGGCGGTGGCGGTGAAACCACCGCGCCCGGCGGGTCCGTTGGTGGTGATGACGTTGACCGGGGCGCAGACCCTGGCCATCGCATTGCGGAACTCGATTTTCGAGACTTGCTCCTCCATGGCCGTGCCTCATTCAGCCGCGTTGCGGGTGAGGATTGTTCTGTCGATCGGCGGCAACCACGTATCGCCGGTCCAGCCGTTTTCGTCGTAGTCGCTCATGCAGCGATCGACGAGCGCTTCCATCTCCTTGAGACGCCCGCCGCGCTCCGCGCCCTTCAGCACCTGCAGCCGGACCTCCTCCGGCGCGCCGGCGTAGTTGAGTTCGTAAAGAGCGTGGCGTCCACCGAATTCGGTGCCGGTCGCGTCCCAAAGCAGTTTCATGATCTTGATGCGTTCGATATGGCCGATGTCGTTCGAGCCGCGGACATATTGCGCGAGATAGCGGTCGATCTCCGGATTGCCGAAGTCCTTGGCCGAGGAGGGAAGATAGATCAGACCAGAGGCGACAACCTTGCGCACGGTTTCGATGACTCTGGGGTAGGCCTCCGACATGAAGGTGCGGTAGGAAAGCGCGGCCTCCATGTTCGGCAGCACCGCGCCGTTCGCCCAGGACTGCGGATTGTAGGCCATGGCATTGGAGAAGGACCAGAACATGTGGCGAAGCGCGATGACTTCGCCGAGCGCGGCCTGATTGCCACGGAAGGCATCGCCGCCGGTGGCGCGCAATGCCTTGGCGAGCAGGCCGGCCAGGAAGTCGAGCTTGACGGCAAAGCGCGTGCAACCCTGGAAGCAGTAGCCGTGCATGAAGCCGGAGGCCGGATGGAACGACAGGATCTTGGCGGCATCGCGAAGGACAAGCACGTCCTCCCAGGGCACGAACACATTGTCGAGCACCAGGATCGCATCGTTTTCGTCGAAGCGCGAGGATAAGGGATAGTCGAAAGGCTGACCGACGGTGTTGGCGGTTTGTTCGTAGGAGACGCGGCAGAACATCTTTATGCCAGGCGCATTCATCGGCACGATGAACATCACCGACAATGAAGGGTCTTCCGTCACCGTCGCCGAGCTTTGGGCGAGAAAATTATAGTGGGTGAGCGCCGAGGAGGTTGCCACCACCTTGGCACCGGAAACGTATATGCCGGCATCGGTTTCCTTGGTGATGTGGACGAAGACATCTTTGACGGCATCGGCGGGCTTGTGGCGATCGATCGGCGGATTGACGATCGCGTGGTTCATGAAAAGAACGGATTCCTGCGCGCGCTTGTGCCAGGAAAGCGCATTGTCCTTGAATGGTCCGTACCAGTCGGCATTGGCACCGAGCGTGTTCATGAGGGCGGCCTTATAGTCGGCGGTGCGGCCCATCCAGCCATAGGACATGCGCGCCCAGTCGGCGATGGCGCCCTGCTGGGCGACGAGCTCGGCAGAGGATTTCGCGACCCGGAAATATTTGTGGGTGTAGCCGCCCGAGCCGGTATCGGTCGGTGAGGTCAGACGCTCCTTCGTCTTTTCGTCATGCAGGGCGTCGTACATCCGCGCGATGGAGCGAGCGGAATTGCGCATCGACGGATGAGCGGTGACATCGGCAATTCGCTCGCCGTTGATATAGACCTCACGCCCGTCGCGCAGGCTGGCGAGATATTCGGCGCCGGTAAATGGACGGGTGCTGTCCCCGCGGTGGTCTTCAGCTCGCATGTCGCGTTCCTCCCCTGAAATGTTGATAAAAGCTAGATCGGGAGAGCCGGCGGGACCATGGACAAAGAGGGCAATTCGCTTGTACTTTTTGCGGCATGGTTGCGAGAAATGATATTCCATCCTTCTTCGTCTACGGCGAGCCCGCCCGTGAACTCGACGTCGGTTTCCTCCACGTCGAGACGGTTATGGACCGAAAAAGCGAGCATTTCGGCCATGTCGCTCCACATCAACACCCACTGATGGGACAAATAACCTATTGGTTCGAGGGTGGAGGCACCTACCGGATCGAGGACGAGACTTGGAATTTTTCGGCTCCGGCCATCAGTTTTGTGCCGAGCCGTGTGGTGCACGGCTTCGATGTCGGCGAACAGTCGGACGCTATTGTCGTCTCGGTCTCCGACGATCTTCTGCGAGCCATGGCTCCCCAGGTGGATCTCAGCCTCGACGTGCCGATGCTGCTCAAGGGGGAGAGCGCCGATCCCACATGGACAAGGATGGGTTTGCTTCTCACGATGATTGCTGATGAATACCGCGCCGGTGCAAGTGCCAGCGAGAAGGTGCTTGTCAGTTTAGTGTCGGTCGTGCTGTCGCTGATGGCACGCCTCGGCGGAGCAGGCGGCCTCGATACGGCGTCACCGACCGTGGCATTGGGAATGGCACTGCGCCGGGCTATTGACCAGCACTACAAGAAGGATTGGCCGGTCGGGCGCTATGTCGATCTGCTGGCGACGACGCCACATTTGCTCGACAAGGCGGCGCGTGAAGTCTTTGGGCATACCGTCAAGGAAACGCTGCTTGATCGAAGACTGCTTGAGGCCAAGCGGTTGTTGAAGTTTACCATCCGTCCGGTCGAGGATATCGGCCGCGAGGTCGGGTTCGAGGATCCCGCTTATTTCTCCCGTTTCTTCCGAAAACGCACCGGCGAAGCGCCGGCCGCCTGGCGCCGGCGACATCTGCAGCCGGAGACCGGCCTGTCGGTGGACCTCAGGGTCGCAGCCCTTCAGCCCGTTACCTGATGATCGAGCCTGTCACCGCTGGGAGAGCCCCTCGGCAAGCTCCAGGGACTCCGCAACATAGCGCGCCAGACGCTCCTTCGCTTCCGATGCGGTCACGCGGCTGCTGGCCCAGCCAATATAGGTAAGGCTGCGTAGCAGCAGAAAGAGGGGAAGGGTTTCGAGCGCCGCATCCGACAGCGGCCGTCGCCTGCGATATCCCTCGATAAGCGATGCGCTGATCAGCTCGAAATCCGGCTCCCGCCGATTTCTGAGGAGTGCCGTGGCGATATCGAACATGCGCCAGCCGTAGCCGGCATCATCGAAATCGATCAGCTCGACATGATCGGGACCCACAAGAACATTTTCGCGGACGAGATCCGCATGGATAAGCCCATAATCGAGCCCGGATCGTGCCGCCGATCTCAGGCTGTCGACGAGTAGCGGCCGGAGTGTGGCAAGCCGATTTGCCGCCTCTGGCGCCAGCCCGGGACAATCCCAGAAACGCCCCCAGAGGGGGCTTTCCCCGAGTAAACCGTCGAAATCCCATGCAGGCCGCACAAACGACGGCGGTGGTGTCCAGCGGTCGGAGATATTGTGAAGCTCAGCCATTGCCTCGCCGAGATGGCCGAAGATCGCTTCAAGGCGCAGACGCGAGTGGTGAAGCGGCGTGCCGGAACGGCCCAGCTCTTCGCCATCCATCCAGCTTACGATATCGGCCTGCTGGGTGAAAAAGTACGGCGTAGCGGCCAGGGTCACCAGATTGCGCCCGTCAATGGTCGGGATCGGGGCTGGCACGCGTAGTCCGCCAGCCTTCAAAGCCGCCATCCATTGCAGTTCGGAGGCGAGAGCGCGGTCGTCATGATAACCGGGACGATGCAGCCGCAAGACCGCGGGCGTGCCATCGGCCATCCGGATTCTGAATACCGCATTCTCGCGGAATTTCAGCAGTTCCGGCGTTTGGTCCGCCAGTCCCCAATGGACGAGCGCTTCCTTGGCTCTTGCACAGAGATCATCCGCAGGCGCGGCAAAGTCGTGTTCGGCCATGGGGCAGCTCACAGGCCTGCCAGCACGTCATCGAAGATCGACAACATGAAGTCGGCATTGTCCTTCGAAAACGGCATGGGCGGGCGGATCTTGGTAGCGCATTGGTGAATGCCGATTTTGCCCATCAGCACACCGCGTTCACGCATGGCGTTGACGATCCGAGTCGCCTCAGCGACGGCCGGCTCCTTCGTCTGCCTGTCCAGCACGAATTCGGTGCCCATGAAGAGACCGCTGCCGCGCACGTCGCCGATGATCGAATGCTTCTGCGCGAGCTGCTTGAAGGCACCACGCGTATATTCGCCGACATTGCGGGCATTCTCGATGAGGTTCTCGTCCTCGATGACATCAAGCACTGCCATGGCCGCCGCACAGGAGACCGGGTTGCCGCCGAAGGTGTTGAAGTAGCGGAACGCCTTTCGGAAGGCATTTATCGTATCGACATTGGCAATGACGCCGCCGACCGGATGGCCGTTGGCCATCGGCTTGCCGAGCGTCACGATGTCGGGAACGATGCCGGCGTGCTGATGGCCCCACATATGCGAGCCGGTGCGGCCGAAACCGGGCTGCACCTCGTCGGTCATGACGAGACCGCCGGCCTTGCGCACGGCTGAGACCGTCTTGTCCAGAAAGCCTGGCGGCAGATCCGGAAAACCTTCATTGGCGAAGAACGGATCGATGATGATGGCCGAAAAGCCGTGTGGGCTGTCCTGAAGCGAGGCGATCGCCTTCTCGACCTCGGCCGCGAAGGCCGTCGCGAAGGCATCGCCGCCTTCGCCGCCGAGGGGGCGATAGCTGTCCGGCGCCGGCACATGTCGGACATGACCTCCGAAGCCGCCGACCGGCGGCATGCGGGTCGATAGCTGCGACACGGCAGTCGTGTTGCCGTGATAAGTATGGTTCGTGGCGATGACGCCCGTCTTGCCGGTTACGGCCTGTGCCATGCGCAGCGCCACATCGTTCGCTTCGCTGCCCGTGCAGGTCAGGATCGCAGCATTCAGGCTCTTGTCGAAGGTGGCGGTCAGCCGCTCGACATAATCGAGAATGCCTTCATGCAGGTAGCGCGTATGCGTGTTCAGCATCGAGGCCTGCCGCGTGATCGCCTCGACTACGTGGGGATGGCAATGGCCGACATGCGGCACATTGTTGTAGCAATCGAGATACTTGCGGCCATCGGCGTCCCAAAGCCAGACGCCTTCCCCGCGCACCAGATGCACAGGGTCGTCGTAGAAGAGCGACATGTTCCGGCCTAAAAGCCGTTCGCGACGCGCGATCAGGGCTGCATTGTCGGACATGATCAGCCCCTCGCCGCGGCAAGACCTGCGTCGAGCGCGGTCAGGATGGTCTGAACATTCTCGGCCGTCACGATGAGCGGCGGCGACATGATGACGTTGGCGCCCGATGTGCGGATCAAGACGCCAGCGTCATAGGTTGCGTCCTGAACCTTCTGGATGACGTCTTTGGCGGCACTGCTCTTCTTCTTCCGGTCGCTGACGAGCTCGAGGGCGCACATCAGGCCCTTGCCGCGCACGTCGCCCACTAGCTCATGCTTGTCCTGCAGCCTCTTTAGCCCGGCCAGCAGCTCTTCGCCACGTGCCGCGGCATTGGCGGCGACGTTGAGGCGCCTGGTTTCCTTCAATGTGGCAAGGGCTGCGGCGGCACCGACCGGGTGGCCGGAATAGGTGTAGCCGTGGCCGATGCTGCCGACCGGGCTCTTATTGCTTTCGAAGACCTGTACCACCTTGTCCGCGATCATCACGGCGCCGAAGGGGAAATAGCCGTTGGTGATGGCCTTTGCCGTCGACATCAGATCCGGCTGCACGCCCCAGAGACGCGATCCGGTCCAGGCGCCTGTGCGGCCGAAAGCGGTGATGACTTCGTCGGCGATCAGCAGGATGCCGTGTCGATCGCAGATCTCGCGCATCAGCGGCAGGAAAGTCTCGTGCGGAACGATGACGCCGCCGGCGCCAAGCACCGGTTCAACGACCAGCGCCGCGATGGTATCGGCGCCCTGGAAGGCGATTTCATCCTCGAAGAGCCTGCCGATCGCAGCCGCAATCTCCGCACCGTCGGTGGTGTTGAACGGGTTGCGATAGGTAAAGGGAGCGGGCAGGTGAATGACGCCTGGAAGCAGCGGCTCGTAATTGCGGCGGAAATTCTGGTTGCCGTTGACGGAGGCACCACCGAAATGCGTGCCGTGATAACCCTTCTTCAGCGCAACGAACTTGGTGCGCTCCGGCTCGCCGTTGATCTTGTGGTACTGGCGCGCCAGCCGCAGGCAGGTCTCGACCGAATCCGAGCCGCCCGAGGTGAAGAAGGAGCGGCTCAACCCATCCGGCTTGAACCATTCGGCGAACTCGTAGGAGAGTTCGATCAGCGGCGAGTTCGTCGTGCCGCGGAAGGTCGAATAATAGGGCAGCTCGTCAAGCTGGTCGCGGATTGCCTTTTTCACCGGCTCGCAGGAATAGCCGAGATTGACGTTCCAGAGGCCGCCGACTGCGTCCAGCACCTTCCTGCCCTGAATATCGACGATTTCGACGCCTTCGCCGGCATTGATGATGCGCGGCGGGTTGGCCTGCATTTCCGCAGGGTGGGCCATCGGATGCCAGAGGTGGCGGGCGTTGTTTTCGATGATGAAATTGGTTTCACGCATGTCGATTCCTCTTGGTTCAGAGCCCCAGCATGGCAAGTGCGCGGGCATAGCTTTCAGCGGGCCGGGTCACGTCGAAATGCACGTGAGGCAGGTTCACGGCTTCGGCGCCTTCGATGTTTTTCCTCTGATCGTCGACGAAGACGCAGGCCTCGCGCGGCAAATCGAGCTCGGCAAGAACGAGCTCATAGGCGCGCGGATCGGGCTTGAGGATCTTGGTGTAAGTGGCATCGACAATGACGTCGAAGAGCTCAATCAGCGGAAAGCGCTGGCGGAATTCGACGCCGTAGAAGAGGTCGAGCTCGTTTGACAGGATTGCCAGCTTGAGACCTGCCTCCTTCGCACGCAGGATGGCGTCGCGCGCTTCCGGGCGCAGAACAAGCTCCGGCTCGGCGCCGCGCGCGCGGCGTACGAAGGTCTGCATATCCGTCCAGTTTTCGCCGACTAGCTTGCCGACTTCGCCGGCGCGCCTGAGCCAATAGTCGCGTTCGGTGATTTCGCGGTTCTGCATCGCAACCCAGAGCGCGTCCGTGGTCGTATCGAATGGCCCGAGCCAGGTCAGCGATCCCTTGGGAAGGTCGAGCGTGCGTTCGGTAATATCATGCGTTTCGAAAAGGGTGCGGGTAACGACGCCGCCGAAGTCGAGGATAAGCGCGCGGTCTTGTGTCATGGCCGTCCCCCCGGAATGACGCCCTCGGCGACCCATTGGTCGAAGATGGCGAGTGCTGCCGCCGAAAAGGCCGGCGCGTTGATATGGGCATCGACCTCCTGCAGGGTGACAGAAGACGGTACGGCGCGGCGCATCTCATCGAGGAAGGCGTCCAAGCCCTCCGGATCATGCAGCGGCTCATCCGGCTTGTCCCATTCCTGCAGCCCTTCGGTCGGCAGGAGGAAGGCGACCTTTGCTTCGGCGTGTTTCAGTTTTTCCCCGATCAATCGGGCGACTTCCCGTCTGCCTTCTGGCGACGTGGTCACCGATCCGATCAGCCGGTTGTGGGCGTGATAGGGACGATCGGCAAAAATTTCCGGCAGGGCCTGCCACGCCTGAAGATCGACCATGTCGACAGCGCCGGGGGCGACGATCTGCGGAATGCCGGCGCGTCCGGCATTTTCCAGCCTGTCCGGCCCGGAAGTGACGACAGTGCCGTAGTGATGGTTGCTGACTTCCTGAATGCAGAAATCGAAAACGGCGGCAAAGTCGCCCTGGGAAGCGATGGCTTCATAGGCGCGTCCACCCATGCCGGTGGCATGGAATACGGCGACGTCATAGCCGCGCTTTTCCAGTTCAGGCCGCAGATATTTCATATATTTCAGGCAGGACGAGCCGAGCGAGGTCATGCCGACTAGCGGCCGTTTGCGATCGGGTCTGCTTCCGTGCTTTGCCGCACCGACGACCGCGCCGCAGGCTTGCGAGAGGACAGAACGGCAGATGCTGTTGAGGCCGTAGAGACCACCGGCCCATAGGATCATCATCAAGTCGGGCGCAATGCGTTCGGGCGGGATAAGGTGAGAATAGGCGATGGTCGAAACCACGAATTTCGGGACGCCGAGCGGCAGGACGGCGGCGACATCCAGCGCCAGATCCGTCCCCATGGAGCCGCCGAGCACGATGACGCCGTCGACCAATCCGTCTTCGTAGAGGCGCCGGGTCAGCGCCGCCGCGCCCTTTGCCATGGCGGCCATGGCGCTGTTTTCATCGCCGCTTTCGGCGATTGCCTCGATTGTAGTTTCAGCGGCCTTGGCGACGTCATGCTTGGAATAATCAGGACTATAGGGCGGATCGCCGAGAATGCTGACATCGACCATGATTGGCTGGCCGCCGGCTTCCGCGATGACGGACGCCATGAATTGCAGTTCGTCACATTTGGTGTCACCGGTTCCGATGACAAGTATCTTTGGCGAGGGAGCCTCCGGGCTCATCAATCTGTCCTCCTGATTTTTGCAATGGTTCCCATGGGTCTTTCCGACCCGTAATATTTTTCTGAGATCGCATTGGCCGCAGCGACTGCCTGCGCGCCAAATTCGTGGATGGCTACCTTCGTCGTGCGTGAGAGCGGGGCGGCGACCGCCACGCAGCCGATGGGATGGCCATTGGGCGTGCGGACCGGCGCGGCCGCGCTGATGACGCCGGCCTCTAAACCCTGATGACTGATGGAAAAGCCGCGTGCTGCCGTCTCATCGAGCATCGCACGCACCAGCAGGGGATCGACGATGGTATGGTCCGTAAATTTCTCGAGCGGCTTTTGGAGAGCCGCGTCGATCTCTGAGCGTGGAGAGAAGGCCAGAAAGGCAAGACCGGACGCCGTGGCATGAAAGGGCAGGAGGCTGCCGACATCGATGATGATGCGGTGGGCGCGGGGCGAATCCTCCACATGGATGGTCGAAAGCCGCCCTCCCGAAAATTCCGAAAGGTGTACCGTCTCAGTCGATGTTTCGGCGAGCGACTTGATGAACGGGATGGCGACCCGCAGGAAGGGAAAGCGTGCTTCCCGGATACGGGCGAGGCGAACGGGCGCCGAGCCGATGCGATAGCGGCGCGTATCCTGATCCTGCTCCACGAAGCCGTGCCTTTCCAGCTCCACCAGAAAGCGTCGCGCTGTTGCCTTGTCCAGCGCGCACAGGCGGGCGATGTCGGTCAGGCCCGCCTCCTTGTCCAGCCGTGACAGGGTATCCAGCAATGAAAGCGCCTTTCCGATCGTGCTCATCGTTCCTCCTCTTGGGTGGTCGGGTTCTGATTTCCTGTGTCCGGCCGAAGCTTTCCCTCAAATCAGGTCGCCGACCTTGCGCCGCGGCACGATAGCAGCGACCCAAGATACTTAACATGCGAAATAACTTGACAGAGGCCGGGAATGTTTGCAAGTCTATATTTGAAGCTGCGGTTCAAATAATGAACCATAAGCGCTGACGGCGGCAAAATCAACAAAAGCCCAAACCCCGCTCGTCAGTCCGGTTCTGGTGGAGGTCGCCTGCGCGCAATCGCAGCGATGATCGGATATTCTCAACAAGGGGAACGAACGAAGATGAATACGCAAAATTCGCAGGGCGCGGCTGAAAACCAGTTGCGCAAAAACAGTCTCGGCGTAGGTGCCGTCACCTTTCTGGTGGTTTCGGCCGCAGCGCCGCTGACCGCCGTTGCTGGCGGCGTGCCGCTTTCGATGATGCTTGGCAACGGGCCGGGGATACCGCTCACCTTCCTGCTGGTGACAGGCATTCTGCTGCTGTTTGCTGTTGGTTACGTCGCCATGGCGCGCCATATCCGCAATGCCGGCGCCTTTTATGCCTATACGGCCCAGGGTCTTGGCGGCCTCATGGGCGGCGCGGCCGCGCTGATCGCCATTCTCGCTTATAATGCCATGCAGGTCGGCGTTCTCGGCCTTTTCGGCGCAGCGACCAAGGGTTTCTTTGCCGAGCAGCTCGGCCTTGACCTTCCCTGGTGGGTCTGGAGCTTCGTCGGTATCGCCTTCGTCGCCGTTTTTGGCTACCGCCGCGTCGATCTATCGGCCAAGGTGCTGACGGTGCTCGTCATTCTCGAATATCTGGTCGTCCTCGTCATCGACGCCGCGATCTTCGTCAAGGGCGGCGACGCCGGCCTTTCCGCTGCGTCGTTTACGCCGACGGCCTTCTGGAGCGGAACTCCGGCCATCGGCCTCTTGTTCTGCTTTGCCGCCTTCATCGGCTTTGAAGCGACGACCATTTATAGCGAAGAGGCCCGTGAGCCGGAAAAGACCGTGCCGCGCGCGACCTATATCTCCGTTCTCATCATCGGCCTCTTCTATATGCTGACCTCCTGGCTGATGGTGGATGGCGCCGGCGTCGATAAGCTGGTTCCGGCGTTACAGGGTCTTGCCGATCCGACCACGTTCCTCTTCGGCCTTGCCGAGCGCTATGTCGGCCACTGGATCACCGTCGTGATGAGCGTTCTCTTCATCACCAGCCTGTTTGCCGGCATTCTCGCCTTCCACAATGGCGTGGCGCGTTACATGTATGTCGCGGGTCGCGAGGGTCTGCTGCCGAAGTCGGTCGGCGTCACGCATCCGGTCTTCCAGAGCCCGCATGTCGGCTCGATCATCCAGACCGTCATTGCCGTGCTCGTCGTCGCACTCTTTGCAGCGACGGGTCAGGATCCGGTGCTGGCACTCTTCTCCTGGCTCACCAATGTCGCCACGCTTGCAATCATCCTGCTAATGGCGTTCACGGCCTTCTCGATCGTGGTGTTCTTCAGCCGCAATCCGGGGCTTGAGCGCAATGTGCTTGTCATCAAGGTGCTGCCGATCGTGACAGGACTGATCCTGCTGGCGCTCGTCTACTACATCTCGGCGAATTTTGGTGCGATCGCTGGCGCCAATGGCGTTCTTGCCGTGTTGCTGCCAGGCCTGGTGCTGATCGCGGCGATCATCGGATTCATCGCCGCGGCGCGCCTGAAGTCGTCGGATGCGGCAGGTTACGCCCGCCTCGGTGCCGGTCAGGAAGCCTGAAGCAGTTCCAATCGCGGTGGCGGGGAAACCCGCCACCCTCTTTGTGAGACAATGAGATGCAAGACAAGATCGACCAGCTCCGGACACTATCCGTTTCCCCGCAGGCATTGTTCATCGGCGGCGCATGGCGCCAGCCGGTCAGCAGCACCACGATGGATGTCATTTCCCCGATCGATGGAACGAGGCTGACCACCATCGCCGATGCCGGTAAGGAGGATGTCGATCTTGCGGTCAAGGCTGCACGGCATGCTTTCGAAAAGGGTAGCTGGTCGAAGGCGGCGCCGGCGGAACGCAAGAAGGTGCTGCTGAAGATTGCCGAGCTGATCGAAAAGAATGCGCTTGACCTCGCCGTGCTCGGCGTACGCGATAACGGCACGGAAATCTCGATGGCGCTGAAGGCCGAGCCCGGCAGTGCCGCAGGCACCTTCCGTTATTATGCCGAGGCGATCGACAAGGTTTATGGCGAAATCGCTCCGACGGCGGAGAATATTCTGGGTCTCGTTCATCGCGAGCCGATCGGCGTCGTCGCTGCCATCGTGCCGTGGAATTTCCCGATGATGATCGGCGCCTGGAAGATCGCCCCCGCACTCGCTGCCGGCAATTCCGTCGTGCTGAAGCCCGCCGAAGGCGCATCGCTGACGCTTCTCAAGCTTGCCGAAATTTGCGCCGAAGCTGGATTGCCAGAAGGCGTGTTCAATGTCGTCACCGGGCGCGGCGCGGTCTGCGGCGAGGCCCTGGGGCTGCACATGGATATCGACGTGCTCGCCTTCACCGGTTCCGGCTCGATCGGGAGGCGTCTCTTGGAGTATTCCGCGCGTTCAAACCTGAAGAGGGTCTATCTCGAACTCGGCGGCAAATCTCCGAACATCGTCTTTGCGGATGTGCCGGATATGGATGAAGCGGCCAAGGTCTCGGCCTATGGGATATTCCGAAATGCGGGGCAGGTTTGCGTCGCAGGATCGCGGCTGCTTGTGGAGAAATCGATCCATCAGGCGTTTGCGGAGAAACTCGTAGGGGTCGCGGAGACGATGAAGGTCGGCGATCCTCTGCAGTTCTCTACCGAGATCGGCGCGGTTTCCAGCGAAGCGCAGCTCGGCAAAGATCTTGGCTATGTCGAGCAAGCTCTCTTCGAAGGAGCTTTTTTGCGCACGGGCGGCAAGCGCATTCTGGGGGCGATGGGGGGCTTCTACATGCAGCCCACTGTCTTCGATATCAGGCCCGACATGACGCTGGCGAGGGAGGAGGTCTTCGGCCCCATTCTGTCGATCATACCCTTTGAGAGCGAGGCCGAAGCTTTGGAGATTGCCAACGCCACCGACTATGGTCTCGCCTCGGCGGTATGGACCTCGAACCTTTCGCGAGCGCACCGCATGATCCGCAACATCCGCGCCGGCGTGGTGCATGTGAATACCTACGGCGGGGCTGACAACACCGTACCCCTCGGTGGCGTCAAGCAGTCAGGCAACGGTCACGATAAGTCTTTGCATGCGCTCGATAAATACGTCGATCTCAAGACTGCTTGGATCAAACTCTAAGGTTCACGCAGGAAAGATGCTGTCGGGCATTGGGTTGGTGCCCGACAGCGCGCAACAGATTGGAGTCCACCGTCATTCCTCGACTCCTGAGAAGTGAATGACAAAGGACTTTGACCAAAGTCAGCCCGGAAGTTTTCCTAAGAAAAAACCCGGACTGATCGGGGCAAGGTTACACAGCGAGGCCTACCCCCACTTCATCTCGCCCTTTGCGACCTTGGCGCCCAATTCGAGCGAGCTGGCGTCGCCCAGATGGGGATAACGCTTGGTCATTGCGGCGATCAAAGCCGCACTGTCCGTGGCCTTCACTTCCTCTTCATGGAAGGCGACAAGATAGTCGCGCGTAAACTTGACGGCATCGAGACCTTGCGGAGCACCCTCGGCCTGATGAGCGGGGACCACGATCTTCGGCTTACGAGCCGCCAATGCGTCGAGCGCCTTGATCCAGGCTTCCCGCTTTTCAGGCGTGGCCTCGTCGGCGACCCAGACGTGGATCCCGGAGGAAATCAGCACGCCCCCGAACACAGCCTTGATGGAAGGGACCCAGAGATAGCGGCGATCGTGCATGTCAGGGACTTCGACAATTTCGATCTTCTCGCCGTCGAGTTCGAGCGCACTCAGATCCGACGCAGTGGGAATGACGACGTCCGACAGCTTTTGCGGACCATTTTCCTTCAGTTGCGGTCCCCAGACCGCGAGCTTGCCTTCGACATTGGCATGGATGGCCGCGACGGTGACGGGCTTCGCGATGACCTTGGCATCCGGGAAGGCTTCGACGATTGGCCGGAGGCTGAAATAGTAATCGGGATCGTTGCAACTCACATAGATGGTGCTCAGATGCTTGCCGGTCGCCTTGATGGCGTCCGCGACGGCGCGGCCATCCGAAAGCGTGAAGCCGCCGTCGATGAGAATGGCTTCCTTCTTGCCGGTTAGCAACACCGGCGTGCGGCGGAACCCGGTCTCGGACGCCTGAAAATATTGCCACTTGATCTTCGAGCTTGCGGCCCGGGAAACGCTGAGGGGGACAAGCGAAATGGCGCCGGCGGCCAAGGAAAGTTTGAGTGCATCGCGTCTGGTAAACATACAGGTTCCTTTGTGGTTAGTAAGATCAAGCGGCTTGGAGATGCGCCATGAGGTTGTCATAGCTGCCGAAGAGGGCACTGGCGTTCAGCAGACGCTGGTGTCCGTTTCCTTCGACGACGAGGGCTGGGACGCCGTTGGCGCCATGTTGGCGGAAGAGGCCCTGGCCTTGAGCAATGAGTTGCCGATTGGCGTCGAGCAATTCGACCGAGCCTTCGGTCAAGAGACGGGCGGCTTCGCTCAATCCTTCGGATTCGAACAAGCCTGCCAGAACCGGCACGCTGGTAATGTCCAATCCCTTCACATAGCGGGCATGCTGGATGAGACGCAGCGCATCGAGGCGTCTGCGGTGGTCCGCAAGGCCAGCCGCCGTGATTGCCAGTGTCGCCGGACCCGAGTCGAACAGCGAGCCCGGCCTGTTCAAGACCTTCGATCGATAGTCCTCAGAAAAGGGCTGGCCGCTCAAGCGTTCGATCCGTTGATCGTTGGACCAGGCATAGGCTGCCAATGACGCATCCATCTCACGGGCACCCCCACCCGTGAACAAGCCCGTCGGCAGGAGCTCGAGCTCGACACCCGCCAGATGCAACCGCTCGATCACCGGGCTTGCGCCATAGCACCAGCCACATAGGGGATCGAAGAGATAGACGGCAGAGAATTCCTGCATGGATCGTAGTCCTCCGTTGACGGGGCCGATCATCTCAGCGGTTGCGGTGTAAGGAAATATCGGTCAATCATACAGACTGTACGAACAGATCAGACAATAGCATGAGCGAACTCCTTAATCTCAACAGGTTGATCTTCTTCACATCCGTGGTGGAAACCGGATCATTCACCGCCGCTGCTGAACGGCTTGGCGTCGCCAAGGCCGTGGTCAGCCATCAGGTGGCACGTCTGGAGGATGAGCTTGGCGTGTCGTTGCTGATGCGAACGACCCGGCGGCTGCATGCGACGGAAGAGGGGCGAGTGTTCTATGACCGGTGCGCCATCATTCTGCGGGAAGCGGAAGCCGCTTATGGAGAGATGTCGCTTCACGCCATCGAACCCACCGGCACGCTGACGCTGACGGCACCCTTGGATTACGGTGAGGCAGTCGTAGCGCCTGTGGTTGCCACCTACCGGGAGCGATTTCCGCAGATGCGTGTCGATCTCATATTCGATGACAATGTCATCGATCTCGCCAATGGGCAGTTGGACCTGGCGATCCGGGTTGGCTGGCTGACGGATATGAGCAATAAGGCCCGACGCCTGGGCACGTTCCAGCAGTATCTGGTGGCAACGCCAAAGTTGGCGGCGAGTTTTCCCAAGGTCTCGAAGCCGGCCGATGTAGCGGCGCTTCCCTGGATCGAGAACGCGGTCCTGCGCCAGCCTTTACGTTGGATGTTTTCTCGCGAGGGCTATTCCTCCGAGATCGTCGAGGCGAATTCGGCCGTGCGTACCGACAAGACGCCATCGGCCTATGCCTGCGTGAAGGCTGGTATTGGTGTTTCCGTCTTTCCTGACTACATGGTCGTCGACGATATCGCAGCCGGGCGTTTGAGCCGATTGCTGCCTGACTGGACCTTGCCCGCCGGCGGGATCCATGCCGTGCTGCCGATGGCTCGTTTCCGTCCCGCCAAGGTACGGCGGTTCATCGAGATGATGCAGGCCGCCGAGCGGCGTCGGGGATCTACGCCCAAATAGGCTGCTTGCCGCCGCTGGATTATATGCCGAAAACGACGGCCCCTCCCGTCAGGCCTGCGCCCGCGGCCGTCAGCAGCAGCTTTTCCCCCGAAACGAACGGCCTGGCTCGATGTGAGACCGACAGGGAAAGAGCGATCGTCGCCGCCGACGAATTTCCGTAGGTTTCGATCGTCCGCACAGTTTTTGCCGGATCGATGCCGAGCCTGTCGGTAACGGCATCGAAAATGCGGGCATTGGCCTGATGCGGCACGAAGCGGTCGATCGCTGCCGCATCCAGATCGGCGGCAGCAAGCGCGCGGGTGCTGCTGGTCGCCATCATGTCCACCGCTTGGGTAAACATTTCGCGGCCGTCACGCATCGTCATCAGGAAATCCTCCGTCGCCATGCCCGGTGCGAAGGGCCTGTTGCTGCCGCCGGCCGGAATGGAGATCAGATCGTAGCGGCTTCCGTCTGAGGCGAGACCCACACCAAGAATGCCCTTCTCCGTATCGCCTGACGGCGCCAAGACGACGGCGCCGGCAGCATCCGCGAAGAGAACGGCGCTAGCCCGTTCGGCCGGGTTGATCCGCCGGCTGAGAATATTGGCCGCCACCACTAGGACCGGCCGTCCCTGCGTGCGGACAAAGCCGTCGGCAAGCGTCAGCGCGTAGAGGAAGCCGGAACATGCGCCGGCCAGATCGATCGCGCCGCTATTTCGAAGGCCGAGGCGATGTGCCAGCAGGGGGGCAGAAGGTGGCAGGAGATGATCGGGTGTCGACGTGGCGAGCAGGGTCAAAGCGATGTCGTCACGCGCGATGCCGCAGTCGCCGAGGGCAGCTTCGCCGGCCTTTGCGGCAAGTCCGCTCAGCGTCTCAGCATCGTCAACCCAGTGGCGCGCGCGGATGCCGGTCCGGCGCTCGATCCAGCCGGGTTCCAGGCCGAGTCTCGCTTCAATCTCGGCATTTTCGACGCGCCGATCGGGCACGGCATGGCCGACGCCCGCGAGAGAAGATGAGCGCGCCTCCCTCATAGCCGCCCAGCCGCAAGAAGGCCTGCCGCTTCATCGATGGCGTCATAGGACCGGTCAAGGTCAGCGGCGGTAATGCAGTAAGGTGGCATCAGATAGATGACGTTGCCGAGCGGACGGATCAACAGACGTCGCTCGCGGAAGAAGGCGCGAAGGCGAGGCCCGACCTCCGAGAGATATCCGCCTTCCGGCACGACGAGATCGAGCGCGGCGATCGTGCCGCTCTGGCGAATATTGTCAAACCGCGGATCACCTTGAAAGCGGGAAAGCCCCGCGCTTTGGCGCTCTGCGAGCTTGGCGATGCGCTCACCCACGGGTTCCGTCCTCCAGATATTCAGGTTGGCCACCGCTGCCGCGCAGGCGATAGGGTTGGCGGTATAGGAACTGGAATGGAAGAAGGTCTTGCGCCGGTCCGCCGAGAGATGCGCATCGAATATCTCGCGAGTGCAGAGCGTTGCGGCCAGTGGCAGCGTGCCGCCCGTCAAGCCCTTGGATGTGCAGAGTATATCAGGGGTTATAGATGCCTGTTCGCAGGCAAACCGACTGCCCGTCCGGCCCCAGCCCGTCATCACCTCGTCGGCGATCATCAGAGCGCCGTATCGCTCGGCGATGCGCTTCAGCTCGGTGAGCAGTGAGGCTCGATAGATTTTCATCCCACCCGCTCCGAGAATGAGCGGTTCGATGAGAAGCGCCGCCACCTCGCCTGACCGGCAGGCATCTTCGAACGCATCGAGCGTGGCCTGCTCCTCGCCGATCGTCGGAAAGGGCAGCCTGTCGACCTCGAAAAGCAGCGGCTCGTAAGCGGCGTTGAACACGCCGCGCTCTCCGACGGACATCGTACCGATCGTATCGCCGTGATAGCTGTGCTCCATCACCACGATGCGGCTGCGCGGCTTTTGCGTGTTATGGAAAAAGCCGAGCGCCATCTTCAACGCCACCTCGACCGCGGTGGAGCCGCTGTCGGAATAGAAGACGTGCTTGAGCCCAGCGGGTGCGATCTCGATCAAGCCTCTGGCCAGCTCTTCGGCCGGTTCATGGGAATATTCGGCGAAGATGATCTGGTCGTAGGTTTCGCAGGCTCGTCGGATCGCATCCATGATCACGGGATGACGGTGGCCGTGGGTAATCACCCACCACGAGGAGATCGCATCCAGAATGGCGGTGCCATCTTCGTCTACAAGGTGGGCACCTTCGGTTTTTGCAATACGCTTCATCGCCGGCTCGAGCGCGTGCTGCGTAAAGGGATGCCATACGGGCGAAGACGTCATACCGGCTCCTTGCGGAAGAGATCGATGTCGAAATTTTCGCTAAAGGCCTGCCGCAGAAGCTCCGGCGTGAGCGTATCGAGTTTTGGAAGCCGTCCGAGTGAACGGACTCGCCCCAGCTTTGCGATGATGCTTTCCGTTTCCGCCTGTTTATCGCCGATGAAAGCGACGCCGAAAACTGGAATGGACCGGGCGCGCAGCGCCTCCAGTGACAGCAATGTGTGATTGATGGTTCCGAGGCCCGTGCGGGCGCAAAGGACGACAGGTATTTTCCAGCGGGCAAAGACGTCTGCAAACACGGCCTCTTCGGTGAGCGGCACCAGCAATCCACCTGCGCCTTCGATGATCAGCGGCGCATCGGTACTGGGCGGAATAAGGGCTTCGGCCTCTATCCGGACCCCGTCGATCCTGGCTGCAAGATGCGGCGAAGCCGGTGTCCGCAGCCGGTAGGCTTCCGGCATGATGCGCGCAGGCGGGATCCGACCGAGCCGCTGCACCGTCTCACTGTCCGTTTCGTCTTCGAGACCGGCTTGGATCGGCTTCCAATAATAAGCGCCGAGCGCATCGGTCAGGGCCGCCGAGAAAACGGTCTTGCCGATCCCCGTGTCGGTTCCAGTGACCACAAACCTTAGCGTCACGGCTTTTCCTCCGCGATGACGGCGGCGAGGCGCGCGAACATGTGCGATATTGTCGTCCTATCGACATTCAGGGTGATGGCAATTCTGAGCCTCGCCGTGCCTTCGGGTACGGTCGGTGGCCGGATCGCGCGGATGTCGAAGCCTTCGTAGCGCATCCGCGCTGCGATCCGCATCGATAGGGCGTTATCACCGATCGGAACCGGCAGGATCTGCGAGCCGCTACCGTCGGCGCCAAGTGCGGCAGCAAGTTCTGCGTTGGCGAATGTCTGCAATGCTTCCAGAGAGGCCCGGCGCTCGGGTTCGTCGGCAAGAACCTTCAACGCCTCGCGTACGCCGGCAGCCATCAGCGGCGATGGCGCGGTCGAGTAGATGAAACCGCGTGCCCGGTTGACGAGATAGTCGCATAGCACCGCACGGCCGCCGATCAGCGCGCCGCTACTACCAAGCGCCTTGCCGCAAGTATGGAGAACGACGATGTTCTCGCGGCTTTCGAGACCGGAAGCGAATCCACGCCCGCCGGGTCCGAAAACGCCCGTCGCATGGGCCTCGTCAATCACCAGAAGGCCGTCATGCCGGTCGGCCAGTTCGGCGAGCTCGGTCAGCGGAGCCCGATCGCCATCCATCGAATAGAGGCTCTCGACGGCAATCCATGGATGGCCGGCGCCGCCCGCAGCGCGCCATTTCTGAATGGCCTCGGCAAAGGCCTGGACGTCATTGTGCTGCACGGAGACCGATGGTGCCTTGCTTGCCGAAATCCCTTCATGCACGCTCGCATGTACCAATGCGTCATGAACAATCAGATCATCCCGTTGCGGCAGGGTCGAAAAGAGCGCGACATTGGCGGCATAGCCGCTGCCAAAGTAGAGGCAGCGTTCCACGCCGAAATAGACGGCGGCCTCGGCTTCGAGCACCTCATGCTCCGGATGGTTGCCGCGCAGCAATCGCGAGCCACCGGCACCGACCGGCACGCCCCGTTCGATCGCTGCGGTGATGGCAGCCTTGAGGCGCGGAGAATTGGCGAGTGCCAGATAGTCGTTCGAGGTGAAGTCGACGCCCCCTTGCGGCAGCAAGGTCCGATACCGTCCCTTGCGCTCGAGCCCGTTCAATGTCCGTCCATAGCGCGCGAGGCCCGCGCCTGTCATGCATTCGGCTCCAGTTCCATGGGCTTCAAGCCGAGGCGGCGGAAAAGGCCGGTGTCGTGGTCCTCCCCCGGATTGTCGGTGGTCAGCAACGTATCGCCGACGAAGATGGAATTGGCTCCGGCGAAGAAACAGAGCGCCTGCGTCTCATCGCTCATTTCCGTCCGACCGGCTGACAGGCGCACATGGGATTGCGGCATCAGAATTCGCGCAAGCGCAATGGTGCGGATGAACGCGATGGGATCGATCGGCGCGGCATCGGCGAGTTTTGACCCAGGAATCGGAATGAGCATGTTGATGGGCACGCTTTCCGGCGGCGAGGGGAGGTTGGCGAGCGTCACCAGCATGGAAATGCGGTCGTCAGCCGTTTCCCCCATGCCAAGGATGCCGCCGGCGCAGACCTTGATCCCGGCGTCGCGCACATTCGAAAGCGTTTCCAGACGGTCGGCAAAGGTGCGGGTGGTGATGATCTCGCTGTAAAAGCGCTCGGAAGTATCGATATTGTGGTTGTAATAGTCGAGGCCGGCATCTGCGAGTTCCGCGCTCTGCCCGGGCGACAGCATGCCCAGTGTCATGCAGGTCTCCATGCCGAGCGCCTTGACGCCGCGAACCATCGCAACGATCGCCTCCATGTCACGTTCTTTCGGGCTGCGCCACGCAGCGCCCATGCAATAACGCGTTGCACCTCCCTCTTTGGCCTTGGCCGCCTCGGCGACAACCCGCTCGACCTCCATGAGCTTCGACGCTTTGAGCCCTGTGGGATAGTGTGCCGATTGGCTGCAGTAGCCGCAGTCCTCGGCGCAGCCGCCGGTCTTGATCGAAAGAAGCCGGCTCATTTGTACGGCATTGGGATCGAAATTCTCCCGATGCACGCTATGCGCACGGAACAAAAGATCATTGAACGGAAAATTATAGATTTTTTCTGCTTCGAAAAAGCTCCATTTCTCCGTTGATGCAACCAGTTTTGGATCGTTTTCAGCGACTTCGTGCGGCATCTCCGGCAAATTCCTTCTCCCTGCAGAATAGTTATCGATAGAATGTTCCTGATTATCTATAATTTCTCGATGCGAACTACTGCAAGCACTCATACGGCGAAGGTTGTCGGTCGTTCAACAATTCATGAGAGTGTGGTTACCGGGGCCGGCGATGGTTTGTCCTCCCTTTGCCGGCAAAGCAGTTCGTCTCGGAGACTACGGCTTCATGTGCCGTGCCGCCTTATATTCCACGCCACCGGCGCGAAATGATTGCGACATCAGGGCGCGCGATCATTCATGGTGCGGCTCAGGCAAGCGAAATGATTGCCTCGATCTCGACTTGTGCCCCTTTGGGCAGCGAGCTGACCTCATAGCAGGCTCGGGCTGGAAAAGGATTTCGGAAGAAGGTTGCGTATATCTTGTTGATGTCAGCGAACCGGGAAAGGTCCGTGAGCAGGACGGTCGTCTTGACCGTCTTCTCGATGCTCGATCCCGCCGCTTTCGCGATCGCCGCAATGTTTTTCAAGCATTGTTCCGCTTGTTCGACAGGATCGTCAGAAACGAACTCTCCGGTGGCCGGATTGATCGGAGCTGCCCCGAGACGAAGAGCAGATCGCCCACCTTGATTGCCTGCGAAAACGGGCCGATTGCGCCCGGAGCTTCAGACGTCGTTATTGCCTCGATCAATGATGCCTCCATCCTGTCTTGCGTTGAATAATGGCTCAGCGGTAACGGCTGATTGCCAGATCGGCTGCGTCGATTTCCGGCTTGCGCCCACTGACCAAATCGCTGATCAGACGCGCAGAGCCGCAGCTCATGGTCCAGCCGAGCGTGCCGTGGCCGGTGTTGAGGAAAAGGCCGGCAATCTTCGTCGGGCCGATCACCGGCGTCCCGTCCGGCGTCATGGGCCTCAGCCCGGACCAGAATGACGCCTTCCGCAGATTGCCGCCTGGGAAAAGGTCGGTTACCGAATGGTCGAGCGTCCGCCGGCGGGCATCGCCAAGATCGTTGGTATAGCCCGAGATTTCAGCCATGCCGCCGACGCGGATACGATCGCCGAGGCGGGTAATCGCAATTTTGTAGGTTTCGTCCATCACGGTCGATTCCGGTGCCCGTGATGCATCGATGATCGGGATCGTCAGTGAGTAGCCCTTGACCGGATAGACGGAAAGCCGGATGCCAAAGGGCCTCAGCAGCAGTGGCGAATAGCTGCCGAGTGCGACGACGATCGCATCGGCGCTCATATGCCCGCGGTCGGTCATGACGCCGCGAACCTTGCCGCTCTGGACATCGAGCCCCTTGATCGCCGTTCCGTATTGGAACCGGACGCCGAGTTCGCTTGCCCTTGCGGCGAGGGCATTGGTGAACTTGAAGCAATCGCCGGTCTCGTCCTTAGGCGTCAGCAGACCGCCGACGATCTTTTCGCGGACATGGCGGAGCGCCGGCTCCACGCGAATGCATCCGTCGCGGTCGAGTACCTCATAGGGAATACCGTCGGCCGCAAGAGCCTTGACGTCCTTTGCCGATGCATCGAGTTGTTGCTGCGTTCGGAACAACTGCAGCGTACCCTGCATGCGCTCGTCATAGGCGATGCCGGTCTCCTTGCGGACCTCGGCCAGCGAGATGCGGCTGTAGTCGGCAAGGCGCAGCATCCGGCTCTTGTTGATCGCATAGCGTTCCGACGTGCAATTGGACAGCATCTTGACGAGCCAGGACAGCATGGCGCGATCGAGCCGTGGACGCAGGATGAGCGGAGCATGTTCCATGAACAGCCACTTCATCGCTTTCATCGGGATGCCTGGTGCGGCCCAGGGCGAGCAGTAACCGAACGAGACTTCACCTGCGTTTGCGAAACTCGTTTCCAGGGCGGGTCCTTCCTGACGGTCGACGACGGTGACCTCGTGTCCTGCCTTGGCGAGTTGGTAGGCGCTGGTTACGCCGATGACGCCGGCGCCGAGTACGATGACTTTCATAGTTTCCTCGATGGTGGTCTGTTGCTCAGCGATACCGACGTTCGTAGCGACGGCCGAGGCTGGTCAGGAGTTCATAGGAGATGGTGCCGGCGGCTTCGGCGACGTCCTCAAGCGTCTGGTGAGGGCCGAGGACTTCGACGAGGCTGCCAAGCGAAAGCGTGCCGGAGGGGAGGGCGGTGATATCCACGGTAATGCTGTCCATCGAGACACGGCCGACAATCGGCAGACGAACGCCACCATAGAAAACGGCTCCTCGATCACTGAGACTGCGCGGCAGCCCATCGGCATAACCTGCGGCGATCGTGGCGAGCCTGCTCTCGGCAGAAGTCACGCGGGCGCCGCCATATCCGACGCGCGTGCCCGCCGGAACTGTTCTCGTCTGGATCACGGCGACATCGAGCCTGACGATCGGCTCCATTGGATTGGCTTTGCCACGAGTGGGCGCTCCGCCGTAAAGCGCGATGCCGAGACGGGCCAGAACCCCGTGATACTCGCTGCCTAGAAAAACGCCTCCCGAATTGGCGAAGCAGACATCAAGGCCGGGAAATTCGGTCGCGACAAGACGCATTTCCGCGAGCTGATCGGCATTCTGCCTGTTGTCCGCCTCGTCGGCGCAGGCGAGATGGCTCATGATGAAAAGGACTTCGATGTTGCTGCAGCTCTTGAGATCGGTTGCGAGTGCGCTTCTTTCTTCCGGCGAGATGCCCAAACGCGACATGCCGGTGTCGAACTGCAAAACGGCGGGAAGAACGCGTCCGAGCTTCTGAGCCGTCGACGACCACCGCCGGAACTGCTCAAGCGAGTTGAGAACCGGAACGATGTCGGCCTCGGCACAGCTAATCTCCGATCCCGGCTGCAGTCCGTTCAGCACGAATATTCGCGTGTCGTTTGGGACAAAGGGCCTGAGTTGGATCGCCTCCGAAAAGTGTGCAACAAAGAAATGCCGGCAGCCTTGCGCATAAAGGGCCTTGGAGACTTGTTCGGCGCCAAGACCATACGCATCAGCCTTGACGACGGCTGCGGCTTTTGCGGGCGCGACCGTCGCCGAAAGCTTCCGGTAATTTCGGCACAATGCGGGAAGGTCGATGGTCAGATAGCCGGAAGCTCCGATACCGGCTTCGGTCTGCTGATAGTCTACATGCAGAGTCTGATGATCCATATGCAACCCCCTCGTCATGCCTGAAGATATTGAAATATTCTTTGAATATCCCGCCTATTGCTGATTGTTTGTTTCAATGCATGATATTCAGTCAAATAATCTGCGAAAAAATGGAATATTCTGCATGACAGCGATTGACGCGATCGACCGCAATCTCCTCCGCCTGCTGCGATTGAATGCACGCATGACCAATGCGCACTTGGCGCAGGAAGTCGGCTTGTCCCCTTCTGCCTGCCTGCGGCGGATCAAATTGCTCGAGGAGGCTGGCATCATCCGCGGCTATACGGCCCTGGTGAACAGCGGCAGTTCCGAGGATACGATCGCGGTGATCATCAACATCACATTGGAACGGCAGACCGAGGAACACCTCGACCGCTTCGAAGCCGCGGTGCGAAAACATCCCGAAATTCGCGAATGTTTCCTGATGACCGGCGGCTCGGACTATCTACTGAGGGTGGAGGTGGCAGGCGCGGGTGAGTTCGAGAGAATTCATAAGGAAATTCTCTCGACGTTGCCCGGCGTCCTGAGAATTCATTCCAGCTTTTCAATTCGAAACGTCCTGGCTACCCGGACCAGGGGGCGACGTTGATCCCGATTTGGCAAGTCGGCTGACTGATTATCTGGTAAGCAAAATCGCCAGTTCCGCCCGCTTCATCCTGGAACTTGTTCCGCCGCTGCGCCGCAGATCATATTCGTCGTGCAGAGGGGGAATGTCCTGAACATCCCTTATTCGAAGACGTTGTGCCCAACGCCATTGAATGTCCGAGCCAGTCAGGCACTTTTGCTGACGTGCAATAAACTCAAGCCGGTAGTGAATTTTTTTGCACAGTCGCGATCGCTATATCGATGGTAGACAGTATAGCATCATCGCTTTTAAAGGCGAATTCGCCAGCTTGGTAATTAAAAAATAGAGAGATGAATAGGCGACTTAGATAGAGGCTATGTCGTCGTGAGAATAACCGCGCTCTTATGCGGGAACTGCGGCGCAATTGGAATCCTGCCCGCGGAGGAATGGGCAAGAGAGACTTAACCCAGGAGGAGACAGACTATGAGCAGGAACAGAGGCGTCGTCTACATGCGGCCCGGCAAGGTCGAGGTCCGCGACATCGACGACCCCAAGCTGGAGGCGCCGGACGGTCGCCGTATCGAGCATGGCGTGATCCTCAAAGTGATTTCCACGAACATCTGCGGCTCAGACCAGCACATGGTGCGCGGCCGCACGACGGCAATGCCTGGTTTGGTGCTCGGCCACGAGATCACGGGGGAGATCATTGAAAAGGGTATCGATGTCGAAATGCTGGAGATCGGCGACATCGTCTCCGTGCCGTTCAACGTGGCCTGCGGGCGCTGCCGCTGCTGCAAGTCACAGGACACCGGTGTCTGCCTTACTGTTAACCCTTCGCGCGCTGGTGGCGCCTACGGTTATGTCGACATGGGCGGCTGGATCGGCGGGCAGGCGCGCTACGTCATGGTGCCCTATGCGGATTTCAATTTGCTGAAGTTCCCCGATCGCGACAAGGCGATGGCTAAGATCCGCGATCTTACTATGCTGTCCGACATCCTGCCGACAGGTTTCCATGGCGCGGTGCGCGCGGGCGTCGGTGTCGGCTCTACGGTCTATGTGGCGGGCGCCGGTCCAGTCGGCCTTGCCGCTGCCGCTTCGGCGCGCATCCTGGGGGCGGCCGTTGTCATGATTGGCGACTTCAACAAGGATCGCCTGCAGCATGCTGCCAATGTCGGCTTCGAACCCATCGATCTCTCCAAAAGCGACAAGCTAGGTGACATGATCGCCCAAGTGGTCGGCACGAACGAAGTGGACAGTGCGATTGATGCGGTCGGCTTCGAGGCGCGCGGCCATGCGGGCGGCGAGCAGCCAGCGATCGTGCTCAACCAGATGATGGAGATCACACGCGCAGCAGGCTCGATTGGCATTCCAGGGCTCTATGTGACGGAAGATCCTGGCGCTGTCGACAACGCGGCAAAACACGGCAACCTGTCATTGCGCTTTGGTCTCGGTTGGGCGAAAGCGCAGTCCTTCCACACTGGTCAGACGCCGGTGTTGAAGTACAACCGTCAGCTCATGCAGGCGATTCTGCACGACCGGCTGCCGATCGCCGATATCGTCAATGCGAAGATCATTGCACTCGACGATGCCGCTCAGGGTTACGAGAGTTTTGACCAGGGCGCGGCGACCAAATTCGTCCTCGACCCGCATGGAGACCTGCTGAGGGCTGCCTGAAGTAAAACAGATTGCCACGGCGGAACATTGTCCGTCTGCGATATGAGCCAGGAAGCAGGCTTTGCGTGGCACGATGATATGGAAGCTCAGGCCTAGTCTGAGCTTCTATTCAAAGCAGTCGACTACATCCTCATTTGGTTGAGCTAGGTCGATGCTGCGACGTTTGACCTGGGGTCGCACGCCTGCCGTCAGTGATTTGTGTAACACGCATCGGCCGTGAGATTTGTGCCGCCGGACAAGGACATTAGTAAATCTGGCACGACGGTGATGAATTGATAGGTGATTTTTACTTGCGAGAAGCCTGCCAAGCCATGGCAAGTGGCGTCGTGATCGAGCGTGACCGATGCGTCGTCCAGCCCTACGAACCAGCCGGTAGCCGTACTGCGTGCGAAGGCTGCCGCCTTCGACGCACTGTAAGTCCCGCCATCTTCGCATTCCGTCTGCGGAATGCCCATGCATCGCGCCGTTGCAATCGCCGTGTCATGGAGGGCATGGCTCGTCCAGAGCAATCGGCCGAGCTCGATCATGCCGAACAGCATGAGGAAAAAGACTGGCGCAACCAGCGCGAACTCCACCGCACTAGCGCCGGAACGCGACTGCCAAATTTTTCGGATAGCGCGCTTCATTGTGTCCGCACGATCGCGCTGGCGTCAATAAAGTCGCCTTTCACAAGGCCGTAGCCGGAGAACAACGGCGTATAGGCCTGTTTTACCATGACGGAGACAAACCGGCCCGCCCGCCCGCCATCGGGGCAGGACGAACCACAGGATTGCTGCGAGCCCCAATCAAGCGACGACGCGCTGCCGCTCGGACAGTAACAAGCATCGGCTTGGCTGACGTTGCCGCTGATCACAATTTTCGCACCATTGTAGTTGGCGACTGCGCCGTTATTCACATTTACTGATGCCTGCGTATCGCCCGCCGCGTATTCGCTGGCGATCATGGTGGCGATTTTCGTTGCCAGATCGCTGCCATCCTTGCCATCGACCAGATCAGCATTGACCATCGCATAGCTGGCACTGTCGGAAACCGTAGCTTCTAGCTGAAAGCGCGAGAATATGAGCATGCCGAGATCAAGGCTGCCAGCCAAGATGAGGATGAAAACTGGCGCAATCAGTGCAAATTCGACTGCTGCATTACCCGAGATATCTCGCAGAAAATGTCTTAGGCCGGCTCGAAGCTGGAGAGCTTTTTTCCCGGCTACATGGATGAAAATCATTGAACCAATTCCACCTCGCTACTGGTAGCCGACAGAGTGCATTCCGACATCGTCTGTGAACCACCGGACAATGAAATACTTGCGCCAATCAATTGCAGGCAGCCGGTTGCGGCATCACCGATCTGGCCGCCGCCGCCGAAATCGATCAGCCCTTTTGGAAAATAGAACGCGCCGGAAATCTTACCTCTGCCGCCGGAGGTGATTTCCGCGTCTGCATAAGATTTCGATGATTGCGGGCCGATAACCGCAAGATTGGCGTAGGTGCCGCTCTGCGGGGCAGAAAGTGTGATGGCATTGCCGCCAGTCAAACAGAATGCCTTTCCTTTGCATTCCCAATCGGAGGGCGTTTCGGTCCCCGAAATGACGATCGTGACATTTGTCCCGGAAACGGCGATGGAATCGCTGCAGCTAGCGCCCCCGGTATTGACCGAGAAATATCCGTCGACCGTGTAGACCCCGGCACCCAGCCTGGCGCCGCCCGCGAGGTTGACGCTGCCCGATATGTCGTGCTGTGCGCTTGCGGGAAACGTGATGCAGCTACCACCGCCGCCGCCATTGATGTCGCCGTCGGCGCGGAAAACACCCTTGCCCGTACTGGCATCCGCCATATAGGTGGTCGAGCCGCCACCCACGCCCATCGCGTTGTCGCCGCTGGACTGGCCGATGGTATAGCTGTTGGCCGTTCCGGCTCCGAGCTTCAGGCTAGCGCCATCGCCCGTGTAGAAGCCGGCGTCCAATATGAAGGTGCTGGGTCCGTCGATGACGGTTTTTCCTGAACTGCACAGGCTGTAGCGCGCATCGCCGCAATTGGTATCGCCCATCCCGAAGTGAAAGGAACCGGCGCCGAATGTCAGATCGGCGCCGTAAACGCCTCCTGCAACATTGTAGGTGCCGTCCCCGAATACCAGCTTCGTGCCGAAATCATTCTGGATCTTGCCCGAGAAGTTGTAGGTCGTGCTTTTGCTGCCCGAAATATTGAAATTTACCTGAACGTTGCCGTGAACCAGCAGGGAGCCGATATTCACCTCAGACCCGGAGCAGGTGATGTCCCATTTGGTTGTCCAATATTGATTGTAGTTCGCAGGATCGTAGCTGCAGTCGATGGATGTTATGGCGTCTGCGGTTTGCTTTGGGGTCGCGTTGCCGCCAAACTCAATGTTGGTACCCGTGCTCACGGAGACCTTCTTTGGCCACGACGCCTTGCGGATGGTATCGAAGCGTGCGGTAAGTTCGGCTACTCCGGAATTTCCCGAGAGAGGATCCTCTGTGTATTGCTTGGTGACGGGCGCCGCACTTCCATCTGCCTGCACGAGGTTGGTAGACCAAGGGCAAGGCTGCGACGTACCGCCGTAATAGGTCGTACCCTTATTGGTGATCTTCGTTCCGCAGGGGGCGACGACATCACTGTTGGAGTTTACGTAGCACTTGCTTGCGCTGACCTGCACGCCGCCCGAGAGAGTGACGCCCGATCCGGATTTGTCCAAGGCGATGATGCAGCCGCTCTCCGCCGAACCTATGGATGAATAAGCTTCAGCCCCGATTTCGAGCTTTGAACTGACGCCGAGAACGGGTGCGAGAAAAAGTGTGTTCGCGGTGGAGATGGTGGCATGCACCGCCTGAACGCGCGCGTCCTTCGGAGAGGTTGTCAGCGAAACGGAAACGCTGCCGGCATCGACACCGTTGAGCTTCGCCACGGCAAGCGCTGCCGCTTTCATCTCGTCTTCCGAACTCGTATCACTATAGGCGAGCGCGCCGGCATAGGAGGCAAGATCCGCCGTGCGCTGGTTTTCGTTGCGCACCAGAAGCCCGTATCCGTACTCCACGGAGAGAGCAGCAAAGCCGATAACAATCGGCAGGCATAAGGCTGCCATGATCGCGATACCGCCGTCCCGGTTCCGGCAAAGCGACCGCAGTTGATGCAGCGCGATTTTCATTGACTCGTCTCCGTTTGAACGATGAGCTTCAAAAAGTCGGGCAGGAGGTACAATCGCAGGTGTTGAGCGGTGGAGATTTTCGCTTGCGCTGACTAACTGTCGGGTATTTCTTAACAAAACCCTTTGTTTCTGCTGCGCCGCACCATTGCCGGCGCGATGCGGATAATTATGCCGAAAACGGATAGAATTTCTCGAAGGCCCGGCCATGCAGCATCGATAGGGCCAGTCATCACCTCGCCTTCGCGGGGCGAGACGCTGGACGCGCGAACCGGCTCCCCTCAGGGCGCACCGACCGTCTATCGCTCTGCCGGCGAGGTGTCGAACTCATTCCTGCAGGGAATGACCTCTTGTACATAATGAGATAGTCCGTTCACCGACGCAGCGATATCGTGCTGAAAAACTGCTAACTTTAGGAAGATCGGCGCCGATGTTGAATGATCCGAAATCGCATGGACTGTGGGAAACATCAGCGCCGCCCGCCCCGATCACGGAAGAGCTGAACGATGATGCTCACGCAGACGTAGTCATTGTCGGCGGAGGCTACACAGGATTTTCGGCGGCGATCCATCTTGCAAAACTCGGGATAAAATCGGTTCTGCTTGAAGCGGTGGAGGTCGGGTTTGGTGGCTCCGGAAGAAATGTCGGGCTCATCAATGGCGGCATGTGGGTGATGCCCGACGACATACCCGGCGTCCTCGGTCCAGAATATGGAGAGAGATGTCTTAAGCTCCTATCGGATGCGCCTGTACTCGTTCGCCAGGTTATTGAAGAGCATGAAATCTCATGCCAGTTGGAAAAGAATGGGACGCTTCACCTCGGCGTCGGGCGCAAGGGTCTGGAAGAGCTCGACACCCGTCACCGCCAATGGACCGCGAGAGGAGCGCCGCTTCAACTTCTCGATAGCGATGAGACACGGCGCCGTACCGGCTCGGCCGTGTATTCCGGCGCACTTTTCGATCCGAGGGCCGGTACGCTTCAACCTCTTGCTTATGTGCGTGGCCTGGCACGGGCCGCGATCACGTCAGGCGTCAAAGTCTATACGAAGAGCCCTGTCTTGGCGGTAGAGCGCCGGGCAGATGATTGGCGGGTGGCGACGCGTCGGGGTTCCGTGACTTGCAAATGGATCGTCGTAGCGACTGACGCATATTCGACCGGGCCGTGGAAAATCGTGCGCGAGGAACAGGTTCATCTCCCCTATTTTAATTTCGCCACGAAGCCGCTTTCCGACAATGTGCGTAAAACGATCCTTCCGAATAGGGAAGGATGCTGGGATACGAAGGAAGTTCTCTCGTCTTTTAGAATGGACCAGCGTGGCCGGCTTGTTTTCGGCAGCGTCGGAGCGCTTCGTAACACGGGACATGCAATTCACGAGTCCTGGGCAAAGCGGTCATTGAAACGGGTTTTTCCCCAGCTTGGCGACGTCGAATTCGAAAGTGCCTGGTACGGGAAAATTGGCATGACCTCGGACGCAGTTCCGCGGTTCCATAAGTTTGAAAACAATGTGGTGGGCTTCAGCGGATATAACGGACGAGGCATTGCGCCTGGAACGACCTTCGGAAAGGTCTTGGCGTCTTACATTGCCGGCAATATCGATGATGCAGGCTTGCCACTGCCGATTACCGAACCAAAGTCCGATCCCTTGCGCATGGCGAAGGAGGCGTACTACGAAATGGGCGCGCAGGTAGCACATCTGGCAGGAGCGCGCTTGTAGGAGGGCATGGGTGCAAGTACCGCGAAGATTTTTGCCTTCACTGCCACTGCTCGCTGCTTTTGAAGCGGCGGCTCGTACCGGGAGCGTAACCGCGGCAGCCAAGGAGCTCAATCTCACCCAGAGTGCCGTTAGCCGGCAGATTCGCGCTCTGGAGGAGCAACTCGGTGTGGAGCTCTTTCATCGAGAGCGCCAGACGATCAAGCTCACCGTCGGAGGTGAGGGCTATGCGCGCGAGATCCGGGACGCGCTGCGTAAGATCAGCAGCGCATCGTTGAACCTGCGGGCAAACCCGTATGGAGGGACGCTGAACCTTGCAATATTGCCAACATTCGGCACCCGATGGTTGGCGCCCAGACTACCGGACTTTCTCGCTGAAAATCCTGGAATTACCGTCAATCTCGTCACAAAGATCACGGCGTTCGATTTTCGGTTGGAGCCGGTGGACGCTGCGATTCATTTCGGCGCCGCGGAATGGCCAAGCGGCGAGCTTGCGTTGCTTCGCCAAGAAATCGTCGTTCCAGCATGCAGTCCGAAGCTGCGTGAACAATACAATTTTACCGAGCCCTCGGACATCCGAGCAGCGCCATTGCTCCATCTGACCAGCCGCCCTGATGCTTGGGAACGCTGGATGATGATGAACGGGGTTACGCCGGATTCGGTTCACGGCATGCTGTTCGATCAGTTCGCAACGGCAACCCAAGCCGCAATAGCAGGCGTGGGGGTGGCGTTGCTACCAAAGTTCCTCATTGAAGAGGAACTCTCTCAAGGCAAGCTGGTCTATGCTCTCGATCTCCAGATGAAGAGCGCCGAGGCGTACTATCTGGTATGGCCTACCGACCGCGCCTCGCACCCGCCGCTGCTTGCCTTCAAGAAGTGGATATTGGCGCAGACCGCCGCCGATCGATGAAAGTTCATTCCTCATTGGAATAACATCTGACCTATTGCTTGATAGAAATACAAGCACATCGAAGCGAATACTCCTCAACAATCATGATCTCGGAGAATGACCGAGCTCGTAGCAGATTAGAGGAGGCCATCATGGCGATCGACCACGTGCACCCAGATGATGTTCGAACCCGTTTTTCGCGGGCCATGTCGGAGATGTACCGCACGGAGGTGCCGCAATACGGAACTCTCATGGATCTGGTCGCTGACGTGAACGAAGACACGCTCGCGAACGATCCGGGGCTCCACGACGCGCTTGTTCGCAATGACGAGCTCGATCGCCTGAGCGTCGAACGCCATGGAGCTATTCGCCTTGGCACGGCGGATGAGCTTTTCAATATTCGCCGGGTGTTCGCCGTCATGGGCATGTATCCGGTCGGCTATTATGATTTGTCGGTGGCGGGCATACCCGTTCATTCGACCGCTTTTCGGCCTGTAGACGACGAGGCTCTTCGCCGCAATCCGTTCCGGGTCTTCACCTCCCTGCTGCGCCTGGAACTGATAGCCGACGAAGCATTGCGTGCTGAGGCAGCGGAAATCCTTTCTCGCCGCAAGATCTTTACCGACCGTGCCCTTTTCCTGGTCGATAAGGCGGAAATGGACGGCGGACTTGCCAGCGAAGATGCGGATGAGTTCGTCCGGGAGGTCTTGGAAACGTTCCGTTGGCACAGCGATGCCACCGTCACCCTCGCCACCTACAAGCGCCTGCATGATGCTCATCGGTTGATCGCGGATGTCGTCAGCTTCAAAGGGCCGCATATCAACCACCTCACGCCTCGGACGCTTGATATCGATGCTGTTCAGGAAGGCATGCCCAAGCGCGGCATCAGTCCGAAAGCAGTCATCGAGGGTCCGCCGCGTCGACGGTGCGCCATTCTTCTCCGCCAGACGAGCTTCAAGGCACTTGAGGAGAACATCAAATTCAAACCAGCCGCAGATGGTGGTTCGTCCGGAACGCACACGGCGCGGTTCGGCGAGATCGAGCAGCGAGGCGTAGCCCTGACGGCCAAGGGCAGGAAGCTGTATGACGAGCTTCTTGCGTCTGTTCGTAGTGACGTTCAAGTGGCGTCGACCGGTGGCAACTCGGGAGATTACAACAGCCAGCTCGTCGAAACGTTCAGGCAGTTTCCCGACGAGTGGCGTGAGTTGCGCACGAAGGGCTTGGCGTTCTTCCGGTATTCCGCGACCGAAACCGGATTGAACAACGTCGCCGGTGGTCGCCTTCCGTCGAACTTGGATGCGCTGATCGACGCCGGATACGTCAGATTCGATCCGATCGTCTACGAGGATTTCCTTCCGGTCAGCGCTGCGGGGATCTTCCAGTCCAACCTCGGCACCGATGTGCAACAGAACTATTCGGAGAGCTCGAACCGGGTAGCGTTCGAACAAAGTCTGGGTGCCGCCGTCCAAAACGAACTGGATCTTTACGCCGATGCCGAACGACGCTCGCTCGACCTAGCCTACGAAGTCCTGGGGCTTGGGCAGCCGGCCCAACGCCTTATCGCGTAGGGCGGCAGCAAAGCCACGCAATCGATGCGCAACAATACAGTTTCAATGTAAAAGAGAAAAAGGGAAGCAAATGTCGACAGCTCTCGCTCACCAGACAGCCGGCACATCCATTCAGTCGCTGCAGGCCGAAACACACCAGCTCTTGAGTGAACTCGGCGTCACCCCCCAAGCCTATGCGGATGGCGAGATCCGTGCTCGCACGCCCATCACCGGCGAGACCGTTGGCAATGTCAAGTATATCCCGGCCAGCGAAGCATCCGCCCGCGTCGCCAAAGCCCATGAGGCCTTCCTCGTTTGGCGGAATGTGCCGGCTCCCAAGAGGGGCGAGCTCGTTCGACTTCTCGGCGAGGAGTTGCGGGCCAACAAGCAGGCACTCGGACGTCTGGTTTCCATCGAGGTCGGCAAGATCACATCCGAAGGTCTGGGCGAAGTCCAGGAGATGATCGATATCTGCGACTTTGCCGTCGGTCTCTCCCGTCAGCTATACGGCCTGACGATCGCGACGGAACGCGCCGATCACCGGATGATGGAGACCTGGCATCCGCTTGGCGTGATCGGTATCATTACCGCCTTCAACTTTCCCGTTGCCGTCTGGGCGTGGAACGCGGCACTCGCGCTCGTCTGCGGCAATAGCGTCGTCTGGAAGCCCTCCGAAAAGACCATGCTGACTGCGCTCGCGACCGAGGCAATCTTCAACCGGGCGCTGGAACGCTTCAAGGCTGAAGGGGGAGAAGCCCCCGAAGGACTCGCGCAGATTCTCGTCGGTAACCGCGAGGTCGGCGAGATACTCGTGGACGATCACCGGGTTCCGCTGGTGTCCGCGACGGGTTCCACCGCCATGGGGCGGGCCGTCGGCCCCAAGCTTGCCAATCGCTTCGCGCGGGCAATTCTCGAACTCGGCGGCAACAATGCCGCCATCGTTACTCCCACCGCCGATCTGGATCTGACGCTGCGCGGCGTCGCGTTTGCGGCAATGGGAACGGCGGGGCAGCGCTGCACGAGCCTCCGGCGCCTTTTTGTGCACGAGAACGTATACGACCAGCTCGTCGATCGGCTGAAGAAGGCATACTCCTCCGTCACGGTCGGCAACCCGCTGGATGGCAATCTCGTGGGACCGCTCATCGACAAGGCCGCCTTCGATGCCATGCAGGCCGCGCTTCAATCCGCCAAGAATCTGGGCGGCGAGGTATCGGGCGGAACGCGGCACGATGTCGGCCAGGAAAACGCCTATTACGTTCGGCCTGCCCTCGTCGAAATGCCCCAGCAGCATGGGCCGGTCGAGAACGAGACCTTCGCACCCATCCTCTACGTCATGAAGTACCGCGACTTCGATGAGGTCTTGAAGCTTCACAACGCCGTCCCACAAGGACTTTCCTCGTCGATCTTCACCAATGACATGCGCGAGGCGGAACTCTTCATCTCGGCACGCGGATCAGACTGCGGTATCGCCAACGTCAACATCGGTCCTTCCGGTGCAGAAATCGGTGGCGCTTTCGGTGGCGAAAAGGAAACCGGTGGCGGCCGCGAGTCCGGATCGGACGCGTGGAAGGCCTACATGCGCAGGGCTACCAACACCATCAATTATGGCCGCACCTTGCCACTCGCCCAGGGCGTCAAGTTCGACGTCGAGTGAGGGGCCGCGATGAACAGCGTAGCTCAGACCACAAGCTTCAGGCCCGCGGACCGGCTGTCGCAGATCGGTGTGTCGGAAATCCTCAAAATAACGGGGCTAGCGAACGAACTTAAGCGTCAAGGACGCGACGTGATCGTCCTTGGCGCCGGCGAGCCCGACTTCGATACGCCGGAAAACATCAAGGAGGCGGCGGTCCGGGCGATCGCCGCCGGCCAGACCAAATATACGGCTCTCGACGGGACAGCCGAACTCAAAGCTGCGATACGTCACAAATTCAAGACCGAGAATGGCCTGGAATTTGAGCAGAGCGAGATCACTGTCGCGGCCGGTGCGAAACAAGTGATCTATAACGCGATGATGGCCACGCTCGATCCGGGCGATGAGGTGATCATTCCTACGCCGTTTTGGGTGACCTACGCTGATATAGTGATCATTGCTGGCGGCAAGCCAGTTCTTGTTCCATGCAAGGAAGAGAACGGGTTTCGTCTTTCTCCGGAAGACCTCGAAGCAGCCATCACGCCGAAGACCCGCTGGCTGATGCTCAACTCGCCGTCAAACCCGTCTGGTGCGGCCTACTCCGAGGCCCAATATCGTCCGATCCTCGACGTTTTGTTGAAGCATCCGCAGGTGTGGCTGATGGTCGACGATATGTATGAGCACATTGTTTACGGCGACTTTCGGTTCGTTACGCCGGCGGCGATCAAGCCAGAGCTTAGAAACCGCACGCTCACTATCAACGGTGTCTCCAAGGCCTATGCAATGACCGGCTGGCGGATCGGATATGCAGGCGGCCCCGCGGCGCTCATCAAGTCCATGGCGGTGGTCCAGAGCCAGTCGACGTCCTGCCCATCCTCGATCAGTCAAGCCGCTGCCGTTGAAGCTTTGACCGGGCCGCAGGACATCCTCCTTCAGCGTCGCAAGTCCTTCGAGGAGCGCCGTGACCTGGTCGTGAAGGCTCTAAACAATATCGAAGGCATCACCTGCCGGGTTCCGGAAGGCGCATTCTATACATTCTCGAGCATCGCCGGGCTTGTCGGTCGAAAGACGCCGGAGGGACGAGTGGTCGAAAGCGATTCCGTTTTCGCTGACTACCTCCTTCGAAGCGCAGATGTGGCGGTCGTTCCGGGTTCGGCATTCGGTCTCGCCCCATATTTCCGCATATCCTATGCGACCTCGCTTGCGGAACTCGAAGACGCTTGCAAACGAATTGGTGCTGCCGTCGCGAAACTTCGACCTGAAGGCCGGTAACTCCATACCGAGCCTTCAGACAGGTCTCCGGTCCTTCTGGCTGCCGCACGACGACGGCCGTCAGGCCTTCCCCGAGATCCGGATGCGGCACGCCGATGATAGCATCGCGCGGCCATTCGCTG
The DNA here is from genome assembly GCF_054114205.1 of Rhizobium sp. LEGMi-198b. Classification (NCBI taxonomy): domain Bacteria; kingdom Pseudomonadati; phylum Pseudomonadota; class Alphaproteobacteria; order Hyphomicrobiales; family Rhizobiaceae; genus Rhizobium; species Rhizobium sp. LEGMi-198b. The sequence goes on along the minus strand of NZ_JBSYVH010000003.1, from coordinate 112,217 downwards.
TCAGATGAAAATGACTGCGAAGGGTGCGGGGGTCCCGTTTGGCAATCACCAAAGGTCCGTCGTTTGCGTCTAAGACATTGAGATCGCGCAGCACGAGAGCATGCTCGACACCAAGTCGCTTCGAAAACGCTCGACTGTCCGAGGCGATGTCGAGCGCACAAGCGACGAGCAGTGCGCCCTGCAGTACGGTGAGGTGCCTGTTCACCTGAACGAGATTTTCGACCAGATCGAAAAATATCTGCGGCTCGGTCGCGATGTCGCTCAAGATGCCTCGCGGCTCCGTAACGACACCATGATCGATTTCGACGTTGGCGTGTCGCTTTCCTCGCCGGCGCTGGCGAGCGGTACCAGAACGTTCAGCTCCGGATAATAGCCGGCGATGCTGCCACGCGGAATATCGTAGGGGACGAGCCGGAAGTCCGCTGCTTTCCGCTCCACGCCGTCGTTGTATTCGCCGATGACATCCACGCGCTCGCCACCCGCGGCGCCCAGAGCAGCCAGATCGTCGGGGTTGATGAAAATTACCTGCCGTTCGCCATAGACACCGCGATAGCGGTCGTCGAGACCATAGACCGTAGTGTTGTACTGGTCGTGCGAGCGGAATGTCTGAAGCGCGAAGCGTCCGCCGCCTTTGCGCGCCCGTTGATGGACGGTTTCCTCCGGCAGGCTGCCGGAAGAGAAGGTCGCCTTGCCGGCTGTCGTATTCCACACGCGATGCGCCGCACTGTTGCGCAGATGAAAGCCGCGTGGCTTGCGCAGACGCTCGTTATAGCGCTCAAAACCGGGAATCGTCGCCTCGATGTGGTCGCGGATACGATCGTAATCGTTGGCGAGCCGATCCCAGTCCACATGTGCGTCGCCGACGGTCGCGGCCGCAATGCCGGCGATAATCGCGACTTCCGACAGTAGGTGCGGCGACGCAGGGCGGTTGATGCCGGCCGAGCCATGAACCATGCTCATGGAATCCTCGACGCTTATGAGCTGGGACTGCCCGTCCGCGTTCAGATCCATTTCCGTGCGCCCGAGGCAGGGGAGAATGAAGGTAATTTCGCCGGGCATAAGGTGCGAATGGTTCGGTTTGGTCGCGATATGAACCGTAAGCTTCAGGTGACGGAGTGCCTTCTCCACGAGCGCGCTATCGGGCGTCGCTCGGGCGAAATTGCCACCGAGGCCGATGAACGCCCGGGCCGATCCGTCGAGCATTGCGCCAATCGCCGCCAGGACATTGTGTCCGTGTTCCCGCGGTACCGCGAAGCCGAACTCCTTCTCCAGGGCAGCAAGAAAATCCTCCGGCGGCTTTTCGTTGATGCCGACGGTGCGGTCGCCTTGAACATTGGAATGGCCGCGCACCGGGCAAAGACCGGCACCGGGTTTGCCGATATTGCCGCGCAGGAACATGAAATTGGCGATTTCGCGGATCGTCGCGACGGAATGCACATGTTGCGTCACACCCATCGCCCAGGTGCAAATGACGCGTTCGGCATTGATGTAGACGGCCGCGGCCTGCTCGATCTCTGCGCGGCTCAGACCGGATTGGTCCTCGATGTCGGCCCAGCTCGTTGCCTCCACCGCGGCGCGATAGTCTGCAAAGCCGGCGGCATGCTCGGCCAGAAAGGCCTGATCCAGTATTGAGGGAAGGCCGTCGGCGATTGCCGCATCGTCGGCCGCAAAGACGGCCTTGCTCATGCCGCGCACGGCAGCCATGTCGCCGCCGAGCTGCGGTTGAAAATAATGGCTGGCGATCTCGGTCGATCCGCCACGCAGCATCTCTACCTTGTCCTGCGGATCGGAAAAGCGCTCCAAGCCCTTCTCGCGGACCGGGTTGAACACGACGACCCGAGCGCCGCGCATCGCTGCGCGTCGGAGATCGCCGAGCATGCGCGGATGGTTGGTGCCCGGATTCTGCCCGATCACGAAGATTGCGTCCGCTTCCTCGAAATCTTCTAGGAGCACCGTTCCCTTGCCGACGCCGACTGCCTGCTTCAAGGCGACGCCGCTCGCCTCGTGGCACATGTTGGAGCAATCGGGAAAATTGTTGGTGCCGTAGAGCCGCACGAAGAGCTGATAGAGGAAGGCTGCCTCGTTGCTCGCACGCCCCGACGTATAGAATTCGGCGCGATTGGGGTTGTCGAGGCCTTTCAGCACCGAGCCGATTTCGGCAAAAGCTTCCTCCCAGGCCACCGGCAGATAGCGGTCGCTTGCCGCATCGTACCGCATCGGATGAGTCAGGCGGCCGTTCAGTTCAAGCTCATAGTCGCTGAGGCGCCGCAGCTCCGAAACGGTATGGGCGGCGAAGAAAGTAGGGTTTGCACGCTTCTCCGTCGCCTCCCATGCCACCGCTTTGACGCCGTTCTCGCAAAATTCGAACGAGGAACCGTGTTCTGGATCGCCCCAGGCGCAGCCCGGGCAATCGAAACCATCAGGTTGATTGGCGCGCAGCATCGCGCGTGCACCCGAAAGCGGTGCCCCGCTTTGCAACAGCCGCTTGCCGCAGCTCTTCAGCGCGCCCCAACCGCCGGCCGCCGATGATTTTTTTCCAATAAAATCAGTGCTCATGACGCATCTATTTGCTGCGGCGCAGCAAAGGTCAAGATTACTTACCTAATGGCTTGATAGAATTTTCCTATCGGTGATCGCAAGCGTGCTTCTGGGGTTAGACAACCACGTCGCACACTCGCGCCTTCAAGGCTCGGATGCTGTCAACACTCTTGACTGGCGTGCGCCTAACAACAGGACGACAGCGGCAAAGAGAGCGACCAAGGAAGCAACGTGGAGCACGGTTCGAAAGCCGTAGGCCTGTGCGATGATCCCCACCGCCGGGCCTGCGAGCACGCCGCTAATCATCAGAGTATTCCAGTAAATTGCGGTGGCACGCGCCGGACGGCCTTCGGCGTAGGACTGCACAAAACTGATGCCAAGACTTGCATAGAGCCCGTAGTAGAGCCCCTCCATTGCCGCACCGGCCACCATTTGCGGAAAAGTCTGGACCGACGCCAGAACCTGGATGGCGACAACGGCTAGCAGCGTCGTGGCCATCAAGGGCTTCCGAATCCCAAACCGGGCCATCAGAAACGGAGTTGAAAAAATCGCGATTACTTCGACGAACGTTTTTACGGTGAAGGCCGTCCCGGGCGCATAGCCGGGCAGCCCGACCTCCTGCACGTAGAAGAGAGGCAAAGTCGAAAACGTCAGGGAGTGCGCGGACGACAGGCAGAACACAAATGTTGCAGCCAGCCAAAGTCTGGGATTTGCGTTACCGCCCTCACGGTTTTCCGGGACGCTTTCCTTGGGCTTGGCCGTAGCATTTTGTGGCTTCACACACCACCAAAGCGCCAACCAGACGAGCCCGAGCAAGACGCAGCATCTGAAGACCGCAGCCTTGCCGAATTGATCTGCGACGAGAAAGGAGACCGCCGGTCCGACCATCCAGGCCGTGGATGTCGTGGCACGCATGAAGGCGTTAAGCCGGCGATTTTCGATCTGGTGCTTCGCGGCCAAACCGCCGCCAAGGCTGAACATCGTCGATACGGCGCTGGTGCTCACCCCGAACCCGATCACGCCGAAGGTCAGCACCGTCCAGAGAGACGGAACGATTGACAAAGAAAGGTTCGCCGAGAGGTAGCCGGCCAAGGCGATCCCGATCAGCGGAAAGGCATTTTTTCCACGGTCGATACGACCGGCAAACTGACGATTGATAGCAATCGCCAAACACGACAGGGCGCCCGCATAGATGCTGATCGTCCACGGGGGCTGTTTCAGACCTTCGACGATGAAGAAGCCCATGAATGGCGCGATCATCGCGTTGCAGACTGTTCCCACGAACAACAGGAGCAGAAAGGGAAGCAGAGCTTTTAAATGAGGGTGAGCCATGAGGACCAATGCGAGCTGGTGGGACGCTCTGCATCGCACGGCTTAAAGTTCTAGGCAATCGCGATGCTTCGGCAGCTTTCGCCTATCCGTAAATCAAATGGCTGAGCTCCAATTATTTGCGAGGATCGGCGATGAGGTAAGGTTCGGACATGCGTTGCTTGCTGTCATCGCAACTGTTTCTTATGGCGTTATACGTTCGATTTCTGACTGACATTCGCCGACTTTAAGCCTGATAGCAGTATTGGTTCCGTCCGGCCGCACTGAATTATCGATATTCGAATGGGCTCAGGATGCTGACAATCCTTGTTCCCGCTGGGTTTTTTATTCCATTGCTATTCAGCCCCCGAGAGGCGAAATGAGTGTTGAAGCCGCGCCCGATACAGACGGGCAGCCATTGTTGTTTGATATCGCCGCTTTTGACTCACCGCAGCAGGGATTCGAGCGGTTATGTGAGCTGATTGTCGACATCTGTGACGCGACGATGCTGGGCGAGCCGGAGAATTTCCGCTTCGCCGCCAGTACGTTGCATCTTGGCAGCGCGTTGTTGCTGGAAAGTCGGTCGAGCGCCTTGCGCTATAACAGGACGCCTGAGCACGTCGCGCGAGGCCTCGACCATTTTCAGCTCGTCATGTATCTCGGCGGTGGCGCTGAATTCATCGCTGGCGAACACACCTTTCTGCAGCGAGCGGGCGATGTCTCGCTGATCAATATGAGCAAACCCCTCCTGACGCGCGAAATTCCGGGGGATGACGGCGTCGTCCAGGTCTTGAGCTTCATGCTTCCTCGGCCCCTGCTTGCGCCTCTGTTCGCTGCGATCGAAAACGTTCCGACGATCGTCGTCGCGAGGCGCGAGGCGGCTTTTGGAACGTTGCTCGGCGAACATATGCTGACGCTGCGGCGTTGCGCGACGCAGCTCACGCAGGCGGAGCGCCAAGCAGCGGCGCAATCGCTGGCGCAACTCGCGGCCGGTGGCATGGAGTGGCGCGCTGACAACGCCGACCCTCTGCCACGCTTATCGCAGGAAGCGCTGCGAACCCGGATCAAACGGCATATCGAGGAGAATCTCGGCACGGACTCGCTCGACGTGCCGAGCCTGTGCCGCCGCTTCGCCTTGTCGCGCGCAAGCCTCTATCGCCTGTTCGCACCGCAGAGCCCGGCGAGCTACATTCAGCAGCGCCGGCTGCACCGCGCCTTCGCCATCCTCGTTACGCCAGCGTTCCGTCCTTGGCGGGTCATCGACGTCGCCATCGAATGCCAGTTCAGCTCGGACGCGACCTTCATCCGCGCCTTTCGTCGCGAGTTTGGCATCACGCCCGGCGAGGCGCGAGAGCGCTCGCTGCGGACCTCCAACGCGCCTCGCGACGATCACCCGGCCGAGCCGCATCCCGATGCCGAATCGGCGCGCTGGGTGGCTCAGCTCACGGGCGCCATGCCGCAACTTTCGACGCTTCGCGGCGACCGCAAGCCGTAGCGGGCGGACAGACGGGCCAATTGCCTCCGCAATAATTCGAAGCACGAATCCAACAAAAAGGCGCCCGAGCGGGCGCCTTCAAAAGGTGGTTTCCGGCGCGCGCGATCAGTTGGCGGCACCCATGCCGGCCTGCACCTCGACGATCGCCTGATTGACCAGATCGATCGCGTTGAGGCGGTGGCCCCCCTTGTTGGTCGCGCCTTTCTGCAGCGATGATTTCGCCGCAAGCAGCGAGCTGAGTGCTGACTGCATATAGGGCTGATTGGCGCCCCATTGGGCTTCAGCATGGCTCGGTTGCAGGACGATCACCGCGCTCGAAGCAAAGGCCATTCCAAGGCAAAAGGCGATCGCCGTACGGCGCGGCAGTAAAGACAAAGATTTCATCAACGACTCCATTAAATCTAAATTTCGTGGCGAGAGATCAATCACTTACGTCGCGCAAGATACGTGGGCGGTAATGAAGGGCAATCACTGGAGCGCATATTTGTGAGGCCAGCAACGAAATTGATACGCTCAGAAAACTTCGCTGAGACGCTTGGCAAATACTTGATGTATTATCGCTCAACCGAAGGCCGGCGATGCGCGTATTTACCCAAGAAGGTTTTAATATCGTCGGGCTGAGCCGCCTTCCCTCGGCGCTTCGCGGCGAACGGAAACATTAGCCGTTCGCCTAGAGGAATGAGACGGCGTGCAAGGCGCGATGGGACATACGGCAAAGCCGCCGTTCCCATCTTCCGCTAGCGTCCATGCTTTCCAACGCAAGGAGATCAGCGTGAACGGGATCGGCATGGCTATTTTTGGAGCGCTAGGCGCAATGTTTTTGCTGAGCGCGGCCCCTGCTTTCGCGGAGGACCAGGTCGGTCTGTTTTATCGTTGCGACGACGGCACGGCCTTGACGGCAAGCTTCCTGAATTCAAGCAACGAGGCCCTCATCACGACAGGCGGGCGCAGCTACCGCTTGCCGCAGGCGAGATCCGGTTCAGGCGCGCGCTACACGGATGGCAGCGTGATTTTCTGGATCAAGGGCAGAGACGCGCAACTGGAAGCGCCCGGTCGATCGACCAACTGCCACACGCGATAAGTTCAAGCATCAATCGAGAAGTTGAAATCACCGCGCCTCTGCGAAGCTGCGGGGCATTTGACATGGGTTGAACACATGACCGCAAGCCTGCTTTCCTACGCCAACGACAAGGATCATTTCGCTAAGCGCATGGCCATTCGTGGCATCGAAACTGCACTTGGCCGCTGCGCGGTGGAAAAAGTCTTTGAACGCTGGCGCGTCGATGTTCACGGTGTTTCTCAACATCCATTCGGTCGCATACTGGAAATGTATGGCATCGACTTCCGCATCAAGGGCGAGTGGCCGCTGCGTGAGATACCCGATGGCCCGATCGTGATGGTCGCCAATCATCCCTTCGGCGTGGCCGATGGCATGGCGCTCGGCGCCATTGCCGAACATTTCGGCCGGCCTTATCGGGTAATCGTCAACGAGCGCATGATGAAGGTGCCGGAATTTCGGCCCTATATCCTGCCGATCTCTTTCGATGAGACTGCCGAGGCGATGGAGGTTAATCTCTCCACCCGCAATGAGGCGATCAGGCTGCTGCGCGACGGCGTCACGATCGGCATTTTCCCCTCCGGCGGCGTGGCAACAGCGCCGCGCGGCTTCGGGCCGGCCGAGGAACTACCGTGGAAGATGTTCCTGGCGAAACTCATTCAGATGGGCAAGGCGAATGTGCTGCCGATCTTTATCGAAGGGCAGAACAGCCTGCTTTTTCAAATGATGAGCCGCGTATCGCCGACGGTGCGCCTGGCACTGCTGTTCAACGAATTCCACCGCCTGTCGCAGCGATCCATCACCGCTCGCGTCGATTGCCTGATGCCCTGGAGCGAGCTTGCCGCCATCCGCGATCGCAAGGCCGTCATGGATCATATCCAAGAAAGGGTTATCGCCATGCGGCCCTATGACCGGCGGCGCCTGTCTCCGGCTGCGCTGCGGGCCCAGCAACAACACTGGCTCTGGCGTGAAGGCGGCATCAGCACCGGATGGGAGATAACTGGCATTTCCAAGTGAAACCATCAGTGGCCGGGAGGTCACGACGGGGGCTTCGCGATATCTAACGACATTATGTCGACATTTATGCAAATTTAACCTCATTAGTAGCAGTATTTGGCATTGCTTGCTGGGGTTACAAAAATGTGGGCTGTTTTAGCGGCGAAGTTCAATTGGACGATCAGTAGAAAGATCCCGGTGTTGATGGTGGGGGTTACCGTGCTAGCTTGCGGCACCGTGGCTGGTTACGCGGGCCTGACGTCATTCTCCACCGCTAGAAGCCTGATCGGAACCCACCTGGAATATGTTGCCAGTACCAAGCGGAATATACTGGCAACCAAGCTGGATATGTCCAAGCTCGATATCGAGGGTCTGGCCGTCAATCCGGCGCTGGTGAAATCATTCGACAACATGATTACCGGCTACAAGATCCTGCCGCAGGAACAGGCAGCCGCCTTGTCCAAACTCAAGGCCTCAGGCGAAGATCTCAAGGGCGGCGCGACGCCGAAGGCGCAATTCTATCTGGATGCCTACAAGCAGATCGACGTCTGGCTGAAATCCCTGGGTTCCGAGCATGGCTACTCCAACATTCTGCTCATCAACGCAAAAGGGGAACTCATATACAGCACCGGGACGGATCCGCTCGGCGCGGTTGCGCCCGATAGCCCGATCGCTCAAGCCGTACGACTATCTCAGGGCCAGCGGCGGGCGGTGATGACGGATTTCTCCCCGCCGTCGAAAGAAGGACCGGGCTTGGCCTTTTTTGCGATCGGGGTCGCCAACGCGATGATCCCCGACGAGCGTGGGGGCACGCTAGTCGTCGCCGTCAGCACGAATGTCATCGATGCGATCATGCATGACAGCGCCGGCTTCAGTGCGCAGGGCGAAGCGCTTTTTGCGGGAAGCGACGGCCTGGCGCGCTCGACATCGCGTTTCTCCGGCAGCAGCAACGCATCGTCGGCGATCGACAAGAGCCTCCTCGCCCCGAAAGCCTCATTCAGCGTCTATCGCGATCAGGAAGTCCTCGCAGCGTCCGAGCCGCTGTCATGGGGTGGACAGAACTGGTCGATCATTGCGGTCGAGCCGACGACGGCGGTCTTTGCGCCGGCGGTAGACATGCTGTGGAAAATCCTCGCCATCACTGCGGCGACAGCGCTTTTCACGCTGTTGCTGGCCGTTGTCGCATCCCGCTCCATTTCCGGGCCGATCGTCCGGCTGGTGGCGGAAATGAAAAGGCTGGCCTCCGGGGACACCAGCGGTGATGTGGAAGGAACGACCCGCATCGACGAGGTCGGGGACATGTCCCGAGCGGTTCTCGTCTTCAAGGACAATGCCGTTGCCAAGAGGGTTGCAGAAGAGGACGCGCGAAGAACCGAAGCCGAGGCGGAAAGCGAACGCAAGGTCATGGAGGCCGACCGGCTTGACAGGTCTCGTATTCAGGCCGGTGTCGTCGCTGAAATCGGCAGCAGCCTGTCCGCCCTTGCCAACGGCACCTTATCCCACAAGATCGCCATGAAATTCCCGGCGGACTATCAGCAGCTGAAGGATGACTTCAATGAAGCGGTGACGCAGCTCAGTCATACCGTGCTGACCGTTTCTACCCAAGCAAAGTCGATTTCTTCGATTGCCGATGAGATGAGCGGCGCGATGGACACGCTTGCCACACGAACGGAGCATCAAGCCATCGTTCTCGAAGGCGCCGTCAACACGCTGCATGCGGTCTCCACGGACGTCAATCGAACCGCCGAGGCGGCTAACAAGGCCAATACAATCGTTGCCGAGGCGCACTCGGCCGCCTCCTCTTCCGACGAGATCGTGTCCCAGGCGATTGCCGGCATGGGCCAAATCGAGGATTCCTCGCGGCAGATCGCCAGCATCGTCAACGTCATCGACGAAATTGCCTTCCAGACCAACCTTCTGGCATTGAATGCCGGTGTGGAGGCCTCGCGCGCCGGTGACGCCGGAAAGGGTTTTGCCGTCGTCGCTTCCGAAGTCCGCGCCCTGGCGCAGCGCTCCGCCGACGCCGCGAAGGAGATCAAGGAATTGATCAATACCTCGTCGCGGCGTGTCGAGCGAGGAACTCAGCTTGTCAGTTCCACCGGTGAGCTGCTGAAGACAATCGCCGGCCAAATCGATCTCATCAAGTCGGTCGTCTCGAATATCGCCTCGACTGCATCCAATCAGGCGAAGCATCTCGGCGCATTCGGTGCGACGATCAAGGAAATCGACATGTCGACGCAACAGACGGCGGCAATGGCGGAGGAATCGACGGCGGCTTGCAGGTCCTTGGCGGAGGAAGCGACCCATCTGCTGCATCTTATCAGCCAGTTCGATCTCGATGAGAATGCCGTGCAGGCCGAGCAAGGCGCTCGTGCCAAGGTCGCTTAATTGCTATCTCTGAGGATGTGCATGCGCCGAAGATAGCCGGACATAACCGAATAGGCCGAGGACAAGCTCGGCCTAAAAGGTGCCCGGGCACCATTGCGGTAGCTCGGGCAACACTTTGATCTCGCCTTTGCAGCCGTTCCGAGGTCGACAGTATTTTGCGTCCATTTAACGGGCTCGTCGAACATCGGGCTGCGCCCGTGCAAGCTGCACCCATACCCAACTTTTATTCGGGTCCCGCCGGCGGAAGCTATGGTCTGAGGCCAAGCCTTCGCCTGTTTGGATGCGGCTGCGCGTCGAAAAACGGCGCCGCAGCGGCGAAAATCAAAAATAAGGCTTGACTATGTCGACGGGTAGTCGACAATATAATCCAGTCGACATGCAGCCGACAGAAATTGAACGAGATCCAGCAGACCGAGGACGGGTTCAACTTTTTGCTTGACTTTGTCGACATTAGAACGACTAATTATAAAGTCGACATTAGAACGACAATTGATTGGCCGAAGATGCCAACGGGTGGGAACTGCGCTTAGCGCGCTAAAAATAGGGTGAGGCGATGAAATCGAGCACTGGGGGAATGCGTTTCCCGCTGCCAATGCCTGTCGATCAAAAGTCGAAAGGCGACGCTTTCTTTAGCTCTGTGATGACCTTGTTTTTGCGTCGCAGACGAGCCGTGTGGCCACTTTCTTAAAGCTGACGACTTTCGTTCGACCGTGCCATCCCACGGTTCGAACTGAATGAATGGGTCGCTTACGGGCTTAAGCCCCCGCGACGCGTCCCGGGCAACTGAAAATCAGGGTCACATCCAACAGAGGACTGAAGGTAATGAAGAATATCTTGAAACTAGCCGTCGCCTTGGCGTCATTGACCGCAGCGGGTACTCAGATCGCTGCTGCAGCCCCTGGCGATACGTTGAAGGCCGTTCAGGGGCGCGGCTATGTCAATTGCACGTCGAGCGATGGCAACTTCGAAGGCTTCGCGGAAGTCGATGCCCAAGGCAAATGGCATGGCCTGGATATCGATTATTGCCGCGCTGTCGCGACCGCGATCTTTGGTTCTGATGACAAACTCAAACTCATCCCCGTGAGCTGGGCCCAGCGCTTTCCGGCGCTTCAGTCCGGCGATCTCGATCTCGTCATCAAGGCGAGCGGCTGGTTGATGAGCCGCGACACCGAACTTGGCCTTCAATTCAGCATGCCCTACTTCATTGGCGTCACAACGTTCCTGGCCCACAAGGACCTGAACGCAAAGTCGATGGCTGACCTGCAGGGTGGGACCGTATGTCTCGCTGGCGGCACGAGCACGGAAAAGCTCATCAGCGACTACATCAAGCAGAACAAATACGACGTCAAAATCGTAACGTTCGAAAAGAACACAGAGGCAGCGGCGGCGTATTTTGCAAACCGTTGCGACTCCTATGCCGAATGGGGTCCTATCGTCGCCGCCACCCGTGCGACTTCGGCCGACCCTGACAATCACGTCATTCTGTCCGATTCCATTTCGCTGGAGCCGGAAGCTGTCGTGATGCGCCAGGGGGATGACTCTTGGGTGGACCTCGTCAACTGGGTCATCGCCGTTCAGCGCATCGCCGAAGAAAACGGCGTCAACAGCACCAATGTCGACCAGATGAAGGCCAATCCTCCGAATACGGTCGTCGGCAAACTGCTCGGCGCCACGCCTGGCATCGGCACCCGTCTCGGCCTCAAGGATGACTGGGCCTACAATGTCATCCAGAAGCTCGGCAATGCCGAGGAAATGTACAACCGCAACTTCGGCACGGAATCCCGCTACAAGTTGCCGCGCGCTTTGAACTCGCCCTGGAACAAGGGCGGCGTGTTCTTCGCTCCGGTTCTCGACTGATCGCACGAATGTCCCGCCGGCCAAGGTCGGCGGGACATAGGCCTATGACAAAATCCCAACATGCCCTTGGGGGGATCGCAGTGATGACCACATTGATCGGAAACCGCAGATACCGCAATGTCGCCTTGCAGCTAGCATTTGTCACGACAATCGCTGCAATCGTGATTGTGGGTGTCGTGACGACGCGGCATAACCTGCAGGTGCAGGGGGTCTCCATGGGATGGGACTTCCTGAACTATACCACGGGATCGACCATCTCCTTCAGCCTGATTGATTACGACATCAACTCGACGTTCGCGCGGGCGCTTCTGGTCGGTTTCGTCAATACGATTTTTCTGGGCGTCATTTCCGTTTCCCTGGCGGTGATACTCGGCACGATCATCGGCACGGCGCGCCTGTCCAGGCATAAGCTCGTCAATTTGATAGCAGCGTCCTATGTTCAGGTCTTCCGGAATATTCCGCTGATATTGCAGGCATTTTTCTGGTATTCCCTGATCACCCATCTGCCTTCGCCCCGTTCGGCGATCGCTTTGCCCGGCGGTATTTATATTGCCAATCGCGGCATTTCCTTCCCCTGGCTGAACGTGGAGCCCTGGCATGTGGTCTTCGCGGCGGCTGCTTTGGCGGCTGGACTCATGCTGACTGTCCGCTCCCTCCGGCGTTCGGCACGTTCAGCCGCTTTTCTTTGGCTTGCAGGCGGCGTGGCTTGTGCCGCCGTTGCCATAATCTTCGGCCGGCTCGACGGTTTGCCGTTGGTCGATGTACCGCACGTCCAGGGACTTCGTCTTGCGGGAGGTGTCATGATGGTACCGGAGCTCAGCGCCGCCATCGTTGCCATTTCGCTGTTTGGCGCATCCTATGTCGCGGAAATCGTCCGTGCCGGCTTTCTGGCAATTCCAATCGGACTGACGGAAGCCGGGCAGGCCCTTGGCCTGCGCAACTGGCATATTTTCTGGCGCATCCGGCTGCCTCTGATGATCCGCAAAATACTGCCGACCATGACCAACCAGATCATCTGGCTGATGAAAGCCACAACGATCGGCATAGCGATCGGCTTCTCGGATTACTTCGGTGTCATCGCCAATTCGATCAATCACTCCGGGCAGACCCTGACGCTGATCTTCCTGCTCATCATCGGGTTCTGGGCAATCAACATGTCCATCGCCTTTGTCATGAACACCATCAATCGTGCAATCGCACTGCCGGGGCGTTAGAAATGAAAGCGGAAACCACATTGACCGCCATCGATCTGTCGTCAACACCGTCGGGCAGGTGGATTGCCGACCTTCGACGCGACTATTTTTCGACACCGGGCCAAGCCTTGGTGACACTCGTTTGCCTGACGCTGGTTGGAATTTTGGTCTGGTCATTCGTCAGTTGGGCCTTCCTTCATTCCGTTTGGACTGGAACGCCCGAGGACTGCCACAAGGCCAGCGGCGCATGTTGGGCTGTTGTCACCGACCGCTATCGTCTCATCCTGTTCGGTCTCTACCCATATGAGGAGCAATGGCGCTCTGCCTTGGCTTGTCTTGCTATCCTGGCAACCGTCATTCTCTCCTGTATTCCCCTGTTCTGGTCGGCAAAGCTGCTGCCTGTCATCTGGCTCGTTGGATACGGCACCTTCTATTATTTGATGAGGGGCGGGATCCTCGGCTTGCCGGTCGTCCTTGAGACGCAGTGGGGTGGCCTGGCGCTCACGACATTCGTCTTCTCTTCCACCGTCGTGATCGGCATGCCGCTGGCAATCATCCTGGCATTGCTCCGCAGATCGAAATTGCCGGTGATTTCGTCGGTAACCGCACTCTTCATCGATGGCGTGCGCTCGCTGCCGCTGCTGTCCATTCTTTTCACGGCTGCCATTATCCTTCCCTTTGCGCTGCCGAGCTTCCTGGTTGGGGATAAGCTTTACCGGGTCATTCTCGGCGCAGCGGTTTTCTTTGCTGTCTATCAGGCGGAAATCATCCGGAGCGGCATTCAGTCCCTGCCGGCGGGCCAGGAGGAAGCAGCCGTCGCGCTTGGCCTGAACTATTGGCAGACAATCTCGCGGATTATCCTGCCGCAGGCATTCCGTCTTGCATTGCCGCCGACGATCAACCAAGTCGTTATCGCGTTCATGGAAACGTCGCTCATCGTTATCCTCGGCTTCTTCGAGGTCACGGCATCGGGCAATGCATCCTTTTCGGCGGGCGGCTGGAACACGTTCTATGCGGAGGTCTATTTCTTCGTCGCGCTGATTTACTTCACCTTCACTTTCTCGCTCTCGCGATATGGCGCCTATCTGGAGCGATCGCTCAAGACATCGTCGCGTTGATGGCGCATAGGAGCATGGAGCACGCGCGATGCTGATCGGCTATACGGACAGATATTCGGCGCGGGCTGGCGATACCATTGAGGTCAAGGTTTCGAGCAGCTTCCGCTGCGATTATCGGGCCGATCTGGTCCGCCTCTATTCGGCGGATCCGAACCCAAAAGGGCCGGGCATGGATGCACGTCCTGTACCCGCAGCCTTCGAGGGAACATATCCCTCCGTTGAGAAATCCGCTTACCCGGGCTCCTACGCCCTGATACCGCTTGCCGGGCTGGACGATATTCGCGGCGCCACGGTCTCGATCCGGTTCCAGCCGCGGCTGGAGAAGGATCGCCCGCAAACGATGCTTTCGCTGAAGGCCGCCAATGGTCGAGCGGTTTCCGTCAGCATCGAAGCGGATGGTCCGACCGTCGATTTCGACGGCACTGTTACACCCGTCGCCTGTCGGCTCGAACTCGGCGTCTGGTATGAATTACGGCTCGGTTTGACGGCTGCCGACGTCAGGCTGGCCTTTTATGTGGTCGCCACGGGAGAGCGGATTGCTCATGCCTCTGTGGCCCGGCCCGACAATGACGGGATATTCGCCGAGCTGTCGCTCGCGGCCCGGAGGAGAGGGGATGACGCCTCCTTTATGGCGCACTTCTTCAATGGGCGGCTCGAAAACCCTGCGATCACCCGTGGTCTTCATTTGCCGGACGCCCTCGGGCCGCTTCCGGCGGATGACGGCGCGGTCCTCGCCTCCTGGGATTTCGCGCAGGGCATCCCCACCGACACGATCCGGGATCGGGGGCCGAAATCGCTCGACGGCAAGCTGGTAAATCTGCCCGCCCGTGCAGTGCGAGGATCGCGGTGGACCGGCGCGGAGATGTGCTGGCGGCATGCGCCGGACGAATATGCCGCCATTCATTTCCATGAAGACGACCTGCATGATTGCGGCTGGGAAACAGATTTCCGCTTCGATATTCCCTCTGATCTCCAAAGCGGCGTCTACGGGATAAGGCTCCGCTGCGAAGGGGCTGAAGACATCATTCCGTTTTTTGTCCGTCCCGCTGCTGGCGGCAAAAATGCGAAGATCGCCGTTCTCTTTTCTACATTCACCTACCAAGCCTATTGCAACTATCCGAGGACGAATTACGGCCCGGCCTATATCGCTCGGCGCGAGGCCTGGGGCGGCTATCCGCATCATCCGGCCCAATTTCCCCAGTTCGGGCGTTCGCTCTATGACGTGCATCCCGACGATAGTGGGGTGATGTTCAGTTCAGCCCTGCGGCCACAGCTTTTGATGCGGCCCGGCTTCTTCGCCTATCTGGACGACAAAGGATCGGGGCTGCGGCATTTTCCGGCCGATATGCACCTCATTGCGTGGTGCGCGGCAAAAGACATCGCGGTCGACGTGGTGACGGATCACGATCTCGACGCGGAGGGCGTCGCAGCACTGGCCGGTTACGATCTGGTGCTGACGGTGAGCCATCCGGAATACCATACCGGCCGCTCGCTCGACGCGATCCAGGATTTCATCCGGGATGGCGGCAATTTCGGCTATCTCGGCGGCAACGGCTTCTATTGGCGCGTCGCAACGAGCGCGGCGTTTCCCGGCGCGATCGAAATGCGCCGCTGCGAAAGCGGCGTCAGAATGTGGCAAGCCGAGACCGGAGAATTTTACCATGCCTTCGACGGGCACTATGGCGGCCTCTGGCTGAAGAACGACCGGCCGCCCCAGAGGCTCGTCGGCATCGGAATGTCGGCACAGGGTCCGTTCGACGCCTCGTACTATCGCCGCACCGCTGCCTCGCGCACTCCGAACTTCGCCTGGCTGTTCGAGGGCATCGAGGAGGAGATTATCGGCGACTTCGGTTTTTCCGGCGGCGGCGCGGCGGGCTTCGAACTGGACTGCGTTGATCCCTCCCTCGGCACACCGGTCGAAACCGTCGTGCTCGCATCGTCCGAGGGACACTCGGCCGAATATAGTTGTGTGCCGGAAAGGATCTGGAACCCGGACGTCCATACGCGCGAATGGCAAGCGGAGCAGATCAGAGCAGATCTTTGTTTCCTGCCGATGAAAGGGGGAAACTTCGTGTTTTCAACCGGGTCGATCATGTTCTGCGGAAGCCTGCCCGCGAACGGATACGACAACAACGTCTCGCGGCTTCTGGAGAATCTCGTGCGACGTTGCGTGTAGCCAGTTTCGAGGCGTGATCCGCCTCGTATTCGTCGGCACGATGCCGACGGCCGTTTGACGAACCGCCGGTCTCACCCCGTACTCGTCCGAAGCCGCTCGAAAGTTCGGCAAAAATGAGGATATGATGAGCCTTTCAAATTCGATCAAGGACAAGGACCTCGCGTCCCACCTGCATCCGTTCACCAATCTGGCCCGCCATCAGGACGTCGGGCCTTTCGTGATCGAGCGGGGCGAAGGCATCTACGTGTTCGACGATCAGGGGCGCAGATACATCGAAGCCATGTCGGGGCTTTGGAGTGCCGGTCTGGGATTTGGCGAGAAGCGGCTGGTTCATGCTGCGACACGGCAATTGGAGAAATTGCCCTACTACCACAGCTTCACACACAAGGCGCATGCGCCTGCCATCGAACTGGCGTCAAAGCTTGCGGAGCTTGCCCCGGGCAATCTCAACCATGTCCATTTCACCAATTCCGGCTCCGAAGCGAACGACACCGTCGTCAAGATGGTCTGGTACATCAACAATGCTCTCGGGCGGCCCCAGAAAAAGAAATTCCTGGCGCGCCAGCATGGCTATCACGGATCGACGGTGGCCTCCGCGAGCCTGACGGGCCTACCGGCAAGCCACCGGGATTTCGATCTCCCTGCGATACCCGTTCGGCATCTCACCGCGCCTTACTTTTATCGCTTCGGGCTTCCCGGCGAAACCGAAATGGAGTTCTCCGCGCGGTTGGCGCGGCAACTCGAGGATACGATCCTCGCCGAGGGGCCGGAGACGATCGCCGCTTTCATCGGCGAACCTCTGATCGCTGCCGGTGGGGTCATTCCCGCACCGGCAGGTTATTGGAGCTACGTCCAAGACCTCTGCCGGCGTTACGACATCCTCCTCGTCGCTGATGAGATTATCACGGCTTTCGGTCGCCTCGGAACCATGTTCGGTTCGGAATATTATGGCTTCCAGCCGGATATAATGGTGCTGTCCAAACAATTGACGTCCTCCTACCAGCCACTGGCGGCAATCGTAATCTCCGATGCGCTGAACGAGGTGCTTGTCGAAAACAGCGGCAAGATTGGCACTTTCGCCCACGGCTTCACGACGACGGGACATCCCGTCGCCACGGCGGTCGCGCTGGAAAATATTGCCATCATCGAGGAGCGCGGCCTTGTCGCCCATGCGCGCGATCTCGGCGAGCGGCTGCAGGCCGGGTTACGGCAATTCTCCTCTCACCCGTTGGTAGGGGATGTTCGCGGAGCCGGCCTTGTCAGCGGTGTCGAGCTGGTCGCCGACAAGCACACAAAGGCAGCTTTTGAGCGCCGCGGCGATCTCGGCGCTTACGTTTTCCGACGTGCCCACGAGCACGGGCTGATCATTAGAAGCATCTACGACACCATCGCTTTCTGTCCGCCGCTGATCACGACGGACGAACAGCTCGATGTGCTTCTGGACGCCTTTTCGAGAACGCTCGACGCCGCCGCAAAGTGGGTCGAGACGGAAGGGCTGAAGTGACGAACCGAAATCATGGAGCTGGCGACTCCACACCTCGCCATCAAGCAGAGAAAGGGAGCAAATATGAACAGCAAGCAGCCGTCGACGGCCGTTGAGGTCGTCAATCTTGGGAAATCCTATGGAAGCTACCAAGTGCTTTTCGATGTGAACCTCAAAGTGGCGAGGGGGGAGAAGATCGTCATCTGCGGGCCTTCCGGTTCCGGCAAGTCGACCTTGATCCGGTGCTTGAACAAGCTGGAGGATCATCAGTCCGGTACCATCCGTGTTCTCGGCACCGAATTGAACGACGATATCGAGAACATCAATGAGATCCGCCGCGAGGTCGGCATGGTCTTCCAGCACTTCAACCTGTTTCCCCACCTGACTGTGCTCGAGAACTGCATCCTTGCACCCATGCTGGTCCGCAAGCAGGACCGCAAGACGGCGGAAGCGCAGGCGATGACCTATCTCGAGCGGGTCAAGATTCCGCAAAAGGCCGGCGCCTATCCGGGCGAATTGTCCGGTGGCCAGCAGCAACGTGTCGCGATTGCGCGGGCGCTCTGCATGAAGCCGGAGATCATGTTGTTCGATGAGCCGACATCGGCACTCGATCCTGAGATGATTTCCGAAGTGCTCGACGTGATGGCCGAACTCGCCCAAGGCGGCATGACCATGCTGTGCGTCACGCACGAAATGGGCTTTGCCCGCAAGGTCGCGGACCGCGTGGTCTTCATGGATAAGGGCAGCATCGTCGAAGAGGCGTCGCCCTCCGAGTTCTTCGACAATCCGAAGCACGAGCGTTCGAAAGCCTTTCTCAGCCAGATTCTGGGGCATTGAGGAGATACGAAGGAGCGCAGCCAGCATGAAACCGAACATCCTCCTGGTGATGTGCGATCAATTGACGGCGATCGCGCTCTCCACCTATGGCAATACCGTCTGCAGGACGCCCAACCTTGACGCGCTTGCCGCGCAGGGCTCGGTGTTCGAGAACGCCTATTGCAACTATCCGCTTTGTGCGCCTTCGCGTTTTGCGCTGATGAGCGGAAGGCTACCATCGCGGATCGGTGCATACGATAATGCCGCCGAGTTCCCCGCCGCGGTTCCGACCATTGCGCATTACCTGCGCGACGCCGGCTACTACACCTGCATTTCGGGGAAGATGCATTTCGTTGGGCCAGACCAGCATCACGGCTATGAAGACCGCCTGACCACGGAAATCTATCCCGCCGATTTCAGTTGGGTGCCGCCAAAAACCTACGACGAGCTTGAGGACGAGGAGACGGTCGCGAAGGGTAAGGTGCCGTTCGGGGTTTCCAGCGTCGAAACCATTGCCGACGCGGCGCCGCTCGCGCGCTCACAGCAGATCGACTACGATGACGAGGTGGCGCGGCGGGCCACCCAACATATTTACGACTGGCGGCGATATGGCGATGGCCGTCCGCTGTTCATGACGGTTTCCTTTACCCAGCCGCACGACCCCTATGTCATCACGAGGGAATTCTGGGACCTCTATTCGGACGAGGCTATCGATCTGCCGCGAACGCCGAAGATCGCGCTGGAGGATATGGACCCCCACAGCCGATCCCTTTACTTCCACTACAGCCTCGACAAATTCGATGTGACGGACGAGGTCTATCGCCGGGCGCGGCGGGGCTACTACGGCATGATCAGCTATGTCGACCGCAAGCTCGGCGAGCTGCGTCAGACGCTTGATGATGCCGGCATGGCCGACGACACCGTGATCATCTTCACGTCCGACCATGGCGATATGATCGGCGAGCGTGGGCTTTGGTTCAAGAAGAACCTGTTCGAACCGGCGATCCGGGTGCCCCTGATCATCTTCCGTCCGGGCGCCAAACAGCTTTCGCGGATCTCGGCGCCAGTGTCGCTGATCGATCTTCTGCCGACATTCGTGGACATCGCGACTGGCTCGACCGAGGCCATCATCACCGAACATGAGGGAAGCAGCCTGCTGCCGTTGCTCGACCGGGACCAGCCGGGTCGCATCGCCATGGCCGAACATATCGATGGCGGCACGAAAGCGCCGCGCGTCATGCTGAGGCGCGGGGCGCAGAAGATTGTCGTGTCCGAAGCCTATCCGACGCAGTTCTATGACTTGTCTGTCGATCCCTGCGAAATGCGCAATCTGGCGGACGAGCCTTCAAGGCAAGCCGATGTTGCCCCGCTCATGGACATAGTCCGACAGACATGGGACCTCGGCCGCTTGCGCGAGGACGTCATGCGTAGCCAACGCGTCCGTCAGTTCGTGAACCAGGCGATGCAGAAGGGCAAAGCGCGGGAATGGGAGCATTATCCGGAGCCCATCCGGGAACACACCAAATTCGTTCGCACGGGCGAACGCTTCCCCGATGTCGAGCGGCGCTCTTATTTGCCCTATGGCGACTACTGACATGTTCGCCGAGCCCATGAACTCGACCAGTTGCTCGGCGCTTGCCGTTTCGGAACCGCGCGGCTTGTGGGACCGCATGCGCCAGCACCAGCCCGACCATACCAAAAGGGGCGGACGACGTTCGCCCACAGCAGAGAGGCAGAAATGAAATTTGATCGGAAACTTGAACTCCTCCTGGTTCATTGCCAGGGGGAGATTGGAAATGTCCTGGTCGCGGGCGCGCCGGATATTCCCGGGGCGACCATGCTCGATAAAATGAATTACATCAACACGGTGGATGACAGCCTTCGCCGTTTCGTGACATTCGAGCCCCGCGCCAATGTCGCAATGACGGTCAATCTTCTCTTCCCGCCAACCCGTCCGGACGCCGATGCCGGCTTTATCGTGCTCCAGGCCGATCGCGCCCATCCGATGTCGGGGAGCAACAGCATATGTGTCGTCACCGCGCTTCTTGAAAGCGGTCGTGTGTCGATGGTGGAGCCGGAGACCATTGTCAGGCTCGACACGCCCGCGGGGCTCATCACCGCAAGAGCAAGGTGCGAGAAGGGCCGATGCGTGTCGGTCAGCATCGATAATGTCCCGAGCTTTGCCGAAAAGCTGGATCAGGAAATCGACACGCCGAAATGGGGGCGTATCAAAGTCGATATTTCGTTTGGGGGCGTCTATTACGGCCTGGTCGATGTGGAGCAGATCGGCTTGACCATTGCGCCCGAAAACGCGCGCGCACTAGCGGAGGCCGGTATCGAGCTCAAGGCATTGTTGGCCGAGCAGGTGAGTGTCAAGCATCCGACGCTGCCAGGGATCGATGAGATCGCCTACGTCATGTTCCGCAGTCGTGAGCCGGACGGCGCAATTCGTACATGCACAACGCTCAAGCCGGGCCGCGTCGACCGATCGCCCTGCGGCACGGGCAGTTCTGCCAACCTCGCAACCCTGCACGCTCGTGGACTGGTTTCCGTTGGTGAGACGCGGATTTCCCGCTCGATCATCGGCGGTGAATTCCGTGTCGAAGCGATCGGCGAGACAGAGATTGGCGGGAAGAAGGCCGTCGTGCCGCGGATTTCCGGGCAGGGTTTCGTCTATGGGAGCCAGATTCTACGCCTGTCCGAAGACGATCCTATTGCGAAGGGGTTCGCGCTTTCCGACACATGGGGGCCTCAAGTCGGCCTGCTGGGCTGAGCCCGCTCGTCAGATCCATCCGTGCGCCGGATATTTCCGTCTACCGACGGGAGTATCCGGCGTGTTGTTTCGGACGCGCTATTTTCGAAGGTAGGAAAGCACCATTTCAACCGCCTGCTCACGCTGACGCGCAATGGTCTGGTCACTGCTTAGGTCTTCCTCGAGCACGATCGAGAGCGTGTGGATGTTCGAGAAGTAAAAATAACCCAGCGCCGAGATCGAAATATAGAGATGCTTCAGATCAATGTTCGACCGAAACAGCCCCTTATCCTGTCCCTTGCGAATGATCTCGTCCAGTTTGTTTAGCAATGGGGTATAGAGCGACTTGATGCTCACCGCCTGCTTCAGGAAGCGCGCGTTTTGCACATTCTCATGGGTCAGCATGCGCACGATCCGGGGATTCTTGGCGAAGGTGTCAAATGTCGACTCGGTAAGCCTTCGCATCGACTCGATCGGATCGAGATCATCGAGCTCGATTTCGTGCTGTGACGCCCTGAGCTTCTCGTAGGTGTCCGAGAGGCTGGCGATATAAAGCTCTTCCTTGCTGTTGAAATACTTATAGATCAGGCTCTTGTTGGTTTGCGATTGCTCTGCGATCGCATCGATGCGGGCGCCATCAAAGCCGCGCTCCGTGAACTCGTCGATGGCAGTATCGATAATTCGCTGCCTGGTCACGAGTGGATTGCGGATTCTCTTTTTCTTGGGCGCTTCGTTTGCTGGCATGTGCATTCTGATATCCGCTCGATATTCTGACTGGCCCGAACTGAACAATCGCCGTTGCGTACTCGTTCACACCTGCCGCGGGGCAAGGACCTTTCGTAGCCCAAAGAGACCCACTTCGCAAATCGCATAAATCCGCGTTCCCGCGCCGACGGAGCGGGGCAATCAAGCCATTGATATTGATGAGCAATTTTCTGCGTCAACCCCGCAATTGGCCATTGACTGGCCTCTTAAAACGGGCTAGCTGTCTCCTTAATAAACTAAATAGTTCTATAGCGAATGGCGATCGGCCAGTCAATCGGTAGCAGCGGCACGGCTGCTGGCGAACGACCTCGCATGTCCAATCGCTCCCAATCGCCTCAAGGCGCGAGAACGCAGGAGACAGCAATGAACAATGCACGCATAGGCGTGGACATCGGCGGTACCTTCACCGACTTGGTTCTTTTCGGTGATGGCGGAGAGACCTTTTTCACCAAAGTGCCGTCGACCCCTGCAAAACCCGAGGAAGCGGTTCTGACAGGCATCCGCCAGATTGCCGCGTCGGCGGGATTGAACGTCGACAGGGTCGTGGAGGTCGTCCACGGCACCACGGTCGGTTCGAACACGCTTCTGCAGAAGGTCGGTGCCAAGACCGGGTTGATCACCACCAAGGGCTTTCGGGACGTCCTGGAGATCGGCCGCGTCCGCACACCGACCATGTTCGACCTGAGCTGGGAGAAGGCCGTTCCGCTGATCGCCCGCCGCTATCGCATGGAGGTCGATGAGCGCTCGACCGCAGACGGACGCATCTTAAAGCCGCTCAACGAGAGCGAGATTATCGAAATCGGTCGGTTCTTCGAAAGTGAAGGCGTCGAATCCGTCGCGATCTGCTTCATCAATTCCTACCGCAATCCCGAGAACGAGACCCGGGCGCTGGAGATCATGCGCGCCAATTTCCCCGATATGTGGGTCACGGCTTCGGTCTCCGTTCTGCCCGAAATTCGCGAATATGAGCGGACCTCCACGACGGCGGTAAACGCCTATGTTCTGCCGTCGCTGCGGGCCTATTTCGAACGGCTCGAGAATGGCCTTCGTGAAATCGGCGTATCCGCTCCGCTCCTGATCAGCAATTCGAATGGCGGCCTTTCGAGCGCGAAAATGGCGCAGGAAAAGCCCGTTTTCTTCATTTCCTCCGGCCGCTCCGCCGGCGTGGTCGGCGCCGGCCGGCTGGGCGAGGTGATGGCCGAAAAGGATCTCGTCGTCTTCGATATGGGGGGAACGACAGCCTCGGCATCGCTCATTCATAAAGGCGAGCTCTCGCGGGCCAATGAATACGAGTTTCGCGCCGGCATTTCGACGCCCAGCCGCTTTATCAAGGCAGGCGGCTATCTGATGCGCGTCCCGACGGTGGATGTCGCCGAAGTCGGCAGCGGCGCAGGCTCCATCGCCCGCATCGACGAGGGCGGACTGCTGCATGTGGGGCCGATCTCGGCCGGCGCCGACCCCGGGCCGGTTTGCTATGGAATTGGCGGAACCGCGGCCACGGTCACGGATGCGAATGTGGTCCTCGGTTTCCTGCCCCCGGCATTGGCCGGCGGTACGATGAAGCTTGACGTCGATGGCGCTCGGGCCGCGATCAAGCGTGATCTCGCCGACCCTCTGAAGCTTTCCGTCGAAGACGCCGCGTTTGGCATTCGCGAAGTCGTGAATATCAACATGGCTCGTACGATCAAGGCGGTCACGGTCGAACGTGGTGTCGATCCGCGTGATTTTGCAATCCTGGCCTTTGGCGGCTCCGGTCCGGTTCACGCCTGCGATCTTGCGAGGACCCTCGGCATCTCCCGCGTGATTTTTCCGAAGTCGCCGGGCGTCTTCACCGCGACGGGCATGCTGGCCGCCAAGGTCGAACGCTATTTCCTGCGCAGTCTCAACGGCATGCTGGACCAGTTGCCGGTTGCGCGGGTCAACGAACTCCTCCGGGACATGCGCGCCGAAGCGATCACCTCCCTCAGGGAGGAGGGCTACAGCGAAGCTCAGGTCGAGTGCGGCTTCGAGGCCGACCTCCGTTTCAAAGGCCAGGATTTCGAACTGCCGATCGCCTTGCCGGAAACCGTTACGGATGCGCATCGCGATTCGCTTCGGGCTGCGTTCCGGGATGCCTATAGGGCGATCTATGGCTATGCGTCCGATGACGGCGTGGAAATCGTCAACATCCGTCTCAATGCGAGCGGCAACACCGGCAATCGCCTGACCTTCAAGCCACATGCGCCGGATGACGCCGTAGCTGAAGTGGCGACTCGCAGGATCTACTTTTCGCGGACCGATGGCTGGATCGACACGCCGATCTATCAGCGCAGCACTTTCAAAGGCGGCGTCAGCGGCCCGCTCATCATCCAGAGCCCAGACACAACCATCGTCATCCCGCCGCGCGCGAAAGCCGATCTCGATGCGTTCGGCAATGTCGTAGCAACGCTCTCTTGAGTCCCTCAGAAGGAACCGCTTCATGGCTCAGAAACACAACGATCCCATCACTTTTGCCGTCATCAAGAACGCGCTCGATACGATTGTCGACGACATGGCCTTTGCCGTGATGCGCACGGCACGCTCGCCGATCGTGCGCGACGTTCTCGATTATTCCGTCACGCTTTGCGACCGCCAAGGCCGCATCCTGTCGCAAGCCAAGACCGTTGCGCTTCACCTCGGTGCCGTGCCGGATGCCATGGCGGTTATCATGGCGCGCTACGCCGACGATATGGCGCCGGGCGACATGATCATCTTCAACGATCCCTATGAAGGCGGAATGCATCTGCCTGACATCTTCATGATCAGGCCGATCTTTCACCGGGATACGCTGCGGGGCTTCTCGGTCGTGATCGCGCATCACTGCGATGTCGGCGGACGCGTGCCCGGATCCAACGCCGCCGACTCCACAGAGATCTTCCAGGAGGGGCTCCGGATAGCCCCTATGAAGCTCTACGATAAGGGCGTTCTCAACGATACGCTCATGCGTATCATTACCAAGAATGTGCGCCTGCCCGAGCTCGTTCTCGGCGACCTCGAAGCACAATTTGCGACTTGCAACCTCGGTGAACGCGAGCTTCTGCGTCTAATCGAGCGTTACGGCGCCGACGAGCTCGATGGCTATTTCGACGATCTGATCGATTATGGCGAGCAGCTTACAAGGGCGGCAATCCGGGCATGGCCGGATGGGGATTATTTCTTCGAGGACTTCATCGACGGTGACGGGTTCTCGACCGATGCTATCCCGATAAGGGTGAAGCTGACGGTGAGTGGCGATCATCTGAACGTCGATTTCGCCGGCTCCTCTCCCCAGGTCAAGGGGGCGATCAATTCGACGCTCTCCTTCGTCAAATCGGCGACCTATCTTTCGGTCCGCTGCGCGCTCGACGAGGAAGTGCCCAACAATGCAGGCGTCTACCGTTGCATCACGATTTCGGCGCCGGAGGGATCCATTCTCAATCCCTTGATGCCGGCTGCGGTGGCGGCCCGTGCTCTCACGGGATATCGCGTCGTTGATACCGTCCTCGGTGCTCTCTCGCAAATCGCGCCGCGCAAGATCATGGCCGCCGGCGAAGGCGGCAACACGGTGCTGGCTTTCGGCGGCTGGGACAAGACGACGCGCGAACCCTTCGTTCTGGTCGACATGATCAACGGCGCCTGGGGCGGCCGTTGGAACAAGGATGGCGTCGAGGGCGTGACCAACCCCTCGCAGAACATGTCGAACCTGCCGGTCGAAACACTCGAAGTCCGCTATCCCATGATGATGGACGAATACAGCCTGCGCCCGAATTCCTGCGGAGCAGGAGAGTATCGCGGCGGTCTCGGTCTTATTCGGCAATATCGCCTTCTGGCCGAGGAAGCGGTCCTGCAGATCCGCGCCGACCGCCACGATCATCCGCCCTATGGCCTGTTCGGCGGCAAACCGGCGGCGCCGTGTGTCAATATCCTCGATCCCGAGGGCGAGAATACCAGGCTGCCGGCAAAGATCACCCGGACGATCGGACGCAACGTGGTGGTTCGGCACGAACAGGCCGGCGGTGGCGGTTATGGCAATCCACTTAAGCGATCGCTCGATCTCATCCGCGACGACCTCTGGAATGGGAAGATTACCCCCGCTTTCGCAGCGGAGCATCACGGCGTCGTTTTCGCCGCCGACGGTATCACCATCGACATAACGGCGACGCAGGTGCGCCGAGCCGGGGAGGCTGCGTGATGACGCAATACGATCTTACCCGCTTCGCCATCAATCAGATCACCACACCGAAATGGTCGATGCCTCAGGCGATCGAGGGCTATTCCCGCCATGGCGTAAGCGGAATTGCGGTCTGGCGCAATTTTTTGGATGACTATGGCGTCGAGGCGACCGTCAAACATCTCCGCGACGCGGGGATGTGGGTTGCGTCGCTATGCACCAGCGCCTGGGTCAACGAAAGTGACCCGGCCCTCTACAGGAAGACGATCGAGGAAAACCGCCGTATCATCGACCAGGCGGCCGCTATTGGCGCGCCCTGTGTCGTCATGGTCATGGGCGGTCTTCCCAAGGGCGACAAGGATCTTGGCGCGCAGCGCCGCCGCATCCACGATGCACTTGCCGAGCTGGCGCCCTATGCTGCGTCCTCGGGCGTTAAGCTCGGACTTGAGCCGTTGCATCCGATGTATTGCGGCGACCGCAGCGCCATGAATCTCATCACCGATGTGAATGACATGATCGACGAGTTCGGCACCGATGCCACCAGCCTCGTCGCGGATGTCTATCACTGCTGGTGGGATCCGGCATTCGAACGCGAACTGCGGCGCGCCGGGAAAGACCGGATCAACACGTTCCATCTCTGCGATTGGCTGGTGCCGACGAGAAATCTGCGCGACCGCGGCATGGTCGGCGATGGCGTCATCGACATCCCGCGCATCCGTGGCTGGCTCGATGACATCGGCTATGAGGGACCCTTCGAGCTGGAGATCTTCTCCGAACTCGACTGGTGGCAGCGCGACCCGGACGAGACCGTTCGGATCGCGGTCGAGCGTTGCGGTCCGTTTGTGGGGCCGCTCGTCCGCAATGGCTCAATCAAGTCGGGTTCCGCACAATGAAGAAAATACGCAATTCAGAGGAAATCCTGTCGCAAGGCGACATAGCCTCCAGACGAGTCGTGATCGAGATAGCCGACCGCACGCTTGACAGGCTGGACAGCTATCGGCGGATCAGAAGCATCATGCGCATGGAAGGCAGCGTCCTTCAAATCGGCACCCGGTCATGGGACTTGTCCCGGAAGCGCAACGTCTACCTCTTCGGTGCCGGCAAGGCCTGCAATCATATGGCGATGGCGGTCGATCATGTGCTGGGCGATTATCTAACGCGCGGCATCGCCATCGTGAAGATCCACGAGGAAACGGATCGGTTCAACAAAACCGAGGTGTTTGTCGGAGGCCATCCTCTGCCGAATGAGGAAGGACACCGGGCATCGAGGAAGATTATCGAGATCGTCGATCAGGCTGGCCCCGACGATCTCTTCATCGCTGTGATCAGCGGTGGCAGCTCGGCGCTCATGTCTTGCCCGATCGAGGGCATCTCCCTGCAGGACGAGATCGATACCACCGATGTTCTTCTGAAATCCGGCGCGGGAATTTACGAAATCAATGCGGTCCGCCGTCATATCTCGGCGCTGAACGGTGGAATGCTGGCAAAGCGTATTCAGGATGTCGGCGCCGAACTCATCGGTTTCGGCATTAGCGACGCCGTCGGTTCCCCGGCCACGGGCGACATTGCTGTCCCCTATGCCGCCTACAAGAGCACGCCGATCGGCCCCGATGCGACGACCCTGGACGATGCGCGCGCCACCATTGTCAACTTCGATGTGGCGGATCGCCTGCCCAAAAGCGTCGTCGATTACTTGATGAATGCAGGCCCCGAAAAGGAAACGCCCAAAGTATTCCCCGACAACACCTACTTCCTGCTCAACACGCTGCCGGATTCCTGCATCTACGCCAAGGAAGTCTGCGAAGAGATGGGCATTCCGGCGATCATCGTATCGTCCTTCCTCGAAGGCGAAAGTCGCGATGCCGGCACCTTCTTTGCCTCGATGGCGCGCGAGATCCAGACCTATGGCAATCCGGTCAAAGCGCCCTGTGTGCTTCTCAGCTCGGGCGAAGTGACGACGCAGATCCTGGATAATAGCGTGATCAGGGGGCACGGCGGCCCCGGCCAGGAAATGGCTGTGAGTTTTGCCATTACCGCTGCCAAGACCAAAGGCGCCTGCCTGCTGTCGATTGACAGCGAAGGCACCGACGGCACCGCCAAAGTCGCCGGCGGCATCACCGATTCCACCAGCTTCCGGAGCGCGGCAGACAAGGGGATCAGCCTCTATCAAGCGCTGCGCGAGCACAGCTGCTTCGAGGCGCTCAACGCCGTCGGCTCGACGGTCTTCACCGGCAATACGGGCACCAATCTGTGCGACCTGAATATCGTCTACGTTCCTGAACTGAAGGGTGCGTAAGATGGAAGACAGGATCACATCCATCCGGGCACAGCAGATCATCGACTGCAAATGCCGCCCTGCCGTCGAGGTGGAGATACACACCGAAAGCGGGGCAATCGGCCGGGGCGCTGCGCCGACCGGTACTTCCGTGGGCATGTATGAAGCATTTGTCCTGCGCGACGGCGACCCCAGGACCTACAAGGGACTGAGCGTCCATAAGGCGGTCGACAATGCGGTGAACCTCATCGGTCCCGCGCTGATCGGAATGAACGTATTCGACCAGCGCGCCATCGATGAGAAGATGATCGCGCTCGATGGTACTCCGGACAAGAGGAATCTCGGCGGCAATACCATTTACTCGGTGTCCATCGCCGCTTTCCGTGCGGCGGCCGATGCGCGCCGGATACCGCTTTACGATCACATTGCCGGCAGCGGGATCAAGACCGTGCCTGTGCCCTGTTTCAACGTGATCAATGGCGGGCGGTACGATGGGTTCACTCAGGCGTTCAACGAATTCCTGATCGTCCCCTATGGCACTGACAGCGTCGACTATTCGATCGAAATGGCAGTGAGCGTTTTCGAGAAGCTTGCCGACATATTGAAGGATCATCTGGGGCATAAGCCGCAGGTAGCGAGCTCCTACGGCTATGCGGCACCCTCGGACGACCCTGAGGTGGTGCTCGGGCTTATGCAGAAGGCCATCGACCAATGCGGACTGGCCGGCCGGATCGCCTTCGCGCTCGATTGTGCCTCAAGCGAGATGTTCGACCGGGAAACCGGCACTTACCTCCTGAAAGGCAAGCGGGTTTCATCGGACGATCTGATTGCGTATGCGAAGTCGCTGACCGAGAAATTCAACCTGGTTTTCATCGAGGACCTGCTCGATGAAAATGATTGGGCGGGCTACAGCAAGGCTGTTCGGGCATTGGACCGCACCATCGTCCTGGGTGATGACCTGACGGTGACCAACCTGGCGCTGCTTCGACGGGCTCATGAGACGCGGGCCGTGGACGGTTTTGTCCTCAAGCCAAATCAGGTCGGCACGGTCACGGAAGCAATGGATGCTTACCGCTTCGCCGAGGAGCACGGGATGATCGCCGTGCCGTCCGGACGCTCCGGCGGAGTGGTCGATGATGTCGTGATGGATTTCTCCGTCGGCCTGCAGGTCCCATTCCAGAAGAACGGTGCGCCCCGCTCGGGCGAGCGCATTGAAAAGCTGAACTTCCTGATGCGCGCAAATGCGAGAAGCCCCGGCTGCAGCCTCTACGACATATCGCCACTTCTCAAATTCTGACGCGGCGTTCGCGCCCGCGGCAGCAAACTGCATGAAATGCTCAACGCCTCTCAGAAAAGGTTGCCCCAATGTATCCTAAGATCGACTTTCTCTATCTTTCAGAGCCGGACATGATCGCCGCCGGCGTGCTTGACGCCGAACGTTGCGTGACCGTCTGCGAAGAGACCTTCAGCCTGCTTGGCGAGGGTGACTATCTGATGGGCGGCGCCAATCACAATAATCACGGCATGAACATCGTTTTCCCGAAGGAGACGAAGTTTCCGAATATGCCGGTCGCAGGGCCGGACCGCCGTTTCGCCGCGATGCCCGGCTACCTCGGTGGACGCTTCGATGTATGCGGCAACAAATGGTATGGCTCCAACCACGCCAACGCCGAAAAGGGATTGCCGCGTTCCATCCTGACGATGATGATCAATGATAAGGATACCGGCGCGCCGCTGGCGCTGCTGTCGGCGAATCTTCTGAGCGCGGCGCGCACGGGCGCCGTGCCTGGCGTGGCGGCGAAGCACCTTGCTAACGCCGATGCGAAGATCGTGTCGGTCGTCGGCTGTGGTCCGATCAACAAGGCCTGTTTCACGGCGATCATGACTCAGCTCAAGGCGGTCGAGAAGGTTGTCTGCTTCGACCTCTTCCTGGACAAGGCAAACGAGTTTGCCCGCTGGGCCGAAGGAAAATACGGCGTCACAGCCGTTGGCGTGGACGAAACCGAGGCCGGTTTTCGCGACGCCGATGTGATCACCGTCGCCGCCTCGCGCCTGAAGCCGCTTCATTTCAAGGACGAATGGATCAAGGACGGCGCAACCATTCTCGTGTCAGGCCCGGTCAATACCGACGAATCCTTCCTCACCGGATGCAAGATCGTCTACGACCATACGCCGTTACAAGAGGCCTATGTCGAGGATGCAATCGCGTCGGGCAACAAGGATGCCTATTACAGCGGCGTCATCGGCGGCCCGTTTTATCGGCTGATCGATGCTGGCAAACTGCCTCCGCTGAAAGAGTCGACCGGCCTTGGCGATGTCGTCAACCGCAAGAAGCCGGGTCGTGAGAGCGCGACCGAGCGGGTGATTTTTATCGCCTGCGGTATGGCGGTTTTCGACATTAGCTGGGGCTTCGAAATGTATCAGAGCGCCAAGGAAAAA
Source organism: Rhizobium sp. LEGMi-198b (assembly GCF_054114205.1). Lineage (NCBI taxonomy): Bacteria > Pseudomonadati > Pseudomonadota > Alphaproteobacteria > Hyphomicrobiales > Rhizobiaceae > Rhizobium > Rhizobium sp. LEGMi-198b. The sequence goes on along the minus strand of NZ_JBSYVH010000003.1, from coordinate 81,393 downwards.
GGCATCGGCCAATCGCTCAATCTCTGGGACAAACCAAGCCTGTCTTGATGAAGACGCGCCGGCCGCGACAGACCGTCGTGGCCGGCTTTTCAGGCATGCATCATGTCTGATCGAGTTCCCATGAGATTGTTGCGCTCGGCGTCAGAAGCGGGTGGAACGATAGGGGGACAGATCCAACCCCGGAGTTCGGCCGGCGATGAGATCGGATACGATCCTGCCGGTCGTTGCGCCAAGGGTCATTCCCACCTGTCCGTGGCCGAATGCCAGAACGACGTTGTCATGGTTTGGCGCGCGGTCGATAACGGGCAGAGTGTCGGGCATGAATGGCCTCGGCCCCATCCATTGTTGTCCACCCGAGATGTCGAGCCCCGGCAAAATACCGACAGCCTTGCGCGCAATGATGTTGGCGCGCTCGAAGTTCGGACGCGGATCGACGCCGGCAACCTCTATGGTTCCTCCAATTCGCAAACCGCTTTCCATCGGCGTCAGCACGAAGCCGCCATTGGCGTAAAGCACGGCGCGGTTAAGCGTTACCCCCGGGTTCGGCAGGTGATGGTGATATCCCTGAAGCGCCGCAATGGGTACCTTGATGCGCAGATTGCGCGCGAGCTTGCCGCTCCAGGCGCCGGCACAGATTGCCAGACGGCGAACCTGCAGCCTTTCTCCACCTGCGAGATGAACGGCCACTGCCTTTTTGCCATCCGTCTCGATGCGCTCGACGGAGGCAGTACGAAGCTTTCCGCCACGCGAGACGTAGAACTTGGTAAGCCGCTGTTGCACCAGCCCTGGATCGGAGAACTGCAACCACCCTTCCAGCAGCACCCCGCATGAAATCGGGCCGTCGAGAGCCGGTTCGAGTGATCGCAATTCCTCACCTGTGAGGAACCTGTGATTGAAGCCATGCTGCCGACGAAGGTCCCACGAAAACTGATCGGCTTCGTAATCGGCCTTGGAGTTGAAGGCCATGATGTTCTCTGCCGGCACAAGATTGTCGGATATGCCGACTTGCGCAAACAATGCCTTATAGTCGTCCTCGGCCCGGTGCGTCAGAGGCGCCATCGCTTTGGCAATCTCAAGAACTCGCTTTCGCCGTCCGGACCAAAGGAAACGCAGCAGCCAGGGCATCTGCGTAATCATCTCCCTTGGGCGCACGAATAGCGGGCTTTCCGGATCGAGCAGCCATTTCGGTATTTTGGTGATGACCCCGGGCTTGGAAATGGGAACCACCTCTCCCACGGCAAGAAGGCCGCAATTGCCGTAGCTTGCGCCTTCGGTTGCAATTCCACGATCGACGAGTTCGACCGAAAAACCCTCATTTTGCAAAGCAATGGCCGTACATATGCCTATGATACCACCGCCAATGATCGTCACATCGCTCACGGGCTATGCCTCTTCAACTTGCTTTGGAGGCTGCCGCATGGGGAGTTGATATGACGCCGCCGACCGCCCAGTTGCCTCTATCGACTTCACTGAAAACGATCTGCACGTCCTTGATCCCGCAGCCCGCGATCCGAGCGAGTTCCTTCGTGAAAACCTCGGCAATTTCATTCTTTTGCTGCTGGCTACGGCCACTTAACATTTCGACTCTGACGACGGGCATGGGGATCTCCGGTTTTTCTCTTTGCAGGTAGTCGAACGGCTCTCATCAAACCGCTTCCGCTTCCGCTGGCACTTGTCCAGGACCGCGCTTGACTGCTGAAAAAGATATTGCATATCTAATGTCGACATTCCATAGGCAATATGCAAGGATTTGAAAATTGCGCATCACACAGGATGCTCAAATCTGCAGAAAGGCTTGCGCGCATGATTTCCGGAAAGACGAAGATTTTCTATATGCTGGCGGATCCGATCGGACACGTCAGGACGCCCGAGGTGATCAATCCGGTCTTCGCTGCGCGGGGCATCGATGCTGTGATGGTGCCAATTCACTATACGCCAGAGGATTTCGTGCTCGGCTGGTCGGCGATGAAGCGGACAAAGAATCTGGGCGGAATCGTCGTCAGCGTACCGCTAAAAGAGCAGGCGCTTGAGCTTGCTGACGAAGCCGATGATGTTGCCAGCGAGCTGGGGGCCGCCAACGTGATCAGGAGAACCGACGACGGCCGGATGATCGCGACAAATTTGGATGGGCGAGGCTTCCTTCGCGGCGTGCTGAATGAAGGGGTTGATGCCCGCGATCGAAGAGTATTGTTGGTCGGGGCCGGTGGTGCCGGGAAAGCGATTGCATTCAGTCTGGCAAAAACCGGTTGCCGTTCCCTTCGGGTAAGCGACGTCGATGGCGCGCGCGCTCAGGCGCTGGTCCACGAGATCAGCAGGCGTTATCCCGATTTCGATGTCACCGCCTCGGGCAACCATCTCGCTGATATCGATTTGCTGATCAACGCCACGCCATGCGGCCTATATCCGGACAAGGACCCGTTGCCGGTCGACGTCTCAGAACTGCGGCCGGACATCATGGTCGCCGACATCATTATGAAGCCGCGCGAAACGCCGCTGCTGAAAGCCGCCCAAGCGGCCGGTTGCGAAATCCGCTATGGCGCAGGCATGCTCGACTCGCAGATTGACCTGATGGTCAGCTATTTTGGATATTAGAAACGCATCGGAGCGGCGGTCTATTTCCCATAATCGAGAGAGAGCTTGGCCGTCAGATTCTGGTTCAGGAACTCCATGAACCGGCCTCTGAACTGAACGGCATGCAAATGCGCCTGATGTTCCGCGGCGTCGGCATTTTGTTCCTCGATGGCGGCAACCATCGCCGTATGCCCTTCCGCCAGCTCTTCGACGGAGAGGTTCGGATCCAGCGATTGATATTTGAAATGAAAGAACAAGAGGCGTCGCCCCTCTTGCAGGAGGCGGCGATATGAATCGGCGAAGTAGGAGTTTCTGCAGGCGTAGGCAATGGACATATGAAATTCGAAGTTCTTCTCGATCATTCCGATGCAATCACCGGAGATCAACGCCTTCTGGGCCTCGACCTCGTAGTTTTTCTGGGCGGCACGGATCTTTGTGAAGTCCGCACTCGTGCGATGTAGTGCTGCAAGGCGCGTCACCACGCGCTGCAAAAGATCCAGGGCATCCAGGAATTCCGGCATTTTGTCGAATTCCATCGGCGTTACGATCGTGCTGCGGTTCGGCAGAATTTGAACCAGTCCTTCGCCTGAAAGCCGGACCAAGGCTTCCCGAATGGGCGATCGCGACAGGTCGAAGCGCTCGCTGAGACTTATCTCATCCAGAGGAGCGCCAGGAGCGATATGAACGCGCAGGATATCATCGCGGAGCTTTTGGTAGACACGAGAGCTGCCCGTCTCCTTGGGCGTTTCGGCTTTTTGATCGGTGCGCTGTTCTCGCATCCTGTACTCCTAAATCGCTGCCTCGCGTTTCGCGGTGGTCACCTGTTGTCAATGACCTGACTCTGCGCCGCACGCAACGTTTTTTGCCTGCTGAAGCAGGCCGAGTTATTTGTCGACATTAAAACTACAATTCTTGCGGTCAACAGGTTTCGGCATTGGAACAGGAAAACAAGCCGAAACTTTTGTCAGACCGACAGCCAAACGGGAAGGGCGGGATCGACATAACCCTTGCATGCGGCATCCACACACCGCTCCAAGCTTCCGAAATGGAAGCCCTTGTTGACCACGGCCGGGCCGTAGTGGGCATATTTTCCCGAGTTCGTCAGGATATTTCTGACTTCACGCGCCACAACAGGTTCGCCGATCAGACACCAGCAGGTATCATTCATGAACTTGCCGCCGAAGTCGGAGATTGTCTTCACATAACCTGCAGCCTTTGCCTTTTCGAACACGTCGCGTCCGCAGGTGATGATGAGACTGACGCCGTCAGCCTTTTTTCTGCCGGCGCATAGTTTGGAAAGTCGCTCGCATTCCGTCAGCGAAAAGTGGGGATTGCCGAGGGAAACGAGGTCCACGTCTGGTGTGACGGCGTTGTTCAACTCGTGCCAGGTTTCCGTCAATTCCTCGACACTGACGATATGGCTTCTGCAATCGGAAGCTCCCGTTGCTTCCTCGACAGTCCCGGCTTCCGGAGTAATGCTTACGATATGGAACATCGCCGCCGCGGAGGTGGTCGCAAAAGCTGCGCCGAACGCCTTGAGGTCATCACGCGAAATCGCCAGGTCTTCCAGCCCGCAAATCACAGGTATGTCGTTCGTAGCAATCTTTCCGATATGGTATCCCAGCGCAGGGTAATAGGAATCGTCCGGTTCGAGCGGCCGTGGGACATCGATCCTGAGCGTCGCAAGGCGCTTGGATTCCACATGGCAGTCGGCGTTCGGCGCGCGTCCCGTGATGGCGACCAGAATGTCGAGGTAGTCGGGATATTTCATCGTCCGCGCGCCCAGGACGGAATTTGCGAAGGCGACCGCGTTTGACTCCGCCCACGCGATCTGCTGGCCGAATACCGGCGCGCCGTCGAGCAGATAGGGAGCGCAGGTGTAGGTCGGCTTGACGCCCATCTTCACATAGGTTTCCGCCAGCTCGTCAGATGGGAGGCCCATTTTGTCGTCGACTCCGAGGTGTTTCCATTGGCGGCGGTCGACGCAAAGGGCGTTCATAGACGAAGGCACCCTGACACGACCTCCCAAATCGAGGAGCCTTTTGGCGAATTCCAACCCTGCCGGGCCGTGATAGAAACATCCGTCGATATGCGCCATGTCGATATCGATGAGGCTGTTGGCACCTTCGAGCTGGGCGGTGCGTATGATGATCCGCATCGCGACCTTTCCAGCCTCCCCATACGCCCCGGCAAGGAAATGGCGATCGTTTTCCGTGAGATCGAAGCCATCTAGGTCGAGGTGTGGCAAGTCATCCCCGCCGGACACCGAAGATGGTGGAGTATCGAGGACCTCGACTGAACCGTGCCGCACGACCGCGTGGGAGGCGCTTGCCAGCGACGCGAAATCCTCGGGTTTGAGGCAAACAACTGGAATCCCCTTGTCGAAAAGCTCCTTGGCTATGATGACGCCAAGGGTGAGGATCGTCTCCCTGTGCTGGAAAATGAGGGCTTTCGGGGCGTGCCCGTTCATCAGGAGCTCGAATATCGCAAGGCTCCCGGCGCATGATCCCCGTCCGCTGGGAATGGCCAGTACCTTTCCGCATACGCTTTTGCCATTAAGGGGATGATGGGTGTCGATGACCTCTCCCGTTTTCGGGTTCACCCCTCCCATGAAGCTAAGGCCGATATTCGCGAACAGAACCTCGCCAGCTTGCGCCCCCTGCACGAGACATTCTCCCAACATCCTGCACCTTCCTTCCCTGTTTTCTCGGTCGGACGCTTCTTGTCGTAGTCCATCACCGCAGACGCGTTGGATAGCGTTCGGCATGTTAATTTTTATGCTTGACTTTGTCGACATCAAGACGACATAAATATTCAGTCGACATCGAGACGACAGAATTCAGCCGCCCGCTGGTCCGTAAGATCCGATGTCTTCGGCCGCTTCCTGTCGAGTACGACACCGCGCCGGGAGCGCGTACTAGTCGCACGTGCCCAATTATTGAAACCGGAGACACCCAATGAAACTTTCAGGCGTCATGCCCGCTCTCGTCACGCCGTTCGACAAGAACAACAGGATCGACTTCAAGGCCTTCGAGAAGCTTCTCGCCCATTTGCGCGAAGCGGGGGTGACCGGTTGGGTTCCGAATGGCTCGACCGGGGAATATTTCAGCCAGTCCAACGAAGAGCGGCGCGATGTTCTGAAGTTCGTCCGCGATTTTGCCAAGCTAGGTGAAATCCTGATTGCCGGGACCAATGCGCCTGCCACCCGCGAGGTGATCGAGCAGACGGCGATGGCCAAGGATATCGGCTACGACACTGTCCTGCTCGCACCGCCCTTCTACACCCGCCCGACCCAGGAAGAGCTCATCAAGCATTACGAAACGGTGCTCGATGCGGTCGATGTCAATCTGGTCCTCTACAGCTATCCGGCAAAGGACGGTTCCGACATCAGCTTCGAACTGATGGACCATTTCGCTGACAATCCGCGCGTCATTGGCATCAAGGAAAGCTCCGGCGTGCTGCAGCGCGCCGTCGACATCGCCAGCCGCTACGAGGGCAAGATCCAGCTCGTCAGCGGCTCGGACGACATTGCGCTCGACTTTATGTTCTGGGGCGCCGAATCCTGGATTTGCGGCCCGTCCAACTGCATGGCCAAGGCATGCTGCGATCTCGACCGCACCTATAAGGCGGGAGACATCGGCAAGGCCCGCGAGATGATGAAGACGCTCTACCGCGCCATGAACATCCTCGAGTCAGGCAAGTTCGTCCAGAAGATCAAATATGGCTGCGAATTGCAGGGCATGCCCGTCGGCGAATGCCGCGCGCCGCTCGGCCCGCTCACCGATGCCGAGAAGGCGGAATTCAGGGCGGCGATGCAACCGATCCTGAATTGGTAACCGACGTTGCGGAGTGGCGTGCCGCCGCTCCGCGATTTCATTGGTATTCGGGGGAGATTTGAGATGCGCTTCAAGAAAGTCCTGTCCGTGGTCGATTGCCATGCCGAGGGCGAAAGCGGCAAAGTCATCGTCGGCGGAGTCGGCCAGGTGCCGGGCAAGACGATGTTCGACAAGAAGCTCCATCTCGAAGCCCAGATGGACGACATCCGCAAGATGGTCCTGTTCGAACCGCGCGGCGCCGTCTGGCACAACGCCAACATCGTCCTGCCGTCGAACCACCCGGATGCGGATATGGGCTACGTCATCCTCGAGACTACCGAGTACCCTGCCATGTCCGGGTCGAATACGATGTGCGTGGCGACGGTTCTTCTGGAAACGGGGATCCTGCCGATGCAAGAACCCGTCACCAATCTGACATTGGAGTCGCCGGCCGGTCTGATCCGCGTTCGGTGCGAATGCTCGGACGGTAAGGTGACGAGCGTCCGCCTCGTGAACCAGCCGGCGTTCTGCTACCACATCGACCGTTACATCGAGGTCGCCGGGCTCGGCAGCGTGCGCGTCGACATCGTCTATGGCGGGATGACCTACACCATGGTCGATGCCGCCGATCTCGGCTTTGCGATCGATCCATCCGAAGCGCGCGATCTCTGCGAAGTTGGCCAGAAGCTGAAGTTCGCGGCCGCCGAACAGCTCGCCGTCGAGCATCCCGAAAACCCCGCCATTCCGGGGATCACCAATACCGAATTCATGGGGCCGTTGCGGCGCGAGAACGGGCAACTCGTCTCAAGAAATTGCGTCGTCGTTTCGCCGGGCCGCTGCGACCGCTCGCCCTGCGGCACGGGCTCGTCCGCAAGGCTCGCATTGCTGCATGCCAAGGGTCTTATGAAGGAGGGAGAAACCCTCATCCATGAATCGATCACGGGCAGCAGATTTATCTGCACCATCGACGGACTGGCGAAAGTCGGCCGTTACGATGCCGTCGTTCCCGCCATCGCAGGACAGGCTTGGATCACCGGCTTATACCAGATGGGCATGGATCCGACGGACCCCTATCAGCAGGGTTTCACGGTGGCTGACACCTGGATGACCACCGTCTGAGAAAGCCTCCCGGAGAGAGTTGAGAATATGAAGTCGGAACGGAACCTTGTGGTGGTCGGAGCGGGTATCATCGGCGTTGCCATCGCCTATGAGCTTCAGCGCCGCGGCAAGTCAGTGATCATTGTCGACCGGGACGAGCCGGGCCGGGGCGCTTCGTTCGGCAACATGGCCTCCATCGCCGTCACCGAGTTCATGCCCGCGTCGCGCCCCGCCATCTGGAAACAGATGCCGAAATGGCTGCTCGATCCGGAAGGGCCGGTGAGGGTACGGCCGTCCTACATGCCGAAACTCACGCCTTGGTTCGCGCGCTTCCTGGCCGCGAGCAGGCGATCCAAGCTGAGGCAGCTCGAAGGGCAGGGAGCCGCACTATGCAAGCGTGTCTACGAGGATTTGCTTCCGCTCCTTCGAGACACGGGCCTGTCTGACATGCTGTCGGAGGAAGGGTGCCTCGCGCTCTACGCCAACGATGCCGAACTTGCCACCGACCGCGATCATATCGAAATTCTCGAACGCTTCGGTTTTGTGCACAGGCATCTCGGGCGCGATGATGTCCGCGCGCTGGAGCCGGAGATCAGTGATCGGATCACTAGGGCAGTCCTGTTCCCCGACAATCGCTCCATTCGCGATCCTTACAAGCTGGTGGTCGGCATATTCGACAAGTTCAAGGAACTTGGCGGGAAATTCATCAAGGGCGACGTCGCTGGATTCGACCGTTCGGCTTCGGGTGTGGATGCCGTCAGGCTCGGAGATGGCCGTGCCATCGGCACGGACCAGCTCGCGCTCTGCGCCGGAGCCTTCACGGCGCGCATATCGAAACAGTTCGGAGAGCCGATCCCGCTTGAGACCGAGCGCGGATACCATACGCAAATCATGTCCCCCGGACTTGGTCTTCGTCATTCGATCATCTGGCCTGCAAAAGCCTTCATGGTGACCCCGACCGCCGGTGGCCTGCGTGTCGGCGGGACCGTCGAGATGGCAGGGCTGGATGCTTTGCCGGACTACCAGCGTGCCAAAGTACTGGTTAAGCGCGCTCGCGAAGCTCTCCCCGGCCTGAAAGTGGGAGGCACCAGTGAGTGGATGGGACATCGTCCCGCGCTGCCCGACACGGTTCCGATCATTGGTCGCTCTGCCAAGATCACCAACCTCCTCTACGCCACCGGCCACGGGCATCTTGGCTTGACCTATGCGGCGACCACGGCCCGCATCATCGGCGATCTTGCCACGGGCACGCCGCCGCCGCTCGACATCAGGCCTTATCGCGTCGACCGCTTCTGACACGTTCAACACGGGAGAAACACCAATGCGCACGGAACTCTATATCGACGGCCAATGGACGCGCCCCCTCAAAGGCGGCACCTTCCCGATTGTCAACCCGGCGACCGAAGAGGTCGTTCATCATGGCCCACTAGGCACGGCGGAAGATGTCGAGCTTGCCGTCCGGGCGGCGCGGCGCGCATTCGATCAGGGTCCCTGGCCAAAGATGCCCGGCACCGAACGGGCAAAATATCTTCGGGCGATCGGCGCCGGTATCCGCGATCGGTTGCAGGAACTGGCACGGCTGGAAACCATAGACAACGGCAAGCCTTTGCCGGAAGCCGAGTGGGACATCGCCGACGCTGCCGGTTGCTTTGATTTCTATGCCGACCTCGCAGAGGGTCTCGACAAAAAGCCGGAGGAAGCAATCACGCTCGCCGACGGCCGTTTCGTCTCCAAGGCGGTCAAGGAGCCCGTCGGCGTGGCCGCCGCCATCATTCCCTGGAACTTCCCGCTGCTGATGGCCGCCTGGAAGGTCGCGCCGGCGCTGGCTGCGGGTTGCACCATGGTGCTCAAGCCTGCCGAACTGACCTCGCTGACGGCGCTCGAACTCGGCGCGATCGCACAAGCTGCCGACCTGCCGCCGGGCGTCCTCAACATCGTGACGGGTGCAGGTTCGGTGGCCGGCCAGGCGATGGTCGACCACCCCGATGTCGACAAGCTCGCCTTCACCGGTTCGGGACCTGTCGGCTCACGGATCATGCAGGCGGCGGCGCGCGACATCAAGCGCGTCAGCCTTGAGCTTGGCGGCAAGTCGCCCTTCATCGTCTTTGATGATTCCGACATCGACGCGGCGGTCGAATGGGTCATGTTCGGCATCTTCTGGAATCAGGGCGAGGTCTGCTCGGCGACGTCGCGTGTGCTCGTCCAGGAAGGCATTTACGACCGGTTCATGGACCGCCTCGTCGAGGAGACGAAGAAGATCAAGATCGGCGATGGCCAGGAACCAGGCGTGCTGCTCGGGCCGATGGTGTCGGAGAAGCAGATGAACCAGGTACTGGCCGCAATCGAGAACGCTCGCACTGATGGTGCGAAGGTCACGGTTGGCGGCGGGCGTCCCGCGGGTTTCAACAAGGGATACTATGTCGAGCCGACCGTCCTCACCGACGTGCCTCTCGACAGCGATGCCTGGAAGGAGGAAATCTTCGGCCCGGTCGTCTGCGTAAGAGCGTTCAAGTCGGAAGATGAAGCCGTGGCGCTTGCCAATGACAGCAGGTTTGGTCTCGCCGCTGCCGTCATGTCGAAGGACGACGCCCGCGCCGACCGCGTCGCGGCGGCCCTGCGTGCCGGCATTGTCTGGATCAATTGCTCGCAACCGACGTTCACCGAGGCGCCATGGGGCGGCTACAAACAGTCGGGCATTGGCCGCGAGCTGGGTCGCTGGGGCCTCGAAAACTATCTCGAAACCAAGCAGATCACCCGTTTCGTCAGCGAAGAGCCATGGGGCTGGTACATCAAGTGAATTGGGAGAAGGCATGGTTATGGACAATCCGCTAGCTCGCATGAATGTCCTGGTCACCGGAGCATCCGGCGGCTTGGGCCAAGCCATCGTCGAACGCTTGGCGGCTGAAGGCGCGACGCCGATCATCCATTTCGCTCGGAATGAGGCAGCCGCCCATGCGCTGCTCGAAAGGATCGGTGGCAAAGGACACGTGGTTCAGGGAGATCTCTCCTCGCGAGAAGGTCCGGAAGAACTATGGAGCAAGGCAGTGCATGCCGCGCGACGTATTCATGCCGTGGTGAATGCAGCGGGCATCCGCACGGAGGTCGCCCTGACCGACAGCCTGGAGACTTGGCATTCCGCCTGGCAAGGCGAATTCCAGGTCAACCTGTTCGCCGCTGCCGACCTCAGCCGCAACGCCATATTGCATTTCAAGCAAAATGGCGGCGGACGGATCGTCAATATCGCCAGCCGCGCGGGTCAGCGCGGCTATTCGGCCGACGCGATGGCCTATGGCGCATCGAAGGCGGCGCTGATCAATCTCACCAAGTCCATCGCGCGGAGTTTCGGCGGGGACGGCGTGACGGCCATCGCGATAGCTCCCGGTTGGATACGGACCGACATGGCCGAGGACTTCATCGCCAAGAACGGCGAGGCGGCCGCCGTCGCCGACATTCCCATCGGCGCTATGGCGTTGCCGGAGGAAGTCGCGGAACTGACCGCCTTTGTTCTCCGGCCGTCCCAGCGCTCACTCAACGGCGCAACGCTCGACGTCAATGGCGGCAGCTACATTCGATAGGGGGATAGAAAATGCAGCGATTTGAAAACAAGGTTGCGATCGTAACGGGTGCAGGTGGAGGCATCGGCTCGGCGATCGCCAAGCGGCTGGCAAGCGAGGGCGCCTATGTCGTGGTCACCGACATGAACGGTGATGCCGCCAGCACTGTCGTCGCGGAAATTGAGGCAGCCCATGGAGAGGCGATAGCCATCGTGGCGGACATCGCCAACGGCGAGTCCTGCCGCGAACTCATCGCGGAGGTTATCGGTAGGAAGGGGCATATCGACATTCTTTGCAACAATGCCGGGATCAACCGCCGTGGCAATCTGCTTTCCGTTACGGAGGAGGATTGGCGGCTGAGCTTCGCGGTGAACATCGATTCCATGTTCCATCTCTGCAAAGCCGTGATCCCGCACATGATCGAGGCGGGTGGTGGGGCAATCGTCAACACGGCCTCGCAATGGGGTCTCCATCCCGCGCCGAATCACATTGCCTATAACGTCACCAAGGCCGCTGTTGCCTCCTTCACCCAGAATCTCGCACGCGACTACGCGCCCCACAAAATCCGGGTCAACGCCGTCTGCCCGGGTGAAATTCACACCCCGATGCTGGAGGCCGGCGTCATTCGTTCGGGCCGCACCATCGCCGATCTGGACAGGCTGGTTCCCTTCGGCCGGATCGGCAGGCCGGAAGAAGTGGCGGCGCTCGTCGCCTTCCTCGCCTCGAACGAAGCGGAGTTTATGTGCGGCTCATTGGTGGAGATAACAGGCGCACAGGCAGTTGCGTAAGCTTCTACTGAGGCGATGGCGGCCCGTTCAGAAGGGCCGCCGGAGATGTACGCCGGCTGTTCCTGGAACGATGACCGTCGAGAAAAGGCGCTCAATCGGCCACAGAGTTGACGACGCGGCAAAGGTTGTCGCTCATGCTGGGAGCAACCTGTCCTTGCGGCACCATGAAAAGAGCATCGACGCGGCTGCCCTTGCCGCTCTTCCTGACGACGACTCGCAAAGTCTGCGGACGTCCGGATCCGGTCGTTTCCTGTTGGGCCGTCAGCGTGCCGAGTTGTTTCTCGGCATTCACATCGACAAAGCCTTCCGCCAGGACCGCTCGGGATACTTTGTCAAAGGCAACAGTGGGGTTGACCGATGGGAATTCCATCCAGGTCTTGTAGGTCACAGCGGTTACGAGAGGAACGCCGCTGCTTTGATAATGCTGCGAGCATGGACTGGCATGGGCGGAGCTGAGGGAGATAGTGGCAAAGGCGAAAGCGTACAGAATTGTCTTATGCAAAGCGAAACGTCCTCTGTTGATAATCCGACGCGGCCTGGCCGTCGTTTGCGGCATGCTGTCCAGCAATGATGGGACCTCTATTGGAGTCGGGATATTCGCATAACGTGGCGCCGTGGCCGATTACAGTGGATTTCCGAAATCTAAACGCAAGTGCACTTGTTATGGACGATCCTGCACCGCATGCGATCGGCTATTTTCAATTGCCCGGCACACCGAACGGCAATGTCCAACCCGAAGGCCGATTGACATGGTCTTGACGATGGGGAGCGGCGTGTTTCAGCGCGGCGCCGGCGCGAATGTTCTCCAGCGTCTCGCCGGGGGTGTGGCCGAATTCGGTCTTGAACAGACGATAGAAGTATTTCTCGTTCGAGAAGCCGTGCCTCCAGGCGATCTCGGCGATATGCGCCTGTGGCCGGCTGGGGTCTGCCAGCACTTGGTGGGCGCGACGCAGCCTGCGGCGCTGTATTTGCCGCATGACACCGCCGCTGCCTTCGAACAATTGGTAGAGTTTTGCCCGCGACAGGCCGACCTCCCGGCAGATCCGATCGGGCGTCAGATCGACATCCAGCAAATGCGTATCGATGTAGCGCAGGATCCGCTCACGCAGCGCATTTCGGATCGGACCGTTCGCCTCAACCAAGGCATCCGGTGTCGGGGAGACTGCGGCGGTCAGAAGCTGCAGGGTCGATTGAACGACATAGGGAATCTCATGCTCGGTAAGGCTTGCGAGGTTTCGCAACAGCGAAAGCAGATGGTCGCCAAGAAGACGAGCGACGCCACCCTGCAGCGTCTGCCCGTGCAAAAGCGCGGTCCGGTGCGGCAGGAGATCTCTCGGCACCACCAAAGAGATCACGTCGCCAGCCTCAACCAGGCCTTCGTTCACCTGAGCGGCGTCAAGGACGAACAGATCCCCCGCCGCTTTTATGGGTTGAGGCGTGTTCCATCGACACAAAAATCGGCCACTCACCATCAAGGTGAACCGAAAAAAATCCTGACCGTCGGTCCGTATGTGCCGCCCGCTTCGATTGATTTCATAAGCCGAAGACCGGGTCCGATTGAGCCACCGTCTCCCGGACAAGATAAGAGGACCGAGAGCAGCGCCGGTTGCTTCGGCGTTGAACGCAATGGAATCATCGCTCCGCAAGATGCAATCGCAGTGATTGTCTCTGACCCAAGCGTGAAACCGATCTTTTTCAGGAAAGTCGAGCGTCGAGAAACTGAACATCAGCGTGGAATATGTCTGCGCCATTGAACTATGCATTGACCTTTAAGCGATACATAGAGCAACCGCAAAATGTGGCAATAGGTCATAAACTAAACGTTATGCGTGCTTATGCGAGGCCGTCATTACAAAACCCTATTGCCCCAAACGTCGTCGACATTGAAAAGCCTGTTTGATGTCAAATCAATTTCTCGTTAGACGCAGATGGGGGCCTAACCGCGACAAAATCAGAGAATTGGGTAGGGCAAGTTGACCGAAATTTTGACGCTTAAACTCGAGGCGACGTCACTCACAACGAGTGAAGTCTCCGAATGGCTTACTGGCGAAAAGCAGGACAATTTCTATCGGCCTCTCAGTACCGACAGCCGCGGTCTTTTCTCATTTGGTGTTCATGGCGTTGGCGAGCTGGTGGGCTGGGTGGGGGCAAGCTCAACGGACCGCGCCTTTTCCGTCACGATCGAGAATGATGACTTCATGTTTTTCCTCGAGCATGGAACCTGCTACGATTTGGCAACAGGCGGCATAAGGCATGCTATCACGCCCTGCACGGGACTGCTGACGACGGCCGACCGCTATTCCGCGGTGAATATTCACGCAGGCTCCGTTGCCGAAGGATTCTGCGTCCCGAGGAGCGCGGTACACGCGGCCCTGACCAGCACCTTCGAACGTCTGCCGCCTGTCGATTTCGAATTCGTTCCCCTGCAGGACCTGACGGCGGGACCGGCGGCGCATCTTTTCAAGCTCATGCGGTTCTTCCGAGATGAGATTTGCGCCGATCAAAACCTAGAGATTTCTCCCATTGCCCTGACCAGCTTCCAAGAGATGTTCTGTCTGCTGATGGTGCAGAATCTGCCCCATACGCTTTCGGACACCGGATCGCGGGTGCAGACAATTGCCCCTCGCCAGCTTCGAAGAGCGCTGGAGTTCGCCAGAGCACATATCGCAATGCCGATCACGATCACGGATATGGCAGCGGCAGCGGGTGTCAGCGTGCGGGCGCTGCAGATCAATTTTCGACGATTTTTGAATGTCACCCCAATGGCTTACCTAAGGCAGCTCCGTCTTGATGGCGCACGCCAAGATCTGTTGACTGCCATGCCATCCGCGACGGTCAGTGAAATCGCGCGCCGCTGGGGGTTTATACATCAGGGCCGCTTCTCTCAGGAGTATCGTGCTGCTTTTGGCGTCCTGCCGAAATACGATCTCGGACGCAGTTATGAGAAGAATCGGCGTGCGGCGTCATAAAGCACACGTCGATACCGGTTCGATATCAGCGCGTGTTCGCGGCTCCTCATGATGGACAAATCGAGGGCGGCGGATCTGCCGGCTAGAGCAATTCCAGGAAAACTGTGCAGCGGTTTTCCGTCCGGAATGCGTAAGAACAAAGAGATAGAGCGGGAAAGCTACTCCGTGAAACGCTGAACCGCTCTAGAGAAACTGAACTCTCTGGGCAATTGCATCGGCTATTTCGCTCGGGCTGAATTCCCACGCATCCAGGTACCCGTCAGTTCCAAGATCGCTCTCCGCGTCGCCATGGTCGAGGCGAACATACATAACGCGATCATGCGCTCTTTGAGCAGCAATTTGCTGAATAGTGTTCCATTCGATACCGCACCAAGTCTTGGACTGATGGTCGGAGCCGATGAATATGACGATCAGCTTGGAACGGTTCTGGTAGATGTCCCGCAGCAGAAGGTCTGTTGTCGGCCTCGCCAGTTGTCCCTGGTAATTGTAGTCATAAAAGTAAGAGTGGGGGCCGATGTTCTTTTCAAGCTGAGTTGCAACTTTTGCAACCAGGCCCGTTGCTTCAGCGGGAAACGACAAACCGACATCGAAGCGATGCGAGTTTATGTTTATCGCGCGCCCCACGGGGTTCGTCCAGGAGGGTAGGGTAATTCCCAGCCGCTGCAGTTCCTTGGGTAAATTCGTATCCTTAACCGCCCAATGCGTGCGGTTCATTTCCCAATCGCCAAGGTCGAGGATAAAATGCTTATCCGTCATGTCCTGCCAGCTCAGAAACTTTGGAAGAGGTTGGATCTCATAGTCGATGTGAACCAGCTTCTGGCGAATGGCAATGTCTCGGATAATGCCAAAATGTGGAGCGCGCTCACGGAAAGTTTCGTGAGCAAATATGGTCGGCAGCCTCATGAGCTGTAGCTGCGACGCCTCTGTCGTTACGTCAAATCTATCGGCTATCGCTTTTTCTGTGTACTCAAAGATGCTGATGCATCTGCTTAAATCGATTTCAAATGGCGTTCCGTCCCACGGTTCTTCTCTGCTGGAGACGATCAGATTATACATGCCGCCCTCCCTCAATTTAGCGATCCCGCTACTCCATAATAAATAAACCTCTAGGGTCTGAAAGTCACCAACTACCAAAGCTTGAGGTTGAGACCGCGCAGCTTTTCTGTCGTGCGGGCGCAAGGATTGGAACGCACGATCATGCTTCACAACTGCATAGCGATTTTTTCAGTCCCACCAGCCTCGCTGGTCCTTACACCGGGCTGCAGACACTCTCTGGGTCGTCATTGCGTGATCGGCCAGGGCAAGAAAAAGCGGGTCATCGTCGGTGTTTGCTTGCGAGCGTGGAACAATTGTCTTCTGGCGCAGTTCGGGGACCCGGGGATTGAAGAAGATGAAGCGCCAGTGGTGGGATGATCCAGTAAAGGTCGGAACCTCCGTTCCGGGCAGGTATCTCATTATCAACAGCACCGAAAGTGCAGCTCAGTACATGTTCGAAGAGTGGCCCGGCGACCGCAGCACGATGGCTTTTCAGGCGACGGTCCAAGCCCTCTTCGATGCCCATGACGGAAAGCTGCCGATTGGTGCTGCGCGCGCCGCCTTCACGACGGCAGTCGAAAACGCCGGACTACGCTTTGCTGCTGAATGATTGGGCTTTGCTGCTGAATGATTGGTCAAAATCTGAGAAGAGCACCAAAAAAAGCCGTTAGCAGGGACAGGGCTCTGCCAACGGCAATAGGAAATGACACCACCTTGGGCACGGTAGTGGCCAGGCGTGTCCCTGGCGGCTGACCGAACTCGCTAGTCTGAGTATTGTTCCCGCCGCGGATCGCGATTTTATAAATCGGAAAAAATCGCGCGAAACCTCAGCTCGTCAGGCGAGGGCTTCTGATGATTTTCAGGAAGAGCGCGTTCATTGCGTCGGCGATGCCCTGCGTCGGATTGACTTCGAAATAGAGACCCGGCGAAGCGCAACTTTGCAGGCGCGTCGGGATTTGCGATTGAAACGGGGCGATCCAGGTATTGTACCAATTGTTTGCCGGCAGCGGCAGATAGGTCGTGTATAGAATGGCAATCTTGACGTTCTGATCCTTCAGCGGCTGACAGAAGGAGGTGTCGATCGGTTCCTGGCACCGGTTGCCGGTCAAGGGCTTCGTGCAGGTGTATGGTTTTTGGCTGTCACCAACCCCGTCCGTTACGAAGAAGAGAACCTTTTCGCGATCGGTGCTGCTTGTGCCGCCGCCGCCCGTGCCCATATTGCTCTTCATCTGGGTGAGCGCGTTGTCGAAGCTGGTCGTCTGATCGTTGTTATAGCCTTGATAGGGAATGGTCATCAGATCGACGTTGTCGGTATAGCTTTTGACCTGCGCCATGTCGGACGACAGGCCGGATACTGTCGTTAGCTGTGCTTTCTCCGCTTGCGTGCCGAACGTATAGACTGCCATTCTGTATTGATCGGGCGTCGAGCGGCTGGTGGTCGCCGTCTCCGTCAGCTTCTGCGTTGCCTGGCGCACCACGTCGATGCGCATACTCACCCCAAGCTTCTTCGCCAGATTGTAGTAGTTGTTCGTCGTATCCATGTTGTGGCAGGCAAAGGCGCACTTGTCGCTGGTATTCTTTTGCATCGTCGCGACGTCGGTCGGGGTCGCTCCCACGCCCATGGACGGGGTATTGTCGAGCAGCATGTAAAAATCGATGAAGGTGGCGGTCTGGTATTGCGCGGTGGCTGCCCCGGCGATCGGAATGGTCTTGTCGCCAAGGATCTGCAGAAACGACGTTGGAACAGTCGCATGGAACGTGACGTTTGACGTTACGATATTGGCTGCCTTCGTTACGGAGACGTCGACATCCACCGGAACACCCTTCCAATCGCTCGCGAGCTGGCCGAAGAAGAGCTTGCGTGCGTCGTCCTGCCCGATTGTCACGACGCCGTCTCCAGACATGGCCATGGCCGCCGCTACGCCGCTTGAGGATTCCGCGATCGCTCCGAGCGCCGCCGCATCGGCAGCCGCATAGAGCTGGCTGCGCAAGCTGAGCGCGTTCGAGATATCGACCGCCAAGCCCGCCGCACCGATCAAAGGTACGGCGAGGAGTGCTGTTATCGTGCCGAAATTGCCGGATTTGCTCCGCGCGAAGCGAAGGAGTGTATGAAGCATCTAATAACTACCCCAGGCTAGACGACGCAGTTCATTCGCGTTCGACCCGCCATCATGGCAGTTTCAAATCCGTATATCGCTAACTTATAAAGCTGCGTTTAAAGTATAGTACTAAGAAAGAATGAACAGTTTCGGCAAATACGATCGACGCTCTGCTGCGATCTTCGATAACACTTCGAGGAAGTCTTCGTCGACCGCTCGCTCAGAGGTACTAGGCACTTGCCCGCAATAGATCGACACTCACCGGTTTGCCGAGATGAAACCCTTGAACCCGGTCAATGCTGAGGCTCTGAAGGACAGACATCTGCGCCTCGGTCTCCACACCTTCCACCAGAATGGTGTTTCCCCGGTTGCGTATCAGGGCGACCATGTCTTGTAACATCGTCAGCCCGCGCTCGTCCGAACAATCATGCAGGAAGGTTCGGTCAACCTTGACGGTGTCGAACTCGATCGCCCGGAGCCATGACAATCCGGCATAGCCGGAGCCGAAGTCATCCAACCAAATCTCGACGCCGAGCGCCTGGAGATCGGCGACACACTGCAGCACCTCGGGTTGCATCTCCATATCCAAGCCCTCGGTGACTTCCAATGCAAGCCGGGACCCCGAGACGCCAGTTTCTTCGAGGATCGCTGCAACGCTCGAGGCGAAGCCGGGAGATCTTAGCTGCACCGGAGAGACATTCACGCTCACCGTGGCCATGCGGTCGGACGCCAGGATATCCTGACATGCGGTTTTGATCGCCCAGCGACCCAATTCGACAATAGATCCGGTCCGCTCGGCGATCGGAATAAAGACGCTTGGCGGCACGGAGGTTCCATCGGGCATGCGCAGCCGCATCAAAGCCTCGGCGGCTTTCATCTGCCCGTCCCTGAGATCGAATATTGGTTGATAGACCAGCGATACCAGTCTCCGATCGATGGCTGCGGCCAGCAGCGGCACCAATTTTCCGGCATCCTCGTTCGGACGCCGCAGCACCGGATCAAAGATTCGAACGCAATTGCGGCCGGAGGCTTTTGCACTGTAGAGCGCAAGGTCGGCCTCACGCACAAGCCATTCCACCTTTGCGGCGGATCGCTCGCTGATAAAAGCAACGCCGACACTTACCGTTACGAACTGCGTGTCGTCCGGCCGCTCTTCATGTCGGATTGCGAGCGCCTCGACTTGGTGCCGAATTTTGCCCGCTATATAGATCGCTTCATCCTGCGCTTTCAAAGGCATGACGACGATGAACTCCTCGCCGCCATAACGACCAATGATGCCTCCGTGGCGCTCAACCAGCTTCTGAAGCGTCGTGGCAATGACCGTCAGGCAGCGGTCGCCTTCCTGATGGCCGTACCGGTCGTTGAAACGCTTGAAGAAGTCGACGTCGATCAGGATGACGGAAAATTCGCGGCCCTTATCTTTCCAGGCGCTCCAGCACTCATCCAGCCGCCGATCGATCGCGCGTCTGTTCTCGATGCCGGTGAGGTAATCCGTGTGTGAAAGACGCAGCAATGCCTTTCCGCGCTCTGCCGCTTCCCAATGTTGGTGGCGCGCTTCCACCGCATTCAGGAAAACGTTGTAGCGCTCGACATTCAGGCGCCAGTTCACGAAAGACGTGAACACGAAGCACGAGACGTAAAATAGTCCGAAAGCGAGCTGGTAAGCCGGCGTCGATGGAAACGAACTGTAGAGAGCCGCAAAAAACACGGCCAATACCGTGCCGGACGTCAGGACGGACAGGCGAAACGAGAAGCTGAAGAACAGGTTCGCGCCCATCATGAAAATCGCGCCGAAGATCATGTAGTATGACATGCTCGTCGCATATTCTGTGGCGATAGCCGGATAAAGCCAGCCGGCATAGCCGAAGATCAGCGCCAATGCGCAAGTGCTGTCCAACCAGACGGTCTTTGCCTTCGTCAACCGCAAAGTCTCAAAGGCCAGCAGCGCAATAGCCGCAACGACAAACCGCATGAGGATTGTCAGCGGCGCAACATCGGGAATAAGCCAGCTATCGGGAGCGGCAAAGACCAGATAGACGACGACTGCCATCCACAATCCCTTGCGCGTGCCTTCCCGGCGGACGGCTTCGTTTTCCGATGCGTAGGCGGCCCTCATCTCCAAAGCAAAGCCACGGCGTTTTTCTGTCGGGACAGCGCCGTCTACAAATGGGGCCTTTGCGGAAATTTCGGATGCGGTCTGCTCTGTAGATAACTGCTCATAGAACATGCGGCGATGCCTCCCGAGCATTGCTGCCGATAAACCTGCGTTCACCGCTTCCAAAAGTTCCGTCCGTGTCAATCACGAAATTTAGCTCGTACTGCTAGAAATACCCTCTTGACGTGCAGAATCCAATCGCGTTCTGTCGTCCACATATTTATGCTTAACATTGCGTCAACGGAGTTCATAATGGCACAAGGCTTTAAGTTCGACGGCGAGAGTCTCATTGCACCTGGACAAATTTTTCGCCCGACTAAGCCAGACGACCTTCCATCATCAGACCAGATGGTAATCGCCAAGGCGGAACTTGCTCTCACGCTCGACTTATCGCTTCAACAATTCCGATCCGAAGTGGATCCTCATGCGATTGTCAGCCGGCTATCGCAGGCGTTGCATCAGATCCGCCGGCGGTTTCACGCCAGCATATGGAGCGAAATCGTCTTCCTTGCGCAGAACCATCCCGTTGCACAGTTTCTGCTTCAGGATCCGTTCACGAAATGGTCATTCGATAAACCGCGGGGCTATTCCGGTGACGCGCATCTGCTCGACTTCATTTATGGTCATGCCATCGTGGAGGCGGAAATCGCAGCATCCACCGCGCTGGGCAGAGCGATATATGAATACACCAAAAACGCGTCCTCATCCGTCGCGGTGAGAGAACGCCGCGACATCCTCGCACAACGGGTGGATGAGCACGCCAAGGATCGACCCGGCTCGGCCGAAGTCTTGGCGATGGCATCGGGCCATCTTCGCGAAGCGACGCTGTCGACTGCGCTTAGGGAAGGAAAAATCAGGCGCTGGATTGCGCTCGATCAGGACCCGCTGAGCGTGGGGACGGTTGCGCGCGATTTTGCCGGAACATGCGTCGAAGCGGTGGACGGCACGGTCAAGAGCCTGCTTTCCAACAAGCACGCTTTCGGACATTTCGATTACATCTACGCTGCGGGTCTCTACGATTACCTCACGCTTCCGGTTGCCGCCAAACTGACGCGCAAATGTGTTGAAATGCTCAAGCCCGGCGGCTCCTTCCTGTTCGCGAACTTCTCGCAGGAAATCGAAGTCGACGGCTACATGGAAGCATTCATGAGTTGGCCTCTGCTCCTGCGTTCGGAAAACGACATGCAAATGATTGCCGATGCAAGCGCTAGCAAGGCAGAGACAGATGTATCCATCTGGTTTGGAAAGAACCGCAACATCATCTATTGCGAAATTACGAGGGTAAAGTAACTCGGCAGCCGTTTTTGCCTCTCGCTATGTCGCGCTGCATAAACGGCCGCCAACTGAGACCACTCGCAATGAGGGGCAGGAGCTAGCTAGCTACCTTGGCTAGCTTGCCCCTTCATCATGCAAGGCGCGATGCGCCTCGATTTCCCCCAGGTGATCCAGCACCCACATAGCGAGCTGCAACAGGGGCGCTGAAAGCGAGCGGCCGAGATCCGTCAGGCTGTATTCGACCTGCGGCGGTATGGTCGGATAGACCTTGCGCGTCACCATGCCATCGCGCTCCAGCGCCTTCAAAGTGCGGGTGAGCATCTGCTGGGAAATGCCGCCGATCAGCCGTTTCAGTTCGTTGAAGCGGCGCGGCTGATCGGCCAGCATGGTGATTGCCATGATCGTCCACTTGTCGCCCATGCGGCCGAGGATCTCATTGACTTTCCGGCAACTGGGGTCCGTGCCGGGCATAGTTGGCGGGGTGGGCATATGCATGTGACTAGGCCTCGAAAATATGCGTTCTTGCGACATTGCAGTCATCATATCATATCTGGTCAGTAAAACATACCGCCATCAAGGAGTAAGTTATGACTGACAGAAAAACGATTGCCCTCTTCGGCGCCGGCACCGGGCTCGGAAGCTCGCTGGCCATGCGGTTCGGTCGCGAAGGCTATCGCGTAGCACTTGTCGCTCGCCGCGCCGGCCCGCTCGATGAGCGTGTGGCCGAGCTCGCCCAGGCCGGCATCGAGGCCGCGGCATTTCCGGCCGATCTCACCGATGTCGATGGCATCGCACCACTGGTGCGCTCCATCGAGGATCGGTTCGGCTCGATCGATGTCGCCGTCTACGCGCCCGTGCCCTCCGATGCGGCTTTTGTGCCGGCGGCGGAACTCGACGCGGCAAGGCTGCGGTCGATGGCCGATATCTTCACCTTCGCGCCGGTCGAGGTGTCGCATGCAGTGCTGCCCGGCATGCTCGCGCGCGGCGACGGCGCGGTCGTCATCGTCGGCGGGCTGACGGCAGTGGTCACGATGCCGGGCATGAGCGGCGTCGGACCGCTGATGGCGGCGGCGCGCAACTACGTCTTCACCCTCAATGCTGAGGTCGCGGAGAGGGGCGTCTATGCTGGTACGGTGAATATCGGCGCGTTCCTCGATCGCTCTACCGGTCTTCGCGCCATGACATCCAATGGCGTGCCGCTCGATCCGAAATATCTGGTGCTCGATCCCGACGATGTCGCCGAGGAGATCTGGGGTCTCGTCACCAGACGCGACCGGGCCGAGATCATCCTCCCGCCGCTGCCGCAGGGTTGATGGGAAGGCGCCATGCTGCAGATCGACCTTTTTACCGAAATCACCTGCCCCTGGTGCATCATCGGGCAACACCGGCTCGACAAGGTGCTGGCCGAGCGCTTCCCCGGCCTTGCCGTCGATATCAGGCATCATCCGGTGCTGCTCATGCCGGATGCGCCGGCGTCCGGGCTTTACATTCCCGACCTGCTGCGCGCACGCTACGGCATCACCGAGCCAAAGGCCGCGTTCGCGCGGCCCGAGGCCGAGGCGCAGGCCTCCGGGCTGGCGCTCGACCTCTGCCGGCAGCTTTGGGCCTATCCGACGCAATCGGCACATGCGCTCATCCTTGCTGCCCGCGAACGCGGCACACAGCATAGGCTCGCATTAGCGATCTCCAGCGCTTATTTCCTCGGCGCGCGGAATATCGCCGATGCCGACGTGCTCGCCGATATCGCGGTGGACCACGGGTTCGAGCGCGCCGAAGTCCACGCGATCGCTTGCGACCCCGCCTGGTGCAGGCGCGTCGAACAGGAGGCGGCGAGATCAGTGGCCGCGGGCGTTCGGTCAGTACCCCACTTCGTCTTCGCCGGACGTATCGCGATCAATGGCGGCCGCAGCGAAGATGAAATTGCCTTATCGATAAAAGAGGCAGTGGCGACCGGCTAAGCGGCAGCGTGTGGTCTGCCCAGACCGGCATTTCCCACGAGCTCGTCAAACAACCCTCAAAGGCGGGCGTTCGGGGCAAAGCTCAACCGGCAAGGCACCTCTAGGCCCGCTTGATCCCTCCCCACCGCAAGTCTTTGCCATCTGGCGCAGCGCTGGTAGCAATATGCAATCCCCTCACCAAAGAGGTAAGGGGATTCGCTTTCCTTCATTTCATCCGCGGACGTCCGGTAGTCATCTCCACGCCGAGAGGGAGAATGGAGCGATTTCCTGGCCGCCGAGCACGAAGTCGTGCTTTTCCGGGATCGTCCAGGCGTCCGGCCCGTAATTGAAGGCGAATGTGAGATTGCCTGCACGACGAAGGCGGATGAAATCGGGCAGGGTAGCGGTCGGCAGATCGAGCCCGGCGGCAAGGTGCGACATCAGATTGTCGAGGAGTTCGCCGTCGGCCCAGCAGGCCAAATAGACGTATCTCCCCTTCGACACCAGCGCTGGGCTGCCATCGTCGAACGCTGCCACGACATCCGCTCCCGCCGCTGTCTCAAGATATTCGCGCCATCTTGTCGCCCGGCCGCTGATCGCGCCCGACAAAGAGGCGCTAAGCCCCGGCCGTAAGGAAGCCACCTGCGTGATCCTGATACCGGTAAGCTCGCCGATCGGCCCGGGCGGGAGATTGGCGGGAATCTGGAAGTTGCGGTCCCGCGATCCGGTCCGCGGACCGAAAAGCACTGTTCCATCCGCCTGCTCGAATGCCGCCAATGCCGCGTCGGAGACGTGCATGAGGCAGGGAACGAGAACCAGCTTGTAGCCCGTGAGGGACGCGCCGGGGCGGACGAAATCGACGTTAAGGCCAAGCTTCCTGACCGCCTCGTACCAGCGGAAGGCAAGTTCTTCGTAGCGAAAATCCTTGCCCTGCGGCTGAATGACCGTGGACCAATAGGTCTCATAATCATAGACGATGGCGACGGGCGCCCGCGCCGGCTTCTGCAAGGGGCCAACGGTATCGATCTCATGGCCGGCGATTGCGGCTTCCTTGCCTCCGGGCGAGAGCTCGTCGAGGCCAGGAAGGTTCAGGCCGGCATGCATCTGCTCCTGCGCGAACGGCGCCTGACGCCAACGGAAGTAGCTGACAACCTCGGCCCCGTGGGCAAGGCCCTCCCAGGTCCAAAGACGAACCATCCCCGGTTTGGGGACAGGGTTCCATGGTGCCCAGTTCACAGGCCCCGGTTGCTGTTCCATGATCCAGAACCGGCCATTGCCGACGCCGCGGTACAGATCGTGATGGAAGGCGGCGATGTCGGGGTGGGATGTTTCCGCCCAGCGCACGCGCTCTTCCTCGCTGAACGGAAATTTCTCCACGAAGCCGATTGGATAGGAATCCCAGGAAGCGAGGTCCAGGTTTTCGCCAACCTTCCAATGATCGAAATCGTTGACGAAGCCCATGAAGTTATGGGTTATCCAGCGATCCGGGGAGTGCTTTCTGATGATATCGCACTGCATTCGGTCATAGGCGGCGATCTGATCGGACTGGAAGCGCCAGAAATCGAGCCGGACGGCAGGGTTCGCCTCCGTCACTGTCAGATTGGGCAGCGCGACGTCGTCGAAGCTTTGAACTTCCATCGACCAGAAGACGGAACCCCAGGCCTCGTTCAGTTGCTGCGGTGACTGATAGCGAAGGCGAAGCCAGCGGCGAAACGCCTTCAGGTCTTGGGCGCCCCAGGAAAAGCTCGTATCGTGGCAGCCATATTCATTGTCGGTCTGCCAGCCGGCGAGACCAGGGTGCGAACCGTATCGCTGCGCGACCGCTTCGACGATACGCGCCGATTCCTTCCACCAGACTTCCGACGAGAAGCTGTAGTGACGACGAGAGCCGAAGCCCCGCACTCTACCCTCTTCGTCCACCGGAGCGATCTCGGGATATTCGTCCATCAGCCATTTCGGCGGCGTGGCGGTCGGCGTGCCAAGCACAATTTTCAGGCCGGCCGCAGCCAGCGTGTCCATCGCCCGGTCGAGCCAGCCGAAGTCGAAGGAGCCGCGTGAGGGCTCGAGGCGCGACCAGGCGAATTCGCCGATGCGCACATAGGAGATTCCAAGCGCCCGCATACGGCGCGCGTCTTTTTCCCACCAGCTTTCGGGCCAGTGTTCTGGGTAATAGCAAACGCCGAGCATTATTTCGTCAGGTCCCCGTTGAGGATAGCGTTGCCGGCATCATCGAACAGATGGCAGGCAGCCGCCGGAATATGGATGGAGAATTCGTCGCCCGGCTTGGCCTTCGCGAGGCCATCCGCCTTCACAGCAATCTCGGCGCCGTCGGCAAGGGTGATATAGAACATCGTTTCCGATCCCAGATATTCGGCAAGACGCACCTTGCCCTGAAGCGTGGCGTCTCCGCCTTCGTTGCGATCGAGATGTTCGGGACGGACCCCGAGCGTGACCGACTGCCCTTCCCTGACCGAACCGCCGCCTAGCGTAATCGACTGACCGCCGGGGAGGTCGACCTTGACACCGCCTTCCGCGGGCGATGCCTTGGTCTTGATGAAGTTCATTTTCGGCGAGCCGATGAAGCCGGCGACAAAGATGTTCTTCGGCCGGTGATAGAGCTCCAGCGGCGATCCGACCTGTTCGATCAACCCGCCTTGAAGCACGACGATCTTGTCGGCCATGGTCATGGCCTCGACCTGATCGTGGGTGACGTAGATCATCGTCGTCTTGAGATCCTGATGCAGCTTGCTGATTTCCGTGCGCATCTGGACCCTGAGCGATGCGTCGAGATTGGACAGCGGCTCATCGAAGAGAAACACTTGCGGATTGCGCACGATGGCGCGGCCGATGGCGACGCGCTGACGCTGGCCGCCGGATAGCTGGGAAGGCTTCCTGCTGAGCATCGGTTTCAATTGCAGCATCTCGGCGGCAGCGCTCGTCCGGCGCGAGACCTCTTCCTTGGAGTGGCCGGTCATACGCAGGCCAAAGCCGATATTCTCGGCCACGGTCATATGCGGATAAAGGGCATAGCTCTGGAAGACCATGGCAACCCCACGCTCCGAGGGACCAACCTTGGTCATGTCGTTGCCGCTGATCCTCAGCCCACCGGAGGAAATATCTTCCAGCCCGGCAATCATGCGCAGAAGCGTGGACTTGCCGCAGCCGGACGGCCCGACGAAGACACAGAACTCGCCATCTTCGATGGTAAGGTCGACGCCCTTGATGACACTGGCGGCGCCGAACTGCTTCGTCACGCGGTTGAGCGTTACATTTCCCATGAGGCTTAACCTCCCTTCACGGGCTGGAATTCAAGAAGGAGCCCGCTCTCGGGCTTGAGCATCGGCAGCGGCAATCCGACATGTCTCAGCGTATCGAGACTGAAGGTCAGTTCTCCGTTTAGGAGCTTTTGCTGGCCTTCCGAGATCCGGATGAATTCCGGCTCTGCGGGATGCATCGCCGTCACGCGCCACAGCACATCGCTATTATCGCTGACAGGCAAGCGGACGGGTGCGGGCTGCTCGCCGACCATTTGCGGGCCCTGGACGACGAAAGCGACGATGCGGTCGGTATCTGCAGCGCCCCAGACATAACGCCCGTCGAGCGGCGGCAGACGAAATTGCTTGCCGGCTGCATGCAGAAGCGGCCGCAGGCTCTTATGAAGCGCGATCCAGCGTTCCAGTTCCTGCTTCTCTTCAGCGTCGAGCGTCAGTGGATTGAGTTCCACGCCCAGGTGATAGGCGAGCGCGACCAGCGCGCGGAAAGCAAGGCTCAACTTGCGGCCGGTCTGGTGGTTCGGAGATGCGGCGATATGTGCGCCGAGAAGCTCCGGGGGAACGAATTGCGACGCCCCATGCTGTATTTCAAGCCGCTCGAAGGCGTCGGTGCAATCCGATGTCCAAACGCGGTGCGTGTATCTGAGGACGCCATAGTCGATACGCCCGCCGCCCGAGGCGCAGCTTTCTATCTCGACTGCGGGAAAGGCTTGCCGGACCCTGTTCATCAGGGCGTAGACGGCTCGCGTCTGCCTCGCGGTGCGCGCGCGCCCATCTGTGCCGCCGGCATGGGTCAGATCGCGATTCATGTCCCACTTGATGTAGGCGATTGCGTGCTGCGAAAGCACCGCTTCCATGCGTTGGAAGAGATAATCGCTGACCTCCGGGCGCGTCAGATCCAGCACAAGCTGGTTTCGCGACAGCAGAAGCGGGCGTCCTTCGACTTGCAGAGCCCAATCGGGATGGGCGCGAAACAGTTCGGACTCCGGGTTCACGTTCTCGGGTTCGAACCAGAGGCCGAACTCCATGCCGAGGGACGTCACGTGGTCGACGAGTGGCTTCAGCCCGTTCGGGTATTTTCGCTCGTCTATGAACCAGTCACCAAGGCTGGTCGTATCGTCGTCCCGCTTGCCGAACCATCCGTCATCGAGGACGAAACGCTCGATGCCGACAGCCGCCGCTGCATCCGCCTGGGCTTTCAAGGACTCCATGCGGTGATCGAAGTAGTTGCCTTCCCAGGTGTTCAGCGTCACCGGCCGGGGCTTCATCTCGCCGCCCGGCCAGGCAATCACGCTCTCTCTGACGAAGGCATGGAAAGCCTCGCTGTCAGGACCGGCAAAAGCTGTCGGGCTGTCATAGGCTTCGCCCGGTGCGAGGCGCATTTCACCCGGTTCGAAGAGTTCGCCGAGATGCACCAGCCGGCGTCCATCGTCTAGTGTGTCGATCGCCATCTGGTGATTGCCGCTCCAGCCGAGATGGAATCCCATCCGCTCGCCGCCGCACTCGAGGAAGATGATGGGAAAGCGGTCATGCGAGGTTCGCCCCCTCCGGCTTTCCTGCATCCAGAGCCCGTTGGGGAGTTGCGATTGGCGCGTCTGGAACTCCCGGCCCCACATTCCCGTAAAGCTGGTCAGCTCTGACGCGCCGGCCGGCATCAGGAAACTCGCCGCCATGCAGCGATCCAGCGTATAATCGCTGGAGCCGCGGTTGATCAGTGATGTCGAAATCGACAAAACCTCAGTCGCGCTGCCCTTCAGGCATATCTGCAGGCCGATTTCCGCGACGGGATCTTCAGCCTTCAGGATGACGCCGGCGTCGATCTCTTCAGTCTGCCAGTTCTGGAATTCCAGCGTGAACATACGCCCATCGCGATGCCCGCAAATCGCCGGCCATCCGAAGAATCCGAGTCCGCCGACCGGCAGCAGCACATTCGAAGGCACGGCCACGTCCATGCCGTTGACACGGCTCGAACGCGGCACATCGGGCCAGAATTCCGGGGCAAGCGCCCCGCGGCCGAAGCCCAGGATCTCGGGCATGCCGCGCTCCGGCAGGCCGAGAGCGAGGCAAATGGCCCCCGCTTTTACAACTACAGTCTTTTTCATCCCTTGGTCGCTCCGAGAGTGAGGCCCGCAATGAAGTGCCTCTGCATGAAGAAGAACATCAGAACTGGCGGCATCGCGGCGACGATCGAACCCGCCGACACCAGATGCCATGCTGCAACCCATTGTCCGTTCAACGCGTTCAGTCCGGCGGTAACGGGCATTGCGGCCTGGCCCTGGACAAGCACGGTCGCCCAGAAATAGTCGTTCCAGACGAAGGTAAAGATCAAGACTGACAGCGCCGCAATGGCCGGGCGCATCAAAGGCAGTACGATGTGGATGAATATCCGCCACTCGGAGACGCCCTCGACCCGCGCCGATTCGATCAGCGAAAAGGGCAGCCCCTTGATGAAGTTGCGCATGAACAAGGTGCAGAAGCCGGTCTGGAAAGCGACGTGGAACAACACAAGCCCGGTTACGGTGTCGTAGAGGCCCATCTTGAGCGTCAAGTCGCGAACAGGGACCATCAGGATCTGGAACGGAATGAAGTTGCCGGCAACGAAGACGAAGAACAGGAACAGGCTTCCCTTGAACCGGTAGACGGCCAGCGCGAAGCCGCAGAGGCATGAGAGACCGACCGCGCCGATAACCGTCGGGATGGTGATCTTGAAGGAATTGAGGATGTAGTGGCCGATCGGCGAATCCCGAAAGACGGCGGTATAGTTCTCGACACCGGCAAAGCCCGAGGGAATGCCAAAATAATTGCCAGCGGCCAGATCCCCCGATGGGCGGATCGACGTGACCGCAACGCCGATCAGGGGAAGAAGCCAGATGATGAGGGCGATCGGCAGAAGAACCTGATAGGCGGCCGACACCCATGGGCCCGATTTCTGGACAGGAGTTGGAAACATCAGGAATTCCTTTCCTGTCTCAGCATGCGAATAAGGAAGAATGTGATGAAGACCATCATGATGAGGAAGAGCACGACCGCGATGGCGGCTCCATAACCCATGCGGAAGCCGTATTCGGAAAGCGCTTCTTCGTACATGTAATAGGAAAGGACGCGGCTCGAACCGTAAGGTCCGCCCGCCGTCATGACAGAAACGAGGTCAAAGGATCGAAGCGCCCCGATGACGGTCACCACCACTGCAATGAAGGTGGCCGGCCGAAGCTGTGGCAGGACGATGTTCCAGAACAGATGCCAGCCCTTGGCGCCATCCATGCGCCCGGCTTCAATCTGCTCCGGATTGATGTTGTTGAGGCCCGTCAGGTAGAGGATCATGCAATAGGCGATCTGCGGCCAGAGGCCGGCGGCGATGATGCCGTAGGTCACCAGGCGCTCGTCTGCGAGAATGGCAACCTGCGTCCCCGTCAAGGCCTGGATCAGCGCAGAGAATAGCCCGAAATTAGGAGCGTAAAACCACGTAAAAATCAGGCCGACGACCACCTGGCTGATCACGAATGGAAAGAAGAACAGTGATTTGTAAAGGCGAATGCCGGTGACGGTCTGGTTCAGGAACAATGCCGCAGCCAAGCCAGCCGGGACCGCCAGCAGATAGAGAACGAGCCATATGACGTTGTTCTCCAGCGACGTATAGAAGGCGTCGTCGGAGAGGAGTTCGACATAGTTCCCAAGACCGATCCAGGTTTTGGGTCCCAGACCATCCCAGTCATGGAAACTGATCCATACGGATTGGAATACCGGGACGATCACATAGACCAGAAACATCAGGGCGCCTGGCGCAAGAAAAAGCCAAGGTGCAAATGTCCGCTGATTGCGTTTCCAGAACCCCGGTAGAGCGGGACTGCTCGTGCCCATCGTCTGCTCCTATACAAATGCGACGAAAAACGCTGCCGGACGGAATTAACATCCGGCAGCGCGGTATCTTCAGAACGAGTTATTTGTAAGCGTGAGCCCGGATCTTATCGAGGCGAGCCAGGATCGCATCGAGTTTGTCAGGCTTGACCATGAATTCCTGGAAGCCTTCCATGCCGGCCTTCGCCATATCGGCCGGGGCGTCGCGGTCGTAGAACTGCGCGAGAGCGTGGGCGTTCGCCAGCATCTCGAAACCAGCCTTCAGGAACTTATCGTCCGGCACGGTCGACTTGTTGTTGATCGGTAGCTGACCGAGCGTCTCGTTGATTTTCGTCTGGGCTTCAGGCGAGGCGAGATAGGCGAGGAACTTCTTGGCGTCTTCCTTGTTCTTCGCACCCGACGGAATGTGGAACGTGTCGGTCGGAGCCTCTTCAGAGACCGGCACCCCTGCGGTAATCTGCGGGAACGGAAGGAAGCCGATCTGGTCTTGCTTCAGTCCGCCATCCTTCATCGGGGCGACGGCGAAATTGCCCATCAGATACATGGCCGCCTTGCCTTGAACGAATTGCGGCATGGCGTCCTGCCAGTCGAGAGCTGCATGGTTCTCGATGAAATAGCCCGGCTTCACCAGTTCTGCCCACTTGGTGAATACGGCTTTGACCCTCGGATCGGTGTAAGGCACCTTGCCGGCGGTCAGATCCATGTGGAATTCATAGCCGTTGACGCGCAGGTCGAGATAGTCGAACCAGCCGGCGGTCGGCCACAGGGCCTTCGTGCCGATCGTAAACGGTGTGATGCCTGCGCTTTTCAGCTTGGCGCATGCGGCCACCAGCTCGTCCCAGGTCTTTGGCGGCGTAATGCCTTTATCCTTGAAGATATCGGCGCGGTAATAGATGCCCCACTGATAGTTGGTGTAGGGAACGCCCCACTGCTTTCCGTCGATCGTCATCGATGCGGCAGCAGACTTCAACTGGTCGTTCAGGCCGTTCGCTGCCCAAACGTCGCTGACATCGGCAAAGAGACCCGCTTTGACGAAGGGCGCCATGCGGTTGCCAGCATACCATGCCACGACGTCAGGCGCGTCGGCGGTCAGGAAGTTGCGGATCGCGGACTTGTAGCCTTCGTGGTCGAAATTGTTCCACTTAACCTTGATGTCCGGATTCTTCGCCTGAAAATCCGCAATCAGTTGTTCCATCGCCTTCTTCGGCGCCGGATCCGACTGGTCGGAATTGAGAACGATTTCGCCAGCGCATGCCGCCGATGCGACGAGCATGTAGCTGAATGCTATAGAGCCGATATTCTTCAATAGGGTCAATTGATCCTCCACAGACCTCATGGGCGTTGGCCGCCCGCGCACACGTCACTCCCGTGTACGGTGGTTGATATTCATCATCCAAATTCGTAGAGCTCTACCGCCATACGGAAGATCGCTTCCGGTTTTCTAAGATCGAGACCCCGCCAGAGCATCTTCCAATGTTGATCGAAGACGAGTCAGTTCCAGTTCACGATGGCCCGACGCGCCATCCGCTTGTCGTTTTCGGCGATCATCGCTTTTGCGCTGGAGAAAGGCTGGAGGTGCGGCGCATGAGCGGTCCGCACATGCACAGCCAGGTGGAGCTCAACTACGTCCTCGATGGACGCATCACATATTGGTTCGACGGCCGCAGGCTCCAGATTTCGCAGGGGCAGCTCTGCCTTTTCTGGGGAATGATCCCGCACCAAGTCGTCGAGGTGACGGAGCCTGCGAACTTCGTCTGCCTCTATGTCCCCATGTCCGTGCTCGTCAACATGCGTAGCATGGGGAGCTTTCGGGATGCTGTCTTCCGCGGCGGCCTGATAGAGGCGCAAAGCGTCAGGCCGCACGACCGCGAAGTGCTTCTCAGATGGCGCGATGAGCTGCTGTCGGGCGATCCGGAGCTGGAACAGATTGTCCGCGACGAGCTGGTCGCTCGCATACGGCGGATTGCGCGGGAGGGCTGGCTGGACTTGCGCGAGCAGGGGTCGGCAATTGCTGCATCGCGTAACCAAGATCCTGACCGACTGCCAAAGGTCGAGAAAATGATCCGCTTCATTGCCGAACATGCATTGGGCGAGATATCGGCCATCGATGTCGGATTGGCGGCCGGACTGCATCCAAACTACGCCATGTCGGTATTCAAGAAGACGGTCGGTCTTACCGTCAATCAGGCCATAACGCGCCATCGGCTGGATACGGCCCAATCCCTGCTGATCTCAAGCGACCTTCCGGTGGCCGCCGTCGCGTTCGAATCGGGATTTGGCTCGCTGTCCCGCTTCTATGAGGCCTTCGAAGAGCGTTTTTCGACAACTCCGGCGAGATATCGGAGCGGCTTCGGTCTGGTGAGCGCGAAGCCTGCTCCGGCCGCCTAGCTGTTCGAGGAGGCTGCCTCAGATCGAGCGGACAAATTCCGGCAGGGCCTCGAAGAGATCGGCGACGAGGCCGTAATCGGCGATCTGGAAGATCGGGGCCTCTTCGTCCTTGTTGATGGCGACGATGACCTTACTATCCTTCATGCCGGCGAGATGCTGGATGGCCCCGGAAATGCCGCAGGCGATATAAAGCTGCGGTGCGACGACCTTGCCGGTCTGGCCGACCTGCCAGTCGTTCGGGGCATAGCCGGCATCGACGGCCGCGCGGCTTGCGCCGACGGCAGCCCCGAGCTTGTCGGCGACGGGAAGGATGACTTCCTTGAACTTTTCTGCCGAACCGAGCGCCCGGCCACCGGAGATGATGATCTTTGCAGACGTCAGTTCCGGACGGTCCGAGGTCGACAATGCATCGGCGACGAAGCTGGACAGGCCGGGATTGGCGACCGCCGGGATTGCTTCGATCGTGGCCGAACCACCGTCTGCGGCAGAGGCGAAGGAAGCGGTGCGCACGGTAATCACGCGTCTGGCATCGGTCGACTGCACCGTCTGAATGGCATTGCCGGCATAGATCGGCCGCTTGAAGGTATCGGCGGAGACCACTTCGATGATCTCCGAGACCTGGGCGACATCCAGCAAAGCGGCAACCCGCGGCATGACATTCTTGCCGACCGAGGTGGCCGCCGTCAGGATGGTGTCATAGGAGCCGGCGAGCGCCACGATCAGATCGGCAAGCGGTTCGGCGAGATTGTTGGCGAGGCTGGCATCGTCGGCAACCAGAACCTTGGAGACGCCGGCAAGCTTGGCTGCCTGTTCGGCCGCAGTGTTGGCGCCCGCGCCGGCGACGAGGATGTGCACGTCGCTTCCCGTTCCCTGGGCAATCTGGGTCGCCGCCGTGAGCGCCTTGGCGGTCTGGTCGGAAAGGTGGTTGCTGTCATGATCAGCCAGAAGAAGAATGGCCATGGGTCTTATCCTTTCCTGTCTTTAAAGCACGCCGGCTTCGGTCTTGAGCTTCTCGACCAGCTCGGCCACCGACTTGACCTTGACGCCCGCCTTGCGGCCCGACGGCTCCTCGGTCTTCAACACCTTCAGACGCGGTTCGGTGGAGACGCCGAAGTCGGCAGGTGCCTTCTTGTCGAGCGGCTTCTTCTTTGCCTTCATGATGTTCGGCAGCGAGGCATAACGCGGCTCGTTGAGGCGCAGGTCCGTGGTCACCACCGCCGGCAGCTTGACCTCGATCGTCTGCAGGCCGCCATCGACCTCGCGGGTGACAGTCGCCTTGCCGTCCCCGATCTCGATCTTCGAGGCGAAGGTTGCCTGCGCCGAGCCCAAGAGGGCCGCCAGCATCTGGCCGGTCTGGTTGCTATCATCATCGATCGCCTGCTTGCCGACGATGATCAGGCCTGGCTGTTCGGCATCGGCGATACCCTTGAGGATCTTCGCCACCGCCAGCGGCTCGACTTGATCCTCGGTCTCGACCAGGATGGCACGATCGGCACCCATGGCGAGCGCCGTCCTCAGCGTCTCCTCGGCCTTGGCCGGACCGATCGATACCACCACCACCTCTTCGGCCTTGCCGGCTTCCTTCAGCCGCAGCGCTTCCTCGACCGAGATCTCGTCGAACGGGTTCATCGACATCTTCACATTCGCAAGCTCGACACCCGTGCCATCCGCCTTCACGCGGATCTTCACGTTGTAATCAACCACCCGCTTCACCGGGACGAGAATCTTCATCACATATTTCCTTATGCGAGCGTGTAGGCGGTCTTGACCGAGGTATAGAATTCCGCTGCGTATCGGCCCTGTTCACGCGGCCCATAGGACGAGCCTTTTCGTCCGCCGAATGGTACGTGGAAGTCGACACCGGCGGTTGGAAGGTTGACCATCACCATTCCGGCCTCCGAGTTTCGTTTGAAATGGGTCGCATATTTCAGGCTGGTCGTCGCAATGCCGGAGGACAGGCCGAAATTGGTGTCATTTGCGACCGCAAGTGCCTCCTCGTAGTCCTTCACCCTGATGACTGCAGCGACAGGGCCAAATATTTCTTCGCGCGCAATCCGCATCTGATTGGTGGCTTCGGTGAACAAGGCCGGCTGCAGATAGAAGCCGGGCGTGCTTCGTTCCAGTTGCTCGCCACCGAATGCAAGCTTTGCGCCTTCCCGACGGCCGATATCGATGTATTCCACATCCTGCTTCAATTGGCTTTCGTCGACGACCGGGCCGATATGAGTGCCGCCCTTGAGGGCATCATCAATAACGAGTCCCTTCATGCGTTCCGTCAACGCGGCGACAAAGCGGTCATGGATGCCTTCCGTCACGATCAGGCGGGAGGACGCGGTGCATCGCTGGCCTGTCGAGAAAAAGGAAGAGTTGGCGGCTGCTTCGACGGTGACGGAAAGGTCTGCATCGTCCAAAACCACAAACGGATTTTTGCCGCCCATCTCGAGCTGGAACTTCCTGTTATGCTCGATAGACGACAATGCGACGCGTTTGCCGGTCCCTACCGATCCGGTAAATGTCAGAGCGTTCACGTCGGGGCTGTCGAGCATGGTTTGCCCAACCACGCTGCCGCGGCCCATGACCAGATTGATGACACCGGCTGGCGCGCCGGCACGATGAATGATGTCGACGAGCGCCCAGGCGCAACCCGGCACTAGGTCGGCCGGTTTCAAGACGACGGTGTTGCCGTAAGCTAGTGCCGGAGCGATTTTCCAAGCGGGAATCGCAATTGGAAAGTTCCAGGGTGTAATCACCCCGACGACACCAACCGGTTCACGGGTGATCTCGACACCGATGCCGGGCCGAACCGAAGGAAGGATTTCGCCTGAAAGCCGCAGCACTTCACCGGCAAAGAAATCGAAGATCTGTCCCGCGCGGGTCACCTCTCCAATCGCCTCGGGAAGAGTCTTGCCTTCCTCTTGGGCGAGGAGCCGGCCAAGTTCTTCCTTCCGGGCCACGATTTCGTCGCCCGTCTTCTTCAAGACGGCATGACGCTCCAGGATCGGCGAACGCGA
The DNA here is from genome assembly GCF_054114205.1 of Rhizobium sp. LEGMi-198b. Lineage (NCBI taxonomy): Bacteria > Pseudomonadati > Pseudomonadota > Alphaproteobacteria > Hyphomicrobiales > Rhizobiaceae > Rhizobium > Rhizobium sp. LEGMi-198b. Next base: position 45,571 of record NZ_JBSYVH010000003.1, on the reverse strand, counting down.
CCAGGCTGGGAACGCCGTCTTTGCCGCAGCGATCGCGGCCCTGGTATCATCAGCGCTCGCGCGTGCGTATTCCCCGACACTCTCGTTGGTGTTGGATGGGTTGATGTTCGCAGACGCGTCGCCCGCAACCCATTCACCGGCAATCAGATTCTTGTGCAGCATGGAGATGGTTCCGTTCAATGCAGTCCGAGATAGGCCTTGCGGACTTCCTGGTTGTCGAGAAGGGAGGCGCTCTCGCCGGAAAGATGGATCTTCCCGTTCACCATGACATAGGCTCGCTGCGAGAGCTTGAGCGCATGATTGGCATTTTGCTCGACCAGAAAGATCGTCTTGCCCATGGATGCGATCTCGCGCAGCACCTCGAATACGCGCTTCACTACGAGAGGCGCCAGTCCGAGCGAGGGCTCGTCGAATAGGATCAATTCGGGGCGAGCCATCATTGCCCGGGCAATTGCGAGCATCTGTTGTTCACCGCCCGACATCGTACCGGCTGTCTGGTTGCGACGTTCCTTGAGGCGAGGAAAGAGTTCGAACATGGTCGTTCGATCGTCCTCGAAATAGGCCATTCCGATGGGTGTCGTGCCCATCATCATGTTCTCTTCCACGGTCATTTCCTGATAGATCTGGCGACCTTCCGGAACGAGCGCGATGCCGCGGCGGGAAATCCTGTTCGTCGGTATGCGCGAGATGTCCTCGCCGCGATGTAAAATCCTGCCGGAAGAGGCCCGCGGCGCGCCGAAAATCGATGACAGCAATGTCGTTTTGCCTGCGCCGTTTGCGCCGATCAGGCTGACGATCTCGCCCTCGAAGATGTTGACGTCAACCGCTTTCAGGGCTTCGACCGGGCCGTAATGAGCATGGACGGCGACAAATTCCAGAAGCGGTATCTTTATACCGGCAGGCTGGCTCATGCTTGCACCTCCTCTTCACTGATACCCAGATAGGCCGCAACCACAGCGGGATCGTTGGCGACATGCGCGGGCGTGCCGTCGGAGATGACCTCTCCGTGGTCGAGTACGACGATATGGTTGGAAATGCGCATGACCAGGCTCATGTCGTGCTCGATGACGAGAACTGTTTGGCCGTGTTCGTTGCAGAGCCGTTGGATGACCTCGGACAGATCCCGTGTTTCGGAGGGATTGAGGCCGGCGGCGGGCTCGTCGAGGCAGATCAGCCTCGGCGCAGTGCACATCGCCCGAGCGATCTCAAGGCGCCGCTGGCGACCGTAAGGAAGTTCGGCCGCGAGGCGATTGGCATCCTCGACTAGGCTCATCTGCTCGAGCCAATAGTAGGCGCGATCCACCGCTTCGCGTTCGGCTCTCCGGAACCCCGGGGTGAAAAAGACGCCGCTCAGAAGATTGTTGCGTGTCGCAAGGTGCTGAGCGACGAGGAGGTTTTCGACGACCGACATCTCCTTGAACAGACGGATGTTCTGAAATGTCCTCGCGATGCCGGCGCGCGTTACGAGATGCGAGCCGCCGGAAATCGGTTTTGTAACCAGCTCGCCGACGTCCTCTGCACCATTAGTTCCGTTCAGGACGATCCGGCCCTCGCTTGCGCGATAGAACCCGGTAATGCAGTTGAACATCGTCGTTTTGCCGGCTCCGTTGGGGCCGATCAGCGCCGTAATCGAACCTCGTTCGACGCGGAAGCTGACATTGCGGTTGGCGATGATGCCGCCAAAACGCATCGTGACATTTTGAACGTCCAGTATGGGCTCACTCATCGTCTCGCCTCCAATTGGGTCTGGAGGGGCATTTCGGCGCTGCTCGCTTCCATCCTGGTGCTCGGGAAGAATGCCGGGCGTTTGATCCGAACCAGGCCGCGCGGCTTCCAAATCATCATCACGACCATGAGGACGCCGAACACCAGAACGCGATATTCCGCGAACTCTCGCAGCATTTCCGGCAGGACGGTCAGCACGAGAGCGGCAAGGATGACGCCGATGGTTGATCCAAGGCCGCCAAGGACAACGATGGCAAGGATGAGGGCCGATTCGAAGAAGGTGAAGGACGTCGGATTGACGAAGCCTTGGTGGACGGCGAAGAAGACACCGGCAAGCCCGCCAGTCGATGCGCCGAGCATGAAGGCGGTGAGCTTCGTGAAGACGTGGTTTACCCCCAGAGAGCGGCAGGCGATCTCATCTTCGCGCAGCGCTTCCCACATGCGCCCAAGCGGCATGACGCGAAGCCGCTCGACTACATAGATGACCATGCAGACGGCAAGGAAAAGTACGAGGTAGATGAACCAGAATTTGTAGTCCGCGCTGTAAGGAATGCCCAAATATTCATGCAGCGGAACGCCGCCTTGTTTTGCGGTGCGGGTGAATTCCAGGCCGAGGATTGTCGGCGGCGGAACGGGAGCGCCGTTTGGACCTCCGGTGAAATCGCCCCAATTGTTCAATATGAGACGGATGATCTCGCCAAACCCCAGCGTCACGATGGCAAGATAGTCGCCGTGCATCTTCAGCACGGGAAACGCAAGGATCATCCCGCAGAGGCCGGCAAGGAACGGGGCTATGATCAAAGCCGTCCAGAATCCGAAGCCGACATATTGCGAGCCAAGCGCAAGCAGGTAAGCGCCGACTGCGTAAAAGGCCACAAATCCAAGATCGAGCAGACCTGCGAGACCTACGACGATATTCAATCCCAGGCCGAGCAGGCAGTAGATCAGCGCCAGTATGGCGACGCCGAGAAAGTACTTGTCCGCGACGAAGGGGAGGCTCAGTCCTGCAAGGAACAGGACAGCGAGAAGCAGCACCGGCGATTTTTCCTTGCCGGTCATGACCGTGACGCCGGCATTATTTCCGGCAAAGCGTTGCCTGAATCCCTTGCCCAATCTGCTGGACTGGAAAACCGAGATCGCAAGACGTCCAAGCGTGACGATTGCCGCCAATGTGACCGCCCGCATCAGTTGGTTTTGGAAGGAGAAGCCCTCCAGAACCAGTCCGGAGATCGGGCCGAACAGAACGATGCAAACGGTAAATGTGAGAAGCGCTTCCTTGGCAAGCGCAACTAGCCTGTGGGGTTTCATGTTGCCTGGCTCCTCATTTAGACTTTCTGGATTTCCGGGCGGCCCAGAAGGCCGGAGGGACGGAAAAACAGCAGGATGATGAGCAGCGCGAAGGCAAAGACGTCCTTGTAGTCGGTACTGACGTAACCGGCGAAAAGGGCTTCTGTTAATCCAAGCAGCACTCCGCCCAGCACAGCACCCGGCAGCGATCCGATCCCGCCGAGAACCGCGGCGGTGAATGCCTTGATACCCATGACGAAGCCGATGAAGAAATTGAAAGAGCCATAGTTGAAGGTGACCAGCGTACCGCCGACAGCGGCAGTCGCCGCACCGATGACGAAGATTGTGGAGATGATGCGGTCGGTATTGACGCCCAGAACGGCAGAGATGCGGATATTCTGCTGGGTCGCACGGCATTCGCGCCCAATTCGCGTGTAGTTGATCACGTAGGTCAGAATTCCCATGGCGATCAATGAGGCGAACAGGATCACGGTCTGCATATAGGTTATCTGAGCAAAATGGGTGTCATCGCCGAAGCGGAACGCGCCTTGAATGAGGGTCGGCACTCCCTGGTCTCGCGCACCCTGAGCGATCTGGACGTAGCTCTGCAGCATGAGCGAAATTCCGATCGCCGAGATGAGTGGCGCGAGCTTGGTCGAGCCGCGCAGCGGCCGATAGGCGACACGTTCAATCGTCCAGCCATAGACGGCGGTGATGGCGCAGCTAATGACGAGCACCGTGATCAGCGCGAACGGAACGGATTGAACGCCGAAGAAGCTGAGCACCGCCAGGACGATAGCGGCAATGTAGGCAGAGACCATGTAGACGTCGCCATGGGCGAAGTTGATCATGCGGATGACACCATAGACCATGGTGTATCCCACGGCGATCAGGCCGTAGATCGTCCCCAGCGTAATGCCGTTGAACAACTGTTGAACCAGGATGTAAAAGTCCATGGCGAACCCTCTTATGTTTTTTAGGGCATGGATGAGCGCGCCGGACCGATGACCCGGCGCGCAGGCAAAGCTGCCTTACTTCACGAGAACGGGGGTTCCCTTGTCGTCGAAGTTGTAGAAGACGAACTTGAAGTCCTTGATGTCGCCCTTCTTATCCCACGTGACCTTGCCGATTGCGGAATCAACGGTGTTCGTGCGCAGCCAAGCGGCCTGAGCCTTCAGGTCTTCGCCGGCCTTGAGTGCGGCAACGATTGCCTGAGCGTTCGCGTAGCCATAGAGGACATAGTTTGCCGGGGTGATGTTCGCCTTCTTCAGCGCATCCTGAACGCCCTTCGTGGAGGGGTCTTCCAGCGGATCGGGTGTCGCCGAGTAGTAGACATTCTTCAGGTTCGCCGGGCCGCCGGCGGCGGAGACAAGTTCCGCCTGCGCGAAGGCGTCACCGGTGACGAATACGACATCGACGCCCTGTTCCTTAAGCTGGCGAACAAGCGGCCCGCCTTCCGGGATGAGGCCGCCAAAGTAGACCGCGTTTGCGCCGGAGCTCTTGATCTTGGTGACAAGCGCGTTGAAGTCGCGCTCCCCGCGCGTCAAGCCTTCATAAAGGACCGGCTTGATGCCGCGTGCTTCGATGGTCTTCTTGACTGCATCCACCAGGCCCTGACCGTAGGTGTCCTTGTCGTGGATGAGAGCGATCTTGTCACGCTTCAGCGTATCCAGAATGAAGCTGCCGGCGACGACCGCCTGCTGGTCGTCACGACCGCAGCCACGGAACAGATTGTCAAAACCGCGATCGGTGACCGTCGGGTTGGTCGAGGACGGCGTCATTTCCAGAATGCCGGCATCGTTATAGACCTCGGATGCCGGGATTGTGCTGGACGAGCAGAAATGTCCGATCACGGCGTTTACCTTGTCCTGATCGACGAAGCGGTTGGCAACCGCGACGGCCTGCTTGGGTTCGCAGGCGTCATCGCCCTTCACCAGCTCGATCTTTTTGCCGTTGATGCCGCCGGCAGCATTTACGTCATTGATATAGGCCGACACCCCGTTGAACACCTGTTCGCCGAAGGTGGCGTTTGCGCCCGTGAATGGTCCGGCGACGCCGATCTTGATCGTGTCTGCCGCCAAGGCGTTGGAGAAGAGCAGGGCGGACGTGAGCATGGTCGCCGTCAAGAGCCTGGAAATCGATTTCATGGAATTTTCCCTCTGGTTGAAGCTACTTCGTTCAGGTTGATCAGATGCGGGTTCAGCCCGCATTCGCATGTTATTGAATCGAGGAACTGCCTAATTTTATTAGCTAATTCTCGCTTTTTGGAGTTCGGGGCTTGGCGCTTTTCGCAGCGTTTTTAGCCCTCTTCCCAGTTGACAGTTATATGATAAGTGACATATACGAAGAACGTCAAGCGGAAATGTTGCGGCACCGCTTGTCGTGGAGGAGAATGCGCAGACGCACGGCCGCATGGTTGCGGTCTCAACCGGATCTGACGCTTCGGGCGGAAGACAAAAGTGGGGAACAAGCTGGTGAACAACGCACCACGAAACTGCCGGGTCGGCGTCGACATCGGCGGCACCTTTACCGATATCGCGCTCGATCTGGGTGGCGCGCTTCACTCGACGAAGGTTTTGACGGATTACACGGCGCCCGAGCGCGCGATCCTGAAGGGTGTGAGGGCTGTCGCCGACATGGCGGGCATTGCGCTTTCAGAGATAGACATTCTCATTCACGGCACGACCCTTGCCACCAATGCGCTGATCGAGCGGCGCGGCGCGAAGACTGCCTTCGTGACGACGGAGGGTTTTCGTGATGTGCTGGAAATGCGCACGGAGAACCGTTTCGAGCAATATGACCTCAATATTTCCCTGCCGCCGGCCCTCATTGCGCGCGCCGATCGCTTCGTGGTGCGTGAGCGCATCGATGCGTCGGGCAAGGTTCTCCTGGTGCTGGACGAGGCCTCTGTGGCGGCTGTGGTCGAAAAGATCGCGGATGGCGGCTATGAGAGCGTCGCCATCGGCTTCATCCACGCTTATGTGAATGGCGCGCATGAGGTTGCCGTCCGCGACGCCATCCTGAAGCGTCTTCCGAATGTCTCGGTGTCGATCTCATCCGAGGTCTCGCCGCAGATGCGCGAGTTCGAGCGCTTCAATACGGTTTGTGCCAACGCCTATGTAAAGCCGGCGATCAAATCCTACCTCGATCGCCTCGTCGTCTCGCTGAAGGATATCGGCGTCGGTTGCCCGGTTTTCATGATCCATTCCGGCGGCGGCATCGTGTCCGTCGAAAGCGCCTCGGAATTTCCGGTGCGTCTGGTCGAATCCGGCCCGGCCGGCGGCGCGATCTTCGCGGCTGATATCGCCCGTCATCACGGTCTCGACGCGGTTCTTTCCTTCGACATGGGCGGCACCACCGCCAAGATCTGCCTGATCGAGAACCAGGTTCCCAAGACGGCCAAGACTTTCGAGGTCGCGCGCACCTATCGTTTCCGCAAGGGTTCGGGCATGCCGATTTCCATCCCGGTCGTCGAAATGGTGGAGATCGGTGCGGGTGGCGGTTCTATCGCCTCCGTTGACGGCATGCGGCAAATCCGCGTCGGACCGCATTCGGCAGCGTCCGAACCTGGCCCTGCCTGCTATCAGCGCGGCGGCAAGAACCCCACGGTGACAGATGCCGACCTTATCCTCGGCAAGCTCGATCCGGAAAATTTCGCCGGCGGCGCCATCCGTCTTTCCATCGATGCGAGCCGCAGGGCGATGAGCGACGATATCGGATCGGTCATCGCGCTCGATCCGGAAGCGGCGGCTTACGGAACCTGCGAGATGGTGGATGAGAACATGGCCAATGCCGGCCGTGTTCACACCGTCGAGAACGGCAAGGACATTTCCGATTTTACGATGATCACCTTCGGCGGCGCGGGGCCGCTGCATGCGGCGCGCCTGTGCGAGAAGATGGGCATTTCCACTTTCCTTGTGCCTCCCGGCGCTGGCGTGGGCTCCGCCATCGGCTTTCTCAAAGCGCCGTTCGGCTACGAGTCCGTGCGCAGCGCCGTCTTCAATCTTTCGAGCTTCGATTTCGCCGAAGCCAACCGGTTGCTGGAATCCATGAAGGCCGAAGCCCTCGGCTTCGTTGAAGGTGGTCTCGACAAGGGCGCACCGACCATCGAGCGCACCCTGTTCATGCGTTATGCGGGGCAGGGCTGGGACATTCCGGTGGCGCTTGAAGACGACCGGTTTGATGCGGCCAGCGCCAAAAAGACCACCGCTCTGTTCGAAAGGGAGTACGAGCGCTTCTTCGGCCGTGCCATCGAAGGCCTCGATATCGAGATCGTAAGCTGGTCGGTCAAGGCAAGCTCGCCGCTTCCGCCGGTTGACCGCGTTCCGCCGATCGCTGAAGGCAGCGTCGTCAAGTCGAGCCAAACCCGCCGCCTGTTCGAAGCTTCGCAGGGCTCTTATCTCGAAGCTGGCATTCACGAGCGCACGAGCCTGAAGCCCGGCGACGTGGTCAAGGGCCCCGCTGTCATCGTGGAGCGCGAAACCTCCGCAGTTCTCACCTCTTCCTTCAAGGCAATCGTCCAGAACGATGGCTGCCTCCTCGTAACGCGGCTTTGAGGATAGCTACATGAACCAATCCATGATCGATATCCATATGCAGGTCATGTGGAACCGCTTGATCTCCGTCGTCGAGGAACAGGCGCAGACGCTGATCCGCACGGCCTTCTCCACCTCTGTCCGCGAAGCGGGCGACCTGTCCGCCGGCGTCTTTGACCTAGATGGTCGCATGCTGGCGCAGGCCGTCACCGGCACGCCGGGCCATGTCAACGCAATGGCGGAATCCGTCGCCCATTTCATCCGTGATATCGGCCCGGAGAACATCTTTGAAGGTGATGTCTACATCACCAACGATCCGTGGAAGGGAACCGGTCATCTGCACGACATCACCGTCGTGACGCCCTCGTTCCACCACGGCAAGCTGGTCGGCTATTTCGCCTCCACCGCCCACGTTGTCGATGTTGGGGGACGAGGCTTCGGGCCGGATGCGCGCGAGGTCTATGAAGAGGGTATCTTTATCCCGATCATGAAGTTCTTCGAGCGCGGAGAGCTCAACCGGACACTGATCCACATTGTCCGCAACAATGTCCGTGAAAGCGACAAAGTGGTCGGCGACTTTCATGCGCTCGCTGCCTGCAACGAGACCGGCCATCGCCGGCTCATCGACATGCTGACGGAATTCAATCTGGAAGATCTGTCGATGATCGGCGGCTTCATCCTCAAGCACAGCCGCGAGGCCACGCTGGAGCGGTTGAGAAACCTTCCGCACGGTTCATGGAACTACAGCCTCGATCTCGACGGCTATGACGAGCCGGTGCATCTGGCCGCAAAATTGACCATCGGCCCGGATGGCGTCGTAGTGGATTTCGATGGCACATCGGGCATGAGCAAGTTCGGCATCAACGTGCCGCTGGTCTATGCGAAGGCCTATGCCTGCTACGGCATCAAATGCGTCGTCGCGCCGGAAATTCCGAATAACGCGGCCTCCCTCGCTCCGTTTGACGTCGTTGCGCCGGAAGGCTGTATCCTCAACGCCAAGCGCCCGGCTCCGGTCGCTGTCCGTCACGTGCTCGGGCATTTCGTCCCCGATCTCGTTCTGGGGGCGCTTCATCAGGCGCTTCCCGGACAAGTGCCTGCCGAAGGTGCAAGCGCCCTCTGGAACTTGCATATGAGCGTGCGACCTGTTTCCGATCAGATCGGCGGCAAGGGTGCCGAAATCCTGATGTTCAATTCCGGCGGGTCCGGCGCACGCACCTCGCTGGACGGGCTCAACGCAACGGCCTTCCCGAGCGGCGTCCATACCATGCCGATCGAGGCGACCGAAAATGTCGGCCCGGTCATCGTCTGGCGCAAGGAGCTGCGCGAGGGTTCCGGCGGCGCAGGCGCTCAGCGGGGTGGTCTCGGTCAGATGATCGAGATCGAAGCGGCCGAAGGTTACAGCTTCCGCTTCTCGGCGATGTTCGACCGGCTAAACCATCCGGCCCGCGGCCGCGACGGCGGACTCGACGGCGCATCGGGCGGCGTTTCGCTTGACGACGGCACGATGCTGAAGGGCAAGGGCCTGCAATTCGTGCCGGAAGGCCGGCGCCTCGTTCTGTCGCTGCCGGGCGGTGGCGGCTATGGCGATCCTGCCGAGCGCCCGGCCGAGGCCGTCGAGCACGATCTCAAGCACGGCTATATCACCAAAGAACAGGCCGCAGCCTACGGCAACGGCGGCACCCGGGGAGAGCAGGCATGAACATGATTGCATTCGAAAGCAGCCGCACGGCCACCATCAAGTCGTCGCCGTCTATGGCGGTTTCCCTCGCCGCCAAGGCGATGCGGGCAAGGGGCGAGCATGTCGTCGATCTCTCGCTCGGAGAACCGGATTTCGATACTCCCGCCCACGTAGTCGAAGCCGCGATCGAGGCTATGCGCAAAGGGATCACCCGCTATACGGCCCCGGACGGCCTGCCGGAACTGCGCCAAGCAATCGTTGCCAAGTTCAAGCGCGAGAACGGCCTGGACTACGCAATGGACGAGATTTCCATCGGCAACGGAGCCAAACAGATCCTCTTTAACGCCTTCCTCGGCACGCTCGAGCCGGGCGATGAAGTGGTCGTTCCCGCACCCTATTGGGTTTCCTACACCGACATCGTCATTCTGCATGGCGGGACGCCCAAGGTTGTCCCTTGCGGAGTGGAAGACGCCTTCAAGATCACGCCGGAACGGCTGGAGGCGGCAATCACCCCCAAGACACGTTGGTTCCTGTTCAACTCGCCGTCCAATCCTACAGGCGCAATCTACACGGCGGAGGAACTGAAAGCGCTCGGCGACGTATTGGCGCGCCATCCGCGCGTTGCGATCATGTCCGACGAAATCTACGAGCATATCGTCTGCGGCGATGTGCCGTTTACGTCCTTCGCCGTGGCGTGTCCGGCTCTCAAGGACCGTACCTTGATCATCAATGGGGTCTCCAAAGCCTATGCCATGACGGGCTGGCGGCTCGGTTATGCCGCAGGCCCGAAGGATCTCACCAAGGTGCTGAATAAGCTTCAGTCTCAGAGTACAACATGTCCTTCTTCGATCACGCAATACGCAGCCGCGGCCGCGCTGAACGGTCCGCAGGATTTCGTGAGGAAGGCTGTCGAGGAATACAAGGCGCGGGGCGATCTCGTTGCGCGGGGCTTCGGCGCCATTCCCGGACTTGAAGTGCGCGCGCCGGAGGGAGCATTTTATCTCTTCCCCAAATGTGCTCCCTATATCGGCAAGACGGCGCCTGACGGGACGAAAATCACCAACGACACGGCGTTGGCATCCTACCTCCTCACGGAGGGCAAAGTCGCCACCGTGCCGGGCGCTGCTTTCGGCGTCGAACCCTATATTCGCCTGTCTTTCGCAACGTCTCGCGAAAACCTCTCCCTTGCCATCGAACGGACAGCGGACGCGCTGGCCAAGCTTCGCTAATCAGGACGAATTCTCATGACCGACTACAAACGCACGCTTCTGACCGGCGCCGCCGGCGCTCTTGGAACACAGCTCCGCAAATCCGGAACGAAGCTCGGCAAGATCGTCCGACTTTCCGCGCGCAATTCCTGCGAAAACCTCGAGCCGCATGAAGAGGATTTTCCAGCAGACCTCGCTGATTTCGATGCGGTTTCCAGGGCCGTCGAGGGCTGTGAAGCCATCATCCACATGGGTGGCCAGGGCTTGGAAGCACCCTGGAAGACCATTCTCGATGCCAATATCGTCGGCAGTTACAACATCTACGAGGCGGCGCGGCAGCACGGCGTCAAGCGCATCATCTATGCCAGCTCCGTTCACGCCATCGGCTTTTACGATCGGACGGAAACCATCGACGGCAACGTGCCGACCCGCCCCGATAGCCTTTATGGCGTGTCGAAGACGTTCGTCGAGAATCTCGGCCGGTATTATTTCGACAAGTTCGGCATCGAAACCGTGAGCCTGCGCATCGGCTCGTCCTTCCCGGAGCCGACCGACCGACGCCATCTCATCACCTGGCTTTCCTATCGCGATTGCCGCCAGCTCGTCGAAAAGAGCCTGTCGGCCGAGCGCGTCGGTTTCATGGTTGCCTATGGAATGTCCAACAATAGCCGAGCGTTCTGGGATAACCGCACGGCTGCATCCCTTGGTTACAAGCCGGAAGACAGCGCCGACGACTACGCGGAAAAAGTGTTCGCAAAGACCAAGCAAGGCGATCCGAACGATCCCGCGGTGCGCTTCCAGGGCGGCAGCTTCGCGGCGGCTGGCCACTATGAAGACGAGCATAAGTGAGGCGAGCCGATGCAAGCTTCCAGATCGGCATATGACGTGATCATCGTCGGGGGCGCAGTCGTCGGCAGCTCCGCAGCCTATTTTCTCGCGACCAATCCCGACTTCAAAGGATCGATCCTCGTGATTGAAAAGGACTGGACCTATCAGCGCTCGGCAACGGCGCTGTCGTCCAGCTCGATCCGGCACCAGTTCTCGAATGCGATCAACGTTAAGGTCTCGCAGTTCGGCACGGAATTCATCCGCAATTTCAAGGAAAATGTCGCCGTCGATGACGACACCCCCGAAATCGGCTTCCACGAAGCGGGCTATCTTTTCCTGGCCGAAGACGAGCGTGGCGAACAGGTCCTGCGCCGTAATCATGAAACACAAATCTCCTGCGGGGCGGAAGTAACGCTTCTCGATCCGGAAGGCTTGGGCCGGCGATTTCCCTGGCTTAATCTCGAAGGATTGACGCTCGGCAGCACCGGTGAGCGCGGCGAAGGCTGGTTCGACAGCGTCGGTCTGCTGCAGGGCTTTCGAAAGAAAGCGCGCTCGCTCGGCGTCGAGTACATCGAAGACGAAGTCGTTGCTGTTGACAGGGAAGGAGACCGCGTCGTTTCCGTATCGACGAAGAGCGGCCAGACGATCGCCTGCGGCATGATGGTCAATACGTCCGGTACCAACGGCAAGAAGGTCGCGCGGATGGCCGGGCTCGACGTCCCCGTGGAGCCACGCCGTCGCTCTCTCTTCGTTGTCGACTGCCGCACGCCCTTGGAGGGTAAAGTTGGCCTGACCATCGATCCGACCGGCGTTTTCTTCCGCCCGGAAGGCAAGTTCTATCTGATGGGCACCTATCCGAAACACGATCCGGAAGTGGACCCGAACGATTTCGACGTCATGCATGACGAGTTCGACGAGGAAATCTGGCCGATCCTTGCAAACCGCGTGCCTGCCTTCGAAGCGATCAAGGTGGTCAACTCCTGGGCCGGTCACTACGACTATTGCACCCTCGATCACAACGTTGTTCTCGGTCCCCACACGGACGTCAAAAACTTTCTCTTCGCCAACGGCTTTTCGGGCCACGGTTTGCAACAGTCGCCTGCGATGGGCCGGGGCCTGTCGGAGCTCATCACCTATGGGGGGTTCAAGACGCTCGATCTTGCGCCTTTCGGCTACGAACGGGTGGTAGCGAACCGACCCTTCCTCGAAGACGCCGTCATTTAACGAACAAGATAAGGGAACCCCATGAGGTACGAAACTTCAAAGCGCAGCGGCGGCCAGGTCCTGGTCGATGCCCTGCGGATCCACGGCGTCGATCGCGTGTTCGGTGTGCCGGGCGAAAGCTATCTTGCCGCGCTCGATGCTTTTTATGACGCAGAAGGTGCCATCGAATTCGTCATCTGCCGTCAGGAGGGCGGGGCGTCCTATATGGCGGAAGCCTATGGCAAGATGACGGGCAAGCCCGGCATCTGCTTCGTCACCCGCGGCCCGGGCGCAACGAACGCTTCCATCGGCGTGCACACTGCCTTCCAGGACTCCACGCCGATGATCCTGTTCATCGGCCAGGTGGCGCGTGACCAGATGGAACGTGAAGCCTTTCAGGAGATCGATTACCGGCGCATGTTCGGTCAGATGGCGAAGTGGGTGGTTGAGATCGAGGATGCGGCCCGCATTCCCGAATTGATCAGCCAGGCATTCCATCGCGCTGTCAACGGGCGCCCCGGCCCGGTGGTTGTGGCACTGCCGGAAGACATGCTGACCGACATGGTCGACGTTGCCGACACGCCGGCCTACCGGCGCGTCGAGGCCTATGCCGGCGAGCCGCAATTGCAGGAATTGCAGGCACTCCTGTCCAAGGCCAAGCGTCCGATGGCCATCGTCGGTGGCGGCGGCTGGACGCAGCAGGCGGTGGCGGATCTGAAAAGCTTCTCGGAAACTTTCAGCCTGCCGATCGCAGCCTCCTTCCGCTGCCAGGACCTCTTCGATAACACGCATGCGAATTATGCCGGCGACCTCGGGCTGGCGGCGGGGCCGAACCTGATTCAGCACGTTAAAGACTGTGACCTGCTGATCTCGATCGGTGCCCGTCTCGGCGAAATGACCACCGGCGCCTATAGTTTGATCGACATTCCGGTTCCGAGGCAGACGCTTGTCCATATTCACCCCGGTGCGGAAGAACTGGGTCGCGTCTACCACGCGACATTGCCGATCAACGCCAGTGTCGCGGGCTTCCTGTCCCAGGCGGTGAAGCTCAAGCCTGCAGCGGCACCCGCCTGGACCGATTGGACGGCGGCGGCGCATGCCGACTATCTGGAAAACCTCAAGCATCCGCAGGTTCCGGGTCCTGTCCAGATGGGCGCTGTAATGGAATGGCTGCGCGGCCATCTGAAGCCGGACGCGATCCTGACGATGGGGGCAGGCAATTATACCGCCTGGGCGCACCGCTTCTATCAGTACCGTACCTTCCGAACCCAGCTTGGTCCGACCAATGGCTCGATGGGTTACGGTGTCCCGGCTGCGGTCGCCGCGAAGATCACTGATCCTTCGCGAACTGTCGTGGCCTTCGCCGGCGATGGATGTTTCTTGATGAACGGACAGGAGCTGGCGACCGCCATGCAATATGACGCACGCGTCATCTTCCTCGTCATCAACAACGGCATGTACGGAACAATTCGCATGCATCAGGAGCGCAACTATCCCGGCCGTGTGTCAGGCACCCGGCTGACGAACCCGGATTTTGCCTCGCTGGCCCGGTCCTATGGGCTGCACGGCGAAACCGTGGAGGTGACGGAGGATTTCGCCGGCGCCTTCGAACGCTGCGAAGCATCGGGCAAGCCGAGCCTGATCGAAATCCGGATCGATCCGGAAGCGCTGACGCCGAAGATGAGCCTTACGCAAATTCGCGATCAGGCAATCGCACAGGGCAAATAAAAAGACGATGCGCCGCCCGGCAAACGGGCGGCGCAGGCCACTTTTTCTCCGCTACTGCTCCGTTTCGCTGCTCACAGGCTCATCGAGCAGCGCGCGATAGCGATTGAGGCTTTCTTCCAGATGGGTTGCCAGCGCACTTTTTGCCGCCTTGGGATCGCCCTGAGTAATGGCGGACAAAATAGCGGCGTGTTCCTTGTTGATCTTCTTCAGATAGGTGCCGTAGTTGCGCGCGGATTGACGATGCTTCAGCAGCAGATCGAAATTGATCCTCTCGATCACCGCTTCCAGAAAGTTTGGGAAATGTGGATTGCGGGTGGCGCGGGCAATGGCGAGGTGAAATTCGAAATCAGCGCGCGCTTCGACTTCCGCATCTTCCGTTGCAAGCGTTTCAAGCCGATCATAGGCGCGTGCAATCTCGGCAAGAGCTTCCGGCGTACGCCGCGTAGCGGCGAGCGCAACGGACTGCATCTCCACACCAAGCCGGAGTTCGAGGATCTGCATGGCCGAGCGGATGTCCTCGATGCGGCCGATCTCGAAATTGAGGGCCTTGGCATCCTTTTCGCTCACATAGACGCCGGCGCCCTGACGCGCCGTGACCCGGCCTCCCACCTTCAGGGAGGTGAGCGCCTCGCGAATGACGGTCCGGGAAACGCCGAACTCTTCGCAAAGCTGCGCGCTTGACGGAATCTTCTCGCCGGGCGCATAAAGACCGGAATCGATGCGCTCACTGAGTTTCGCAACAACGATTTCCGCGAGATTTCCCCGTTGCGTGATGATCGACACCTGATTTGCTCCGATTTTCCTGGGCCGAATTTAGCACATATCACATATCATGCCACATTTGATCGCGGCATGGTCGTGCTAATCTGCAATTATTTCATTCAGCACTTCAAACGGATGCGAGATTCTTTTGTGATCTATCTGCTTGACTTGAGACCGGCATGAATAACCTGTGGCCATCAGCATGTTGGTTTTATCCTCGGCTTCAATCTCGCGTTTCCAGCTCATTGCATAAAGCCGCTCCGAGATGGCGCGGTTGCGCGCTTCATGGCCGAAGGTGCCTGCCATGCCACAGCAGCCGACGTCAGCCGTCTGAAGTTCGATGCCTAACCTTCCGAACACCGCTTTCCATTGCCCCAGGGAAGCGGGCGCGTTCGTGCGTTCCGTACAATGGGCCAGCAATCGGAACCTCTTGCCTTCGGCGGTCGATGGCAGGGCGCCGAGCCTGTCGACATTGGCCGTTAGCCATTCCTGCGGCAAGAGGACGGTTGCCTTCAGCTTCGCACCGACCGCGCTTTTGTATTCGCTGCGATAGGCAAGTGTCATCGACGGATCGAGGCCGACGAGAGGCACGCCGCTATCGGACAGGCGATTGAAATAAACGGCGGATTGCCCTGCAGTCCTCTCAAAGCGGCCGAGATAGCCATGGACATGCAACGCCTTGCCGTTGGTATGATGGGCGGCGAGAAAGGGCGACAGGCCCATTTTCCGCGCCAGTTTTATCGCAGCGACGGCAACTTGCGGGTCGAAATGCTCCGTGAAGCTATCGGGAACGAAAATGACGCTCCGTTTCCGTTCGTCAGGCGACAAGGCTTCGATCCGGCTGGGGGTCGCGATCGGCACGCCCAGGCGGGCAGCCTCTCGCGCCAGGGAGAGGCGTGGAAGCAGCGGCAGCGCCGTCAGCCCGGCGACATGCATCAGCTTCTGGCCCACAAGCGTTCCCACGAATAGGTTGTATGCGGGACGCATCCGAACCATCAAGGGCAGAGTGGTCTCGATGGTCGCGACGAGCAGATCCTTCATGGGGCGCAGGTAGCGTCCGTAATAAAGCTCCAAAAACTTGGAACGAAACGATGGGACGCTGACCTTGACGGGGCATTGGCCGGCGCAGGCCTTACAGGCCAGGCACGTGTCCATCGCAGCGCGCACCTCATGCGAGAAGTCATCCCGGTTTTTGGGATTGAGTGAGTTCAAGGCGCGCCGGGCGAGATCAAAAACGGGATTGGCGCCGCGCGCCCGCTCTGCTTCCCTGCGCGGATCGACGCCCTTCTCGGCAAGGAGCCGCAGCCATTCCCGCATCAGTGCGGCACGGCCTTTTGGAGAGAAGCGTCGGTCGCCTGTCGCCTTATAGGAAGGGCACATCGGGCTTGCTTCGTCAAAGTCGAAACAGGCGCCGTTGCCGTTGCAATAGGCGGCATTGTCGAAGGCGGCGCGGATCTCGTTGCCGAGAACGCGGTCGACGCTGCCGCGAAGCGGCACCTCGTCTATTTTCAGAAGCGGTTCGTTTGAAGGCGCCGCGATCTTGCCGGGATTAAGCCGGTTCTCCGGATCGAATGCCCGCTTGATCTCCTGCAGGCAGGGATAGAGGTCGCCAAAGAATTCCGGCACATATTCCGAACGCACGCCCTTGCCGTGTTCGCCCCAAAGGACGCCGCCATATTTGCGGGTGAGCGCCACCACTGCGTTGCTGATGTTGCGCACCAATGGGACATGATCTGCGCGGGTTAGGTCGAGCGCCGGTCGCACATGCAACACGCCGGCGTCGACATGGCCGAACATGCCGTATGAAAGGCCCGCACCGTCCAGCAATGCACGGAACTCGCGAATATAGGCCGCGAGGTTTTCAGGGGGAACAGCCGTATCTTCGACGAAGGGCACGGGCCGGACCGGCCCTTCCACATTGCCGAGCAGGCCGACGGCGCGCTTGCGCATCGACCATATCGCTTCGATCTCGGCATGGCTCCGCACCACCGTGTAACCTCTTCGGCGTGCATTTGCACCGGTATCGATAGCTGCGGTTATCTCGGATAACTTGCGTTCAAGCTCGTCCTCATCATCGGCGAGAACTTCCGCGATATTGATCCCGTTTGCCGGTCCGATTGCATCATCGGGGAAAAACCGGGCAATGCTGTTCCAGACAATGTCGCTCTTGGCGAGCTTCAAGACCGTCTCGTCGATCGTTTCTACCGAAGCGACTTTGAGCGCCGCCAGGGTCCGGGCATCCTCCAGCGCCGTATTGAAATCGCCATATCTGATGTTGATCAGCGCGGCGTGGGCCGGAAGCGGCAAAAGATTGAGCTCCGCCTCGGCGATCATCGCCAATGTTCCCTCCGAGCCGCAGAGAATGGCGTTGAGGTCGAAACGCCCGTCGGGATGCCGTATGTGGGCGAGATCGTAACCGGTCATATAGCGATTGAGGTTCGGAAAGACCTCGGCGATCCGGTCGTGCTTTTCTCTAGCGATCCGGTCGACCGTCCTGTGGATCTCCCCGATCCGGTCCTGGCGCGCTGCAGCCTCGGCGAGCGCGGCCGCATCCAGTGGGCGCGACCACCATTCGGAGCCGTCGACGAGTACGATACGCAGGCCGAGCACATGGTTGCTGGTCTTTCCATAGAGGCAGGAGCCCTGGCCGCAGGCATCGGTGGAGACCATGCCGCCGATGGTGGCGCGGTTGGAGGTGGAAAGCTCAGGCGCAAAGAAGAGGCCGTATGGCTTTAAGGCGCGATTCAACTGATCCTTGACGACGCCGGCCTGGACGCGAGCAACCCTTCGGACCGGATCTATGTCCAGTATGCTGTTCATATGCCGCGAACAGTCGACCACAACGCCCGATGTCAGCGATTGTCCGTTGGTGCCGGTGCCGCCGCCTCGCGGTGCAATCGCGATCGTGCGGAAGGCCGGTTCCGAGAGGACGGTTGCGACAATTTTCAGATCTTCGGCGCCCTTCGGAAAAAGAATGGCTGCGGGCTCGACCTGATAGATGGAATTGTCGGTCGCAAAAACCGTCCGCGCCGCGGCGCCGGTTTCTATGTCACCGTTGAAGCCTGCTTCAATGAGCCGTTCGAAGAAACTGGCCGGGGGCAGGGGCGTGACGAAATTCGCCCGCAGACGTGGAATCATCGGAAAACCTTTATAAAGCGCTTGAGCTTTGTCAAAGTTGGCATATAAGTGATAACATACAAATTAGGTGACGCAACGCAAAACAACGAGGTGGAACTTGAAGAACCAAACCGCAATCATCGTCGGTGGCGCATCTGGTCTCGGGCTGACGACAGCGAAGCTTATGATCTCTCATGGTGCAACCAAAATCGGCCTGATCGACCGCAATGAACAATTGCTGGCTTCGTCCGCGCAGGTGCTGCGTGCTCTCGGCGCAGAGGTGGCGACGGCGGTCGCCGACATCTCCCGCGCCGAAACGGCGCATCGGGGTTTCAACGAAATCGTCGGGCAGCTTGGTCGCATCCATGTCCTCGTCAACAGTGCCGCGATTTATCCGCGTCGGCCGATTCTCGAAATCACCGATGAGGAGTGGGATCTCGAAAACGCCATCAACGTCAAGGGCACCTATCACATGATGGTAGCTGCCGTACTTCATATGCGCCAGCATGTGAATGCTCCGGAAGTGACGGGACGCATCGTCAACGTCACCTCGGTCGACGCCTTCAAGGCACATCCCCAGAATGCCCACTATGCCGCGACCAAGGCAGCCGTGGTCAGCCTGACCAAATCTTTCGCTCAGGAATGCGCCAAGGATCAGATTCTCGTCAATTCGGTTGCGCCGGCCGGCTTTGCGACCGATCGCGCCAAGGAACTTGGCTTCCTGCCGGAACTGGCCAAGGCCAGCGCGCTTGGCCGCGCAGCCGAGCCGGTCGAAATGGCGGAGTGGATCGTCATGATGGCATCAAGCCGCAACACCTATGCCACCGGTGAAAACGTCGTCATCAGCGGAGGCTACATCTATGTCTGATGTCTATCGCACCGTGGTCGTAACCGGAGCGACCAGCGGTATCGGCAAGGCGATTGTCGTCGCTCTTAGGCAACGCGGATTCACGGTCTATGCCGTCGGCCGCAACGAAGATGTGCTCAAGCAACTCTCCGAGACCAGCGGTGCGATCCCGATCAAGGCGGATGTGCGCGATACGCAGAGGATCGCCGAAGCGCTGAATGGTATAGAGGTCGATATCCTCATCAACAATGCCGGCATCCTGTCGACCCGCGCATCCTTCCAAGAGATCGATCCCGACGAGATCGACGCGATGATCGATGTTAACCTGAAGGCGCCGATGCGTCTCACAAGGGCGGTTGTGTCTGGCATGGTGGAACGCAGGCGCGGTCATTTGATTTTCATCGGCTCGATCGCGGGGCGGGCCGCTTTCCCGAATTCATCGGCCTATGGCGCCTCCAAAGCCGGCTTGAGCCTGTTCTGCGACAATCTTCGTCTTGATTTGCTCGGGACATCGGTGCGCGTCAGCGAGATCGTCCCCGGACGTGTCGAGACCTCGCTTTACCGCACCTCTATTCCGGATGGTCAGGCGAATGCCGTGCTCTATGACGGCTATCGCTCCATTCAGCCTGAAAACATTGCTCGCGTGGTCGAAAATATCATCGATCTGCCGATCTTCGTCGACGTCTCGCGTGTCGAGGTCTATCCGACGGATCAAGCAGCGGGCGGGGGAACCATGGTCAAATTCCAGCAGTGAGAGCAGACGTATCTCCTTGATTTCTGTTCGGTATCTGGAGGGGAACCGATGGCAGACAACACTGCAATTGAAAGGGCGGCGCCCATGCTTTCGCCCCATGAGGACCGGGCGTTTGTGCTTGAGGAGGTACATGCCCGGCCGTTCAGGCCGATCGAAACGCCGGCACGTCTTTTGCATTTCGCGTTTCTTTCAGCGGGAGCCGAACGGGACACTGAGCGCGAAGCGCTTTCGCTTTACTGCCAGGAAAACGGCCACGACGCCATTCCGGCCAATGCCAGACATCATCGCGTGTCGTTTGGCGATATTCATCTTCGTTGGGAACGGCACAGCGAATTTGCGACCTATTGCTGGTATTACAAGCATCCCGCCCAGGCAGATTTTGCTGCGGAACCGGCAACTCTTGCTCCGCAGATGTATGCCATTCTCCAGCCAGGCCCGCACCTCGTCGCCATCGACCTGCACATAGTTGATGTGTCTTCGGCGCCCGATATCGATGCAATGTTCGCAAAGGAGTCCCTTTGCGTCATGACCGCCGAAAAAGGGGGCGTAATAGTTGCCACGGATTTCAAGCCGGACGCCGGCGGCTTCGTCAAAATTCTCGTGGTCAACAATGGCGTGCCCGCCATGCGGATTGGTGCGCTTGCCCAGAGACTGCTTGAACTCGAAACCTATCGAGTCCTCGCTCTATTATGTCTGCCCGAAGCTCAACGTCTGGAGCCGTCCGTGCGCCAGATCGAGCGTTCACTGGTCGATGCAACGCAGGAAATGACGCAAACCGTCTCGCTGGAAGACAACGAAAGCTTGCTGGATAAGCTCGTCGTGCTTGCAGCACGCCTTGAAGCAGGTGCGGCGAAATCCCTGTTCCGCTTTGGAGCAAGCCGCGCCTATCAGAATATTGTTCTCGGAAGGATCACCGCAATCGGTTTCGAACCGGTGCCGGATCGCGAAACCTTTCAGGCATTCCTCAATCGGCGCATGGCGCCGGCGCTTCAAACATGCTTTTCGCTTGAGGAAAGGCAGGTCAACCTTTCGCGGAAGCTGGCGCGCGCGACCCAATTGTTGCGAGCGAAAGTCGATGTGGCGATGGAGCGACAGAACAGGGACATTCTGCAGACGATGAGCGAACGCGCTCAGCTTCAGCTACGTCTCCAGCAGACGGTGGAGGGGCTTTCGATTGCGGCTGTCAGCTATTACGTCGTTGGGCTGCTTGGCTATTTCCTTAAAGGTCTGGCGCATGGAGTCCATGCATTCGATGCGGAACTGGCAATGGGCTTGGCAAGCCCGATAGCTGTCATCTTCGTGGCGACCCTCATCCGCCAGCGCACGAAACACTTCCATTCATCCAGCAATTCTCACAATTACAGCACTCGCTGAGGGTCACATCATGCGCCGCAAGATCGAAAATCAGCCGAACGAAGTCTCAGACCTTGCCGACAATTATGGGCCAATTGCCATCAAGGCGGTGCTTGCCGCCTTCAGCGTGAAGATGCCAAAAGCTGAAAAGACCAACACGGCAGAAGATGATTTTCCACGGCACCCGGACTTTCATGGCTATGAGGTAGACTAACCTTCGTCTTCCCTGCAGAGCGCCGGAAGAACGCCGTTTTATTGCGCGAATGAACGTAGGTGTTCGTAAGTGCTGGCGCTCAGTCGGATGCCATCGCGCTCTGACGCTGCTCGTGTCCTATACCTTCGGTCTGACGGCAGTCGTGTTCCGCCGGACTGCCGGACCAATTCAATCAGATGGGCAACCCGGCTTGCAAATGCGTTATTGTTTCCGCACGTCGGATCAATAAGGATCAGAGCCTGCCCGGTTTTCGGGGTTTCTGCACCGGGATGAGTCGAGAAATCGACCTCCGTTGAAAATTGACCACCCGTTAGCCCAGATGCCAGAACCTCCACCATGAGTGAAAGGGCGAAGCCCTTGTGGCCGCCGAACGGAAGAAGAGAACCGCCCGCAAGAATTCTTTTCGGGTCTTCGCTCAAGAGGCCCTCGGCATCGACTCCGGTGCCCGGCGGAACGTTATGGCCCTCACGCGCCGCGATCCGCAGATCGCCATTCGACATTGCGCTGGTCGCGAAATCGAAAACGAAGGGATCAGCGCCAGCAACCGGTGTTGCAAAGGCGATGGGGTTGGTTCCCATGATCGGCTTCGCACTTCCCGGAGGCGCAACGCATGCCAGTCCGGACACCATCGAAAGTGCGACGAAACCCTTTCTAGCAAAGGGTTCAAGATCTTGCCAAAGCGCACTGAAATGATGCGAGTTCCGGATCGCGAGGACTGCCGCGCCGTATCTTGAAGCCTTTTCGATCAACAGCGGCGTGGCAGCCGCTAGTGCCGGTTGAGCAAAGCCGTTCCTGGCGTCGACGCGAATGAAGGCCTCGCCGCCATTTTCGATGGTAGGCAATGCCTTACCATCCACCCAGCCGCTCCCAAGCGTAGCAACATAGCCAGGGATACGAAACACGCCATGGCTCATGCTGCCGTCGCGTTCACATCCGGCACAGTTTTCAGCCAGGATCGCCGCATTCGCCTCGGAGACGCCGAAGCGAACGAAGATCTTGACCAACAGCAATTTCAGATCGCCAAAGCTGATACGGATGGAGTCTTCTGGATTTTCTATCATCCGATTAATCCTTCGAGACTGGCGTATGGCTCGACATATATCAATGGCAAGATTTGCCTCCTAGATATCAATGGGCCAAGTGTCCGAGAGGCGATAACCCGCTTGAAATGGGTCGCTAGGATCGACCATTAGCTGTTTCGTACCGATCACCCATGCCCGGCCTGAAATGATCGGATTGATGCCGAGCTTGCCGTTGATGTCAACTTCACTGTCGATGCTGCAATGGAATTCCGTATCGAGCAACGAGGTGCCCACGAACTTGTCGCCTGGCTTCATTTGGCCCTTTGCATGGAGAATTGCCATTCGCGCCGAGCATCCGGTCCCGCAAGGGGAACGGTCGATCTTACCCGGACGTATGGCGACGGCATTCTTGCCCCAAAGCACGCCGTCCTTCATGACCACAGGATCGGTGATTTGGCAGAATGAGATGTGGCCCCAGTCGTTCGCTGGATGCTTGAAGCCAAGCTGTTCGTTCGCGGCTTCTGTGATCTTTACGCCAAACCGGGCGATATCTCGAGCCTGGTCGGGCTGGAGCTGCAATCCCAGCGACGCCGCGTCGACGATGACGAAGCTGTCGCCGCCATAGGCGGTGTCTACAGTCAAGGTGCCAATTCCTTCGACTTCGAGCTTGGCATCGAGCTTATCGGCGAAGGAAGGAACATTCCGCACACGGATACGCTCGGCCTTGCCATTGCGGCACTCTGCCTCAACCTCGATCAAGCCGCCTGGCGGTTCCAGCACCATGCGCGTGATCGGTTCCTGCATCGGGATAATGCCGGTATCGAGAAGGACGGTTGAGACGCACATGGAGTTTGAGCCCGACATGGGTGGGGTATCGGCCGGCTCCATGATGATCCAGCCCATCTGCGCCTTCGGGTTCTTTGGTGGGACAAGAAGGTTCACATGTCTGAAGACTCCCCCGCGAGGCTCGTTCAGGACGAAGTTCCGCAGCGTTTCGTCCTCAGCGATCCAACGAGCCTGATCCCAGACGGTTGCGCCCGGCGGTGGGGCGACGCCGCCGACGATAACATCGCCGACCTCGCCTTCGGCGTGGCAGCTAACAACGTGCACAACCTTTGACGTTCGCATCTTCGTTCCCCATGGATTATGTCACATTCGCATCAATTTCGGATAACGTATACGATCTACGAAAGGCGAGTCAAGGCTGGCTTATGGAAGATGGCGTACGGAAGCATCTGCGACGTTGGACGTCCCGACAAATGCGGAAGCCTTGAGAACAAAAGTGGCCTACGATATTGCTCGCCTATCGAGAACCAAGGACGCGAACCGGGAATGCCGTTTAACTCAGAGCAGGCTACGAATTTGGGAAGCGTCCCAACGGCTTCGGACGTAATCGTCAAGTTCATCCGCGATTCCATCATTGATGGGACGCTCGACGAGGGTGAGCCGATCCGCCAGGACGAAGTCGCCCGCATGTTCAACGTCTCCAAAATCCCTGTTCGGGAAGCGTTGAAGCGCCTGGAGGCCGAAGGTCTCGTCGCTTTCCAGAGAAATCGCGGAGCGGTGGTGACGCCGACCTCCGAGCCGGAGCTCGTCCAGATTTTTGAGGTACGCGCGATCCTGGAATCCAGCGCGATAAAACTTTCAATTCCTCAAATGACAGAGGAGACTTACGCACAGGCGCAAGCATATTGCGACGCGTTTGCTCAGGAAACGGACATCGGACGATGGGCCGAGCTCAATTGGCGTTTTCATTCACGGCTCTATGATGATGCCCACAGGCCGTACATGGTGAACATGATACGGTCGGTGAATGATCGGATCGAACGCTACTTGCGGATTCAGCTCACGCTTTCGAACGGGCATCAAGTTGCCGACGATGAACATCGTCAGATCCTCGAACTTTGCCGCAAGCGGGACGTCGAGGGTGCCGGCAGCCTTGTCTACGCCCACATTATGCGAGCGTGCCAATCCCTAATGGAACACCTTCCTAAGGGCACCGCGTCGGCTCCCGCAACTAAGCGACCCTGAGGCGGACTTCTCCGCGGCGGACGGCGTTCGCCTCGCGATCACGCGTGTTCAGCCATCTCAGCCAGCATCTCTCGAAAATCGCTCCGGCGTTCCCGCCCGGCTGCCGATTCCCTGCGCGTCGGTGCAACGACGGAGAAATTCTGGATCTTTGGCGAAATTCGTTGTTCTGGCAATAGTTTGGAATGTACATTAGAGTACATAAAACAATCAAAGATGAAAATTTAATAGACATAGATGTACATTTTTCTTGTTACGCCGATCCGCTTTTGCTAGAAGCTCTCCCAATCCGCTCGATGGGATGACGGGACGCGTGAGAACGCCGCTGGGGAAGGCCCTCGTCCATCGATGCACGACCGCTGTGAGTTTCCAAAAGAGGAGACGTGATGCGATGCCCATGAAAATCACCGGAAGCGGCGCGTTGTCCGATGACGCTTCAAATGATCTGCCGATGCCAAATCGTCGGCGAGGAGAATGACGCAATCTCCATCGGCTCAGGGCCGGCGTCACGCGCGGCTTTCAATCGATCGATAGACAGATGGGTTAACCTTCGGGACAGGTTCTGCGGCACCCTGTTCCTATCGACTGCCGCTAAGAATAGAGGGAACTCAATGAAGTATTTGCTTGCATCTACATGTCTCGCCGTCGGCTATTTGGGCCTGTCGCTGCCTGCCTCTGCCGCCGGCTGTGGCACCGTCACCCTTGCTTTGCACAATGTTCAAAGCGCGGAAGTCCTGACGTATGTCGATAAGTTCATCTTGGAGAACGGTTACGGTTGCAGCGTGGAAACGATGCCCGGCGACACCGTGCCGTCGACGACGTCCATGGTTGAAAAGAGCGAACCAGACGTCTCGTCGGAGACCTGGGTTGATCTTCTGCCGGAAATCGTTCCCCGCGGCCTGAAGGACCAAAAGATCATCGAGGCGGCAAAGGCGCTGCCGGACGGTGGTGTTCAGGGCTGGTGGATTCCGAAATACGTTGCCGAGGCACATCCGGATATCAAGACGATCGACGATGCGCTCAAGCATCCCGAACTCTTTCCCGATCCTGAAGACTCGAGCAAGGGTGTGATCTTCAACGGAGCCCAGGGCTGGGGCGCAACCGTCGTTACCGCACAGCTCTTCAAGGCTTACAACGCAACCGACAAGGGGTTCAACCTCCTCGACCCCGGCTCCGCGGCCGGTCTCGATGGTGCGATAGCAAAGGCTTACGAACGCAAGGAAGGTTTCATCACCTATTACTGGGCTCCGACTGCGTTGCTCGGAAAGTACGATATGGTGATGTTGAAGTTCACCGTTCCGCAGGATGCTGCCGAGTGGAAGCGTTGTATCACCAATCTTCAGTGCCCGGATCCCAAGCCGGCCGCTTGGCCCGTCGACAACGTCTACACCGTTCTGACGAAGAAGTTTGCCGACAGCGCCCCGCCGGAAGTCCTCGAATACTTCAAGACGCGCGGTTGGAGCAATGCGACCGTCGGCAAGGTGATGGCCTGGGAGACGGAAAACCAGGCAACCGGCGACGAAGGTTCCAAGCATTTCCTCAAGGAAAACAAGGATATCTGGACCAAGTGGGTTCCTGCCGACGTAGCAAAGAAGGTTGAAGCTGCTTTGTAAGTCGTAAGCGAGGGCGCGCGACGCTTCGCGCGCCCTAACTTATCGCCCACCGGCTTAAAGCCTATTTGCCTTTCCGAGGCATTGGCGTATCACGCTCTTGCGCGGCAAGTTTCCTTATCCAGTCTCGAACTGTCTCCGCCGCCACCGAAAGTTCACGGTTACTGTTCCAGGTAAGGTAGTAGCCGCCGGGCGCTGGTATGACGAGATCGGTGAAGCGGACGAGTTCGCCCTTTTCCACGAGCGGCCCGACCAACCGATGCCAGCCGACCACCAGCCCCTGGTCTGCCATGGCAGCCTGCAGCGCCACGCTGAATTTGCCGAAGCGTCTCACATTTGCAGAGCTTGAGGCGACGCCTGCGCGCACCAATACCTCCTCCCAGCCCATCCAATCAGGTTCGACCCATTCGACGTTCAACAACGGAAGGTCACTCAGATCGGCGGTCGTTGCGCCTTGATGCCTTTCTGCAAATGCTGCGCTGCAGACAGGATAGAGGCAATCGTCAAACAAAAACTCCGCCGTCTCGTCGATCCATGCGCCAAGGCCATAGCGGATTCTGAGCTCCACTTCGGCCCGGCGAAAATTCTTGACGTTATCGGAGATCAGGTGATCGACGGTTATTTCTTCAAAGGTCCGCCAGAAGTCCGGCATTCGCGGTACGAGCCACATCGTAGCGAAGACGTCGCTGCAGGCGATCGTCACGTTTCGAGCCTTGTCTCCACGTCGAATGGAATTGATGACATCTGAGGCGCGGGCAAATCCGGTCGCCAGGGCGTTGTATAACTCTTCGGCAGGCGCTGTCAGCGTCACTCCTCTCGCCTTGCGGGCAAACAGCAATACGCCAACATCGTCCTCCATGGCCTTGATCTGCCTGCTCACCGCCCCAGGCGTGACGTTCAACTCGGCGGCAGCCAGCGTGAAACTTCCATGTCGTGCAGCGGCTTCGAAAGCTGCCAGCGCCGTAAGGGAAGGAAGGCCGTAAAAGCGACGAACCAATTGTTTTTCTCCACTGTGGAACCGACACGATACGCCATCGATACCCCGAGAGCGATGGGAAAGGTTGCTTCTCCAAATCATTGGTGGGGTTAGGTTTCCATCGGAAGATGCCGCGGCCGGATTGAGATTAACTCAAAGCATTGCTGAGTTTTAAGTGCGTTGTCTTCAACCCACACATGCCGTTCTCATGGCTGAAGAGCACGCCAATGGTCGGCGTCGCCCAAAGCCTCAAACAAGCAATAGTGGGTGAAGATGAGCCTGAACGAACCTGCAGCCACAAATCAGATTTCGGCGTCTTTGCCGGATCGCATGAGCGGTGTCGAGCTAGTTGGCCACGGTGGATTTGATAAGCTTCAATACCGGGAAGATATTCCGGTTCCGAGGCCAGGGCCTAGTGAAGTACTGATCCGTGTTGCCGCCGCTAGCGTCAACAATACCGATATCAACACACGGATCGGATGGTATTCGAAGGCGGTAAGTACCGGAACGGAAACCGGCGCGACAGAAGGTTTCCAGTCTGCCAAAGATCTCGACGCCAGTTGGTCCGGCACGCCAATGACATTTCCGCGAATTCAGGGTGCGGATTGCTGCGGCCGCATCGTTGCCGTTGGCGAGGGAGTGAACGCGGAACGCCTGGGCGAGCGCGTTCTCGTTCGCAATATGCTGCGGACTTATGTTGAATACCGGCCCTACGAATGTTGGACCTTCGGCTCCGAATGCGACGGCGGATTCGCTCAATATGCGAAGGCGCCGTCTGCGGAAAGCTACAAGGTCGACTGCGATTGGAGCGATGTCGAACTCGCGTCCATACCCTGTGCCTATTCCACGGCGGAGGGCATGCTTCATCGCGCTAACGTAAGCTATGGCGAACGTATTCTGATCACAGGCGCTTCGGGTGGTGTTGGATCCGCGGCGATCCAACTGGCAAAGCGACGTGGCGCCTTTGTCACTGCGGTTGCCGGGCGCGATAAGGCCGATCAATTGCTCGCGCTGGGGGCCGACGAGGTTCTTCCCCGCGGCGAGAATATCGTCGAGAAGCTCGGGAAGGATTCGGTGGATGTCGCTCTCGACGTCACGGCTGGTCCGTCTTTCGGCGAGCTTCTGGAGGTCCTCAAAAGAGGCGGGCGATACGTCGTTGCAGGAGCTATTGCCGGCCCCATTGTCGAGCTCGACGTCAGGACCCTTTACCTCAAGGATCTGTCGTTCTTCGGATGCACATTTCAGGACGACGTCGTGTTCAAGAACCTCGTCGGTTACATCGAGCGTGGCGAGATAAAGCCAGTCATCGCAAAGACATATCCGCTCAAAGACATCGTTCGGGCTCAACAGGACTTTCTGTCGAAAAGTCTCGTCGGAAAGCTCGTGCTCGTCATTCCGTGATTGAAGGATGGACCATGAAAGATTTGAAGATTGCCAAGATCGATGTTTTCAAGGTGGACCTGCCGTATGCGGGCGGAGTTTACCGCCTGTCCGGAGGGCGGGAATATCGAAGTTTCGATGCGACGCTCGTCCGCATTACGGCCAACAATGGCCTCGAAGGATGGGGCGAGAGCACGCCATTCGGATCGACCTGGATTGCCTCCCATGCGCTCGGCGTGCGAGCGGGGATCGCGGAAATCGCGCCGAGCCTCATCGGGCTCGATCCGAGACGTGTCGATCGGATCAACGATGCAATGGATGGAGCACTTGTCGGTCATCTTCACGCGAAGACGGCGATCGATGTGGCGTGCTGGGACGTGTTTGGAAAGGCGGTGGACCTGCCGGTATGCGATCTGCTTGGTGGCCGCACCGATGTCGCCATGCCCGTAATCTCTTCGATCTACATGGGTGATCCCGAGGACATGCGCCATCGGGTCGCACAGCATCGCGCGATGGGCTATATCGCCCATTCGGTAAAAATCGGAGACGAGCCGGCGATGGACGCCGCGCGCATTGCGGCATCGCTTGCTGATAAGAAGCCGGGCGAATTCTTTATCGTGGATGCGAACGGCGGCATGACCGTCGAGACGGCGCTTCGGATGCTGAGATTGCTGCCCGATGGCCTCGATTTCGTCCTCGAGGCACCATGCACTACCTGGCGCGAATGCATTTCACTCAGGCGTCGAACCGATGTTCCCATCATCTTCGACGAACTCGCTACGGACGATGCTACGATTGCACATATCGTCGGCGACGATGCGGCAGAAGGGATCGGGCTGAAAATCTCGAAGAATGGCGGACTGACCCGGGGCAGGCGTCACCGAGACATCTGCGTAGCGGCCGGTCTTACAGTGAGCGTTCAGGAAACGACGGGTTCCGACATCGCCTTTGCCGCCATCGTGCATATGGGCCAGACAGTCCCTGAGAAGAACTTAAGATGCGTGCTTGAATGCCGCGATATCGTATCGATCAAAACTGCTGATGGCCCCTTCGAAGTCGTAGACGGCCGCGTGAGAGCGCCGAGCCTTCCGGGACTCGGAATAACACCGCGCCTTGAGGTGCTGGGTGAGCCGATAGCGAGCTATTGTTAGAGTAGAACCCGCGGGCGACGGCATTTCCATGCCGCCGCCCCTGATCCCAAGGCTCAATAGCTTGAGCCGTTGCTTTCTTTCGTCCGGCAATCAGGCCCAGGTATCTCCCACGGTGAAGCCCTCGATGAAGGGATCGTCATTGTCCACGACGATCGTGTTGATGCCATAGATCCAGCTCGTTCCGCTGACTGTCGGCACCACTGCGTTCCGGTCGCCGATCTTGGCCTCTTCGACGAGCCTGCCGGTATAGATGTTTCCGAGAATTCCCTGATGGCGGAAATCCTGGTTTAGCGGCAGTTCGCCCTTGGCATGAAGCACCGCCATCTTTGCGCATGTGCCGGTGCCGCATGGGCAACGATCCAGCGCACCCGTCCAAGTAGCCGGATTGTCCCATGAGAATTCCCCGGATGCCATGGTGACGGTGTTCTTCCAGTCCGCACGCGGATCGTCTGTTGGGCCGGAGAGTTGCGAAATGGTGATGCCGACGCCAGGATAATCCGGATGCGACACCGGCAATTGTTCGATGGCGGCTTCCCTGATCATGGCCGAAATTCTTGCAATCTCTCTGCCATGCTCCGGCTTGAGCTCCAGCCCGCGGAACTGGCGAACATCCGCAATGGCATAGAACATCCCGCCCCATCCGACGTCCACGGTCACCTTGCCAAGGTGCGGCACGTCGATGACTGCGTCCAGATGCGCGGCAAAGGCGGGCACGTTTTTGAACGTGACGCTCTTCACCTTGCCGTTCTCGCATTGCGCGCTCACCCGGATAAGACCTGCGGGCGCCTCGAGAACCAGCTCCGTGACCGGCTCCTTCATCGGCAGCATCCCCATTTCCAGAAGCACGGTCACAACCGAAATCGTGTTTCCGCCCGACATGACGGGATATTCGATCTGCTCCATGATGATGTAGCCGGCCTGAGCCTCCGGATGGGTCGGCGGCACGATGATGTTGCAGCAATGGGCAGAATATCCACGCGGCTCGCGCAACAACAGTTTGCGCAATTGATCGTCATTGCTCTCGAGCCACTTCATCTTTTCGTAGACCGAATTGCCGGGGATATGGGGTATGCCTCCGGTGACAACACGCATGGGCGTGCCGGCATGCGTATCGATCGCCTGGATGGTGCGTTTGAATGCCATTTTCTTGTTCCTGTACTCTCGGGGTTCGATGGTTCGCGACGATTGGACGGAAGTCTCAGCCAGGGAGCTCCGATCTCTTTTTTGCTAGTTGCGCTCTGCCTGCAGCGACGCAAATCGACTGATGGACTCAAAGACGGTGCGCGGAATCTTAAGCTCCGCCGTCGGGGAGGGCGGGAAAGGAATTCCAGTGACACCGGGAATGAAGACACCGTGATCGTGAAGACGAATGGTCTGCGCGTGAGCACGACGAATGCGCTCGTCTCCGAGACCTGGCATGATCGCAATAATGCTAAGGCCGACAGCGGGAGACGCATTCCCTGATCTGAAATCGGGAGTGTCCAGCGACCATGGCCCTCCGGAGAGGCCCGCGGAAAGCATCTCGACGAACAATGCCACGTTCCCTCCCTTGCGGCCGCCGAACGGCAGCAATGCTCCGGTCAGTGCCTTGGTGGCGTCTTGTGTCGGCTCGCCGTTTTCGTCGACAGCCCAACCGTCGGGGATCGGCTGACCCTGTTCGGCCGCTTGAACAATGTTGACGAAGGCGGTTGCGCTGGAAGCCTGGTCGATGACCAAGGGAAGGGTCTGGTCGCCAAGTGGAAAACCGAATGCCATGGGGTTCGTGCTGTAGACGGCCGCTCCGCCTGGCTTGGGTACCACCATTGCGTTCGCGTTTGTTGCAGCTAGCCCGATAAGACCTTCCCCGGCCAGCCTTCGAACGTAGTATCCGAGCTCTCCCGCGGTGTAGCTGTTGGTCTGCGTAAACACCGCGATGCCTAATGTGCGGGCGGTTTCAACCAGATCCGCAAAGGCAAGGTCAAAGCCGAGCTGGGCAATTCCGCCGTC
The DNA here is from genome assembly GCF_054114205.1 of Rhizobium sp. LEGMi-198b. NCBI lineage: Bacteria > Pseudomonadati > Pseudomonadota > Alphaproteobacteria > Hyphomicrobiales > Rhizobiaceae > Rhizobium > Rhizobium sp. LEGMi-198b. Next base: position 14,179 of record NZ_JBSYVH010000003.1, on the reverse strand, counting down.
GGCATCCGAAACCATGAATGCAGGGAAACTCCGTTGCAGACTAGGTTGCGAGTCGCCCTTGATCCGGCCTTCGGCGAAGGCATTGAGGTAATCCACGAAATGCGGGAAGCCCAGCGTTGCGGGACCAAAAAGCGCAGCCGACAATGTTGCGTCGACGAGGGAACGGGCGCTCGCCTGCGACGCACCGGCCGCTACGCAGGCGCGCATTGCGAGTTCTTCTGCTTCCGGCCTACGGAGCGAGACCTCTTCTGCCATATCAAATCTCCAATCCTATCTTTCGACCTTCGTAAAATGCGTAGGGAGCTTGTCGCGGGGCCGCGCAATCGCCGATCTGACGAATGGTGACGCCCAAAGCCGACAGACCTGGCATCAGCCAATCCGCGGGAAGATTTGTCGTCGCCATGACCAGCGTATCCGCCTCGAGAAAGCGATGTTCGCCGGTATTGTGATCCACGAGCGTTGCGCCGTCCCCCTTCCACTCGACCACGCTGGATTCGACAATCCACTGGACGCCGAGTTTGCGCAGCGCCTGCCGCATGGGGACGTCGGCTGCCGTTCGCTGAAGCTCTTTGCCGACGAAAGGATCCGGGGTGACGATGGTGACCAAATGACCGTCTTCGGCCAGCTTCCAGGCCGTGCCGCATGCCCTCCAGCCGCCGCCCTCGTCCAGAAGAAGAACGTGTTTTCCGGGTCTGACCTGCTTTGCCATCACGCCTTCGATGGTAAAAACGCCGCCCTTCTCGATACCGGGCAAGGTCTCAACAGTCGGCAGCGCCTTCTGGAAGCCAGTTTCCGGCGAATAGGATCCCGTGGCCACAACGACCACATCCAACTCGGCCGCATTGATTTCCTCAGCTTCCACGTAGGTATTAAGCCGGACTTCGACGCCGAGGCTTTTGAGCTGGCGCTCGTACCATGCCAGGAGATCTAGTATCTGTGCCCGGCGTGGCTGAAGTCCCGCCAGCAGGAAGTTGCCGCCCAGGTGATTGGACGCCTCGGCGAGTATGACTTTATGGCCTCGCTCTGCGGCCACTCTCGCCGCCTCCAGCCCAGCCGGGCCTCCGCCGATGACAAGAACCCGTTTGGGGGCGTCTGTTTTTGTGAAGCGATCGCCGTTCCACTCGGACTCGCGGCCGGCAGAGGGATTGATCAGACAGCTTATCCAGTAGTCACGTGAGCGGCGGCCCCAACACATCTGATTGCACGAAATGCAGCCACGAATGTCCTCAGGGCGACCTTCGCCGGCTTTCCTGGCCAGATGAGGATCGGCGATCTGGCCTCGCACGATCGAGACCAGGTCGCAGGCGCCCTCTCCCAGCACCGTCTCTGCATTTTCAGGTGTCCGGATGTGGCTTTCTGCCGTGACGACCGCTTTCTTCACGACCTTTTTCAAAGTCGATGCCAGATCGGCCCCGAGCTTTTCAGGATAGATGAAAGTCGGCATCAGCTTGTAGAAGTCGAGATAGCCGCCCGATCCGCAGGTGACGTAGTCTATCAGGCCGAGCTCGTCATGGAGTTTGACGATCTCGGCGAGCTCCTCGCGTGAAAGAGCTGCCTTTACGTCAGGCTCGTCGCTGACGGCGATGCCGACGATGAAGTCAGGCCCGCAGGTCTCACGAATCCTGGAGAGTATTTCCCGAGACATCCGTGTGCGATTTTCCAGCGACCCTCCCCATTGGTCGCCTCGGCGGTTGCTCCAGGGCGTCCAGAATTGATCGACCATCCCGAGATAGGCCGCCCAGACCTCCACTCCATCGAAGCCCGCCTCGCGACATCGCCGTGCAGCCTGCACGAAGCCATCGATGGTTTCCCATATCTCGTTTTCGGTCATCGGGTGCGATCCGTCGCTATCGTGATAGCTCGGCAAGCCGGAAGGCGACCAATGAGGATGGAAGGAATTATCGGAGTCGCCGTGCGCGCCGACATGGTAGAGCTGCTGAATGGCAACGGCGCCGTTGTCTTTGATCGCCCGGACGACCTTGGCGAAATGCGGAATAACGGCGTCGTCCGAATGCCGGAAGTTGTGATGCGTCAGGACCGCGGACGCATGCACCGGCATCGGCTCGACGACAATCATCGCAGCGCCGCCGATCGCCCGCTCGGCATAATATGCCGCATGGCGTTCGGTCGGCAGACCCTCCAAGGCGAGGTTTGAGGTGTGCGCGCCGAAGACAATTCGGTTTCGAAGGGTACGGGAACCAATCTTTAGAGGCGCGAACAGGCGAGGAAACGTCTGGGACATGGTGTTGGCTGCCAAGATGAGTATCGTTGGTTACGATGCGCTATGCGCTGCGATGCCCTTTCGGACATGCCGAATGCCCGCCCAGATCGCGAAGACTGCCACGGGAACGGTAAACAGCAGGCCGGCCTTTGCCAGATGGACGTCGAAGCCAAGTTCGCCGGCCGCCTCCAGGCACACCTTTGTCAGGCTGATGGCGTAGTAGGTGATTGCGATGACCGAAAAGCCCTCGACCGCCTGCTGAATGTGAACCTGCACGCGTGCACGCTCTTCCATCGAGCTTAGGAGCGATGCGTTCTGGTCCTCAAGCTGCACTTGGACGGTCGTCCGCAGGAGGTCGCCTGCAAGGCTAACCCGCTCACCCACTTCGGAAAGACGCCGCTCCGTTGCATGGACGAAGCGAACGGCGGGCTGAAAGCGGCGGTCGATGAAAGTGCAGATACGCTGTCTGTCCTCCACTCGTTCTTCGCGCAGCTCAATCATCCTGCTTGCGACAATTTCGGCGTAGGCCTTTGTGGCTCCAAATCGTTGTTTTGCCTTTGCCGTCAGCTTCAAGACATCGGAAGATAGCTTCGTCACTTCCGACAGAAGCGCCTTGTCCACCTTTATTTCGCTCTGCATGTGCTCAATCAGAACGGTGAGGCGCCTGTCAAAATCCGAAAGTTGTTTGACCGTCTCACGCGCCACCGGCATGCCGAGCAGCGCCATCATCCGGTAGGTTTCAATTTCCAGCAGCCGCCTCACCATGCGACCCGTACGGTAGGCATTGAGGTTGCGGTTATAGACGCGAAATTCCACGAATCCGTCATCATCGAGACGGAAGCTCGAATAGACCTCCGCGTCGCCGCCGCCCACTTTCGATGCGACGTAGTCGACCCCGGGTTTTGGACGCGGCGCCTCCTTTTCGTCTCGCACCGGGACACGCACGGCAGCGATCACCTTGCCTTCTACGAAGCGAATGCAGTCGTAAAACGGCTTCGGCAATGCAGTCGGCTGGTCGATCGATGCCGGTGAGACGTAGGTCAACGTCACAAACTCGGTATGCGCCTCCCATTTCAGTCGTCCGTCGCCACATTTTCCTATGCCGTGGCTTCCCTGGCCCGTGATTGCAACATCATCGAGTTCCAGCAGTTCTGATGGGATGGGAGGAGCTGCGTTCTCCGAAACGATGGCGACGTGCCAGACATCGGTGTCGCCATCGAAATAAAGTGAAGGTCTTGCGTGGAGTTCCTGATGGAGTTCCCTGCGCAATGGATGTTCGGCGCCGACAAGCATCTGGTTGACCCTTTTCAAACAATGGATCAGCGCGCCATGGCGACCACGTCCCTTTGTCGTTCTTGACCTTGTGAACTGACCATCGCACAAGCGAGCTGGCGCAGCGTCACCACGCCGACAGGCTCGGAAGAGGCGCCTAGCACCGTCACATCACCATCCGGAACGGATGCGAGCAAGCGCACGGCTTCTTCCACCGTCGTCCCCGCGTGCACGGTAAGGCCGCTGGATGCTGTCGCGCCACGAAGAGGTGACATGATCGCCTCCACCTGGACGACGCGCCCGCGGTTTACTTCCTTGACGAAGTTGGCGACATAGTCGTCGGCCGGACGCAGGACGATATCCTGGCTGGTTCCTTGCTGAATGATCTCGCCGTCGCGCAGAATTGCGATTTGATCACCGAGACGCAGAGCCTCGTCGAGATCGTGGGTGATGAAGACGATCGTTTTTTTGATCTCCTTCTGGATGTCGAGAAGGACAGTCTGCATGTCCGTTCGGATCAATGGATCAAGAGCCGAATAAGCCTCGTCCATGAGCAGCACCGGTGCATCGTTCGAAAGAGCGCGTGCGAGCCCGACGCGTTGCTGCATCCCGCCCGAGAGCTGATTGGGATACTTGTCTTCAAATCCCTTCAGGCCCACTCGCTCCAGCCATCGCATGGCGACGTCGACGGCTTTCGAACGGGCGATCCCTTGGACCTCCAACCCGAAGACGGTGTTGTCGAGGACGCTACGATGCGGCAGAAGTGCGAACTTCTGAAACACCATCGCCGTCTGGTGCCGGCGGAACTCGCGAAGCTGGGTTTCGTCCATTTTGACAACGTCGACACCATCGACCAGCACTTCGCCCGCTGTCGGATCGATCAGACGGTTTATGTGGCGAATGAGCGTTGACTTGCCTGAGCCGGAGAGGCCCATGATGACCTGGATACAGCCCGATGGGATCTCGATATTGATGTCTTTCAGACCCAATATATGCCCGTGCGCCCGGTTGAGCTCGGCCTTGGTCATGCCCTTCTGAGCAGCCTCGATATGGGCTGCCGCATTGGGACCGAAGATCTTGTAAAGGTGTCGGATCCTGATACCGCCGAAATGATGATCAGCCATGAACGGTCTCCCGGTGCTTCTGGAGTCTTTTGCCGTATGCCTGGCTGACCCGGTCAAAGATGATGGCGATGCCAACGATGGCAAGTCCATTGAAGATACCCAAGGTGAAGTATTGATTTGCGATTGCCTTGAGCACGGGTTGGCCGAGGCCTTGCACGCCGATCATCGAGGCGATGACGACCATTGCCAGCGCCATCATGATGGTCTGATTGATCCCGGCCATGATTGTCGGCAAGGCAAGCGGCAACTGCACCTTGAAGAGCTTCTGTGATCGGTTGGTTCCGAATGCGTCGGCAGCTTCCAGGACATCCTTATCGACAAGCCGGATACCAAGGTCGGTGAGCCTGATCATCGGCGGAATAGCGTAGATGACGACTGCGATGAGGCCGGGTACGCGTCCGATGCCAAGAAGCATCACCACGGGGATGAGATACACGAAACTCGGCATGGTCTGCATGATATCGAGGATCGGGCTGACCAGCTTCTGAATGCGGTCGGAGCGCGACATCAGAATGCCGATAGGCAGACCTATGGCGATCGAGAGTACGGTGCAGACGAAAATCATCGAGATCGTGCGCATCGTGTCCTGCCACATGTCGAAATAACCGATCAGCAACAGCGTCACGAGACAGCCCAGGACGATCTTGAAATTGCGGCTCGCAAGCCACGCGACCGCCAGGATCAAGAGCGTGATGATCGGCCACGGGGTTTGGGTCATGAATTTCTCGGCCGCCATCAAGAAATGCTGCAGCGGCGTGAAAAAGCCCTCGATCGTGTCTCCGTAGGCTCTCGTGAATGCGCGAAAATTGTCGTCGATGAGCTTCTTGAGATCACGAAGCGCATCGTCGTTCATGTGAGGGAAGGTGTAAAACCAGTCCATGCGGTTCCCCTTTTCTTAAAGAAGCCGTGCCAGTCTTTTTATGTTGTACGGCGGTGAGGAGCGGCGCGCCGTGCGCGCCGCTTGTTTACGGGCGGCTAGAGAGCGGCCTCGATCTTCTTGGCGGCGTCCGGAGTGACCCACTTCGTCCAGACGTCTTTGTTTTCCTTCAGGAAGTGCTTGGCGCCATCTTCGCCGCTTGCCTGATTGTCCGTCATCCAGGCCATCAGACCGTTGACGGTCTGGTTGCTCCAAGAGCGCTTCTTGAGATAGTCCATGACTTCGGGGCTGACCTTCTCGGAAAAGGTCTTGGCAACCAGCGTGACGACATGGTCGGTCGGCCAGGCATTCGGCTTGGGATCGGCGCAGTCAGCCACTGTATTGCAGCGCTTCCACTCCGCAGGATCGTTCGGCACGCCTGCATCGAGCTTCACCATCGCGTATTTGCCGAGCAATGCCGTTGGCGCCCAGTAATAACCTACCCAGCCTTCTTTGCGCTCATAGGCTTTTGCAATCGAACCATCGAGGCCTGCCGCAGAGCCGGTATCGACCAGAGTGAAGCCTGCCTTGTCCGCATTGAAGGCCTTGTAATATTGCGATGTGACGATCGTGCCGCCCCAACCCTGGGGGCCATTGAAGATAGCGCCCTTCTTGGCGTCTTCAGGATCTGGGAACAATTCGGGGTGCTTCAGCATATCAGGAATGGTCTTGATGTCCGGATGTGCGTCGGCAACATACTTCGGGATCCACCATCCCTGCACGCCGCCATCGGGAAGCGGGGATCCGACCTGAACGATCCTCCCTTCGTCGGTACCCTTCTTGACGACGTCTGGCAGCAGGTCGATCCAGGCTTCCGGCGCAATATCGGGTTCACCCTTCTCCGCCATGGAGGTGATCGTCGGAACGGTGTCACCAACGGTGATATCCGCTTCGCATCCATAGCCTTCATTCAGGATGATCTTATCGAGATTGGAGAGGACTTCCGCGCTTTGCCAGTTCATGCTGGCGATCGTGATGTTGCCACATTCGGCGGCACTCGCAATGGAAGCTCCGCCTACCAGTCCAAACAACATGCAGGTCGATGCCAATAGCTTTTTCATTATCGTTCCCTCAGTTTAGCGGCTTGTCTTAGGGGCGGGGCGCCGCAAACCCGCATTCAGGCTATCAGGAAATCTGTCCCATTTTTATTGATTTTGCGAATGCTGCGGACAAACCATTTTGTACCGCGGTATCGAAGCCGGAAGCGCGCATTTCCTCGATCGCTGCTGCAGTTGTGCCGCGATAATCGAGAAAGGTGCGAACGATGTCGTCGGGATTTTCATCCCGCTTTTGCAGCAAGCCACCCGTGCCGACCAGAACAGCGTTAACGGCGCGGTGCGCGACTTTTGGTTCCAGCCCGCGCGCGATCGCATCCTTCAGCATGGCAGCGGCGAGCAGGGCGGGGAATGCCGGCCCCGCGCCCGAAAGACCGGTCAGATAGTCGATGTCGCCTTCGCTTGCGACCTCGTCCTGCATTCCGCAGGCGTCGAATATGGCTCGAACAGCGGCCTTGTCTTCACCTGTCGCATGCTGCGTGGCGATCCATGGTGTATAGGAAAGCGCCACTTCCGCGGCTGCGTTGGGAAGTGCACGGACAACGCGCGGAGTATTGTGGTGATGGCAAAGCGCGGCGAGGGAGACACCGGCCATAACAGAGATCACCAACTTGCCTTTGGCATCGATACGCAATTGCCTCCAGTCGGCAGGTCGCACGGAAAGAAAAATGATATCGGAACGGTCTGCCAACTCTTGATTGTCGACGGTCCAGAAAGCTTGCGAAAACCTGTCCGGCCGCGTGCTTCGATAGGAGAGGGCAAGATCTTCGTCGCCGACGACGCCAGCGCTTACCAAAGACTCTGCAATCGCCCCGCCAAGCCAGCCTGCACCTCCAACGATACCGATCTTTCCTAAACCGCTCATTCTTGCCCGCCGTTAGTCTGGCTTGTAACCGTGCCGCGCAAAGAAGCGGTCCAGCTCTCTCTGCTGCGGCACCTGGCCAGTATAGATTGCGATATATTCAGGTATGCGCTTCATACGCAGACCGATTTCCTCGTTGGACTGCATCGAGATGTAGCCGATCTGCACCAGATAGGTTGTTCTCGCGCGCACGTCTGCGGCGGCGGCTTCATAGCCGAACCGCATGAACATCCGCGTAAGCGCCTCTACTCTTGCCTGGTCCGCGCGCTGAACCTCTTCGAGAATTTCCGACGATTGCAGTGCCCAACTGCGCACTGCGAACTCGAACTGCGAGTCGAAAAGGTCCTTATTCAGCCAGCAATCGAAAACATTGAGCATGGCTTCCGCCAAGGATTCTGCATATGCCTCCGACTGCTTGATAATGTTGCCGGTGTTCTTGTCTCTCCATCTTGCAAGCAAAGCGCCCAGCAGCTCCTCCCGATCCTTGAAGAACCAGTAGAAGCTGGTGCGGGAAAGCTTGAGCTTCTTTGCCAGCGGCAGGATTTTGACCGCATCAACTCCGGCGTCGATCAGCGAGCTGTATGCCGCCTCCAGCCAGCCTTCCTGCGATCCGCGCCAACCACTGTCGTTCAAACTCTGGTCCATGACCTATCTCCTATCAAATTGCGAAGGCCGACACAAGGAAAATGTACATCAGTGTCGAAATTAGAGACTAAAATGTTTTCCGCATTGACACGTATGTACATTTGCGCATAGCGTCATTGTGATGTTTCTAATCCGGAGCCCGACATATGTCGAACGATCCTCTTCTTCAGCCCTATAAATTAAAGCATCTGACGCTGCGAAACCGCATCATCGTGACGTCCCACGAGCCGGCTTATCCCGAAGACGGAATGCCGAAGGAACGGTATCGGGCTTACACGGTGGAGCGGGCGAAGGGCGGAGTGGCCTTGACGATGACGGCAGGATCCGCGGCCGTTTCGCGCGACAGTCCGCCGGTCTTCAACAACCTGCTCGCTTATAAGGACGAGATTGTTCCCTGGATCCGCGAAATGACCGATGCCGTTCACGAAGAGGGCGCGGCGATCATGATTCAGCTCACCCATCTCGGGCGCCGCACGCGTTGGGACAAGGGCGATTGGCTGCCGGTCGTGGCTCCATCGCATCACCGCGAGGCGTCCCACCGTGCCTTTCCCAAAAAGATTGAAGACTGGGATATCGAGCGCATCATCAAGGACTTTGCGGATGCCGCCGAACGCATGAAAGCGGGCGGTATGGACGGGGTGGAGCTGGAGGCCTATGGCCATCTGATCGATCAGTTCGCGTCTCCGCTCACCAACGAACTCGACGCTCCCTATGGCGGCCCGCTGGAAAATCGGATGCGCTTCTGTTTCGATGTCTTCAAGGCGATGCGTGAACGCGTTGGCGACGACTTCATTCTCGGCATTCGCTACACCGCCGACGAATGTCTTCCCGGCGGGACCGGCAAGGCAGAGGGTATCGAGATTTCCAAGCGGCTGCGCGATAGCGGTCTGGTCGACTACCTGAACGTCATCCGTGGCCACATCGACACCGATCCGGGCCTGACCGATGTCATTCCAATTCAGGGCATGGCCAATTCGCCGCATCTCGATTTTGCCGGTGAGATACGCGCCGCGACGAACTTCCCGACATTCCACGCCGCAAAAATTCCGGACGTTGCCACCGCCCGCCATGCCATCGCGGCCGGAAAAGTGGACATGGTCGGAATGACCCGCGCTCATATGACCGATCCGCATATCGTGCGGAAGATCATCGAAAAGCGCGAGGAAGACATTCGGCCGTGCGTCGGCGCAAACTACTGTCTCGACCGCATCTACCAGGGCGGCATGGCATTTTGTATCCACAACGCCGCGACCGGCCGCGAGCAGACCATGCCTCATATCGTGTCGAAGGCTGACACCCGGAAGAAGGTCGTCATCGTCGGCGCCGGTCCTGCCGGTCTCGAGGCCGCCCGCGTCGCCGGGGAACGCGGCCATGACGTCGTCGTTTTCGAGGCGGCGAACAATCCGGGCGGCCAGATCCGGCTTACCGCGCAGAGCGAACGCCGACGAGAGATGATCAGCATTATCGACTGGCGCATGAGCCAGTGCGAGAAGTATGACGTCAAGTTCCACTTCAATACCTGGGCGGAAGCGGAAACGGTTGCTGCGGAGAATCCGGACGTCGTCATCATCGCGACGGGCGGCCTGCCGCATACGGAGGTATTGTCAAAGGGCAACGAACTCGTCGTGTCCTCGTGGGACATCATCTCCGGCGACGTGAAACCCGGCACGAACGTTTTGATCTTCGATGACGCCGGCGATCATGCGGGATTGCAGGCTGCCGAATTCCTGGCAAAGGCTGGCGCGAAGGTCGAGATCATGACGCCCGACCGCTCCTTCGCGCCGGAAGTCATGGCGATGAACCTCGTTCCTTACATGCGCTCGCTGCAGAAGCTCGATGTCACCTTTACCGTGACGTTCCGATTGGAGTCGGCTGAGAAGAATGGCAACCAGATCGTCGCCCATGTCGGAAGCGACTATGGTGGTGTCTCCAAGCAGCGTGTCGTCGACCAGATCGTCGTCAATCATGGCACCATTCCACTGGACGAACTGTATTTCGAGCTGAAGCCGCTCTCCAGTAACTTCGGCGAAATATCGCACGATGAGCTTCTCGCAGGAAAACCCCAGTCCGTCGTTCGCAATCCGGAAGGAAAGTTCCAGTTGTTCCGGATCGGTGACGCCGTCGCGGCTCGCAACACGCATGCAGCGATCTACGATGGCCTTCGGATCGCGAAGGACATCTAGCGCGGGAGGACGGTTGGTCGATCCGGCGGGAGGGGATGGAATGAGCCAAAGAAATGAGGACCTGCAGCACTTCATCGACGCTGCTTTCGTAGCCTTCGACAAATGTGTGAAGGATCCGCAGGGTCGCCGCTCGATCGCGGAAATCTTTTCGGCGCTGGAACGTCCAGGCATGCAAAGGGAAGGGAATGGCAGCCGTCTTCCGATCTGCGCGTTCCTTGCCGACGCCTTGTCCGTCCACACGTCCGATCCTGCTCTTCGGCGCATAATGGAGCTTTTTCGGCGAGTTGAACCTCTGCTCGAGTGGAGACAGCGAACCAAGTATGATGCCGCCACGGCCAGCGAGAATTTCCTTGATGGCCACGCCAATGCGATGATCATTGGCCCGGGCGGTTTGGAAATTCGCAACGACCTCTGGTTCGGAGTAACCCTCTTGGCGCCCAGAGTTCGCTATCCGGATCACAATCACCCTCCTGAAGAAACCTATCTCGTGCTGTCTGATGGCGAGTTCCGGCAAGAGGACGGGGATTGGTTTTCGCCCGGTATCGGCGGGTCGTTCTATAATATCCCCGGTATCAAACATGCCATGAGATCGGTCGACACGCCTCTCTTCGCCTTCTGGGTGTTGCTTGCCGAACGACCGCACTGAACGGCACCAATCTTCGGAACAATGAAAGGGGTTCGCCATGAAGATTCTCGTCCCGGTGAAGCGGGTGGTTGATTACAACGTGAAGATCCGTGTGAAGGCGGATGGCACGGGTGTCGAGCTTGCGAATGTGAAGATGTCGATGAACCCGTTCGACGAGATCTCGGTCGAGGAAGCGCTGCGGCTGAAGGAAGCCGGCAAGGCCGAAGAAGTGGTGGTGGTGTCGATCGGCCCGGCCAAGGCCGAGGAGACGCTGAGGACGGCGCTCGCCATGGGGGCGGATCGTGCCATCCTGGTCGAGACCGACGATCAAGTCGAGCCGCTGGCAGTGGCGAAGATCCTGAAAGGCGTGGCCGATGCCGAACAGCCGGGGCTGATCATCGTCGGCAAGCAGGCGATCGATGATGACTCGAACCAGACCGGCCAGATGCTGGCGGCCTTGCTGGGATCGGCGCAGGCAACCTTTGCCTCGAAGATCGAGATCGGCGATGGCAAGGCGACTGTCACCCGCGAGGTCGATGGTGGCCTGCAGACGATCGAGGTCAAGCTGCCGGCGGTGGTCACGACGGACCTGCGCCTCAACGAGCCGCGTTATGCCTCGCTGCCGAACATCATGAAGGCGAAGAAGAAGCCGCTCGACAAGAAGAGCCCGGCCGATTTCGGCGTCTCCACCGAGCCGCGCCTGAAGGTGCTGAAGACCGAGGAGCCGTCGGGCCGCAAGGCGGGCGTCAAGGTCAAGTCGGTGGCCGAGCTGGTCGAAAAACTCAAGACCGAAGCCGGCGTGCTTTAATCCAGTCCGAACGAGGAGTTAGACACCATGGCCATTCTTCTTCTGGCTGATCATGACAGCAACCATCTTTCCGACCAGACCGCCAAGGCGCTGACGGCGGCAAGGCAGATCGGTGGCGAAGTCCATGTGCTTGTCGCCGGCGCTGGCGCCAACACTGCGGCCGAGCAGGCAGCCAAGCTTGCCGGCGTCTCCAAGGTGCTGCTAGCCGACGATGCCAGCCTCGCCAACAATCTGGCCGAGCCGCTCGCAGCCCTCATCGTGGCGCTGGCCGGCTCCTATGACACCATCCTGACGGCGGCCACTTCGGTCGGCAAAAACGTCATGCCGCGGGTTGCCGCTTTGCTCGATGTCGCCCAGGTCTCGGAAATCATCGAAGTCGTCTCCGCCGATACCTTCAAGCGGCCGATCTATGCCGGCAATGCCATCCAGACGGTGCAGTCGACCGATGCCAGACGCGTGATCACCGTGCGCACCGCTTCCTTCGCCTCTGCCGCAGACGGTGGTTCGGCCACGATCGAAGCAATCCCGGCGGTCGCCAATCCCGGCCTGTCCAGCTTCGTCGCCGATGCGCTGTCGGCGTCCGACCGTCCGGAACTCACCTCGGCGAAGATCATCATCTCCGGTGGCCGCGCGTTGGGGTCGGCGGAAAAGTTCAAGGAAGTCATCCTTCCCGTCGCCGACAAGCTCGGGGCGGCCGTCGGCGCAAGCCGCGCGGCCGTCGATGCCGGCTATGCCCCGAACGACTGGCAGGTCGGCCAGACCGGCAAGGTGGTGGCACCACAGCTCTATATCGCCTGCGGCATATCCGGTGCCATCCAGCATCTCGCCGGCATGAAGGATAGTAAGGTCATCGTCGCCATCAACAAGGACGAGGAGGCACCGATCTTCCAGATCGCCGACTACGGCCTCGTCGCCGATCTCTTCGAGGCCCTGCCGGAACTCGAAAAGGCGCTGTGATATCGCAATGACCGACGCAAGCGAGCTGCCAGAACGCGAGAGCATGGAATTCGACGTTGTGATCGTCGGAGCGGGGCCGGCTGGTCTTGCGGCGGCGATCCATCTGAAGCAGGTCAATCCGGATCTGACCGTCGTCGTGCTCGAGAAGGGCGCGGAAGTCGGCGCCCATATCCTGTCGGGCGCCGTCGTCGATCCCATCGGCATCGACCGGCTGCTGCCCGGCTGGCGGGAGGAGGACGGCCATCCCTTCAAGACCAAGGTGACGGACGATCACTTCCTGGTGCTCGGACCGGCCGGCTCCGTCCGCCTGCCGAACGCGCTGATGCCGCCGCTGATGAACAACCACGGCAATTATATCGTCTCGCTCGGCAACGTCTGTCGCTGGCTCGCCGAAAAGGCGGAAGCGCTCGGCGTCGAGATCTATCCCGGCTTTGCCGCCACCGAAGTGCTTTACAATGACGAAGGTGCCGTCATCGGTGTTGCCACCGGCGACATGGGTATCGACAAGAACGGCGAGCCCGGCCCGAACTATACCCGTGGCATGGCGCTGCTCGGCAAATACGTGCTGATCGGCGAAGGCGTGCGCGGTTCGCTCGCTAAGCAGCTGATTGCCAGGTTCAAGCTCGATGAGGGACGTGACGTGCCGAAGTTCGGCATCGGCCTCAAGGAACTCTGGCAGGTGAAGCCCGAGTACCACAAACAGGGCCTGGTGCAGCATTCCTTCGGCTGGCCTTTGGACATGAAGACCGGCGGCGGCTCGTTCCTCTATCACCTCGAAGACAATCTCGTCGCCGTCGGCTTCGTCGTGCACCTCAATTACAAGAACCCCTATCTCTATCCCTTCGAGGAATTCCAGCGTTTCAAGACGCACCCGGCGATCCGCTCCACCTTCGAGGGCGGCAAGCGTCTCTCCTATGGGGCACGCGCCATCACCGAAGGCGGCTGGCAATCGGTGCCGAAGCTTTCCTTCCCCGGGGGCGCGCTGATCGGCTGTTCGGCCGGCTTCGTCAACGTGCCGCGCATCAAGGGCAGCCACAATGCGGTGCTGTCGGGCATGCTGGCGGCCGACAAGATCGCCGCGGCGATCGCCGCCGGCCGCGCCAATGACGAAGTGATCGAGATCGAGAACGAATGGCGCAGCACCGACATCGGCCGCGACTTGAAGAAGGTCCGCAACGTCAAGCCGCTGTGGTCGAAGTTCGGCACGGCGATAGGCGTGGCGCTTGGCGGTCTCGACATGTGGACGAACACGCTGTTCGGCTTTTCCTTCTTCGGCACGCTGAAACACGGCAAGACCGATGCGCAGTCACTGGAGCCGGCCTCGCAGCACAAGCCGATTTCCTATCCGAAGCCGGACGGCGTTCTGACCTTCGATCGTCTCTCGTCGGTGTTCCTGTCGAACACCAATCATGAGGAAGACCAGCCGGTGCATCTCAAGGTCAAGGACATGGACCTGCAGAAGCGTTCCGAGCACGACATCTATGCCGGCCCGTCGACGCGCTACTGTCCGG